>NZ_BAAAZR010000002.1:81411-714020 GCF_039537005.1 Sphaerisporangium flaviroseum | reverse complement strand
GGGCAGGACCTCGGTGTGGCCGCCGGATCCGGCGGCCACACCGGCAGCGGTGGACGCCGCAGGCCGGGCCTCCGCCGACGACGCGGCTCGGTTTCCGAACCGATTCGAGTACCCGTTGTCTCTCATCTGGACGGCGAAGCCGAACCTCCGGAACTCCCCCTGGCAGGGCACTTAACACGCCCTTTACTCCCGGAACACCTGCCATTGACATGTATCGAAAGCCGGTCTTAAGCTTCGAGCGAATCGATTCGACAATGAGTTTCCGATAGACCGCCGCCGCCTGCGTCGAGCCCTTCACCCGCGTGTACGGCACCCGGACCAGGTCGCGAGGACTCCGCGACGAACCTGGGCGAGGTCGCCCACCGGGCCGAGGTACGGCGCGCCACATCGCTTGTGATCCACACGCCCCCCGCTCTCACCGTCCAAGGAGTCACGAGTGGACATCACATCCGGCACGCGGCGCGGAAACCGTCGCCGGCTTGCCGCACTCCTCACCGCCGGCGCGTTCGTCGCCGCCTCCATCCTGACGGCCGCCTCGCCCGCCGCCGCGGCCGACCAGTCCATCGCCGTCGACTTCTCCGTCGCGGGCGGCTCGCCCAGCTACCGGGCCTCGGGATGGATCTACGGCATGACCGAGAACGCGTCGGGCCCGCCGGACCACTTCTTCACCGACGTGAAGTTCCGGTACATGCGCGCCGGAGGCGCGCAACTCGACAGTCCGGGCGGCTGGGTCTCGGGCAAGTACGACCGCCGGTGGAACGCGACCCGGGCCCAGTTGCTGCGCACCAGGGCGCTGGGCGGCGAGTTCATCCTGCTCGTCCACGACCTGTGGGGCGCCGACGGCTACCCGATCTCACGCTTCCCCGGCGACAACGGCAACTGGACCGACTACGACAACTTCCTCACCCGCCTGATCAACGACGTGCGGGCGACGGGCGCCCCGGTGCAGTGGGACCTGTGGAACGAGCCCAACATCACGTTGTTCTGGAACCGCCCCCAGTCCCAGTACTTCGAACTGTGGCGGCGCACCTACCAGCGCGTCCGGGCCGCGTTCCCGTCGCACCTCATCGTCGGGCCGAGCTGCGCGTGCGTGCCCTCCACCACCCACGCGTTCTGGAACCAGTACCTGGACTACGTCAAGGCCAACAACGTCGTGCCCGACATCATCAGCTGGCACTCCTTGCCGGGCGACCCGGTGGCGAACGTGGCGGCGGCCAACACCACGCTCAACTCACGGAGCATCCCGCACCCGCGTCCGTACCAGATCAACGAGTACGGGGCGTCCAACGAGCAGAACCCCGCGGACGGCGCCTGGTACATCGCCCGCCTGGAAAGGGCCGGCGCCGACGGCCTGCGCGC
The DNA here is from genome assembly GCF_039537005.1 of Sphaerisporangium flaviroseum. Classification (NCBI taxonomy): domain Bacteria; kingdom Bacillati; phylum Actinomycetota; class Actinomycetes; order Streptosporangiales; family Streptosporangiaceae; genus Sphaerisporangium; species Sphaerisporangium flaviroseum. The sequence continues at coordinate 712,661 of NZ_BAAAZR010000002.1, read as the reverse complement.
CAACTGGGCAGGCGGAAACAACCTGCACAACGACCTCGGCAACCTGCTCGTCCACAACTCCTCCGGCCAGTACCAGCCGAAGGGCGAATGGTGGGCCTACCGCTTCTACGGCTCGCAGACCGGCCAGATCGCGTCCGTCACCCCCAGCTCCTCCTACGACGCGTTCGCCACCAAGGCGGCCGGGACGGCCAAGATCCTGGTCGGCGGCGGCACCACCACCGGCAACATCGCCGTCAACCTGCGGGGCCTGGACACCACGAGCGGCATCGTCGAGAACAACCAGGTGAGGGTCGTCGCCGAGCGCATCCCCTACAACGGCGGCGGCGCCGTCACGGGCCCGGTGACCGTCCAGAACTCCGTGGTGACCCTGTCCGGCAACGCCACGACGGTCAACCTGCCGCACACCGCCATCGACGACACCTTCACCATCACGCTGCTGCCCCCCTCCTCCGGCCCCGGCAACGGCAACGGGTCGACGTCGGTGTTGCGCAACGTCAACGCCGGCCGGTGCCTGGACGTCCCCAACTCGACCACCACCAACGGCACCCAGCTCCAGCTGTGGGACTGCGGCACCGGCAACAACCAGCAGTGGACCCTGACCTCCACCAAGCAACTGCAGGTGTACGGCAACAAGTGCCTGGACGCCAACGGGCAGGGCACCACCAACGGCACCCAGGTGATCATCTGGGACTGCAACGGCCAGACCAACCAGCAGTGGAACGTCAACGGCGACGGCACCATCACCGGTGTGCAGTCCGGCCTGTGCATGGAGGCGAGCAACTTCGGCACCGGGAACGGAACCAAGGTGCAGCTGTGGTCGTGCACCGGTACGAGCAGCCAGAAATGGACCAGGAGCTGACACATCATGCCTCTCGGAAACCTGAAAAGGGCGCTCGCGGCCGGTACGAGCGCGTTGATCGCCGCCGCCTGCCTGGTAGGCGGCGGTACCGCCCAGGCCGCCACCACCGGCCCGTGTGACATCTACGCCGCGGGCGGGACGCCGTGCGTGGCGGCGCACAGCACGACCCGTGCGCTGTACGGCACCTACAACGGCCCGCTGTACCAGGTGCGCCGCGCCTCGGACAACACCACCCGCGACATCGGCGTGCTGAGCGCGGGCGGGGTCGCCAGCGCCGCCACCCAGGACTCGTTCTGCGCCGGCACCAACTGCGTCATCACCATCCTTTACGACCAGTCCGGCCGCAACAACCGCCTCACCCAGGCGCCCCCCGGCTACTGGCCTGGTCCCGCCCCCGGCGGATGGGACAACCTCGCCGACGCGAAGGCGGCCCCGATCACCATCGGCGGCCAGAAGGCGTACGGCGTCTACATCGCTCCGGGCACCGGTTACCGCAACAACAACACCAACGGCGTCGCGACCGGCGACCAGCCCGAGGGCATCTACGCCGTCGTCGACGGCACGCACTACAACCAGTGGTGCTGCTTCGACTACGGCAACGCGCAGACCGATGGCCAGGCCGACGCCCCCGCCATCATGGAGACCGTCTACTTCGGCGCCAACAAGCAATGGGGCTACGGGGCCGGGGCCGGTCCCTGGATCATGGCCGACCTGGAGTGGGGACTCTTCTCCGGGGTGAACGCGGGCTACAACAACCTCGCGTCGATCAACCACCGTTTCGTCACGGCCATGGTCAAGGGCGAGCCGAACCACTGGGCGATCCGGGGCGGCAACGCGCAGTCGGGCGGCCTGACGAACTACTTCGACGGACGGCGCCCCAACGGCTACCACCCGATGAAGAAGGAAGGCGCCATCCTGCTCGGCATCGGCGGCGACAACAGTGTCTCAGGCCGCGGCACCTTCTTCGAGGGTGTGATGACCTCCGGCTACCCGTCGGAGGCCACCGAGAACGCCGTACAGGCCAACATCACCGCCGCCGGCTACGCGCCCTCGGGCGGCAACCCCCAGCAGGGCGTCCAGATCGTCGGCGGCCAGTCCAGCCGATGCGTCGACGTGCCGAACTCCAGCACCACCAACGGCACCCAGGTGCAACTGTGGGACTGCGGCAGCGCCACCAACCAGCGGTTCACCTACACCTCCGGCAAGCAGCTACAGGTGTACGGCAACAAGTGCCTGGACGCCTACGGGCAGGGCACCACCAACGGCACCCAGGTCATCATCTGGGACTGCAACGGCCAGACCAACCAGCAGTGGAACGTCAACTCCAACGGCACCATCACCGGCGTGCAATCCGGCCTATGCATCGACGCCAACGCCGCCGGCACCGCCAACGGCACCAAACTCATCCTCTGGTCCTGCAACGGACAGGCCAACCAGCGATGGACCCTGCGCAGCTGAACTCTGTGCGGCCCTGGTCGCGCCGGCCTCCTAGGCGGCGATGGCCGCGAGAAGCCCGGCGGCGAGATCCTTCTCGCCGCCGGGCCATCGCCGTTCCTCGTCCGAATCGATTCGACTGTGGGAAGGCCACCTCGCCTCTCAGGGGGAAAGCGCCGTCACCCTCCCTTCCCGGCGCTCGTGGGCGGCGGCGAGGATGAGATACGCGCTGGCCGTCCAGGTGTAGGCGCGGTCGCGGAGGCCGGCGCCGCTGCGGGCGTCGAAGTTCTCCGCGAACCCCGACTTCTCGCACAGGGCGCGGAAGCGTGCGCTGATCTCGTCGGCCGGCTCCGTGTATCCGGCACGGCGAAGGCCGTCCTCGATCAGGACGGTGGAGGGCGCCCAGATGGGCCCGCGCCAGTACCCGTCGTCCTGGTAGTGCGGGGACGTGGTCAGCTCCGTGGCGAGCCCGAACGCCGTCAGATGTGTCTCGATGCCGCCCGCCAGCGACGCGCGGACGGCTTCGGGCAGTTCCTCCCCCAGCACGATCGGCATCAGGTCGAGCAGGCTGGAACTGGACCAGGTGCGTCCCGAATGCGCGCCCCGGGCGACGAACCGGTCACCGGTCCACAGCTCGGCGAGCAGCGCGTCGCGCATGCGGTCGGCCGCCTGCGACCAGCGCGCCGAGTCCGCGGGCCGGGCGAGTCCGTCGGCCAGACGAGCGAGCTCGCGCATCTGGAGGATGAGGAAGGCCGCCAGGTCGGCGGTCTCGACGACGCGCCCAGGGTCGAAGGTGGTGGCGTTGTCCCAGCCGCTGTCGTTGCCGTGCTGGTAGTGGGCGAGTTCGTGACCGGGCACGCGCCGGCAGGTCAGCCAGAAGGACGTCCACCGCTCCAGCCGGCTGTAGACCTCGGCCGGCTCGCGTCCGTGCGACGGGTCCAGATGCCGCAGGGCCCAGCCGTGGATGGGCGGTTTGACGAAGTTGTAGAGGATCTCGGAGTGCGTGACGGAGTCGGGCAGCGCGCCGGCGGGGTCCTGGTGGTCGAACACCAGCCGGTACTGGTCCCACGCCAGGTCAGGCAGCCCTTGCGCGAGAGCGATGGCGTTGAAGCAGTGGTCCCAGCTCCACACCTTGTCCATCCAGTGCTTCGACATCAGCACCGCGGGCCGGGTGACGAACCCGGCAGGCCGGACCGTGGCCGACCAGAGCACGTAGGCGGCCAGCTCGGCGGCGGGCGTCCGGTCGCCGCGCCACGGCGCCACCGCGTCGCGGAACGTCTCGAACTCCGACCGCGCGGCCGTGACCACGTGCTCGAAGCCCTTTCCGCTCCGATAGGGGGCGCGTGCGGTTTCGTACTCCTCGATGGCGATCTCCCACCGCTCGCCGCCGGGTAGCACGACGCCACGCTCGGCCGTACCGAGCGCCTCCGTGCCCGGTTGCCCGGCGACCCGCCCCGCGAGGAGGGTGACACGGTAGCGGCGCCCGGTCTGGTACACGGTGAAGACCCACGCGCCGTCACCGGGGTCCTGGTAGAAGTACGGGCCGCGGAACGGCGTGAGCACCGCCTCGGCCGCCAGCAGGCGCAGGCCGAGGCCCTGACCGCGCACGCGCACGGTGTCCGGGCTCTCGTAGGCGAGGTCGATCCGGCCGGCGTCGCAGCTCCAGGTGAGCCGGTGCGGGGTGGCGGTGACGACCGTCTCGGCGCGCGCGCCCCCCACGGTGGGGATCAGCCGCAGGATCGGATGCATCCCGGTCTGGTGCGAGACCAGATGGAGATCCTCCACGTAGGTCTTCTCCGCGATCACCGGGGACAAGTCGAACCAGGATCCGCGGTAGCTGAACGGGATCTCCTGCGAGGAGAAAACCGGGCCTGCGGCGACGGTCATGAAGTAAGGGTCCCTTCTGTCGTGCGGAGGGCCGCTCAGTTCTTCACCGCTCCCGCGGTGACACCGGCGGCGACGTAACGCTGGGTGATGACGAGCAGGACGGCGGTGGGGATGGAGGCGACCACGGCGGTGGCCATGATGGCGTTCCACTGCTGGTTGTTGTTGCCGATGTAGTGGTAGATGCCCAGAGTGATCGGCTGGAGAGGGCCTCCGCCGTCGAGCGTGCTGGCGAAGACGAAGTCCGACCAGGCCCACAGGAACGCGAACAGCGACACCGTGATGATGGAGTTCCGGCTGACCGGCACGACGATGGACCAGAAGGTCCGCAACGTTCCGGCGCCGTCCACCCGGGCGGCCTGGATCAGCTCGTCGGGGATCCCGGACATGAACGCGGTGAGAATCAGTACCGCGAACGGCACCGCCAGCGTGGAGTCGGCGACGATCAGTCCGGGGACCGTGTTGAGCACGCCGACGTTGAGGAAGATGGCGTAGAAGCCCATGGCCATGATGATCCCGGGGATCATCTGAGCGATCAGCAGGACCAAGCCCAGCACCCCGCCGCCGCGCGGTCTCAGCTTCGCCAGCGAGTAGGCGGCGGGCGTCGCGACCAGCAAGGTCAGGGCCACCGTGCCCAGGCCCACGACCACGCTGGTGCCCAGGTAGGGCCACTGCTGGTCGAGAACCGCCCGGTATCCCTCCAGGGTGCCGTTCACGGGGAACCAGGAGGGCGGGCTCCTGCGCATGTCCTGGTCGCGGGTGAAGGACACGTTGATCATCCAGTAGACCGGGAACAGCATCACGCCGGTGAGCACCAGCCCGATCACGGTCTTCCACCACTTGCGAGGGGTGCTCATGAGAGGGTCCGCCTTCGCTGCGCGCGGATGTAGATCAACCCGAAGACCAGAGCCATCACGATCAGCAGGTTGCCGACCGCCGCGCCGGGCCCGAACGCCGGCAGGAGGTTGCCGAAGCCCAGCCGGTACGACCAGGTGGCGAACGTGGTGGAGGAACCGCTGGGCCCACCCCTCGTCATTATCCAGACGATGTCGAACACCTTCAGCGTGTAGACCAGGCCGAGCAGCAGCGTGACCGCCGACACCGGGCGGAGCAGCGGGAAGGTCACCCTCCAGAACCGCTGCCAGCCGGTGGCTCCGTCCAGCTCCGCCGCCTCGTAGATGACAGGGTCGATGGCCTGGAGACCGGAATAGAGCACCACCAGGTTGAACGGGATGCCGATCCAGATGTTGGCGATGATCACCGACCACAGCGACCAGTCCGGCGAGGTCAGCCAGTGCACGGGGCCGGCGCCGAACACGGCGAGGAAGGCGTTGACGACACCGGAGTCGCTGTTGAGCATCCACGACCACGTGGAGGACGACACGATCAGCGGGAGCAGCCACGGCACCAGGAACAGTGCTCGCAATGTGGCCGACAGCCGGAAGTTCTTGAGGAAGAACATGGCCAGGGCGAGACCGATGGTGAACTGGAAGGTCAGTGACACCAGTGTGAACACCACCGTGTGCCACAGCGCGGGCCCGAACGTCGGGTCGCCGAGGATCTTGGCGTAGTTGGCGAACGCGATGAAGGGCGCGTCCCCCTGGACGAAGGAGCGCACCGTGTAGTCGCGCAGGCTCAGTTCGACGTTGCGGTACAACGGGTAGGCGTAGAACACCAGCAGGTAGACGACCACCGGCGCCAGGAAGGCCCACCCCGTCCACTGAGCGGACCATGGGCGCCGTACCGCCCGGCGGCCCCCTCCCGCCGCCAGAACGGGCCTGGCGACGGGAGGGGGCTGCGTCTGTATGACTCGATTCATGCCCGTGTCCTCCGGGTGCCTACTGGGTGGCACTCGCCGCGGCGGTCTGCGCGTCGGCCATCGCCTGTCGCGGGCTCGCCGATCCGCTCAGTGCCGCCTGTACCGCACCCCACATCGGCTCGGAGATCTTCGGATACTTGGTGCCGAGGTCGTCGCTGGTCCGGCCCTTGGCGGCCTTCACCGCCTCGACCCACACCTTCAGGTCCGGGTTCCGCGCCACCTGCTCGGACTGCACCTGCTCGGTGGGCGCGACGTACGACAGGGTGGTCGTCGTGGTGAGCGAGTTGCCGGTGTTGGTCAGGCAGCTGACCAGCTTCTGCGAGGTCGCGTAGCGGGCGGTGTCCTTCTGCACGGGGATGCTGACGAACTCGCCGCCCGTCGGCGCCGGCGCCGTTCCGCCGTCCTTGCCGGGGATCGGGATGATGCCGTAGCCGAAGCCGGCCTTCTCGGCGTTGGCCAGCTGCCAGGTGCCGTTCTCGGCGAAGGCGTAGTCGCCGCCGGCGAACTCCTGCCAGCTCGTGGTCTGGGTGTTGTTGATGACCGAGTTCGGGGCGTATCCCTTCTTCAGCCAGTCCGTCCACAGCGTCACCGCCGCGACCCCCTCGGGGGAGTCGAGCTTGGTCAGCTGGGCGCCCGATCCCCAGAACCAGGGCAGGAACTGGAAGCTGCCCTCCTCCGTGCCGATCGCGGAGAACGTGATGCCCTTGTCGCCGGATGCCTTCACCTTCTGCAGAGCCTCGGTCAGCGACGTCCAGTCCTTGACCGACGCGATGTCCACATCGGCCTTCTTGAGTACTTCCTTGTTGTAGTAGAGGGCCAGGGTGTTGGCGCCGATCGGGACGCCGTACGCCTTGCCCTGGCTCTGCCCCGCGGCCAGCAGGTTCGGCGCGATGGCCGAGGTGTCGAGCTTGTTCTCCTGCGTCGTGGTGAGGACCCCGGCCTCCGCCAGGGTGGACACCACCGGGTTGTCGACGATGAGCACGTCGGGGGCGTTGCCCTGCTGCGCCGCCAGCAGCGCCTTGTTCGTCAGGTCGCTGGTGTCGTACGCGGTGCGCTCGACCGTGACGCCCGCCTGGGTGCCGCACGCCCTGAGCAGCTTGACCCATGCGGAGTCGCCGTCGTACTGGGGGTAGGGGTCCCAGATGGTGTGGTTTCCGCCACCAGCGGCTTGGCTCGTGCCCGCCGGTGCCCCGCCGGACGACGATGAGCACGCGGCCAGACAGCCCAGGGCGGTCAGTACCGCCAAACCCAGGCCGACAGCACGCCGGTTCGTTGCCGCTGATCCCATGTTCGTGACCTCCGCTGCGCATGACGCGGCTGTTTCTCCCCCGATATCGAATCGGTTCGACCGAAGATAGGCCCGCCCATACCACTAGTCAATGGGGGTCGAAGAGAACACCCTGGAGCCGTCCCGGTTCCGGCATGCGAACGATTCGACTTACGATGGCGCGTGTCGGTACGACGAGACGAGGAGCGCCAGGTGAACATCGGGGAGATCGCCCGGCGGTCGGGTGTGTCGCGCAGCACGGTTTCCTATGCTTTGAGTGGCAAGCGCCGGGTGTCGAAGGTGACCCAGCAGCGCATCCAGGCGGTGATCGACGAACTGGGGTACCGCCCCAACGCCTCGGCCAGGGCCCTCAAGGAGGGCAGGACTCGCACCATCGGCCTGGTGATCCCGCCGGCCGGCCGGCGCCTGACCGACATGCAGCTCGGCTTCGTGGCCAGCGTCGTCGACGCCGCCGGCCGCGCCGACCTGGACGTGCTGTTGTCGCCGTCAGGCGGCGAGCACGACCGCTCGTTCGAGCGCATGGTCGGCGGGAAACGCGTGGACGGCGTCGTTCTGATGGAGATCCGGCTGGAGGACGACCGCGTCGCCCGCCTGCGGCAGACCGGATTGCCGTTCGTCGGTATCGGCCACACCAATCACCCAGAGGAGATGTCCTGGGTGGACATCGACTACGAGACGCTGATCTCCAAGTGCGTGCACCACCTGGCCGATCTGGGCCATCGCCGCATCGCCCTGGTCAATCGCTCCGCCGAGCTGGTGGCCGCGGGGTACGGCCCCGGCCACCGGGCCCAGACCGGTTTCGCGCGCGCCGTCGCGGAACGCGGGCTGGACAGCGTGCAGAGGTGCTGCGCCGACGACGCCCAGTCGGGGGTGGCCTGCGTCGAAGCGCTCCTCGGTGAGCACCCTGGGCTGACCGCCATCGCCACCATAAACGAGGCGGCCATGCCCGGCGTGTACCGCGCGCTCGCGCAGGCGGGCCTGGCCGTGCCCAGGGACTTCTCCATCGCCGGTGTCGCCGCCCAGCATTGGGCCGAGAACCTGCACCCGCCCCTCACCGCCGCCGACGTACCCGCCGACGAGCTCGGCGCCCGCGCCGTCGAGCTGCTCATCCAGCGCATCGCCGATCCCGCCACCCCGCACCTCAGCCTCCTGCTCGCCCCGGCCATCTCGCTGCGCGGGACGACCGGGCCCGCGCGTCCCCGGTGACCGCAGGGCGTCAGACGCCTGTGATGGTCCACTGGTTGTTGGTGCTGGTGTTGGGTGCCCACATGGCCACGGTGGAGCCGGCGGTGGCGTTGCCCATGCCGTCGAGGGCGGTGCCGGTGCCACGGTTGATGATCTGGTAGCGGCCGTTGCCCATGCTGTTGAGGCGCCATTGCTGGTTGTTGCCGTTGCTCCAGGCGGCCTGCCGGGCGTTGGCGCCGTTGGCGGTGTTGCCCCAGCTGTCGATGACCATGCCGTTGGTACGGTTGACGATGCGGTACCAGCCGCTGCCGAGGTCGACGAGCTGCCACTGGAGGTTGCTGTTGCCGTCGTAGTTCCACTGCTTGACGTTGGACCCGGAGGCGACGTTGCCGCCGCTGTCCAGCACCAGGCCGGTGGTGACGTTGGCGACGCGGACGTAGCTCGACGGACCCGGACCGCTCGGCTGGCCGGTCAGGCGGTATGTGCGCCCGGCCTCACCGGTGAGCCTGATGACGTCGGACTCCGGTTTGGTGACGGTGACGGCGGCGCCGGTCGAGGTGTCCACGACCTCGTAGGTTCCGGTGAAGATCCGGTTGCGCACGTTCACCGTGCCTGCGCGGTCGAACTTGACGAGGATCTCGCCGGCCACGCCGGAGCTCCAGGTGGTGTCCACGGTGTAGCCGCCGCGGCCGCGCAGGCCCTGGACCTTGCCGCTGGGCCAGGCCGAGGGCAGTGCGGGCAGCACGTGCAGTTCGCCGTTGTGGCTCTGCAGCAGCATCTCGGCGATGCCGGAGGTGGCGCCGAAGTTGCCGTCGATCTGGAACGGGGGGTGCAGGTCGAACATGTTCGGCGCGAGCCGAGCCGTCGACACCAGCAGGCGGATCAGGGTGTGCGCCCGGGCGCCCTCCTCCATCCGCGCCCAGTAGTTGATCTTCCAGGCGAGCGACCAGCCGGTGCCGTCGTCACCCCGCAGCTCCAGGGTCCGCCGCGCGGCGGTGTACAGCGCTGGGGTGCCGCGCTTGGTGATCTGGTTGCTGGGGTGCAGGCCGTACAGGTGTGAGACGTGCCGGTGGTTCTGCTCGGTCTCCACCCAGTCGTACAGCCACTCCTGGATGTTGCCGCGCGAGCCGACCTTCATCGGCGCGAGCCGGTCCCGGGCCGCCAGCACCCGGGTGCGGAAGTCGGTGTCGGTGCCGAGTACCTGACTGGCCTGGGCGCAGGCGTTGAACAGGTCACGCAGGATCTGGTTGTCCATCGTGGGGCCGGCGCACACGCTGACGCCTGAGTGGTGCGGCAGTTCGGGAGAGTTGGACGGGTTGGTGACCAGGTACCCGAGGCTGGGTTCGTTCACCAGGGTGTCGAGGAAGAACTGCGCGGCGCCCTTCATCGCGGGGTAGTACGTCTGCAGGAACGCCAGGTCGCCGGTGAACTGGTAGTGGTCCCAGATCAGCGTGGACAGCCACGCGCCACCGGTCTGCCACATGCCCCAGAGCGCGCCGTCGACGACCGACGAGGCCCGCCAGGCGTCGGTGTTGTGGTGGGTGACCCAGCCGCCCGCGTTGTACTGCACCCGCGCCGTGCGGGCGCCGGTGACGGTGAGGTCGCCGATCATCTTGAACACCGGGTCGAAGCACTCCGACAGGTTCGTCGTGTCGGCCGGCCAGTAGTTCATCGGCAGGTTGGCGTTGATGGTGTACTTCGAGTCCCACGACGGGGCCAGCGAGTCGTTCCAGATGCCCTGCAGGTTCGCCGGCTGGGTGCCCGGTCGCGAGGAGGAGATCAGCAGGTACCGGCCGAACTGGAACAGCAGCACCGAGAACTGCGGGTCGTTGGTGCTGTTGTGCTGCGCGATGCGCACGTCGGTCGGCTGGTCGGCGGCGGACGTACGGCCGAGGTCGAGCGTCGTGCGGCCGAACAGCCGCTGGTAGTCGGCCACGTGCCGGGAGCGCAGGTCGTCATAGGTCCTGCCGGCGGCGGCGTTGAGGTGATTGCGGGCGATGCCCTGGTAGTCGCCGCCGACGTTCTGGTAGCTGACGTAACTGGAGCCGATGGAGATCAGCACCGTCACGCTGTTGGCGCCCCGTACCTGCAGCGTGCCGCCGGAGCTGCTGACGGTGCCGCCGTCGGCGAGGACCCGGGCCAGTGCGAGGAACCGGACCGAGCCGGTCTTCCCCTCCATGTCGCCCGAGACGCCGTCCAGGCCGATGGTGGTGCTGTCGGGGCTGGTGCGGGTGGTGCGCTGGGGGCTGTCGAACGTCGCGGAGAACGTGATCGAGCCGGCCCGGTCGGCGGTCAGCCGGATCGCGATGACCTGGTCGGGCGCGCTGGCGAACGTCTCACGCCGGTACCGCACACCGTTCTGCAGGTACGTCGTCGCGGTGGTGGCGGTGGTCAGGTCCAGGAGGCGGTTGTGCTCCGACACCCCGCCGCCGCCGGCGCCGAAGGCGAGCCGCAGGTTGCCGACGGTCTGGTAGGCCAGCTGGCCCGCGGGGCTGCCCAGCATGTTCTGGTCGATCAGGGTCTGGGCCTGGCTCCACTGGTTCTGGAACACCAGCTGCCGGATCTGCGCCAGCGCCCCCGCGCCCCGGGTGTTGCTCTGGTCATAGGGCCCGCCCGCCCAGACGGTGTCCTCGTTGAGCTGCAGTCGCTCCACATCGACGTTGCCGAACACCATGGCACCCAGCCGCCCGTTGCCGATCGGGAGCGCCCGCAGCCAGTCGGTGCCGGCGCCCTCGTCGTACCACAACGCCAGATCGTTCGCCGCCAGCACCTGGGCCGGCACCACCGACGCGGCCCGCGCCACCGCCGTCCACTGGAACGGCAGCAACGCGGCACCGGCTCCCGCCGCACCGAACCTGAACAGCTGCCTACGCGAAAAGTCAGACATGTCGCTTCTCCATCCCGAAGAGCGGTGATCGCGCTGATCTCGGTCTCAGCCACCCGATGTTAAGTGCAGGTTTCCGGGAGTCAAGGCCGCCGGTAGGCCATCTTTCGGGCCATACATCGGATCTCTGGCTCAGCGTCGCGGGCCATGGCCCTACACCAGGGGTTTCGGCGTGGACGGCGGACGAGAAGGGCTTCCTCTGAACGGAAAATGAGAGGGGGGCGAAGCGTCTGATCTGAAAATTTCAGCACAGACATGGGATGTCAAGCACCTCTCACCCCGGAGGGCCCTCAGGATCAAGCTCCGCGACTCCCCCTTGTCTACCCTGATTGAGGCGAATACTGCCGAGTGGGTCTGGACAAATATCGGAGCAGGCCGTAGAAAGACATCCCATGTCGATGTCAGCGCTTCGGCACCTCCTCCCGCGGGTCGGTCGCGAGGCCCTGGTCCGATCGCGCGCGTACCGAGGCCCGTCCCCCGGCCGCCGCACATCGTCTTTTCATCCCGCATGCTCCCGTCCGCCCGTCCGACGAGCCCGCCGGTGCCGTCGCGGGACGCCACTCGTCCGGCACGGGCGGACGGGTCCGGCCGGCCCACGGTTCCAGGCACGCCCTCCCTGCCAGGGACTCCAACCAGGCCTGCGGCCGCCGAGATAGATCCTCGTCGATTTCGGTCACAGTGCCTCCAAAGCCTCTCGTGCGAGTTGCCTCAACGGTCTGCCGGTGACCGCGGCCAGCCTCACCAGGTCGTCGTGCTCGGGCTTGACACCCCACGGTCCCCGCTTCATCCGCACGTCCTGGCCGTACAGGCGCACGGTCTCGAAGTGCCGGGGCAGCACGACCTTCTCGACCACGCCTCGCCGCAGCCCCAGGCTGCCCGTCTCGGCGAGGACCAGCTCCTGCAGGCGGCCGGCCACCTCGGGAGAGGTGAGCACGTGCAGGACATGGGCGGGGCGACCCTTCTTCATGACCGCGGGCGTGACCCAGGCGTCGGCGGCGCCCGCGTCCAGGGCCCGCTCGATGACGTGCCCGAGAACCTCGCCGGTCACGTCGTCCAGGTTGGTCGAGAGGACCACCTGCCGGGTGGCCTCGGCCGTGGGCTGCCCGAGCATGGCCACGACCACGTTCGGGCGGTCCGGTATCTCCCGGGTGCCGGCACCGTACCCTGTGGCACGCAGCGTCATCTCCGGCGCCGCGCCGTAGGTCGTGCCGGCGGCACGGAGCAGGGCGGCCCCGGTCGGGGTCACCGCCTCCCCCACCGCCCCGTCCCGTACGATCGCCCCCCCGAGCAGGGCGAGCGTGGCGGGAGCGGGCACAGGCAGCAGACCGTGACGGGTGTGCACGGTGCCCGAGCCGAGCGGCAGCGGCGCGCTGTGAACGTGCGTCACACCAAGGTCGTGAAGCGCCGCCGCACAGCCGACGATGTCGATCAGCGTGTCGTGCCCGCCCAGCTCGTGCAGGTGCACGTCGGCGGGCGGAACGCCGTGCAGCCTGCCTTCTGCCTCGGCGATCGCGGTGAGCGCCGCCTCGGCGACCGGCAGCCCGGTCCGGGCCGCCATCGCCAGCAGCTCCGACGCGGAGCGCTCCGTGGCATCGTCCTCGACGTCGACCCGGACACGGACGGCGACCAGCGGGCCGGTGCGAACCTCCTCGGCGTCCACCCGCCATCCGGTCAGGCCGGTGAGGGCGACAGCGCGCCGGACGGCGTCCAGGGAGGCCCCCGCGTCCAGCAACGCTCCGAGCAGCATGTCCCCGGCCAGACCGCTGAACGGATTCAGGTGGAGGATCACCCCGGCCTCCTCGTGAGGCGGTAGGCCGCGAGTGCGGCGCCGAATCCGGAGTCGATGTTCACCACGGTGATCCCGGCCGCGCAGGAAGTGAGCATCGCCAGCAGGGCCGTCACTCCCTCCAGCGCCGCGCCGTAGCCGGTGGAGGTGGGTACCGCGATCACCGGCGTCTCGACGAGACCACCGACCACGCTGGCCAGCGCCCCCTCCATACCGGCGATCACGATCACGCTGTCTGCCGCGCGCAGGTCAGGGGCGGCGGCCAGCACCCGATGCAGCCCCGCCACCCCCACGTCCCGCACGACCGTCGCGCGCAGGCCGAGAGCGGACGCGACGGCGGCGGCCTCGGCGGCCACCGGACCGTCCGCGGTGCCCGCGGTGACCACTGCCACGGTGTGCCCGGCCGAGCGGGCCTCGCGCCAGACCAGCAGCCGGGCGGCCGGCTCGTACCGGCCGGCGGGGACGGACGCGAGCACCGCCGCGGCCGCCTCGGATTCGACGCGCGTCACCAGGACGGGCCCGGTGTTCCGGTCGAGCAGGGCGGTGACGATTCCGACGATTTCGGTCACCCGCTTACCCGGGCCGTAGACGATCTCCGGCAGCCCTTGGCGGGCCTCCCGGTCGAGGTCGACCCGCGCGTACCCGAGGTCGAGCGACCCGCTCATGCCGGGACGATGCGGCCGGCGGCCGTCAGCGGCGGATGGGTCAGGGGATGGCGAAGCACGGCTACTCCTGAGCGAGGTAGGGGACGGTCATGGGGCCCTCCGGCAGCACGCACACCTGCCCGGGGAGGGCCGCGACGGTGGCGGCGACGTCGTGCGTCCGCTCCAGGTGGGCGGCGGCCAGCTCGGCGTCGCCGAGGCCGGAGGTGTACATGATCACGCGGGCGGCGCGCTGGATGCGAGCCTGGAGCTGCACCTGCCACTGGTCGGGCACGGTGACGGTGCGGCGGGAGATCTCCTCGAACAGCGCCTCCGGTGATGCGGCGGAGGTGAGCACCTCCCGGTAGGAGCCATGGTCGGGGAAGCCGTCCCGGCACTCGGCGGCGCAGACGATGGTTCCCCCGGGCCTTACCACCTGCGCGGCGGCACTCATGCCCTTCACCGACTGATAGAGATTCTGGTCGAGCGGGAAGCCCGCATTGGTGGTCACCACCACGTCGAACGGCCCGGCGACCGGCCGCATCGCCGTCGCCCGGACGGCGGCCGTGGCCGCAGCGTGCATCGGGAGCAGGTCGCCGCCGAACGCCCGCACGATCCTCTGCCGGCGGTTCAGCATGACGTCGAGGGCGAAGGTGACGCCGGTCGCGGCGGCGATGGCCCGGACGTCGTCGTGGACCGGATTGCCCTCGATGACTCCCCAGGTGGCCCGCGGATCACCGATACGGGCCGCGTCATGCAGGGTGAGCACGGTCTCCAGGGCCGCGAGCCCGGGCGCCACGAGCTTCGGACCGCCGGAGAAACCGGCGAAGAAGTGCGGCTCCACGAAACCGGTCGTGATCCGCACGTCCGCGTCGAGCCACTCGCGGTTGAGCCACACCGGGACATCCTTGCCGTACCGGCCCGCCCAGCGCAGCGACGAGGCGTCGCGCGCGTCGTGGTTGACGATCCGCACGGCGTCCACGACCTGGTCTCCGAACATGGCGCGCAGCTCGGCGACAGTGTTGCCGCGATGCGTGCCGGTGGCGACCAGGATCACGATGTCGTCCAGGCCGACCACGCCGTCCAGCTCGTCGAGGATCGCCGGGATCATGAGGTGCCTCGGCTGCGGCCTGGTGCCGTCACAGGCGGAAATGGCGACCGTCTGCCCCGGGCGCACGCGCTCGCGTAGCGGCGGCCCCGCGACGGGGTCGCGCAGGGCACGCCGCAGCTCGGCGGCCTCGTCCGCGACGGCCGGCCGGTCGACCGGCGTGATCACCGTGGTCCGGTCGTCCGGGAGGTCCACGACGAGCCCGTTTGTGCCGTAGGCCAGGTCAACGCGCATGGTCCGGTTCCTCCCACAGCGTCGCGGCCGGCTCGGAGCCGGCCGTCACGGGGTCACGGGTCTCAGGCGCAGCCCGGCCATGCCGCCGTCCACGGGCAGCTCGATCCCGACCGTGGAGCCACTGGCGGGGCCGGCCAGGTAGGCGACGGCGCAGGCGACCTCCTGCGCGGTCACCAGCCGGCCGTGCGGCTGCCGGGCACACAGCGCCGCCCGCTCGGCATCCGGATCGGGGGCCGTGTCCAGCAGCCGCCTCACCCAGGGGGTGTCGACCGTACCGGGGGTGACGCAGTTGACGCGTATGCCCTCCCGGATGTGGTCGGCCGCCATCGCGCGGGTCAGCGCGAGCACCGCGCCCTTGGACGCCGAGTACAGCGCCCGTTGCGGCAGCCCGGCGGTGGCGGCGATCGAGCAGGTGTTGACGACCGCCGCGTGCGGCGACCGGCGCAGGTACGGCAGCGCCGCCCGGGTCACGCGGGCGATGCCGACCACGTTGACGTCGAACACGCGGAGCCATTCGGCGTCGTCATTTCCGGCGACCGTGCCCTGCGCGCCGATGCCCGCGTTGTTCACCAGCACGTCGATCCGGCCGAACCGCTCCGCCACGGCCGTGACCGCCCGCCGTACGGAGTCGTCGTCGGTGACGTCGCACACGAATTCGGTGTCCTTGAGGTCCAGCACCCCGACCTGGGCGCCCCGCGTGGCCAGCTCCTCCGCGACCGCCTTGCCGATGCCCGAGGCGCCCCCGGTGACCACGGCGACCAGGCCGTCGAACTCCCCCCGCACGCCCGCCGGCTCGCTCATGCCTGTCCTATCCGCTGGCACTGGCGGCCGATCGCGTATCCGGCGATCACGTCCGCCGCCTGCTCCGGCGAGGACAGGTAGCGGGCCGTACGGCCCAGGACCACCGCCAGCTCGACCTCGTAGTCGGTCTTCACGCTGCGGCGCGGCACCAGGACCTCGTCGTCGGGGCCGACGAGCGTGTTGGGCGCTTTCATGAAGACGACCGGCTCGGGAGGGCTCGGGGCTCCGGTCTCCTCGGCGTGGTCGGAGTAGTTCAGCCCGATGCAGACGATCTTCCCTGGTCTGGCCACCGGCGCGCCGACCCGCTCGTACGGTCCGGCCTCGGAGAGCAGGCCGTCCGCCAGGGCGGACCGTACCCGCTCGACGCCTCCTCCCTCGAGGAACGCGCCGTCGATGTCCGTCGTCAGTGACGACAGCTCCAGCACCCGTCCGTCGGGACCCATGACGCAGGGCCGCTCCCGGCCCGGTGGACCCACACGCATCAGCTTCATGGTCTGCCTTCTCCGCTGGTTCTCACGAGCATGTGTTGTGGCGAGCCTGTCAGATTCATCGGGTTAATATAAGATCTTTCCAATAATATTCTCGGTCACCTTGACCTCTTGCTCGCAGGACCTTACTGTTCGAAGCATATTCATCGGGTCAATTGGAGTCTCCCATGTCGACGATCACCTCCGTGAACGTGATCGACATCAGGTTCCCGACGTCCGCCACGCTCGACGGCTCGGACGCGATGAACCCCGACGGTGACTACTCGGCGGCGTACGTCGTGCTGGAGACCGACGACCGCGATCTGGCGGGATACGGCCTGACGTTCACGATCGGCCGGGGCACCGACCTGTGCGTGGCCGCGGCCGAGCAGATCGCGAAACGCCTGGTGGGCTGCGATGTGGACGAGGTGGCGGCCGACCTCGGTGGTCTGTACCGCGACATCATGGCCGACAGCCAGATGCGCTGGCTGGGCCCGGAGAAGGGCGTGGTCCACCTGTCCGCCGCGGCGGTGCTGAACGCCGCCTGGGACCTTGCGGCGCGCCGGGCGGGCAAGCCGCTGTGGCGCCTCATCGTGGACATGTCGCCCGAGGAACTGGTCGCCGCCTGCGACTTCCGCTATCTGTCCGACGTGCTCACCCCCGCCGAGGCCGTCGAGATGCTGGCCGCACTCGCTCCCACACGCGAGGAGCGGATAGCCGAACTCACCGAAAACGGGTACCCCGCTTACACCACCTCCCCCGGTTGGCTGGGCTACGACGACGACAAGCTCCGCCGCCTGTGCCGTGAGGCCCTCGCCGACGGCTGGACCCACGTCAAGCTCAAGGTCGGCGCGAGGGTCGAGGACGACATCCGCCGGCTGTCGATCGCCCGTGAGGAGATGGGCGACCGCACGCTCATGATCGACGCCAACCAGGTGTGGGACGTGCCTCAGGCCATCGAGTGGGTGAACCGGCTCGCGCCGTATGAGCCCCTGTGGATCGAGGAGCCGACCAGCCCCGACGACATCCTCGGTCACGCCGCCATCCGCAAGGCGGTCGCGCCCGTCGGAGTGGCCACCGGCGAGCACTGCCACAACCGCGTCATGTTCAAGCAGCTCTTGCAGGCGGGGGCGATCGACTACTGCCAGATCGACTCCTGCCGCCTGGCCTCGGTCAACGAGATCGTCCCGGTCCTGCTGATGGCGGCCAGGTTCGGAGTGCCGGTGTGCCCGCACGGCGGGGGCGTGGGCCTGTGCGAACTGGTCCAGCACATGGCGATCGTCGACTACGTCTGCGTGAGCGGCAGCCTCGAAGGACGCGTCCTCGAATACGTGGACCATCTGCATGAGCACTTCACCGACCCCGTGCGTGTCGAGCGGGGCCGCTACCTGTTGCCGGAGTCACCCGGCTACAGCGCCCGCATGCGCCCCGGTTCCGTGGCCGCCTACCGCTACCCTGATGGGCACCGCTGGGGAGGCTGAGATGGGCGTCATCGAGGGCGCGATCGACACGATCAAACAGATGATCATCGATGGGAAGCTGCGCCCGGGACAGAAACTCCCCGTCGAGAAGGACCTCGCCGAACGGCTCGGCGTCGCCCGCAACACTCTGCGCGAGGCCGTCCGGGCGCTGATCGCCATGCGGGTCCTGCAGACGCGGCAGGGCGACGGCACCTACGTCACCAGCCTCTCCCCCGACCTGCTGCTGGACGGGATGGGCTTCGCCGCCGACATCCACGTGGCCGCAGGGGCCGGGCAGTTCCTGCACGTGCGCAGGATCCTGGAACCGGAGGCGACGGCGATGGCGGCCACGCGCATCCCCGACGCCGACCTCGTGCGGCTGGGCGAGCTGCTCGACGAGGCCGAGCGTCTCGTCGCCGAGAGCGAGATCGACCACGGGAAACTGGTCGCCCTCGACGAGGACTTCCACTCGCTGATCACCTCCCACTGCGGCAACGCCGTGCTCGCCGCGGTGATCCAGAACATGTCCGGCCGCACCGTACGGGCCAGGATCTGGCGCGGCATGACCGACCCCGAGGCGCTCCAGCGCACCCTGCGGGAACACTGGGCCATCCATCGGGCTCTGCTGGCACGGGACCCCGAGCGGGCCCGCCTTCACGCCGCCCTGCATGTCCTCGGCGTGGAAGAGAGCCTCACCGGCTCGCCCACCTTCGGCGGTGCCGTCGATGACTGATCACCCCGCTTCGGCGAAACCGGCCGACGCCGCGGTGGGCGACGGCATGGCGCGCCTGACGGCCCGGCTGCGCCTGGAGAACGCCGTCGTCGTCGCCTACTCCGGCGGCGCCGACTCCGCGCTGCTGGCCTTCGCCGCCGCCCGGGTGCTCGGCGCGCGGGCGCTCGCCGTGACCGCGGTCTCCCCCAGCCTGGCCGCCTCCGAACGGGCCGCGGCCCGCGCGTTCGCGCGACAGCACGGCCTGGCCCACATCGAAGTGTGCACGGACGAAGCCGACCGGCCCGAGTACACCGCCAACGGCGCCGACCGCTGCTACCACTGCAAGTCGGCACTGTTCGACGCGCTGGCGCCGCTGGCGGCCGCGATGGGCGCCCGCGTCGCGCTCGGCACCAACCTCGACGACCTCGGCGACCACCGGCCCGGACAGCGGGCGGCGGCCGAGCACGGGGCCATCGCGCCGCTGGTGGACGCCGGGTTGACGAAGGCCGGCGTCCGCGCGGCCAGCCGGGAGCTGGGCCTGGCCACCGCCGACAAGCCCGCCGCGCCGTGCCTGGCCTCGCGGGTGAGCTACGGAGACCCGGTCACCCCCGAGGTCCTGCGTAGGGTGGAGGCCGCGGAGGCGGCACTGCGCGATCTGGGCTTCCCGGTGTGCCGGGTGCGCGCCCACGCCGGTGGCACGCTCGCCCGGGTGGAGGTGCCCCGGGCCGAGATCCCCCGCGTCGGTGAGCTGCGCGAGCGGGTCGACGCCGCCGTCCGCGGCGCCGGCTTCACATTCTGTTCGCTGGATCTGTCCGGGTTCGCGTCCGGCCGCCTCAACGCGCTGCTGCCGCTGCTGCCGTCGTAGGCCCCGCCGGGACGACCGGCTCCCGTCACCGGTCATTCCTGGACCTTTCCGCCGGTGAGGCGGGAGATGGCGAGGGCCGTGAGGATGATCGCCCCGTTGAGCGCCTCGATCCACTGCGCCGGAACGCCCGCGAGGGTGAGGACGTTCTGGATCATGTAGAGCAGCAGGATGCCGGTGAAGGCGCCGAACACCGTGCCCTTGCCGCCGTTGAGGCTGACGCCGCCGATGACGGCGGCGGCGAACACCGTGAAGATCGCTCCGTTGCCCTGGCCGGCGGCGACGGACGCCAGCCGGCCCGACAGCAGGAGGCCGCCGATCGCGGCCAGAACGCTGGCGGCGATCAGCGTGATCCACAGGACCCGGCCGGTGCGGATGCCGGCGGCCTTGGCGGCGTCGATGTTCCCGCCGATGGCGTACAGCGAACGGCCGAACCGGGTGTACCCCAGGAGCACGATGCCCACCGCGAAAAGCAGCAGGCAGATCCAGATCGACGCGGGCACGCCGAGCCACATGGCCGAGCCGAAGTAGGTCATGGACGGCGGCAGGTTGAAGAACGTCTGCCCGCCGGAGATGCCGGTGAGGAGCCCTCGCAGCACGATGAGCATGCCGAGGGTGACGATGAAGCCGTTGAGCCCGAAACGGACGATGAACAGCGCGTTCACCACCCCGGCCAGCACCCCGACGGCGAGGGTCACCGGGATGGCCCACATCCCTGGCAGCAGCCCGAGCCCGTGCCCGGCCCCCGCCGCGACCGTCATCCAGGCGGCCACTCCGGGCGCCAGCCCGAAGGTCGACTCGAGCGAAAGGTCCATCCTTCCGCCGACCAGCACCAGCGTCTGCGCCAGCACGAGCAACGAGATCTCCGACATGGTCTGCAGGATGTTGATCACGTTGTCGCCCTGCAGGAAGATCGGGTTGACGATCTGACCGACGATCGCGATCACGACGACCGCGGGGACCAGCGCCAGGTCCCGCAGCCGTGCCAGGCGGAGCCCGGCGCGACGCCTTGGCGCCCCCTCCGGGGGCGGAGAGCCCGGCGGGCGTCCGGCCGTCGTGTGAGCGGCGGTGGTCTCAGGCATCGAGGTCGACTCCTTCCATGGCGGCCACCATCTCGTGGTCGTGCCAGCCGGCGGCCAGTTCCGCGACGACGCGGCCGTGGAACATCACGAGCACCCGGTCGCACAGCCGCAGATCGTCCAGTTCGTCGGAGGCGATCACGACGCCGGTCCCGTTTCCGGCGATCTCCTCGACCTTGCCGAGCAGGAATTCCTTCGACCGGACGTCGACCCCGGCGGTCGGCGTGATCAGCACGAGCAGGCGTGGGTCGTTGGCCAGGGCACGCGCCATGACGACCTTCTGCTGGTTGCCGCCGGACAGACCCGAGACGGGCAGTTCGGGGCCGGGCGTCTTGATCGCGAGGTGCTCGATCATCTCGCCGGCCAGCTCATCCTTGCGCCGGCCGCTGACGAAGCCCGCCGAGCCGAGCCGTTCGGGAACGGTCATGGTGGCGTTGTCGGCGATCGACATCAGCGGCACCAGGCCCTGGTGGTGGCGGTCTCGCGGCACGAAGCCCACGCCGGCGGCCAGCGAGGCCGGTACGCTGCCGGGGCGCGGACGGCCGTCGGCGACCTGCACGGTTCCCGCCCGTGGAGCCCGCAGGCCCACGATGGTCTCGGCGAGTTCCGTCTTCCCGCTGCCTTCGAGGCCGGCCAGTCCGACGATCTCCCCCGAGCGGACCCGCACGTCCACCTCGTGGTAGGCGTGGCCCTCTGTCAGGCCTTGGACGTCGAGGACGACCGGGGCTTCCGGCCGGACCGGCGGGCGGGGGACATGCCCGCGGAGC
Source organism: Sphaerisporangium flaviroseum (assembly GCF_039537005.1). Classification (NCBI taxonomy): domain Bacteria; kingdom Bacillati; phylum Actinomycetota; class Actinomycetes; order Streptosporangiales; family Streptosporangiaceae; genus Sphaerisporangium; species Sphaerisporangium flaviroseum. The sequence goes on along the minus strand of NZ_BAAAZR010000002.1, from coordinate 691,391 downwards.
CCCGCGGCCTCGCCGGTCATCGCGGCCACCAGCTCCGCCTGCGGCAGTTCCTCCACCGGCGCGGTGAGGATGTGCCGGGCGTCCCTGAAGACCGTGACCGTGTCGCAGATCTCGTAGACCTCCTGCAGATGGTGGCTGATGAACAGGAAGGTGACTCCCTGCTCCCGCATCCCGCGCATCCGCTCGAAGAGCCGGGAGATCGCCGCGCCGTCGAGCTGGGCGGTGGGCTCGTCCAAGACGATGAACCTCGCGCCGAACGACAGCGCCCGCGCGATCTCCACGAACTGCCGCTGCTCCACCCCGAGCTCACCGGCCGGCCGCCGGACGTCGACGTCCACCGACCACGTCTCCAGCAGCTCGGCCGCCTTCCTCCACAGGCCCTTCCAGCCGACCAGCCCGAGCCTGTTGCGCTCGTGCCGGTTCAGGTACAGGTTCTCCGCCACGGTCAGCTCGGGGATGATCGTGGACCTCTGGTACACGCAGGCGACCCGCTCGCGCCACGCGTCGCGGTCGGACAGCCGGGGAGCGGGCTCTCCGGAGAAGCGGATCTCGCCGCCGTCCGGGGCCTGCAGCCCGGTGAGGACTGATACCAGGGTCGACTTGCCCGCGCCGTTGCGGCCCACGAGGGCATGGGCCTCCCCTGGATTGATGGTGATGTGCGCGTGGTCCAGCGCCACCGTCTCGCCGTACCTCTTGGTTATGCGCTCCGCCTCCGCGACGGCGGGGCGCCCCATGCGGACCGCCCCGCCCTCGCGGGCGGGTGAAGGGCTCGCGGGCCCTCCCGCGAACTCGCCCATGACAATGCCTCTCAGCTCAGGTTGTTGCCCCAGAGCGACTTGTCGTCGTTCTTCAAGCTGGAGATGCCTCCGTACGTGCCGCCGTCCTTGGTGACCAGGGGCGCGGACAGCTGGTCCTCCAGGAGTCCCGGACGGACCTGGATGATCGTGCTGTCGTGATCGGTCTTACCGGGCTGGAAGGTCTTGCCTTCGGTCGCGGCCTTGGCGTACGACAGCGCGTATTTGGCGTAGAGGTCCGCGGGCTGGGAGACGGTGGCGTCGATGTTCCCGGCGGCGATCTCCTTGAGCTCCTGCGGGATGCCGTCGTTGGACACCACGAAGACGTGCTTGGGGTCGTCCGGCGGGACGAGAAGGTCGCGCTGCTTGAGCACCTGGAGCGTGCCGGCGAGGGCGAAGCTGGACTGCATGTACACGCCCTTGATGTCCGGGTTCGCGGTGAGGTCCGTCGACAGCTTCTGCGCGGCCACCGCCCCGTCCCACTTGGTGGCCTCGCCGAAGACCTTGATGCCGGGGTAGTTCTGCTTCATGCATTCGTTGAAGGCTTCGGTGCGGTCCCGGCCGTTGATGGACGCCAGGTCGCCCTGCAACATGACCACCTTGCCCTTGCCCTGGAGCTTCTCGCCGAGGAAGCGGCAGGCTTTCTCCCCGTACGCCCGGTTGTCGGCGCGCACGACCATGAAGGCGTTGCCGGTGTCCGGCCGCGTGTCCACCAGGACGGCGGGGATCTTCTTGGTCTCGAGCTGCTGGAGCGTGGGGGCGACGGCGGCGGTGTCCTGCGGCGCCATCACCACGCTGCGCACGCCCTGCCCCATCAGGGTCTGCACGTTGGCGGTCAGCCTGGCGATGTCGTTCTGGGAATTGGTGGTCTTGAGCTCCATCCCCAGCTCGCCGGCGGTCTTCGGCACATAGCTGATGTAGGAGTTCCAGAAGTCGGTGTCCGAGCGCGGGTAGTCCACACCGATGACCGGCTTCGCCGGCGCGCCCCCGCTTCCGCCCCCGCCGTCGCCGCCACCGCCGTTCCCACCGCAGGCCACGGCCAGACACCCCGAGATGGCCAAGGCCGCGACGAGCGCGAACCGTCTGCGTTCCATCTTCTCTCCTTCTGAAGCACCACGGCTGCGTTGCCGTCGCTGACCGCACCGCGATCAGACGGGCCCACGCTCCTGGCACGTGGAACTCCGGAGGATCGCCTTCAGCCCGCTTATAACCAACAGAACATGGGATGTCTTTCTATGACCAAACCCCAGCCGGTGTCCAGACCTCTGCGACATAATCGCTCTAATCTGGAATGTGCCGCGACTTCCGGCTCCAGATCCGAACGAGGAGGCCCTCGCAGAACAGGGCTCGATACAGAGACATACTATGTCTCGCACCAGCAGGCCGATCCGCGGCCGACCTCCATCATGTCGGGGTCGTTGAACGCTCCAGGCGTTTCATACCGGCCGCGCCTCAGTGTCGGTGAAGGACCTGCCGAGGTTCTCCCTCAGCCAGGTCTCTGTGGTGCTCACGTGCACGAGCGCCGCCGCATGGGCGAGGGCGGCGTTGCCGTCGGCCAAGGCCTGGTAGATGGCGGTGTGCTCGGCGACGGTGCGGCCGGCCACGTTGTCCTCGACCAGCCCGCGCCAGACCCGGGCACGGAGTGTCCGGCCCGAGATGCCGCTGAGCAGGGCGAACAGCGATCTGTTGCCCGTCGCCTCGAACACGGCACGGTGGAAGGCGTCGTCGTGGTGGTTGAGCGCCTCGACGTCGTCCTGGGCGGCGATCATCGCCTGAAGGTGGCGCTCGACCACCGCGAGCTGGCCGGCGGTGATACGTGTGGCCGCCAGCCCGGTCGTCACGGGCTCGAACAGCCGGCGCACCTCCATGATCTCCAGGAGGTCGTCGCCCCGCATCATCTCGACGGCGAGGCCGACTCCTTCGAGCAGCAGCTCAGGCTTGAGACTCGTGACGAACGTGCCGTCGCCCCTGCGCACCTCCAGCACGCGGGTGGTGACCAGGGAGCGCACGGCCTCCCTGAGCAGATTCCGGGACAAGCCCAGTTCCACGGCCAACTCCTGTTCAGGAGGCAACCGGGAACCCGGCGACAGCACTCCTTCCATGATGAGCCGCCTGATGTGCTCGATCGCCTGCTCGGTCAACGACATGGAAGAATTTTCGTCCCTTGGGACGGCAGACGACGACCCGCCCCCGCTGCCCGTCGGCGCGGTCTCAACGCCGCAGCCGATGGCCTCCCGCAACCTGACCACTCACCTGTTGCCCGCCGTCACCGCCATCACGCGGCTCAGGCGCCGCGCCATCCCCCAGCCCCACCCCGCCGCCTCTTCCCGGTAACCCTCCATGGGCCTCGCCTTCGGTCAGGTGCGCCCGGCTCCGATGGCCTCGGTCAGCATTGGGTATGCCCGGTGGAGCTCGGTCTGCCAGTACGAGAAGGTGTGGCGTCCCCGGTAGAAGTGGGTTGTGACGGGGACGCCGAGCTCCTGCAGCCGGTTGGCGAAGGCCTTGGCGGACTTGTAGGCCAACTCCTCCGGCCCGTCGCCGAACCACTCGCCGGGCTTCTTGCGGCCGTCCCCCGAGGCGACGTAGAGGCGGACGCCCCGCAGCTTTCCGGCAAGGTCGTACGGATTGTGCTGCTGCCAGATCTCGCGCTGGTCCGCCGGGTCGCCCCAGATGCGTTTCCAGTCGGTGCCGAAGCAGCCGGCGGTGGTGCCGAGGAAGACGGCCTGCGGGACGCCCGGGGCGAGGATGTGCACGGCGCCGCTGAACGAGGCGGCGGCTTTGAACATGCCCGGATGCCGGGCCGCGTACAGCATCGCGCCCTGCCCGCCCATGGAGTAGCCGGCGATCGCGCGTTGCGTGCCCGCGCGGTAGTCGCGTTCGAGGATCTCGCGAAGCTCCGTGAGGTGGAAGGTCTCCCATCGCGGTGGCCCGCCGTCGCCGCCGTTCCACCAGTCGGAGTAGCCGCCGCAGCGCCCGCCGTCGGGCATGACGACCAGCGCGCCGGTGTTCGCGGTGAGCCGCTCGACGTCGGTCCTGCGGGTCCACGCTTTGTGGTCGTCCAGGCCGCCGTGGAGCAGCCAGAGCACCGGCCAGGTGCGGGTGGCGTCCTTGGACCAGCCGGGCGGCAGGAGCAACCGGACGCGCACGGTGGCGCCGAGAGCCGGGGACCGGATCGTCAGCTCCATCCGCCGGTCCCCCGCCCGGTCCTCGGCCACGACCCTGGCCCCGGAGCGGGGACCGGCAGGCGGGGAGGCGGACGACGAGGGGCCGGGCGCTGCGGGCGGGTCCGGCCGCGGCCGTCCGGGCAGCGCGCTCAGTGCGGCCACGACCAGCACCGTCAGCCCCGCCACGACGATCACGGCGGCGACCAGCGCCTTGACCGGCGACCCTTGTGCCATGTCCGTCCCCTCGAGGCTTACTAGACACGGCGAATAATAACGCTGGACCCAGAGCCGGACACGGCGAAGCCCGGTCGCGGGGGCCTCTGGAGGGGAGGGAGACCCGCGACCGGGCGTCTGTGGGAGTGTGCCGTACGTCGAAGCCCGGCTCCGGCGCGAGGACTCCCGCGCCGGAGTCAAGTCCTAGTGGTAGACGGCCTTCTCGGCGCCGGCGCCGGTGAGCGACCGCACCTCGATCTCCGCGTACTTCTGCGCGTTGTACTCCTTGCTCAGCCGCGCCCCGATGTACCCGGCGAGGAAGCCGATGGGGATCGAGACCAGGCCCGGGTTCTCCAGCGGGAACCAGTTGAATGCGGCGTCGGGGAACAGCGAGGTCGCGGTGCCCGAGACGACCGGCGAGAAGATCACCAGTACCACGGCCGACACGAGGCCGCCGTAGATCGCCGAGACCGCTCCCGCGGTGTTGAACCGCTTCCAGAACAGGCTGTACAGAATGGCGGGCAGGTTCCCCGAGGCGGCGACCGCGAAGGCCAGCGCCACCAGGAAGGCCACGTTGAGGTTCTGCGCGAAGATGCCGAGCACGATCGAGACCGCGCCGATGGCGAACGCGGCGATCCGCGCGACCCTGATCTCCTGCTGGTCGGTCGCGGTGCCCCTCTTGAAGACGTGCGCGTAGAGGTCGTGGGCGAAGCTGGACGAGGAGGCCAGCGTCAGGCCCGCCACCACCGCCAGGATCGTCGCGAACGCCACGGCGGCGATCACCGCCAGCAGGATCGTGCCTCCGACGTCACCGAAGATGAGCTGACCCACCTTCTCCGCGAGCTGTGGAGCCGCCGTATTACCCGCCTTGTTCTGGTCGGCGATGGCCTTGCTGCCCACCAAGGCGGCGGCGCCGAAGCCGAGCACCAGGGTCAGCAGGTAGAACACGCCGATGATGCCGATGCCCCAGATGACCGACTTGCGGGCGTCCCTGGCCGTCGGCACGGTGTAGAAGCGGATCAGGATGTGCGGCAGGCCCGCCGTGCCGAGGACCAGAGCGAGTCCGAGGCTGATCAGGTCGAGCTTGCCCGCCAGGCCCTTGGCCTCGACGCCGTACTTCAGCCCGGGCTCCAGGAACGCCTGCCCCTTGCCGCTCTGCTGCGCGGCGGTGCCGAGGAGGGTGGAGAGGTTGAATCCGAAGTGGCCGAGCACCAGCACGGTAACCAGGGCGGCGCCCGTCATCAGCAGCACGGCCTTGACGATCTGCACCCAGGTGGTGCCCTTCATCCCGCCGACGACCACGTAGACGATCATCAGCAGGCCGACGACCACGATCGTGCCCGCCTTGCCCGCGGGCGAGGTGATGCCGAAGAGCAGGCCCACCAGGGCGCCCGCGCCGACCATCTGGGCGAGCAGGTAGAAGATGCTGACCGTGATGGTCGAGACGCCGGCGGCCGTACGGACCGGCCTCGGGCTCATCCGGAAGGCCAGCACGTCGGCCATCGTGTACTTGCCGGAGTTGCGCATCAGCTCGGCGACCAGCAGCAGGGCCACCAGCCACGCGACGAGGAACCCGATGGAGTACAGGAAGCCGTCGTACCCGGACAGGGCGATGATGCCCGCGATGCCCAGGAACGACGCGGCCGACATGTAGTCGCCGCCGATGGCCATGCCGTTCTGCACGCCGGTGAACGACCGTCCGCCGGCGTAGAAGTCGGTGGCGTCCTTGGTGTGGCGGCTCGCCCAGAAGGTGATGCCCAGGGTGGCGGCCACGAAGAGGAGGAAAAGCGTGATCGACAGCGCGTGATTACTCATTGGACGTTCCCTCGATCTCACCGCGAAGCTTGCTGGACAGCGGGTCGAGTTTCTTGTCGGCATGCCGGGCGTACGCCCAGGCGATCAGGAACGTCGACACGAACTGCAGAATGCCGAAGATCAGCGCCACGTTGATGTTTCCGAAAACCTTGGTGCCCATGAAGCCCCGCGCCCAGCCGGACAGGACCACGTACAGCAGGTACCACGCCAGGAACGCAACGGTCACAGGGAACGCCCAGTTGCGATAACGACGGCGCAGCTCCTGGAATTCGGAGCCGGCCTGCACCTGTTCGAACGCCGATGACTCGTCTTGTTGAGTGGCCACAAGACCTCCCACGTTGTGATTTGGATCACGCTTACCGTAGGAGGGAAGGAGGCCGCCGCGGGGTTCGCGGGCATGATCATCGCCAAGTCGCCCCGACCCGTCGCTCACGTGGCGGGGTCTTGCGCCGAAAGGCGCATTCTGCACGACGAACGGTCTGATGCCATGACGGTATGGCCGTCGTCCGGCGGGTGGCGGGGCCGCTCAGGTGGAGCGTGGGCGCCAGTCACCCCGGTTGACGTCGAGCGTCTCGGGAGCGTGCAGTCGTACCATCGTACGCGCCACCCCCCGGGGCACCCGGCCGGGAGTGAGCAGCGACACGATGATCATGACGCCGAACGAGATCGGGACCGTCCACGCCGCCGGCTGCGCGAGGAGCGCGCCGGTCCAGCCGGTGTACGGGCCGCCGGTGATCACGGCGATCACGGCGACGCTGGCCAGGCCACCGCCGGCGAGCAGCCCGGCCATCGCCCCTGTGGTGGTCAGCCGCCGCCACCAGATGCCGAGGACGAGCAGCGGGCAGAAGGACGAGGCCGCCACGGCGAAGGCCAGGCCGACCACGTCGGCGACGGCCAGCGACCGGGCCCCGGTGGCCAGCAGGAGCGGCACGATCACGGCCAGAATGGTGGCGATCCGGAACGACCGCACTCCCCCGCGCAGGATGTCCTGCCCGATGACGCCGGCCACCGACACGGCGAGCCCGGAGGAGGTGGACAGGAACGCCGCGAACGCCCCCGCCGTGACCAGGGCGCCGAGCAGGTCCCCCGCCGTCCCGCCGATGATGCGGCCCGGCAGGGTCAGCACCACCGCGTCCGTACGGCCCGTCATGAGCAGCTCGGGCGTGTAGAGGCGGCCCAGGGAGCCGTAGATGGCCGGGAGCAGGTAGAAGGCGCCGAGGAGCGTCAGCACCACGAGGGTCGTGCGACGGGCGGCCTGGCCGTCGGGGTTGGTGTAGAACCGGACCAGGACGTGCGGCAGGCCCATGGTGCCGAGGAACGTGGCCAGGATCAGCGAGTACGTCGCGTAGAGCGGGTGCTCGCGGCCGTGGAGCGGCAGCGCCCATTCGTGGTCGGTCAGCACAGGCAGGGTCTCGACGTGCGGCACCGGCGCGCCTGCGGGGAATCCCACGGTCGCGTCGTGCGCGATCGCGTGCCTGCCGGGCTGGAGCGTGAGCCGCTGCCCGTGGAAGGCCCGGCCGTCCACGCGGCCCGTCACCGTGACCTCGACGGGCCGGTCGACCCGCACGGTCACGTCCGTGCTCACCGACACGGTCACCGGGTCGGCGAAGACGGGGGGCGCGTCCCGCCCGAGCTCCGGCCGGCCCTGTCCGTGCCAGGCGAACAGCAGGAACACCACCGGCAGCGCCAGCGCGGTCAGCTTCAGCCAGTACTGGAACGCCTGGACGAAGGTGATCGAACGCATTCCCCCCGACAGCACGTTGACCGCGACGACGACGGCCACCAGCAGGCCGCCGACCCACGACGGGGTCCCGGTGATCGTGCGGAACACCAGGCCGGCGCTCTGGAACTGGGGCATGAGGTAGAGCCAGCCGATCAGCACGACCAGCACGCTGGCCAGGCGGCGTACGGCCATCGACTCCAGCCGGGCCTCGGCGAAGTCCGGAAGGGTGTAGGCCCCCGACCGGCGCAGCGGGGCCGAGACCAGCACCAGCAGCACCAGGTACCCGCCGGTCCAGCCGACCGGCAGCCACAGCATGTCGGCCCCGTAGGCCAGGATCAGCCCCGCGATGCCGAGGAAGGAGGCCGCCGAGAGGTACTCCCCGCCGATCGCGGAGGCGTTCCACAGCGGCGAGACGGTCCGCGAGGCGACGTAGAAGTCGGAGGTGGTCCGGGACAGGCGAAGCCCGAACGCCCCGATGAGGATCGCCGCCACCACCACGACCAGCACCGCCGTCAACCCCAGCGCGGCGCTCATGACACCCACTCCCCCAGGGCGGGGGTCGCCGGGGCGGGGGTCGCCGGGGCGGGCGTCACCGTCGCGGGCGTCGCCGTCGCGGGCGTCACCAGCGCTCCCGGCAGGCGTCCCACCGGCGCCCGCTGTCCCCGCGCAGGGCTCACTGGCGCTCGACCAGGTCGGCGAAGTGGCGTTCGTTGCGTTCCGCCTGGCGCACGTACAGCCAGGCACCGGCCACGAACGCCGGGTAGATCAGCCCGGCGAGCACCACCCAGGGCAGCGGCAGGCCGAGGAGGCGTACCTCGCGCAGGCTCGGGGCCAGCAGGAACAGCAGCGGCAGGCCGCCGATCACGCAGCCGAGCACCGTGCAGACGAACAGGGCGAGCCGGAACTGGGTGCGGATGAGGGAGCGCATGTAGACCTCGCCGAGGCGGGTCTGCTCGTCGATCTCCATGGTCACCGGATAGCGGGGCCGGCGGGCGGCGGTCGTACGCGGGCTCGTCACCACCTCACGGCGCGGCCGCTCGGGCGTCTTCGGCGTCATCCCGTACGACCCCCCGGCGTCGGCGTCGTTCCGTGCGGCCTGCCGTCGCGGGCCTCGGCACGCACCCTCCCCGTGCAGGACATCATCCCGTACGGCCTGCCGTCGCGGGCCTCGGCACGCACCCTCCCCGTGCAGGACATCATCCCGTACGGCCTGCTGTCGCGGGCCTCGCCACGCACCGTTCCTGGCGGGGGTGTCATTCCGTACGGCTCTTCCTGGCGCGGCGTACCAGCAGGTCGCGTAGCTCGCGGGTGTGGCGGCGACTGACCGGGATCTCGGTGTCGCCGATGCGCACCGTGCAGCGGCCGGAGTCGATGTGCAGCTCGTCGATGTGCTTGACGGCCACCAGATGGCTGCGGTGGACGCGGATGAAGCCGGCGGCGGCCCAGCGCTCCTCCAGGGCGGCCAGCGGGATGCGCACGAGATGGCTCCCTGTGGCGGTGTGCAGCCGGGCGTAGTCGCCCTGGGCCTCCACGTAGCGGACGTCCGAGCTCGCGACGAACCGGGTGACCCCCGCCAGCTCGACCGGGATCGTCTCGCCGTCCGCCGCCGCGCGCCCTGGATCCTCCGCCGATTCGGGAGCGTCCGGGATGCCGGCGCAGACCCTGCGGATCGCCTCGGCGAGGCGTTCGGGCCGTACCGGCTTCAGCAGGTAGTCCTCGGCCTTGATCTCGAAGGCGTCCACCGCGTGCTCTTCGTAGGCGGTGACGAACACGACGCGGGGCGGCCGGGCGAACTGGGCCAGGAGGCGGCCGAGTACGACACCGTCCAGGCCGCGCATGCGGATGTCGAGGAACACCGCCTCCACGGGCCTGCCGTCGGCCATGGCGCGGTCGAGCATCTTCAGCGCCGACGCGCCGTCACGGGCCATGGCCACCTCGCCGATGCGCGGATCGGCACGCAGCAGGTAGGCCAGGTCCTCAAGCGCCGGCTGCTCGTCGTCCACCGCCAGCACGCGAAGGCCGGTCACATCGATTCCCTCCGCCCGTTCGCCCCTCCCGAATCCACTAGAGAGTGATGAATCCGGCAGTGGAAGTCAACGGGTCTGGCGACCGGCGGGGGTAACTATACGGAGACGTCTGAGCCGCGCCCACGTGCGGCGAACGCGGCCGGCCGGCACGGCAACGACTACGGGTTGTGCAGGTCTACGTGAAACGCCAAGTGCGGCGTCGCCGGCAAAGATTCTTGCAACGAAAGCGGGTGCCCATACGTCCCTGGAAGGTGGAGTTCGAGGATTTCGTCCGCGCCAGGGGGCCGGCGCTGCTGCGGTACGGCCTGGTGCTGACCGGCAATGCCGATGACGCCGCCGACCTGGTCCAGGAGGCGTTGCTCAAGTTGAGCTCCTCCTGGCGGCGGGTTCGAAACAAGGACGATCCCGAGGGCTATGTCCGAACGATCATGGCCAGGCAGCACGTGAGTTGGTGGCGCAGGCGGCGGCGGGAACAGCTCACCGATGAGGTCCCTGCGCTGGTCCGGGAGGACGAGCACGATCTCAAGGACGTCTGGCAGCGCTTGCGCGCCTTGCCGCCCAGACAGCGCGCGGTGCTGGTGCTGCGCTACTACGAAGAACTCGCCGACGATGAGATAGCCGCGATTCTCGGCATTTCCCAGGCGACCGTCCGCAGCCAAGCTTCACGCGCGCTCGCCACGCTCCGCGTCAGGGCACAGGCGCTCATCGGGAGGTGGGGATGAAAACCGAAGAAGAGTTGGCCAGGGCTTTGCGAACGATCGCCGAGCGGGCGCAGGAGCGCGACCTGCTGTCCGGCATGGCGACAAAGCGGCGCCACCGGCGGCAGAGCAGGGCGCGTGCGGCGCTCGCGTCGGTCTGCGCTGCCGCGCTGGGGTGGGGCGCGCTGGTCGTGTGGCCTTCGCCGCCCAGACCCATGGTGGGGACGACGAAGCCAGACAAGACGATCGAGCAGATCTGGCCACAGGCCGTGTTCACCCTTCCGGGGAGGTACCGGCCTGTGGCCGCGATCAGCGCTACGCGGGTGCTGGTGACGACAGAGCGGAGGACGATCGAGGTCTATGACGTCACCACGAGACGTGCCAGAGTGGTGGCGACGCTTCCCCCAGGTCCGCAGACGGTGGCCGTCGATGACGACCGGGTCGCCTGGCTGGCCGAGGGATACGTGTGGGTCGCACCCGTGCGCGGCGGCGGGGAGGCCAGACGAGTCGGGCCGGTCAAGGGCGAGGCGGTCGATCGGATCGCGCTCGCGGGCGACCAGGTCGTCTGGTCCGCACCGCTCGACGGGGTGTGGCGGATGAGCATCGAAGAGGGAGTATCCGAGAAAGTGGCCAAGTCCAAGGGGCTGCAGCTTGCCGCCTGGCCTTGGGCGATCGACGAGCCTCTCGATCTCCGAACCAATCCCACCAAGATCGTCAACCTGGAAACAGGCACGATTGTCGCGATCACGCCGGCGCACGGGGTGGAAGGGTTGCGTTGTGGCCCTACTTGGTGCCTCGGGACTCGGAGTGACGAGTCCGTGGTGCAGCGGATCGACGGGAGCCAGGTCCGCGTCCTCAACGGGCTGAGCGTTCTTCCGTCCTCGTATCCATACAAAGATCGGTTCGTCATCGGAGCCATGGCCATCTACGACGCCCACGCCGATGGGCTCGTCCCCTTCCGAACCGCCGATCGGAAGTGGTCGACGGATCAAGGCGTGATCTTCTGGTCGTGGAAGGGCGGGGTGCGTGTGGTGAATCTTGCCGCCGTTCCCCCGGCGCAGTAGGCGTGCCGCCCCAAGCCGATGATTTCGAACCTAAACCGAGACGCCCTGGCGGTACTTGGGAAGCCGGACGCTGATCTTCGCGCCCGCCCCCCGCGCCGTCTCGACGACGAGCCCGTACTCGTCGCCGTAGACCTGGCGCAGCCGCTCGTCCACGTTGGCCAGGCCGACGCCACCCGCGCCCGAGCGCTCGTCGGAGTCGCCCGCCAGGATGCGCCGCAGCCGCTCGGGGTCCATGCCGATGCCGTCGTCCTCCACGCTGATCAGGCACTGCGCCCCCGCGTCCTCGGCGATGATCGTGATGTGGCCGACGCCGTCCTTGCTCTCCAGCCCGTGCCGTACGGCGTTCTCCACCAGAGGCTGCAGGCAGAGGAAGGGCACGGCCACGGGCAGCACCTCCGGCGCGATGCGCAGCGTCACCCGGAGCTGGTCGCCGAACCGGGCCCGTTCCAGGGTGAGGTAGCGGTCGATCGAGCGCAGCTCCTCGGCGAGCGTGGTGAACTCGCCGTGCCGCCGGAAGGAGTAGCGGGTGAAGTCGGCGAAGTCCAGCAGCAGCTCGCGGGCGCGCTCGGGGTCGGTGCGGACGAAGGAGGCGATGGTCGTCAGCGAGTTGTAGATGAAGTGCGGGGAGATCTGCGCCCGCAGCGCACGCACCTCGGCCTCCATGAGCAGCGTCCGCGACCGGTCGAGCTCGGCCAGCTCCAGCTGCGAGTCGACCCAGGTGGCGACCTCCTGGGTGGCGCGGACCAGGCCCGCCGAAGCGTGGTCGCCGTAGGCCGCCAGGGAGCCGACCACCCGATCGTCGGTCGTGAGCGGCACCACCACGGCGTACCTCACCGGGCACTCGGGCAGGTCGCACGAGACCGTGTCCGGGCCCAGCACCTGGATACGGCCGTCCCGGAGAGTCTCGGCGGCGTGGGCGAACGCGTTCCTCGAGTGGTGCTCCCCCGCGCCGTCGTACACCAGCAGTTCCTCGCCGTTGGTGATCGCGATGGCGGGCGAGCCGAGCAGCTCGCGCAGGTAGCGGGACGCCTTCAGCGCCCCGGCCGCCGTCAGCCCTGCCCGCAGCGGAGGCGCGGCCAGGGACGCGGTGTGCAGGGTCTCGAAGGTGGCGCGCTCGGCCGGGCTGGTGCCGAGCTCGCGCCGCCCGCGCAGCATCCGCCAGAGCACCACGGCCGGGACTCCGACGAGGACGAGGAGCAGAGACACGGCCAGCAGCGGTTCCACGCCGCCGGAGCCTACTCCAGGCAAGCGATCGCATGTCGTTGCCGGCCGCCGTACAGCGGCGCCGGCATCGCCGTACCCCAACTCGCCGACCCGGCGCCGGATACAACCGACCACGGTCGCGAGTCCAGTGGGAACCCGGCGAAGACCAATGAGAACCCGGCGAAGCCTGGTGGAGACCGGGCGAAGGCCAGTGGAGACCAGCGAAAGCCCGATGGAGACCGGGCGAAGGCCAGTAGAGACCCAGCGAAGACCGATGGAGACCAGCGAAAGCCCGATGGAGACCCGGCGAAGGCCGGTGGAGACCGCACTACTCCGCGGTGGTGCTGTCGAGGGCTTTGCGGATCTTGGTGGCGTAGGACTCGGCCTCGGCCTCGTCGGCGTACTTCACCCGGGGCCAGAAGAAGCCGCGCAGGCCGTCCTTGCGGTTGCGGGGCACCACGTGGGTGTGCAGGTGCGGGACGCTCTGGCTGATCCGGTTGTTCATCGCCACGAAGGTGCCCGCCGCTCCGAGACCGTCCTCGACGGCACGTGCGACCGCCCGCACGCGCTCGAAGTACGGCCCTACCGCCTCTGTCGGCAGGTCGACGAGGGTCTCGACGTGTTCCCTCGGTATGACGAGCACGTGCCCCTTGAACACCGGGCGCGCGTCGAGGAAGGCGACCGCCACATCGTCCGCGAGCACCACGTGCGCGGGCGGAGCCCCCGAGGCGATCCCGCAGAACAGGCACGCGTCATCCGACCCGGCCGCTCCCCCAGACACGGAGCCCGCCCCGGACACGCTGCCTCCCCCAGACACGCTGCCTCCCCCAGACGCGGAACCCGGCCCGGACGAGGTGCCGTCGCCGGTGGGGATCACCAGCCGACCTTCGCGGCGCCGGACAGCAGCGAGCGGGCGATGACCATGCGTTGCACGTCGTTGGTGCCCTCGCCGATCGCCATGAGCGGGGCGTCGCGGTAGAGGCGCTCGACCACGAACTCCTGGGAGTAGCCGTAGCCGCCGTGCACCCGCATCGACTCCATGGACGCCCGGATCGCCACCTCCGAGGCGAAGTACTTCGCCATCGCCGCCTCGGAGTTCACCGCCCCGGCCTCCGAGCGCGTGGCCGCCCAGTAGGTGAGCATGCGGGCCGCCTGGATCTCGGTGGCCATGTCGGCGAGCTTGAGCTGGATCGCCTGGAACTCGGCGATGGGCCGCCCGAAGGCCTGGCGCTCCCTGGAGTAGTTCAGCGCCGCCTCGTAGGCGCACTGGGACACGCCGACCGCGCGGGCCGCGATGTTGATGCGGCCGAGCTCGAGCGCCGACAGCACCTGCTGCATGCCGCGCCCTTCGGCCCCGCCCAGCAGGCTGGACGCGGGAACCCGGACCCCGTCGAGGACCACCTCACAGGTCTCCGTGCCCTTGTAGCCGAGCTTCGGCAGGTCGCGGCTGACGACGAAGCCCCTGTCCGCGTCGACGAGCAGGACCGACATCCCCTTATGGGCCGGTTCGGTGAGGGAGGTCTTCACCAGCACCGGCAGCGGGTCGGCGTGCCGGGCGTTGGTGATCCAGGTCTTGGTGCCGTGGATGACGTACTCGTCACCGTCCCTCACCGCGCGGGTCTGGATGCCCTGTAGGTCGGTGCCCGCTCCGGGCTCGGTGAGGGCGATGCCGGTGCGGCGGGCGCCGGTGGCCAGGTCGGGCAGGTAGGCCGCCCGCTGCTCCTCGGTGCCGTACTTGGCGATCATCCACGCGGCGAGGGTGTGGGAGCCGAGCACGCCGGCCACCCCCATCCATCCCCTGGCGATCTCCTCGAACACCAGGGCGAACGAAACCCGGTCCAGATCGAGGCCGCCGTACTCCTCGGGGATCGTGATGCCGAACAGCCCGAGCCGCTTGAACCCCTCGACGATCTCCTCGGGGTACCGTCCGTCGCGCTCCCATTCGGAGGCGACCGGGACGATCTCCTTGTCGACGAACTCCCGTAGGGTCCGCCGGAACAGGTCCTGGTCCTGGTTCAGCTCGAAGTCCATATGGGGGTCCGATCTAGAGGGGGCCGGTCTTGGCCTGGGGGAAGTAGTTCTTGTCGTGCGGGGCGTCCCGCTTGTAGACCATGACGGACCTGCGCCACGACATCACCTCGTCGCCGTCCTGGTTGAGGCCGCGGGTGTGACAGGTCACGATGCCGGCGTACGGCCGCGACCTGGACTCGCGCTTCTCCAGCACCACCGACTCGGCGTAGAGCGTGTCGCCGACGAAGACGGGGTGGGTGAGCTTGATCTCCTCCCACCCGAGGTTCATCATCGCGTTCTGGCTGACGTCCATGACGGAGATGCCGAGCACGATGGCCACCGACAGCCCCGAGTTCACGATGATCTTCCCGACCGGGGCCTTGGCCGCGAAGTGCGCGTTGAAGTGGTTCTGGTTGGTGTTCATGGTCAGCAGGGTGAACCAGGTGTTGTCGGCCTCGCTGATCGTCCGGCCGAGCGGGTGCTGGTATATGTCGCCGACGGTGAAGTCCTCGTAGTAACGCCCGATCCGGGCCTCGTGCACGGTCACGCCGTCACCCCTCTCACGCTCGCCGGAACATTCCAGCATGTCGCCTCGTCCCTGGCCACGCCCATCCAGGGTCGGAGCGCCAATGATCTCGCGGCGAGCCGTCCGCCAGGCGCTGAGCTGGGCGGCGCTCCGTCTTGCGATCGAACGCGAGTCGCTGCCCGAGGTGGCGAGCCGGCTGTTCGTCGAGGAGTGATCCAGGGACTTCGCGCCTCAGTGGGGAGCCGCTCGGCGACCCGTTCCGGGCGCGCTGCGGCTCGATCCGCGCGAGCTAAACCCGATCCTCTGTACGGCATGAAGATGCCGCAGGATCGGCTGGAGGGGCGACTGGAGGAACACGCCCGCGAGCCGGGCGTGGACCGGCGCCCGGGGAAGGAGTCGACCCGGGCGACTCAGGCGGAGGCCTCCTCGGGGACCTTGACCAGGTAGACGGTCACGATCGTCTGGTTTCCCTCGGCGTCGAAGACGTCGATCGCCCGTATCGCGCCGTGCTGCACCGTGTCGGCCAGGATCCGCTGCGGATGGTCGATGGCGTGGCGCATCACCACGGGGTACCGCGCGTCACGACCGCCCACGCCGACCGAGAACTGGTCGTCCTTGGGGTCGTACTCCACATAGGCCAGCGGTATCCGCTCCGCCGGGACCAGGTCGCCGAAGTCCTTGTCCAGCACTTCGATCGTCAGGTCGGCGCCCTCGTAGTTTCGCGTGACCGTGTCGAAGTACTGCCGCCATTCTTCCCGCGGTAGCTCCGGCCGCTGCTGGTTCATGGTCATGGTCTCCTTCGCGCCGCCGTGCCCGCAGGCCACGTCGTCACCATGCTCTGCGAAGCCGTGCCCCTGCCACATCACCCGATCGAGTAGAACTCCCATCTGGAAGGGGTGCCGGATGGGAGCGCGCACCCAGGCCATGGCCCGACGCAACCGGTGCGCGCCCCAAATCATGTGCTATGACGTGATTGACGAATGAACCGGACAAGGCTGGGCGTCCGTCCGTCCGGCCGTGTCCCGAGAGTGAAGGACTGCCTTGACCGACACCGGCACCACCCACGGACCCGTGGGCTCTCACACGGACCTCCTGGCCGCGTACAGCCTCGACGAGCTGCGGGAACGGCACAGCGCCAAGTGGCGGGAGTACCCGCCGGAGGTGCTACCGGTGTGGGTGGCGGAGATGGACACCCCGCTCGCCGAGCCGATCAAGGCGGCGCTGGTCGAGGCGATCGGCCGCGGTGACACCGGGTACGCCGTCGCCGGCGGGCTGCCGGAGGCCTTCGCCGGGTTCTCCGCTCGGAAGTTCGGCTGGCGGCCCGATCCCACGGGGATACGCCTGGTGCCGGACGTGATGGCGGGGATCGTCGAGGTGCTGCACCTGGTCACCGAGCCGGGTGACCGAGTGGTGATCAACACCCCCGCCTACCCGCCGTACTTCTACTGGCTGCCCCGCATCGGCCGGCAGGCCGTGCTGAACCCGCTGTCGCTGACGGCACGCGGCTTCCGCCTGGACCTCGACGCGCTGGAGCGGGAATTCGCCGCCGGCGCCGCCGCGTACCTGCTGTGCAACCCGCACAACCCCACAGGGCTGGTGTTCGGCGAGGACGATCTGATGGCGGTCGCGCGGCTCGCGGAGCGGTACGGCGTGCGGGTCGTGGCGGACGAGATCCACGCCCCGCTGGTCTACCCCGGCGCGCGGCACGTGCCGTTCGGATCGCTCGACGCCCCGGCGGCGGCTCGCTCGATCATGCTCGTCTCGGCGTCGAAGGCCTGGAACCTCGCCGGGCTGAAGGCCGCGCTGGCCGTGCCTGGCGCGGAGGCCCGTTCCGACGTCACGGCCATCGACGTGGAGGTCAGCGAGAGCGCGGGGCTGCTCGGAGTGATCGCCTCGGAGGTGGCGTTCACCGCCGGGGAGCCCTGGCTGGACGAGCTGATGGCCGGGCTCACCGCCAACCGCGCCCTGCTGGGCGAGCTGCTCGCCGAGCACCTGCCCGAGGTGGTGTACCAGCCGCCGCAGGCGACCTACCTCGCCTGGCTGGACTTCCGCGCGCTCGGGCTCGGCGACGACCCGGCCGAGTGGTTCCTGCGGCGGGGCGGGGTCGCACTGTACCCGGGCCCGAAGTTCGGCACGCCCGGGTGCGGCTTCGCGCGCTTCAACTTCGCCACCTCCCCGGACCGGGTGTCCGCCGCCGTCCGCCAGATGGCCGCGTCGTCCCACCGGCAGGGCGCACGCGGCATGATCAGGGCGCTGGACGCACTGTAGGGCAGGCCCGGTCAGATCAGGTGTCCACGAAGCCCGGGGGGACCATGACCCGCATGCCGTTCGGGACGGACCGGATCGTCAGCGGCGTGCGCAGGTGCACCTCGCCGTCCACGTCGGCGGCCATCGGGGGCTCGGTCTCCAGCAGCATCTCGCTCCCGGTGACGAACGGGCCGCCGGCGAGGCTCCGCCAGCGGCCGCTCGTGGCGCGGGCCAGGGTCTCGGCGAGCAGCCTGAGCCGCTTGCCCGAGCCGAGCTGGTAGGCGACCAGCCGGCGGTTGTCGATGCTGATGTCCCTGGCGATCTGCCAGCCGCCGTGGTAGCGCCCGTTGGCGATGTTGAGCTGGTGGGTCAGCAGCTCGTGGCGCCGGCCGTCGACCGTGATGAAGGCACGGAACGGCTGGTGCTTCGGCAGGATGGTCAGCGCGGTCAGCGGGTAGGCCGCCCGGCCCAGTGCCCGCTTGAGCCACGGCTTCACCGTGCCGGCCACCTCGACCGAGACCCCGAAGCTGGCGAGGTTGGCGAAGGGCCGGTCGCCGGCCATGCCGAGATCGATGTCGGCGACCTTGCCCCGGCTGAACACCTTGATCGCCAGGGCCAGGTCGAGCGGGAGGCCGAGGCTGCGGGCGAAGTTGTTGGTCGTGCCGAGCGGCAGCACGCCCAGGGCCACGTCGCGGTGGGCGACGTGCTTCACGGCCTCGCTCAGGCTGCCGTCGCCCCCGCCGACCACCAGCAGGTCGGGCTCGAGCCCCAGCGCCTCCTTGATGATCTCGGGAAGACGGGACGGATCCATGACGGCGTAGGTGCGCATCGGCCGGAAGCCGTCGGCCTGGAGCAGCCGCAGCGCCTCGAAGTAGCGGTGCCGGCCCTTCCTGGACCGGGTGTTGACCACCAGAACCACCCTGCGCAGGTCGCGGATCGCCTTTGTGTGTTCCGCCTTGCTCCGCAGCTCGCTCACCGATCACCCATCCCCGTAGACGCCTCGGGACACATGCTATGCAGTCGCCGGAAGCAGGCGGGACGGGTACGGCGTGGCCGTACCCGTCCCGCTTGGAGCCACAGCCGGTGGTCACCGGCCGGTTCTGCTACTTCTTCGGCGGGGTCACCTGGACGATCGCGCCCAGGTTGCCGGGAAGCGGTGTGATCAGTTTGAGCTGCACGCCGAGCTGCTTGCCCTCGTCGCCGGGGTTGCCGGAGCCGAGGGTGAAGCCGTTGACGGTCTCGCCGTACAGGTCGGTCGCCGGAGTGCCGTCGGGGTTGACGACCCGCACCGAGTAGGGCTGGTTGCCCTTGGAGGGGACGACCGTCGACGCGTCACGGAGCCGGTAGTAGAGCCCGTCCTCCCGGCTCTCCAGGCCCGGGTACCAGGTCTTGGCGTCGGTGAAGGTCTTCACCGGGTCCTGCGGCGCGAACTGCGTGCAGTACTCGGTGAAGGCCTCGCCCTCGATGCACTCCTTGAAGGAACGCGTCTTGACGAAGCCGAACGCCGCGTTGGACGACTGCGGGCGCGAGGGGATGTTCTTCAGCGCGCTCGGGTCGATCGCGGCCGCCTCGCCGGTACGGCGCAGCGGGTCGAAGTGGGAGTCCACCAGGAGCAGCTGTCCCTTGGCGCCCGCCGACGGCAGCGACCAGATGTTGGACGCCGCGTTGTTGTAGCCGTAGGAGGCGTCACGCAGCCAGACCAGCATGCCGGGAGCGTTGTAGGGAACCTTCTCCACCTTCCAGGCACCGTCGTGCAACCAGGTGGTGTCGTAGGTGTAGCTCAGGCCCTTGTCGAACCCGTCCAGGTTGCGCCACTCGGCCAGGTAGTACTGCGCGCTCTTCAGCGAGCCGCTGTGCTGCACCCAACCGGCGCCGCTGGTGTCGGTGAAGGTGCCGGTGGCGGCGGTCCAGCCGGCCGCGCCTGACTCGACGTCGTCGCTCCAGACGGTGGTGCCGCCGCTGGTGACCGAGAAGTCGTCGGCGAACCAGCCGCGCTCGTTGGCGGCGGCGTCGGTGGCGTACCGCAGGCGCAGCTTGATGTTCTGGCCCGCGAACGGCGCGAGGTCGGCGTAGAAGTGCTGCCAGCCGCCGGAGTCACCGGTCAGGCCGTACTTCTTGTTGCCGTAGTCGCGCAGCCGCTTGTTCGGGTCGGCGTAGTCGTCGCCGGTGGAGACGAGCGCGCCGTCCTCGCCGTAGATCTTCTGCTCGGCCCAGGTCGTGCCGCCGTCGGTGGAGACCTCGATGAAGCCGTAGTCCCAGTCCTGCTCGATGGTGAAGTCGTTCCACAGCCAGAACCTGGTGTCGGTGCCGGCCGGGACCGCGATGTCGCGGGTGATCTTCACGTCCGCCCAGTCCTGGTCGTTGTTCGACCACCACACCTTGGTACCGCTGTGCGGGGTGGTGAGCGTGACGTCCTTGTCGGGCAGGTTGACCCGGACGCCGTCCTCGGTGAGCTTGGGCGTGCGCGAGGCCTGGCCCAGGGTCACCAGCTTGGTGGCGTCACCGGGGTTGAGCACCTTGGGGTTCGCCCAGCCGAGCACCCACTTGTCCCACAGGCCCATGTGGGTCGGCATCGACTGGAAGATCGGCCCGGAGTGGGAGCCGGTGGACATGAGGTCCCAGAACTCCACGTCGCTGTCCCCGGCGCCGGTGGCGTCGTACAGGTCCGGCAGGCCGAGGTCGTGGCCGTACTCGTGGGCGAACACGCCGACGCCGGAGTCCTCCGGCTGCACGATGTAGTTGGAGATCTTGACGCTGGTCCCGGGCACCGTGTAGCCGCCGGGGATCGCGCTGGAGTGGGCCCAGATGGCGAAGGTGCCCTGGGCGCCGCCGCCGCCGGACTTGTCCTCGCCCGCGTGGACGAGCACCAGGTGGTCCACCACGCCGTCGGGCTCGTTGTAGTTGCCGTCGCCGTCGGCGTCGGAGGTGTCCTCCTGGTCGTAGTCGGCCCAGGGGAAGCTCGGGTTGGACTTGGCCAGCTCGTTGACGGCGTCGATGCCCATCTGGGCGGCGCCGCGCGGGTTGTCGGGGTGGCCGGAGGTGTCCTGCACAGCGGCGTGGCAGGCGCCCGCGCCGTACCAGGCCTCGGAGTGCGGGACCTTGATCCAGCCGATCGCCTCACCGGTGACGGTGTAGGCGCCCTTGGACATCTCCTCGTACATGTTCTTCATGGTGTAGCCGGCGATGTCGATGCCCGGCTTGCCGTCGCGAGGGTCCTTCAGGTCCGTGCGGACCCGCTTGGTGATGCCCTTGCTGGAGTAGAGCATGTCGTTGTAGTGGGCGTTGTTGAAGTCCGGGACCCACATGGAGTTGTTGTCCTTGCCGCCGCCTGCCTCCAGCGCGGGGTTCGGGATGTTGTTGTGCAGCGGCCCGTTGATCTTGGTGCCGGGCGGCTCGGTGACGCAGTCGTCCGCATCGTTGATCGTCTTGGGGTGGCTGAACCCGGAGAAGTCGTCGTTCGCCTGCTCGTTGAACTCGACCAGCAGCGTCAGCAGCTTCGCCTTCTGCGTGGTCTTCGCCTTCTTGTACAGGAACTCGAAGGGGTTCTTGCCGGTGCGGACCGCCGTGCGCTCGTGCTTGGCCAGTTCCCTGGCCGCCACGGGGTTGCCCTCGGAGAACTTGCGGTCGAACACCTCCGCGGTGGGCGTGCCACCGCGCCGCTTGTCCGCGCCGGTGTCCACCTTCTCCCCGGCCTTCGACGTGGTGTCGCTCTGAACCCTCGGGGGGGCGTAGTTGATGTAGTAATCACTCGCCGACGGCTGATACCGGGCCACCGAGGTGCCGTCTGCCGCGGCACCCGTGACCGCGAGACCCGCCGCCGCCAGTCCCACGACTGGAAGCATCGAGACGAGACGCCTGACTCTGCGTGCCAACAGGAATTCCTCCTCCGCCCGGGGTATCCGGGCGACTTCCAAGGCGCGCCAGGATGAACGCGCCGACCGTTGGAGATCTGCGGCGTTTGCCATGGAACGCCCCAGAATCGGCAAAGCGGACGTTAGATGATGGAGTAAAGCAAAAGTAAAGCCGACCAAAGGTGTTGCGAAATTGTCATCGTCGGAAGTCCGACGGCCACGGGGTTCCCGCTCTCGGCGCTCACCGTGATCTGGCCTTTTTCGTGCACCGGAACGCTCCACTCCGGCGCCTGTACACCACATCCACCCTTGTGCGCCCGAATCGGCATTCATCGGGGGCAGAACGTACAGTCGCTGGCGTGAACGCAGTTGATGAGCTCGTCGGCGCGCTCCCCGCAGGCAGAGTGCTGACCGACCCCGACGTGGCCGCCTCCTACGCCCGTGACCAGACGTTTCTCGAACCCGGCAAACCCCTGTGCGCGGTGGCGGCGCAGACCCGGGACGACGTGGTCGCCACGATGCGCTGGGCCACCGAGCACCGGGTGCCCGTGGTCCCCCGTGGAGCGGGCACCGGCCTCGCGGGCGGAGCGACGGCGGTCGAGGGCTGTGTGATGCTGTCGCTGGCGCGCATGACCGAGATCCGTGAGCTGTCCCCGGCCGACGAGATCGCCGTCGTCGAGCCGGGTGTGATCACCGCCGACCTCGACCGCGCCGCCCGTGCGCACGGCCTGATGTACGCCCCCGACCCGTCCTCGTACGAGATCTCCACCATCGGCGGCAACCTGGCCACCAACGCGGGCGGGCTGCGCTGCGTGAAGTACGGCGTCACCCGCGACTCCACGCTCGGCCTGGAGGTCGTGCTGGCCGACGGACGGCTGCTCACCACCGGCCGCCGGACCATGAAGGGGGTGACCGGGTACGACCTCACCGGGCTCTTCGTCGGCTCGGAAGGCACCCTCGGGGTGATCACCTCGGCCACGTTGCGGCTACGCCGGGCGCCGGCCGCGCCGCCGGTCACCGTCGCCGCCGAGTTCCCCTCGCAGCGCGCCGCGGGCGACGCCGTCGCCGCGATCGTCGCCGCGGGATGCCGGCCGTCGCTGCTGGAGCTGATGGACCGCAACACCCTCAAGGCGATCGACGACTGGAAGAACATCGGCCTGGACGCCGGGGTCCAGGCCATGCTGATCGCGCAGTCGGAGGGCGAGCTTCCCGGCAGCGCCGACGCGATGGCGCGGCTGTGCGAGGCGAACGGCGCGAGCTTCGTCGCGATGTCCTCCTCCCCCGAGGAGGCCGACGAGTTGATCGGGCTCCGGCGGCTGGCCTACACCGCCAAGGAGCGGCTGGGCGCCTGCCTGGTGGAGGACGTCTGCGTTCCCCGCTCGGTGCTGCCGGACATGATCACCATCATCGAGGAGACCGCGGCCCGCCACGACACCCTCATCTGTACGGTCGCGCACGCCGGCGACGGCAACCTGCACCCGGTCTTCATCTTCGACCGAGGGCTCTCCGAGCCGCCCGCGAACGTGTGGGCGGCGGCCGACGAGGTCTTCCGTGCCGCGCTCCGCCTCGGCGGGACGCTGACGGGCGAGCACGGGGTGGGCCTGCTCAAGCGCCGCTGGCTCGGCCTGGAGAGCGGCCCGGTGGTGAGCGAGGTCCAGCAGAAGATCAAGCAGGTCTTCGACCCCCTGGGCATTCTCAATCCCGGCAAGGCCATCTGATCTCCCCGGCGTCCCTGGGTTCCCACTGGTAGCGTTCTTAACCACAGGTGCGGATAAATCGGGATATCGGGGGTCGAGGTGACACAGGGACTCACGGACGAGGACCCGCGCCGCCTCGGTGCGTACGACATCATCGGACGCCTGGGCGACGGCGGCCAGGGCGTCGTCTACCTCGGCCGGTCCACCTCGGGCGAGCCGGTGGCGATCAAGCTGCTCCACGCCCGGCTCTCCGGCGACGCCGACGCCCGCGCCCGGTTCCTTCGCGAGGTGTCGGTCGCGCAGCGGGTCGCGAGGTTCTGCACCGCCTCGGTGCTGCACGCCGACCTGGCCGGCAACCAGCCCTACATCGTCAGCGAGTACGTGCCCGGCCCGTCGCTGCGCGAACTGGTCGAGCGGGAAGGTCCTCGCCGGGGCGCCGCGCTCGATCGCCTCGCGGTCAGTACGGCCACCGCGCTCGCCGCCATCCACCGGGCGGGCATCCTGCACCGGGACTTCAAGCCCGCCAACGTGCTGATGGGGCCAGAGGGACCGGTCGTCATCGACTTCGGCATCGCGCGGGCCCTGGACGCCCCGGGCGCCACCGCCACCGGCGACACCCTCGGAACCCCGTCGTTCCTGGCGCCGGAGCAGCTCAGCGGCGCGGCGGTGACCTCCGCGGTCGACGTGTTCGCGTGGGGCGTGACGATCGTCTTCGCCGCCACCGGACGGCCCGCCTTCGGCGCCGACTCCATCCCCGCGGTGATCAACCGCATCCTGAACGAGCAGCCCGACCTGACCGCCCTTGACGACTCGCTGCGCGACCTGGTCGCCGCGTGCCTGTCGAAGGACCCTGCCCGCCGCCCCTCCTCGGAGGCCGTGGCGGGCCACCTGATGGGCAGCGGCGACATCGGGCCGGCGCGCGCGCAGAACCTCCAGGGCGGCGGGCACGGACCCGTTCACGGCGGCGGGCACGGACCCGTTCACGGCGGCGGGTCCGGGAGCGGTGGCTTCGGCGGCGGCCAGGCGGGTGGCTTCGGGGAGCGCCGGGAGGATGCCGTCGGCAACGGTCCGGCGGGCTCTCAGGGAACCGTGCGGGGCGCTTCGCGCCGCACGGCCCGGCGGCGGCGTCCCGGGCCCGCGGTCGTGCTGCCGCTCCTGGCGGCGCTCACCGCCGCGGTCGTGACGGCGGGCACCGTCACCCTGGTCCAGTCGATGACGAGGTCCGATGACACCGCGGCCGGGCGGTCCGCGAACGCCCAGGCGAGCGGGCAGCAGGTGACCGACGAGCCCTCCGTGGAGGGGACGGCGGCCGAGCTCTCGCCCTCGGCGTCGCCGAGCCGGACCAAGCGGGCCTCGCACCCTGGCAGGCCCTGGGCCGGCGAGTCCCCCGGCCGGCGGTCCGCCTCCCCCTCGCACGGGCGGCCCACCACCGCGGCACCCTCACGGACGCCGACCCGGAAGCCGACGGCCACCCCCAAACCGACGACCACGGCTGAACCGACCGTCTCTCCCACCAGGAAGCCGACCTCCAGCCCGACCGGGAAGCCCACCCCCAAGCCGACGGCGACCCCGAAGGCCAACCCGTACACGGCGGCCGGGCTCTGCGGCGCGGGGTACAAGGCCATCGACTCGCACTCCTTCGGCGGCGCCACCGTCCACCTGCTCTACAACGGCACGGCGAAGAAGAACTGCGTGGTCACGCTGTCGAAGTACGTGGTGCCCCAGAAGATCAAGATGAGTGCC
The DNA here is from genome assembly GCF_039537005.1 of Sphaerisporangium flaviroseum. Lineage (NCBI taxonomy): Bacteria > Bacillati > Actinomycetota > Actinomycetes > Streptosporangiales > Streptosporangiaceae > Sphaerisporangium > Sphaerisporangium flaviroseum. The sequence goes on along the minus strand of NZ_BAAAZR010000002.1, from coordinate 666,616 downwards.
GTGCTCCAGGTGCAGGGCGGTTCTTCGGCCAATGACGGCGGCGTCTACGAGGCCTACGCGGGCCCGCTCCGGCTCGCCGCCGGCAAGACGTGCGTGATCTGGGGCGGCGGGTACGGCACGGCCTCCTGGAAGAGCGGCTGGTCCCACTGCGGGTAGCACCGTGCCACGTGACCACGGGCCCGCCACCTGCCCCCCGGCCGAGCCCACGCGGCCGCGGATCCACCACGTCCATCCCCCGCCGCCGGGACACGCGCGGTGCCGGTCCCCCGCCGCCCGGTGTACCGGTCCGATGTACTACCTTCTGGGCCACGGCCACTGGGACCCCCGGGAGTGAAGCGTGATCGACAGCCGGCTCGACACCGCGAGCGCCGACTTCCAGGCGAGACGGGCCGCCATGCTCGCCAAGCTGCGGGACCTCGACGCCGAGCAGGCCAAGGCCGTGGCGGGCGGTGGCCCCAAGTACGTCGAGCGCCATCACCGGCGCGGCAAGCTGCTCGCCAGGGAGCGCGTCGAGTTGCTGGTGGATCCCGACTCGCCGTTCCTGGAGCTCTCGCCGCTCGCCGCCTGGGGAACCGACTTCCCGGTGGGCGCGAGCGTGATCACCGGGATCGGAGTCGTCGAGGGGGTCGAGTGCGTGATCACCGCGAGCGACCCGACCGTGCGTGGCGGTTCGTCGAACCCGTGGACGCTGCGCAAGACGCTCAGGGCGGCGGACATCGCGCTGGAGAACCGGCTTCCGCTGATCAACCTGGTCGAGTCCGGCGGGGCGGACCTGCCGACCCAGAAGGAGATCTTCATCCCAGGCGGCCGGATATTTCGTGATCTGACCCGCTTGTCGGCCGCCGGAATCCCCACCATCGCCCTCGTGTTCGGCAACTCCACGGCCGGAGGCGCGTACGTCCCGGGCATGAGCGACCACGTGGTCATGGTGAAGGAACGTGCCAAGGTCTTCCTGGGCGGCCCCCCGCTGGTCAAGATGGCCACCGGCGAGGAGTCCGACGACGAGTCGCTGGGCGGCGCCGAGATGCACGCCCGCACCTCCGGCCTCGCCGACCACCTGGCCGTGGACGAGCACGACGCGCTGCGGATCGGCCGCCGCATCGTCAGGCGCCTGAACCGCCGAAAGGCGGGTGAGCGCGGCGGCGGTGGCCCGCAGGACGTGCGGGCTCCGCTCTACGACGAGGAGGAGCTTCTCGGCATCGTGCCCGAGGACCTCAAGATCCCGTTCGACCCGCGCGAGGTGATCGCCCGCATCGTCGACGCCAGCGAGTTCGACGAGTTCAAGCCGCTGTACGGCGCGAGCCTGGTGACGGGGTGGGCCACCCTGCATGGGCACCCGATCGGCATCCTGGCCAACGCCCGCGGCGTGCTGTTCAGCGAGGAGGCCCAGAAGGCGGCGCAGTTCATCCAGCTCGCGAACCAGTCGCGCACTCCCCTGGTGTTCCTGCAGAACACCACCGGCTACATGGTCGGCAAGGACTACGAGCAGCACGGCATCATCAAGCACGGCGCCATGATGATCAACGCGGTGTCCAACTCCACCGTGCCCCACTTCACCATCGTCATGGGGGCCTCCTACGGCGCCGGCAACTACGGCATGTGCGGGCGGGCCTACGACCCGCGCTTCCTGTTCGCGTGGCCGAGCGCCAAGTCGGCGGTCATGGGCCCGGCCCAGCTCGCCGGAGTGCTGTCCATCGTCGGCCGCGCGTCCGCCGAGGCACGCGGCCAGGTCTACGACGAGGCGGCCGACGTGGCGATGCGGCAGATGGTCGAGTCCCAGATCGAGTCCGAGTCACTGCCGTTCTTCCTGTCCGGGCGGCTGTACGACGACGGGGTGATCGACCCGCGCGACACCCGCACCGTCCTCGGCCTCTGCCTGTCCGCCGCCGGCAACGCCCCGGTCCCCGCCCCCGCCGGTTTCGGCGTCTTCCGGATGTGAGCGAATGATCAGACGACTGCTGGTGGCCAACCGCGCGGAGATCGCCCGCAGGATCTTCCGTACCTGCCGTGACCTGGGCATCGAGACCGTCGCGGTGTTCTCCGACGCCGATGCCGCCTCGCCGCACGTCACCGAGGCGGACCATGCGGTACGGCTGGCCGGGGTCAGGCCCGCCGACACCTATCTGGACATCCCCGCGATCGTGGAGGCGGCGCTGAAGGCCGGCGCGGACGCCGTCCACCCGGGTTACGGGTTCCTGTCGGAGAACGCCGCGTTCGCCCGAGCCGTGCTCGACGCGGGGCTGACCTGGATCGGCCCCCACCCCGACGCCATCACCGCGATGGGCTCCAAGATCGAGGCCAAGCTCCTGATGGCCCAGGCCGGCGTCCCGGTGCTTCCCTCGCTGACCCCTGGACCCGGCGGAGCCTTCCAGCCGGAACCGCCCGGGTCTGCGCGGGCCGGGCGCCAGGAATCCGGGGAACCGGTGTTCCCGGTCCTGGTCAAGGCCTCGGCGGGCGGCGGCGGGCGGGGGATGCGGATCGTGCGCGACCCCGGCGCGCTGGAGGAGGCGGTCGCGTCGGCCCGCCGGGAGGCGCTGTCGGCGTTCGGCGACGGCGCCGTCTTCGTCGAACCGCTCCTTGAGGACGCCAGGCACATCGAGGTGCAGATCCTGGCGGACACGCACGGCACGGTGTGGACGCTCGGGGAGCGGGAGTGCTCGATCCAGCGCAGGCACCAGAAGGTCGTCGAGGAGACCCCCTCGCCGGGTATCTCTCCCGGCGTGCGAGAAGCCCTGTTCGACGCGGCGGTCAAGGCCGCCAAGGCGATCGGCTACGTCGGCGCCGGGACCGTCGAGTTCCTGGTCAAGGGCGCCACGATCGCGTTCCTGGAGATGAACACGCGGCTCCAGGTCGAGCACCCGGTGACCGAATGCGTGTACGGCGTCGACCTGGTCCGCCTCCAGTTGGAGATCGCCGAGGGGTCCCGCCTGCCCGCCGAGCCGCCCGGGGCCGCGGGCCACGCCATCGAGGTCCGCCTGTACGCCGAGGACCCGGCCCGCGACTGGCGTCCCCAGAACGGCACCCTGCACCTGTTCGAGGTGCCCGGGGTCGACGCCCGGTTCGAGGTGCCGGCGACGGGCGGCGGGCACGCGACGCGCCCGTACGGCCTGCGGCTGGACTCAGGGGTGGAGAGCGGGTCGCAGGTGGGCGTGCACTACGACGCGATGCTGGCCAAGGTCATCGCCTGGGGGCCCGACCGGGCGGCGGTGGCGCGGCGGCTCGCGACCGCGCTGGCCCGTGCGCGCGTCCACGGTCTCACCACCAACCGCGATCTCCTGGTGGCGGTGCTCCGGCACCGGGCGTTCCTGGCGGGCGACACGCACACGGGGTTCCTGGACGCGCACGAGGTCACCGCGCCGGCCGTGCCGCCCGTGCCGGTGTTCGCCCTCGCCGCCGCCCTCGCGCTCGCCGCCGGCAACCGCGCGGAGGCGAGCGTTCTGGGCGGGCTGCCGAGCGGCTGGCGCAACGTGGCCTCACAGCCGCAACGGGCCGCGTTCGAGGGTCCAGGAGGGCGTGTCGAGGTCGGCTACCGGCTCGGCCGCGACGGCGGGTTGGCGGAGGGGCCGCCCGAGGTGCGCCTCCTGTCCGCCACCCCCGGCGAGGTGGTCCTCGAGGTGTCCGGAGTGCTCGGCCGCTTCGCCGTCGCACGCTACGCCGACGAGGTGTACGTCGACTCGGCCCTCGGCTCGATGCGGCTCCGTCGTCTTCCGCGGCTCCCGGAGCCGGTCGTGCTGATCGCCCCGGGATCCCTGCTCGCGCCCATGCCGGGTACCGTTCTGCGCGTCGAGGTCACATCCGGGGCGCCCGTCGTCGCGGGACAGCCGATTCTCACCCTGGAGGCGATGAAGATGGAGCATCAGATCTCCGCTCCGGCCGCGGGCGTCGTCTCCGCGCTGAACGTGACCCCCGGCCGCCAGGTCGAGGCCGGGGCCGTGCTCGCCGTCATCGAGGAGCAGCAATGAACGCGCTGGTTCACCACGAGGTGCGAGGCGGGATCGCCACGCTCACGCTCGACTCGCCGGGCAACCGCAACGCGCTGTCGGTCCGCCTGCTCGGCGACCTGGAGCGCGCGCTCGACCACGCCATCGGCCGGGAGGACGTCCGCGTCATCGTGCTGACCGGCGCCGGCCCGGTGTTCTGCTCCGGCGCCGACCTGAAGGAGCAGGCGCCCGGCCAGAAGGACCGGCCCCACGACGCCCCCGTGACCGCGTCCTTCCCGGAGATCATGAGCCTGATCTGGGAGAGCCCCAAACCGGTGATCTGCCGCCTCAACGGCACCGCGCGCGCCGGCGGCCTCGGGCTGGTGGCCGCGTGCGACTTCGCGATCGCCCCCGACTCGGCGACGTTCGCGTTCAGCGAGGTACGGCTGGGCGTGGTGCCCGCCATGATCTCGGTGACCGTGCTGCGCCGCCTCGATCCGCGTGCCGCCGCGGAGTACTTCCTCACCGGGGAGGTGTTCGGCGCCGCCCGTGCCGCGGAGATCGGCCTGCTGACGCGGGCCGTGCCGGCCGAGGAGCTGGACGCGACCGTCGCCCACTACGCCGACATGCTGCTGCGCGGCGGCCCGGAGGCGCTCGCGATCACCAAGCAGCTCGTGCGCACCGTTCCCGGCCTGTCGGTCGACGACGGCATGCGGCAGATGGCCGAGCTCTCGGCGCAGCGCTTCACCTCCCCCGAGGGCCAGGAGGGCATCCGCGCCTTCATGGAGAAGCGCCCCGCCTCCTGGATCCCGAAGGCGGATCCCGAAGGGGACCAGGTCTCGTGACCGGCGTCCCCGCGAGCACCGGCGCGGCGGGCGGCGAAGCCCCGCTGCGCGTCGCCAACTGCAGCGGGTTCTACGGCGACAGGCTGTCGGCCGCGAGGGAGATGGTCGAGGGCGGGCCGATCGACGTGCTCACCGGCGACTGGCTGGCCGAGCTGACCATGCTGATCCTGGCCGGCAACCGGCTCAAGGGCAGGCCCGGGTACGCGCGGACCTTCCTCACCCAGATGGAACAGGTCCTCGGCACCTGTCTCGACCGCGGCATCAAGATCGTGTCGAACGCGGGTGGTCTCGACCCGGCCGGGTGCGCGCAGGCCGTCACCGAGCTGGCCGACCGGCTCGGGCTGAGCGCCCGGGTGGCCCACGTGACCGGTGACGACCTCACCGGGCGCGACTTCGGTGACATGGTCAACCTCGACACCGGCGAGAAGCCGCCGGCCCCGGCACTCACCGCCAACGCCTATCTCGGCGGCAGGCCGATCGCCGTCGCGCTGGAGAGCGGCGCCGACGTGGTGGTGACCGGCAGGGTGACCGACGCGGCCCTGGTGACCGGGCCGGGCATGTGGCGGTTCGGCTGGCGGCCTGGGGACTACGACGCTCTGGCCGGGTCCGTCGTCGCCGGGCACATCATCGAGTGCGGCTGCCAGGCGACGGGCGGTAACTACGCGTTCTTCACCGAGGTGCCCGATCTGGCGCACTGCGGCTTCCCGATCGCCGAGCTGTACGCGGACGGCTCCAGCGTGATCACCAAGCATCCGGGCACGGGCGGGCAGGTGTCGGTCGGCACGGTGACCGCGCAGCTTCTCTACGAGATCGGCTCGCCGCGTTACCTCGGCCCCGATGTGACCGCGCGCTTCGACACCATCGAGCTGGCGCCGGCCGGCGACGACAGGGTGCGGGTCTCCGGTGTCAGGGGCGAGGCGCCGCCGGAGACGCTCAAGGTCGCGCTCAACCATCTGGGCGGCTACCGCAACACGATGACGCTCGTGCTGACCGGGCTCGACATCGAGGCCAAGGCACGCCTCGCCGAGGAGGCCGTGTTCACCCGCGTCCCGAGGGACTCCTTCGACCAGGTGCATGTGGAGCTGACGCCGCTCGGCGCCCCACGGGGCCCGGACGCCGTCGCGCTGCTGCGCGTCACGGTCATGGACGCCGACCGGCGCAGGGCCGGGCGCGCGTTCTCCTCCGCCGTGGTCGAGACCGGGCTGGCCTCCTATCCCGGCTTCTACGGGCTCACTCCCCCGGGCGACGCCTCGCCGTACGGCGTCTACTGGCCCACGACCGTTCCGGCGCACGCCGTACAGGCCGAGGTGTGGGCCGGCGGCGAGGCGATCTGGCGCGCTCCCGCCGGAGCGCCGGACGCCCACGGCACGGCGAGCCCCGGCGGCGAGGCGGCCATTGGCGAGCCCGCTGGGGAATCCGGTCGGCCGCCGGCCTCGGGTGCGGGCACGTCCGCGCCGCGGGAGGTCCCCTTGGGGACGATCGCGGGCGCCAGGTCCGGGGACAAGGGCGGCAACGCGAACCTCGGCGTCTGGGTCCGCACGGCCGCGCAGTACGCCTGGCTGGAGGAGTTCCTCACGGCCGACCGGCTCCAGGGCCTGCTGCCGGGCACCTCGGCGCTCCGGGTCGAGCGCCATCGCCTGCCCAACCTGCTCGCGCTGAACTTCGTCGTGCACGGGCTGCTCGGCCGGGGCGTCGCGGCCAGCCCGCGCCTGGACGCCCAGGCCAAGGCCCTCGGGGAGGAACTGCGCGCCCGCGCGGTCCCGATCCCCGGGGAGCTGCTCTAAATGGTTGGACAGGGGTCGCCCGGTCTAGCAGGCTCCCGCACATGACTCGTACCGATATGCCCCCGACCTGGGACGAACGCGCCCACCTGACCACCTTCCTCGACTATGTCCGTGCCACCGTCCACGCCAAGTGCGCGGGCCTCTCCGAGGAGAACGCCAGAAGCGCGCCCCTGCCCGGCTCGCCGCTGATGACCATCAGCGGGCTGGTCAGCCATGTGCGATGGGTGGAGTACTCCTGGATCCAGACCCGGTTGCTCGGCGAGGAGGACCAGGGGCCGTGGACCGATGACGATCCCGATCGGGAGATGCGGATCGCCCTCGACATCCCGCTCGCCCGGCTCCTCGATGAGTACGAGTCGCAGTGCGCCCGCTATCGCGAGCTGGTGGCCTCCCTCGACCTGGACACGGTGGCGAAGACACCCCTCAGGGACGGCACGCATGTCACGCTGCGCTGGATCCTGCACCACCTGATCGAGGAGATCGCCCGCCACAACGGCCACCTGGACATCCTGCGGGAGATGGCCGACGGCGTCACCGGCGACTGACCGGCCATGGCTCGTCAGACGACATAGCCGTCAAGTACGGATATAGCGGTCATCAACAGGCTTTTAGGGCTTTGCGTGCTCTACAATTGCGCGCAATTGCGCCACACTGGGTGCGTTCGGGGAGGATACTCATGCGTCTGCGGTTTCTCGGTTCTACCTCGGAGGCGGGCGCCTGCCCTTCGCTGTACGCGACCGACCGGGGAACGATCGTCGTCCAAGGGCTCACGCTGACCGATCCGGACGCCCAGGCCGATCTGCGCCACGTGCTCCACGGCGAGTCGGCGGTGGAGGTGCCGCGGGAGTTGCTCCTCGAGATCGCACGCGACGTGCTTTCCGCGCCGGAGCCGGGTCGATGTGTCGCTGATCACGATTAGGGAGATCCCTATGGCATGATCTCGCCACCCGGTCTACCCTCGTGCGAGTCCGACGCCGACCGGAGGTGAGCGTGAGTGGCTTTCAGCAGGCGCGGGCCGATCTCGGCGCTCAGCTCAGGCAGCTACGCGAGGCCGCCCAGCTCTCCGGCAAGGATCTCGCGGCGTCCCTGAACTGGCAGGCCTCCAAGGTCTCCCGCATCGAGAACGCCAGACAGAGCGCCACCGAGGACGACGTGGTGGTGTGGGGCCAGGCCGTCCAGGCGGACCCCGAGATCATCGACGAGCTGATCGCCCAGGCCGTGACGCTGCTGGAACGGCAGGACTCCTGGCGCCAGCGGCACAAAAGCGGGCTGGCCGCCCTCCAGGAGGACGTCCGCGACCTGGAGGCACGCACCAGGCTGTTCCGGGTGTTCGAGCCGGGCGTGGTGATCGGGCTGCTGCAGACCGCCGAGTACGCCCGCAACATCTTCTCCAAGGTCCGCCGGCTCTACGACGCCGCGGACGACATCGACGCGGCGATCCAGGTCCGCATGCGACGGCAGGAGATCCTGTACGACTCGGCGCGGCGGTTCCGCTTCGTCATGCCGGAGGCGGCGCTGCGCTACCGGCTCGCGCCGGACGATGTCATGCGAGGCCAGCTCGACCGGCTGCTGGCCGTCACCACTCTGCCCAACGTCGAGTTCGGGGTCATCCCCTTCTCCGCCCAGCTCCCCTCCGCTCTGCTCAACGGCTTCTGGATCTACAACGAGGCCATGGTGGGCGTGCCGACCAGGACCAAGGACCTGGTGCTGCGCGACCCCGAGGACGTGGCCTTCTACGCGGGCGCGTTCCAGGACCTCTGCGAGGTGGCGGTGTTCGACGAGGAGGCCCGCGAGGTGATCGTCCGCGTGCTCGTTGACTTCGCCAAACAATCGTCACTCTGAGCCCGGCAATTGCTTGCCTATCACGGCAAGATCATGCAATCCTTACCTGCCATAGGTGATGTGGAGGTGAGGCACATGCTGGACACCATGTCCTGCCTCGATCAGTTCGCCTTGGCGACGCGCCGGCACATCGACCTCTCGGTGCAGGTCCTCACCGGCCACCCCGGCGGCGTCCGGGCCCGTAATCGCTTCAGCAACACGCTGGTCGAGGTCGTCACCTGCACGCAGGAGGGCGTCTACCTCACCTCCTGGGGCTACCGGCTCGGCACGGTGGACAACATCGAGGACGCCGCCGCCCGCCTGGCCTACCTTCTCGCCGCGCTGCCCGCCTGACGGTCGCCGGGCCGCAGGCTCGCCGCCATCCGTTCGAGGTTGCTCACGAACCGCCGCACGTCGGTCTCCGAGTGCTGCACCGACACCGTCCACTGCTCGCACTTCCCCCACGGCGGCAGGAAGACCCCGCCGTTGTGCTGGTAGAGCCAGTGCGCGTTGCCCCACTGGTCGGGGTACTCCACGAAGTCGCGGTAGTCGTGCAGGGGCCGGTCATGGAAGATGACCGCTCCCTTGGCCCCGTACGACCGCACATGACCGGGCAGCCCGAAGCGGCGCAGCACCTCCTCGACGCCTTCGGTCATGACCCGCCGCAGCCTCGCGAAGTGCCGGTAGGCGTCGTCGGTGAGGATCTCGCACACGACGGCGCGCGCGGCGGCCATCGTCAGCGGGTTGGCGTTGAAGGTGCCGACCTGCTCGTAGGTCCCGTCGGCGATGAGGCCCATGAGTTCGGGGATCCCGCCGATCGCGCCGCACGGCAGCCCGCCGCCGAGCGCCTTGGCGAGGCACAGCAGGTCGGGCACCACCCCAGACCACTCCGCCGCGCCGCCCGGCGCGACGGCGAGGCCGGTCTTAACCTCGTCGAACGCCAGGTAGGCGCCGTGCCGGTGCAGCAGGCTCCTCAGCCCGGCCAGGTAGCCGTCGGGCGGCGGGATGAGCCCGATGTTCATCATGATCGGCTCGATGATCATGCCGGCGATCTCGCCGGGGTTCTCCTCCAGCAGCCGCTCGACGGCCCCGAGATCGCCGAAGGGCGCCACGAGCGTGAGCCGCGCGAGCGCGGGCGGGATCGCGGGGCCGGACGGCACCGAGTTCGGACGGCCGGACGGCCCCGCCTCCTCGGTGTCCGGGTACACCGACACCTGCACGCTGTCGTGGTGCCCGTGGTAGGTGCCCTCCACCTTGATGATCTTCATGCGGCCGGTGGCGGCCCGCATCAGGTGCACCGCGTCCATCGTGGACTCGGTGCCGGAGTTGCCGAAGCGCCACAGCGGCAGGCCGAACCTTCGGGCCAGCTCGCGGGCGACCACGACGGTGTCCTCGGTCGGCTGGGCGAAGTGCGTCCCCCTGCGCACACGGTCGGAGACCGCCTCGACGATCGCCGGATGGGCGTGGCCGGACAGCCCCACCCCGAATCCCCCGTGCAGGTCCACGTAGGAGGTGCCGTCGACGTCGACGATGCGGGAGCCCGTCCCGTGGGAGATCCAGACCGCTCCGGGCGGCGCGTCCTGCCAGTTGGAGGCGACGCCTCCGGGAAGCACGTCGGCGCACTCCCTGCGCATGCGCCGGGACTCCGCGTTCCGCCCCAGGAAGACCGCCTCCTCCTCGGCGATCAAACTGTCGAGCAGGACGAGATCACGCTCGATCACCGACTCGCCGGTGACTGACATCTCATTTCCTTTCAGCCGGCGACAGCCGGCCTGTGAGGTAAGCGGTCGCCACGGAGGCGATCCACTGATGGGTGACCTCTTCGTCGGGCGCGAACGGGCCCGGCACGTAGCCGCGCGAGGCCACACCCCGCTGCACGCCCTCACACGCTCCCCAGTCCTGGCGGTTGGTGAGGTCCCAGAAGTCCACGGCGTACGACGGGTCGGCGCCCTCGGCCTCCGGCGGGAACAGCCACTGGCAGGTGACCTTCGTACGGCCCGCGCCGACCGGGTCGAGCAGGTGGGTCATGACGTAGTCGGGGTGCAGGCTGAGCAGCAGGTTCGGGAAGAGGTGGAGGTATTCGACCTTGCGCAGGAGCGGGCCGGTGACGCCGCGCAGGAACGCGCCGCCCGAGGCGCCCGACATCGACATCGTCTCCGCGCCGTCGGCCAGGGTCATGCTGCCGCCGGCCCACAGCCCCTCCGGCCGGTGGTTGTCGCCGCTGTCCGGCGGGGACACCCTGCACAGCTCCGGATGGATCGCCGGGCAGTGGTAGCACTCGTGGTAGTTCTCCACCGCGAGCTTCCAGTTGGCCGCCAGGTCGTACTCGTGCGAGGCGGCGACCGTGAGCCGCTCCATCTCGTACGGGGCGATGATCTCCTCGATCCCGGCGAGGTGGCTCTCCAGGGGGTCCGCGTCGCCCGAGGTGTTGACGAAGATGAAACCGTGCCATTCCTCGGCCCTGGCCGGGACCAGGCCGAGCCGGTCCGGCCGGTAGGCGTCGCCGTGCTCACGCGGGACGCGGTCGAGACGTCCCGACAGGTCGTACACCCAGTTGTGGTACGGGCAGGCGATGAAGCGGCCCGTCGCGCCGGATCCACACGGCATAAGCTCGTGACCCCGGTGGCGGCACACGTTGTAGAAGGCGCGGAGCGTGCCGTTCTCGTCCCGGGCCAGCAGCACGCTGTCGTCGCCGACGGCGACGGCCCTGCGGGCGCGCGGGCCGAGGTCGGCGGAGCGCCCGGCGCAGACCCACCCCGCGCCGAAGAGGACCCGCCGCTCGAAGTCGAGCACGTCGTCGCTGAGGTAGGCCGCCGCGGGCAGCATCATGCCGGGCGGCTCCAGGCACCGCCGCACCTGGAGGAGATCGAGCGGGGCCGTGCGGCCGCCGTCGCCCGCCGTCCGGGACAGGCCGGCACCCGGCGCGGTACGGCCCGAGCCGGTGCGGCTCTCGCCGGTACGGGACAGGTCGGTCATCGTCGCCACCTCCGGTCGCGCAGGATTCGTCTGGAGCACAGGTACCCGGCGATGCCGGTGACCCCGCCGCCGCCGTGGGTGGCGGATGAGCACTGGTAGAGGCCCTTGACCGGGGTGGTGAAGTCGGCGTATCCGGGCGCCGGCCGCAGGTGGAACAGTTGGTCGGGGGAGAGCTCGCCGTGGAAGATGTTGCCGCCGACCAGCCCGTACTCCCGCTCCATCTGATGGGGTCCGATGACCTGCCGGTGGACGACCGACGCCTTGAACCCGGGGGCCAGCTCGTCGTACAGGCCGATCACCCGGTCGGCGTAGGCGTCCAGTTCCTCGGTGTGCGGTTCGGCGGACCAGGTGTGCGGCACCCATTGGGTGAACATCGACATGACGTGCATGCCCTCCGGGCACAGGGTGGGGTCCAGGATCGAGGGGATCACGCTGTCGGAGAAGGGGGCGGCCGCGGGCCGGCCCTCGCGGGCGTCCTGGAAGGCGCGCTCGATGTACTCCAGCGAGTGGCAGAGCTCGACCGAGCCGCTCAGCTCCTGCGGGGACAGATCGGGATCGGAGGTGAACCTCGGGAGCCTGGACAGCGCTAGGTTGATCTTGACGACGCCACTGCGCGAGCGCCACCGCTCGATGTCCCGGACGAAGTCCGGGGGAAGCTCCGAGCGATCGATCTGGTCCAGGAAGGTGATCTTCGGATGCGTGGCGGCCACGACGATGGGGGCGCCGAACTCACGGCCGTCCCTCAGCGCCACGCCGCGGATCCGGCCGTCGACGACGATGAGGCGCTCGACCGGAGCACCGGTGAGCACGTGCGCGCCGGACGACTCGGCCGAGCGGCGGATCGCCGCCGCGACCGCGCCCATCCCGCCGATCGGGTACCCCCAGCCGCCCATCTTGCCGTCGCCGACGTCGCCGATGGTGTGGTGCATCATCACATACGCGGTGCCCGGCTCGGCGGGGCCCGCCCAGGTGCCGATGACGCCGTTGATGGCCATGGTCCCCTTGACCTCGGGGGACTCGAACCACTCGTCGAGCAGGTCGGAGACCGACATCGTGAACAGCCGGACGGCGTCGGCCGCGCCGCGCGTGGAGAGCCCGCGCATGCCCCAGGCCATCCGGAGCTGCTCGATCAGGTCCCGGGGCCGCGTCGAGCCGATCTTCGGCGGTGTCTTGAGCAGCAGCGGGGACAGCACGTCGCCGATGCCCCGCAGCCACGCGTCGTACCGGGGCATGTTCTCCGCGTCCCGCCGCGAGAACGCCGAGAGCCGCGCCCGGTCGTGGGCCTCCTCCCCGGTGAGCAGCAGCGACCGGCCGTCCGGGAAGGGCATGAAGTCGGGGCCCATCGGGACGACGCGGTAGCCGTGCTCCTTGAGCCGCAGGCCGTTGACGATCGTGGGCGGCATGAGGCTCATCACGTACGACAGCGCGGTGACCTTGAACTCCGGTCCCCACGGGGTCTCGGTGGTGGCCGCGCCGCCGGTGGTGGCGCGGGCCTCGACCACGAGCGGCGTCAGGCCGGCCCTGGCGAGGCAGGCGGCGGCGACCAGCCCGTTGTGCCCGCCGCCCACGACGATGGCGTCGTAGGTCTTGCGTATATGCCCGGTCGCGGCGCTCCGCGAATCCGGGATGTACTGGTCCCTGTCCAAAGCGTTCTGCGAAACTCCGTGCCGGTCCACTCGCCGGAACCTTTCCCGCCGCGTCCACGCCGACGCCTTCCGTTCGCACGTAACGACCGGAAAACTTGGGCCTGGAGCCTTGATACCGCTGACCCTCGTCATCAGACTAACTGGTTAACCAGTCAGTCTGGCAAGAGGTGACCTTACATACGAAAAGAGCCGTACATGCCTTCTCACCCTCGCGAGCCTCTGGATCGTCGACGATTCCTCGTGGCCAGCGGCCTGCTGGGCCTCGCCGCGGCGTGCGGCGCCGACCCGTCGAGAAGGCCCTCCGCCACCGCCTCGGTGCCGCTCAGCCGTCCGGACAGGCCGGTGCAGCTCCCCCTGCACACCGACGTCCCCGCGGTCGCGAGCAAACGCCCGCCCGAGGCCGGAGGCAAGCTGAAGCTGCTCAACTATCCCGAGTACATCTCTCCTGACGTGTGCAAGAAGTTCGGCGAAGAGCACGGGGTCGAGGTCGAGGTGACGACCTTCACGACGATGGACGAGATGGTCGCCAAGCTCCGCACCGGCGGGGAGAGCTTCGACGTGTGCTTCCCGACCCCGGACATCATCGCCAAGATCAGCGCAGGGAAGCTGCTCCAGCCGCTCAACCACAACTACCTGCCCAATTTCGCCAACGTGTGGCTGCAGCTCCGCGACCCGTTCTACGACAACGGCTCGCGCTACACCGTGCCGTACAACGCCTACACCACCGGCGTGGGCTACCGCGCGGACCGCGTGACGACGGTCCCGTCCAACGGCTACGAGCTGCTGTGGGACCCCGCCTACAAGGGGAAGTCGTACATCCTCGACGACGCCCGCGAAGGGCTGGCGCTGGCGATGCTCCGCAGGAATCTCACCAGCGTCAACACCGAGGACGCAGCGCGCATCAGACAGGCGGGCGTCTGGCTCTCCGAGCTGATCGACCTGACCCACGTCAAGATCGGCATCAACGCCTACCAGCTCGTCGCCGAGGGCCAGGCGACGGTGCACCAGTGCTGGTCGGGCGACATGGTGAACGCCCAGTCCTACCTTCCGAAAGGCGTCAAGGCCGACGTCCTCGGCTACTGGTACCCCGATGGCGCCCCCGGCGTGGTCGGCACCGACTCGCTCGCGATCCCGCGCACGGCCACCAAGCCCGTGCTGGCGCACATGTTCCTCGACCACCTGCTCGACCCCGCCGTGGCACAGGAGAACTTCTCCTACACCGGCTACCAGCCCGCGATCGCCTCCATCACGCCGGAGAAGATGGTCGCCGACGGCTTCGTCACCGAAGCGCTCAAATCGACGATCGTCACCCCCGAGATCTACGAGCGCGGCCTGCAGCTCCTCCAGCTCAGCCCACCCGCCGAAGCACTGTGGAACGACGCCTGGGCTTTCTTCAAGGCCGGGCGGTGAGCCGAGCCCCGGCCCGCCGCAGACGGGCCTCACCGCTGTGGCCCGCGCTGGCGGCGCCGGGGACCCTGTGGATCCTCGCGCTGTTCGCGGTGCCGTTCTACGCGGTGGCGGCCGTGGCGTTCGGGTACACCGACCCGGTCTTCAACGCCCCGGTGCCCGAGTGGGACCCGCGCTACTGGGATCTCACGGCCTTCGGCGAGATCCTCCAGCGGAGCCTGAGCGGCGACCTGCGGCCGGTGTTCCTGCGCACCCTGCTGTACGTGGGGGTGTCGCTGGCGCTGTGCGTGCTGGTCGGGTACCCGGTGGCGTACTACCTGGCGCGGCACGCGGGCAGGCGGCGCGGGCTGCTGCTCGCGCTGGTGCTGGCACCCTGGTGGATCAACTACATCACCCGCATGCTGGCCTGGCTGAACCTGCTGCAGGACGACGGGTACGTCAACGACCTGCTGCTGGCGAGCCACCTGGTCGCCGAGCCGGTGCGATGGCTGTCCGGCAACCCGTACACGGTCGTGCTCGCACTGGCCTACGGGTACATCCCGTTCTTCATCGTCCCGCTCTTCTCCACGCTCGGACGCGTCGACGAGCGACTGCTGGAGGCCGCCCGCGACCTCGGGTGCTCGGGCCGCCGGGCCTTCTGGCACGTCACGCTGCCGCTGTCCCGCCACGGCCTGATGACCGCCTCGGCGGTGACCGCGCTGCCGATGTTCGGCGACTACTACACCAACACGCTGGTGTCCGGCTCCCCGACCACCACGATGGTCGCCAACCAGATCGAGTTCTACCTGCTGGGCGGCAGCCGCAAGGAGCTCGGCGCCTCGCTGGTCCTGCTGTTGTCCGCCCTGCTCATGGCGTTGATGGCCTACTACCTCATCGCCTCGGGCCGGGCGGAGAGAGAGCTCACATGATCCTCCCCTTACCCGAGAACCCTTCCACGGGCGACCGCGGCGACCACCGCACAGGCCGAAGCCGCCCCAGGGAGAACCCGCCCGCCCGCAGCCGCCCTGCGGAGAACCCGCCCGCCCGCAGCCGCTCCCCGCGCCGGCGGTCCGCGCGCCGCCGTCCCATCGTGCTGGCGACGCTCACCTGGCTGTACGTCGCGTGGTCGCTGCTCCCGGTGCTGATCGCCATCCAGTTCTCCTTCAACGCGGGCAAGTCGCGCAGTTCGTGGCAGGGGTTCTCACTGCGCTGGTACGCCGGTGACCCGAACTCGGTGGCGGCCGACCCGAGTCTGCGGCTGGCCCTGGCCAACAGCCTGATCCTCGCCGTGCTGACCACACTGGTGGCCACCCCGCTCGGCGTGGCGCTCGCGCTCGGGCTCGCCCGGTGGCGCGGCCGTACGAGCCGGACGGCGAACGGGCTGATGCTGCTGCCGCTCGCCACCCCCGAGATCGTCATGGGCAGCGCCCTGTACCTCGTCTTCACCAACCTGTACCTGTTCGTGCCGCTCGGCAGGCCGGCCCAGGTGCTCGGCCACGTGACGCTCTCGGTCTCCTACGTCGTCGTCATCGTCCGGTCCCGGCTGGCGTCCATCGGCGAGGAGTACGAGAGCGCGGCCCGGGACCTCGGCGCCGGCCGGGTGGCGGCCCTGCGTCTCGTCGTGTTCCCCCTGCTCACCCCGGCGATCTTCGCAGG
Source organism: Sphaerisporangium flaviroseum (assembly GCF_039537005.1). Lineage (NCBI taxonomy): Bacteria > Bacillati > Actinomycetota > Actinomycetes > Streptosporangiales > Streptosporangiaceae > Sphaerisporangium > Sphaerisporangium flaviroseum. The sequence continues at coordinate 650,582 of NZ_BAAAZR010000002.1, read as the reverse complement.
CGCGATGATCGTCTTCGCGTCCTCGATGGACGACTTCGTGATCTCCTCGTTCCTCTCCCCCGACGCCTCCTCGGTCACGGTTCCCATCAAGCTCTACAGCGCGGTGCGCAACGCCCCGTCCCCCGCCCTGAACGCCCTGGCCACGCTCCTACTGGCGGGCTCGGCCCTGGCACTTGCCCTGGCCTGGCTGGTCCTGCGCCGCCGAGGCGCCTCCGATGCCCTGAAGCAGATGGCCCCCATGTGACCGCGTGTTCGTCCTTGTGAAGGGTGGTGTGCGCGGAGCGGTCGGCGCTCAGCCGGACCTGAAGGTTGACCCTGGGTCCTCGCAACCGTATATTCGCCTACGAGTATTTGTGTGCGGGGGGTGCCAGTGGCAAAGCGACGCAGGGTGGCCAATCTGCTGGCGCTCGCCGTGCTCTCAGCGGTCGTCTTGCGGCCGATGCACCCCTACGAGATGGCCTCGGTGCTGCGCGCGCGCGGCAAAGAGCAGGACATGGCCATCAAGTGGGGCACGCTCTACACCGTCGTGCGCAACCTGGAGAAGCACGGCCTGCTGGCGGCCACAGAGAGCACGCGGCAGGGCGGGCGCCCGGAGCGGACGGTCTACCGCATCACCGACGCCGGCCGCGCGGAGCTGGAGGACTGGGTGCGCGAGCTGCTCTCCACTCCCGAGCGGGAGCACCCGAGGTTCGCGGCGGGCCTGTCGGTGTGGGGCGTGCTGTCGCCGGAGGAGGTGACCGGCCTTCTCCAGCGGCGGCTCGGCCTGCTGGAGGCCGAGCTCGCCGAGGAGCGCGAGGCCATGGCGCGGTACGGGCAGGAGATACCGAGGCTGTTCCTGGTCGAGGCCGAGTACGACCTGGCGGTGCGCGAGGCGGAGGCGGCCTGGCTCGCCTCGCTGCTGGCGGAGCTCACCGGCGGATCGTTCCCCGGCCTCAAGGAATGGCGCGACTGGCACCTGACGGGAGTCCTCCCACCGGACCTGGCGGAGCTCGCCGAAAGGGGCAGCGTCAAGGACTGACCAGACAGGAAGGTCCCCGGCGGGGGTGCGGGAACACCGCCGCCGGGGACCTCGGCCCTCGAAGCACGGCCCGCGGAACGGACCCGGCCACGAGGTGGCAACCGCAAGGATAGCCGGGCTCCTCTTCACGGGCCTCTTCGGACACTCACCATCCGAAACCGGAGGAACCATGAAGAACACGACCGACAGTACGAGGTACCCGAAGCAGGCCGGAGATCGGCATCAGCGGCGATCGCAGGCCCGGATGATGGAGGGCCGGATCGCCCGGTGGTACACGCGGCAGCGCGCCTCCGCCGACCAGATGGCGGTGGTGCGCAGGTCGGCCGCGGAGCTGACCGAGGGCCTTCCGAGCGGCGCCGACGTGCTCGAAGTCGCGCCGGGGCCGGGGTTCCACGCCGTCGAGATGGCGCGGTCGGGGCGCTTCCGGGTGACCGGCCTGGACATCAGCCACACGTTCGTGGAGATCGCCACCGAGAACGCACGGAAGGAGGGCGTGAGCGTCGCCTTCCGGCACGGCGAGGCGGCCGACCTGCCCTTCGAGGCCGAGTCCTTCGACCTGATCGTCTGCCAGGCCGCCTTCAAGAACTTCGGGCAGCCGCTCAAGGCGATCGACGAGATGCACCGGGTGCTGCGGCCCGGCGGCACGGCCGTGATCCAGGACATGAACGGCGAGGTCTCCGGCGCCCAGATCCACCAGGCGGTGAAGGAGATGGGGATCAGCGCGCCGAACGCCCTGCTGACGAGGGTGGCGCTGACCGCGCTCCGCCGCCGGGCCTACTCCCCCGCCCGGTTCAGGAAGCTCGTCGCCGAGAGCGCGTTCGGGACCTGCGTCGTCACGACGGAAGGGATCGGCGTGGACGTGCTGCTGACCAAGCGGGCCACGAGCTGAACCGGTAACGGTCTGAACCTGCCCCGGCCAAGCGCGGAACCGGTGACGTTCCCTCGACGGCCCGCGCCGCACCTTGTACCCCCGCCCTGCCGTCCGCACCGAGGTGGCTCGGCGGGGTGGGGGCTCACAGCAGTACGGCGCAGCCCCGGCTCACCGCTCGGGTAGCTCGGTGAGCCCCTTCCACGCCAGGTCGACCCGTCCGTCCACCACGCCGACATCCAGATCCGGCACGTGCCCCCCGCCCATTCCTCTGCGGCCGTCGCCACTTTGGTACCGCATCCCCCGGGGCGCCCCGCTCACGCGGTCTTGAGGTGGGACTCGTGCACGGGGACGTCGCGCAGGGCGCGGAGCGGGGAGAGCCACAGGATCAGGGCGGGCACGGCCAGTGCCACGACGAAGCCCACCAGGGTGGTGCGAAGACCCAGAAGCGATCCGAGCGTTCCCGCGAGCAACGCGCCCAGCGGCGCAGCACCCCAGCTCAGCCACCTGTTCGTGGCGTTCATCCGGCCGAGCAGCCGCGGCGGGCAGACGAGCTGCCGGAAGCTGCTGTGGGTGATGTTGTAGACGAACGCGGCGACCAGCTCCACGGTGAACGCGATCGTGATGACGACCTGGCCCGCGACCCCCGGGCTGATCAGCACCAGGGGGATGTAGGTCACCGGGTAGCCCAGCCTGGCCACCAGCATGACCCGGGGCAGGCCGTACCGCGCGCCGAGCCGGGAGGCGACCAGCCCGCCGATGGTCCCGCCCACCCCGCTGATCCCCCAGACCAGGCCCAGCACGGCCGCCGACCAGCCGAGTTCGCGCACCAGGTAGACCGTCCAGATCGCCCGCACCCCGGCCAGCAGGAACGCGCAGACGGCGCCGGAGAGGATCACCGGCCGGAGCATGGGGTGGCGCAGCGTGAAGCGAAGGCCCTCGGCGATCTCCATGCGCAGCCGGGCCCCGGAGGGACGGGGCCCGGGGTCGGGTTCGGGAGTACGGATGAGCATGACGGTCACCGCGCTCACCAGGAACGACAGCGCGTCGGCGAGCACGGCCCTCGCGGCGCCCACCAGCGTGATCAGGCCGCCGCCCAGGATCGGTCCCGTGATCACCGCCAGGGACAGGGAGGTGGCGAGCTTGGCGTTGCCGTCCAGCAGCCGCTCGGGACCCAGCAGGTTCGGCGGATAGCTCTGGTAGGCGGCGCCGAAGAACACCTCGCAGAGCCCGGCGAGTAGCGCGACCACGTAGAGGTGCGGCATGCCAAGCGCACCCGCCACCGCGGCCACCGGCACGCTCGCCATCACCGCGGCGGCGACCAGGTTGCTGGCGATCATGATCGGGCGCTTCCTCGACCGGTCGACGATCGCACCCGCCTGCAGCGAGGCCAGCAGCACCGGCACGCTGTGAAGCGCGGCCAGCACGCCCACCTGCATCACGGAGGCGTCCAGCACCAGTACCGCGATCAGCGGCAGCGCCAGCGTGGACACCTCCGCACCGAGCAGGCTCGCCGTCTGCCCGCTCAGCAGCAGCATGAAGTCCCGATGCCGCCACAGCGACCGTTCCCCCGCCATGCGCCTTTCCCCCCAAAAAGCATCCACCGTAGAGGGGACAGGTGACGAGACGGTCTCGACCCCGACGGGATCACCTCACGGACCGCCGGCCCGGCAGGGGTTCGACGAGGGCCTTCAGGCGATGACGGCTCGGACGCCGCGGCGGACCAGGGATCGGGAGACGATCAGGCGCTGGATCTCGCTGGTGCCCTCCCAGATGCGGTCGACGCGAACCTCCCGCAGGAAGCGCTCCGCCACGTTGGTGCGCATGTACCCACGCCCGCCGAAGGTCTGCACGGCCCGGTCCGCGCACCGGTAGGCGGCCTCGCTGGCGAACAGCTTCGCCATCGAGGCCTTGGCGTGCACGATCTTCCTGTCGGCTCCGGAGTCGGCGAGCTGGGCCACTTCGTACACCAGCAGCCGGGCGGCCGCGGCGTCGGCGGCCGAGTCGGCGAGCGGGAAGGAGACCCCCTGGTGGTCGATGAGCAGGGCGCCGCCCTGCTCGCGGCCCGCCGCCCAGCCGACGGCCTCCTGCAGCAACCGGCCCATCGCGGCCACGCAGTGGGCGGCGATCCCGAGCCGTTCCTCCACGAACCAGCCCTGCTGGAGCGCGTCGGCCGCGCCGAGCCCGCCGAGCACGGCGTCCGGGCCGACCCGGACGCCGGTGAGGCGCACCGTCGGATGCCCGTGCGGGAAGGTGTGGGTGAACGGGGGTTCGTCGACGAACTCCAGGCCCTCGGTGCCCGCGTCGACGATGAACAGCGTCGGGCCGTACCCCGCGCACACCGCCACGACGATGTGCGCGGCGGCGACGTCCCCGCTGGTCACGAACCACTTCTCCCCGTCGATGACCCAGCCGCCCGCGCCGTCGGGCCTGGCGCTCGTGCGGATGCCGGAGGGATCGGAACCGGCGTGCTCCTCGGTCACGGCGTACGACAGCCATCCCTCTCCCTTGAGGGCGGGCCGCAGGTAGCGGTCGACCTGCTCGGGCGTGCCCGCCGCGAGCACGTTGTAGGCGTCCGGCACCCACCACCACAGCCCGTTCGTGTTACGGCCGAGCTGCTCGTGCACGACGACGTAGTCCATCGTGGACCAGCCCTGGCCGCCGTGCCCGGGGGCGTGCCGGCCGCCGTGCAGGCGTGCGGCGATGGCGGCCTTCATGATGCCGTCGACCACGTCCTCGGGCAGCCGTCCGCCCGCGCGCTCGGCGGCCTCCTCGTGCGGGATCAACTCCTCGTCGACGAACCGTCGTGCCCGCTCCTGAAGTTCGGCCTGCTGCGGCGTGAGCCGTACCAACGACGTCATGTCACCACCCGAATCGCTTTTTGCTGACTGGTCACCCAGTCAACTAATCGGAGGCGCCCCCTGTCAATAACCTGCTCATCGCCTGGGCCATGACGATGGGGTTCTGGTACTCGCGCCAGTGCACCACCATGCCGTCGCGAGCCCTGAGCACCCCGATGAACGGAGCCCACTCCTCCTCCCCGGTATCGGGCATCGTCCCGCCGAGTTCGTACTCCACCACGATCACCTCGGGGTCGGCGGTCTCGTGGATCCGGATAGGCCATGCCCGTGAACCGTCGGCCCCGCGCCGCCGGCTACCTCCGGCCGATCCAGCGCCTGATCGCCCACTACGACCTGCTCGGCCGAGAAGGCCGCGCTCAGCCGTCGGATGGTGCCGACCCATGGAGAGCCATATCCCGGCTGGGGTCGGAGGGTGGCGTTGATGCGATTGGCCTCGCACGGACTGCCCGGCGATGATGGATCAGGGGCCTGGCGCGGAGTGTCAGGCGCCGGGGAAGGCGGAGCGGTCGACGCCGACCTCGCGGGCGGCGGCGATGCGCGCATGCTCCAGGAGCCGCTTGCGCGACAGCACCGAGGGGTGCAGCGTGTAGCGGATGATCAGCCCGTCGAGCATGCTGTCGAGACGCTCGGCCGAGCCGTGCGGATCATCGCAGGTGAACTCGCCCGAGTCGACACCGGCCTGGATGACCTGCTCGACCGAGCCGATCCACGCCGTCTCCAGCTCCAGCAAGATGTTCTGGACGACCGCCTCGCGCAGGCCGGCGGCGAAGGCGTCGATCCACAGGATCCAGCTCTGGTCGGTACGCGAGCGAGGGATGTAGAACCGCAGGACCCGATCGAGTCGCTCGACGGCGGTCCCGGCGCCCAGGACCAGCTCCTTGAGCCGGGCGACCTCGGTGTCGATGGTCGACCGGAGCATGGCGGTGATCAGCTCGTCTTTGGTGGCGAAGTGATAATGGATCAACCCACCGCTGACGTTCGTCGCCTTGGCGATGTCGGCGACCCTGGTGCTGGAGATGCCTCTTTCGAGCACCACCCGCCGCGCGGCCTCAAGCAGCTCCGCCCGGCGCTGGTCCGCCTGGTCCGCCCGGCTCCCGCGTGCCGCCTCCGCCGTACCCTCCGCACTACGCACGGCCCGAATCCTACCGGTCGGCTCACTCACGTTGTTACTAACTGGACGTTCAGTCAGCACAATTATGGCCGACCGTCCGGGTGTTGACGGTTGACTGGCTGATCAGTCAGTCTCTGAAGGTGTGAAGCTGACGCGTCTGCTCGCGCCCGAATCCGTCGCCGTCGTCGGAGCCTCCACCCGTCCAGGCTCGTACGGCAATCTCGCCGTGGCGAACCTGGTCGCCGCCGGCTTCCCCGGCCCGGTCTTCGGCGTCCACCCGACCGCCACCGAGGTCCACGGTGTGCCCTGTTTCCCGACGATCAAGGACCTGCCCGTCGTACCGGACGCCGTCGTGATCGCCACACCTGCCGCCACCGTCCCCGGCCTGGTGATCGAAGCCGGAGAGCACGGCTGCGGCGGAGCGGTCGTGTTCGCGGCGGGATTCGCGGAGGTGTCCCACGAAGGGAGCGGCCGATCGCTGGAGAACGCGCTGGTAGCGGCGGCGGCTGCGTACGACATGCCGGTGTGCGGGCCGAACGGCAACGGGATCGTCGCGGTCGCGGCACGCGCACCCCTGTGGGGAGACGCCTACACACCACGGCGGCCGGGACCCGTCGCCTTGATCTCCCAGAGCGGAAACGTCGCCGTGAACGCGCTCCTCAGCAACCGCGCCCTGCGGCTGCACACGGTCGTGTCATGCGGCAACCAGGCGGTGGTGGACGCCGCCGGTTACCTCGCCGCCCTCGCCGAGACAGGCGGGGTCCGGTCGGTCGCGCTCTACCTGGAGGACGAGGGCGACGGAGCCCGCCTCGCCACGGCCCTGGCCGCCTGCGCCGATCAAGGGATCGGCGTGGCGGTGCTCAAGGCCGGGACGAGCGCGCTCGGCGCCTCCGCCGCCGCCGCGCACACCGGCGCGGTCGCCGGGGACGCCCGAGTGCTCCGGGCCCTGGTAGAAGAGGCCGGAGGCGCCTGGGCCCACAACCCCCACGAGCTACTCGAACTAGCCAAGACCCTGGCTTACGGCTCCCGCCGCCTCCCCAAACCACCCCCCTGCCCCGGCCCACCCGCTCACTCCCTTCGACCAACGGAACCGGCCCCCTACGGCTCCCCTCTAACGGGGTCGCTCGTTTACGGCTCCGATCCGGCGGCACGGGCCGATCGCGGCGCGCGTGGTGATGAGAGGGGTGCGTTGATCGTCACTTGCTCCGGCGGGGACGCGGCGGTCGGCGCCGACGAGGCGGCCCGCCTGGGAGTACGGCTGCCGCCGCTCGCCCCGTCCACCCTTTCCGCGCTCACGGCCGTCCTGCCACCGACGGCCACCCCGGGAAACCCGCTCGACTACACAGCGGTCATCTTCGGGGACGTACGGCGCACCGCCGACCTCATCACGATCGCGGCGGCCGACGAGGCGATCGGGCCGGTGCTTGTCTACTACGACCGGCCGGGAAGGATGAGCGGCGACGCCGCCGTGGAGTGGGACGGCGCGCTGGAAGGGGTCATCGAAGCCGCCTCCGCACTTCCAGGGCGAGTGATCGTCGCGTCCACCCTGCCGGACCTCATGCCGGAGGAGACGGCCGAACGACTGGCGGACCACGGGATCACCCCGGTCGCCGGGCTCACCGAAGGCGTCCTCTGCGTAGGAGCCCTGCTCAGACCTCCGGGGAACGGGGACCGGCTACGCGCGATCGCCGCCGCCGGAGCACGTGGATCCGGCGAGAGCGGCCTACTGGCCGAGCATGAGGCGAAGGTGCTGTTGAGGGGGCACGGGGTGCCCGTTCCCACAGGCCTTGTCGTTCACACGGCCGAGGAGGCCGTTGAGGCGGCGGCGGCGCTTGGTAGGGCTGTCGCGCTCAAGCTCAGCAGCAGGGATCTTCGGCACAAGACCGACTTCGGCGCCGTACTCCTCGGCCTGGTGGATGAGACGGCCGTACGCGAAGGGGCGAACAGGCTCCTGACCTCACCGGCGGCCTCATCGGGCGCGGCCATTCTGGTCGAGGAGATGGTCCCGCCGGGGGTGGAGGTGATGGTCGCGGTCCGGCGCGACGGAGTGGTACCGGTCCTGGTCCTCGCCATGGGCGGGACATGGGTGGAGATCCTCGATGACGCCGTCCTTGTCCCGCTACCGGCGGATCCGGAACGGGTGATCGAAGCCTTGCGACGGTTACGGGGCGCCGCACTGCTGACCGGCGCACGGGGCCGGCCTCCCGTCGACCTGATGGCGCTCGGCGAACTCGCCTCTCGAGTCGGCGACCTGTCGCTCGTGGAGAACCTCACCTTTGTAGAGCTCAACCCGGTGATCGCCACCTCCGACAGTGTGACGGCGGTCGACGCCTTGATCGAGAGATAGGTCATCAGTTGCTTCGATCACGTCTGCGTGGCTTTAGCGGGTCACGGGTTCGCTCTCGGAGCGGGGTTGATTGGGCGTAGGCGGCTGAGGGGCGAGAGAACGGGTCAGAGGGCTGAGCAGTGAACAACCCGTTGAAGCCCTCCCGACACCGTTTGATCGGGGCACCCAGGTGCTGCCCACCCAAGTGAGGGAACACCCGACCGGCTGACGTGTGGTCATTGAAGGAGCGGCTGGGTGGGGGACGATGGTGAATAGGCCCTCCCGGCACCCGTTTGATCGGGGCACCCGGGTGCTGCCCACCCAGGTGAGGGAACACCCGACCGACTGGCGTGTGGTCATTGAACGGGCGACTGGGTGGGGCACGATGGTGAATAGGCCCTCCCGGCACCCGTTTGATCGGGGTGCCCGGGTGCTGCCCACCCGGGGTGAGGGGACTCCTGACCGGCTGGCGTGTGGTGGGACTCCTGACCGGCTGGCGTGTGGTGGGACTCCTGACCGGCTGGCGTGTGGTGGGACTTCTAACCGGCTGGCGTGTGGTGGGACTTCTAACCGGCTGGCGTGTGGTCATTGAAGGGGCGACTGGGTGGTACACGATGGTGAATAGGCCCTCCCGGCACCCGTTTGATCGCGGTACCCGGGTGCTGCCCACCCGGGGTGAGGGAACGCCCGACCGGCAGCGCGTACGGGGCTCACGCCGCTAGATGTACTGACCACGGACGTTGGTGACAGCAGGACAGGATCAGCGACACGCTGTTGATGGTCTTGAAATGGGTGAAGGCCGGCGGGACCGTGGTCGGGGCCTCCGAGTACGGTGAAACGGAGCGCGTAGTCCCCTACAAGCTCGGCTGAGCAGGGTGCCGGCGTGGGTACTGGGCCTCTTCTCTGAAGGCCCGGCTGGGCGGAGGAGGCCTCCTTCACAGCTTTGCCGATCGGTGGGCACGGTTCCTTCGCCGGACTGCTGGTGCCTTCTTTACATGCCTGGCCGAGCAGGTGTGAGGGGCGCCGCATTGTCGCCGGGATAGGGGGTAGGAGGGGACCTCGACGGTTAACGGAAGGATGATCAAGCGTGGACCAGCAGAGTTTCATAGCCCTCCTCAACGAAGACCTGGAGAGCGAGTACCGCTCGATCGTGCAGTACACGCAGCACACCGCGACGATCAAGGGTCCTGAGTACCAGAGCATCATCGAGGAGCTGGGCGCCCACCTGCACCAGGAGTTGGCCCATGCGACGACCCTGGCCGGGCAGATCGCCTTTCTTGGTGGGGTCCCCTCCGTCTCGGTCCCCGAGATCCCCAGCGTGCCCGACGGCGCCGCCGCTCTCCAGCTCGACCTCGACCTGGAGGAGGCACAGCTCCAGCGCTACCGCGAACGCGTCAGCCAGGCCATCGAGCTCGGCCTCCCCGACGTCGCCGAAGCGCTCCGCCCGCTCCTTCAGCAGACCCAGGACCACGTCATGGACCTTCAGGGCGCTCTGGGCAAGTAGGCGGCACATTCGGGGACCGCATTACGGCATATACGGTGGCAGAGCTGTTATGGCCGGGTGGCGGCTGAACGTGAAGAGGCCCTCCCGGCACCCGTTTGATCGGGGCACCCGGGTGCCGCCCACCCGGGTGTGGGGTCAGGTGATCGGCCGGCGAATGGCCATAGGCCGGACCCGGACGCAGGTGTTGTAACCGTTGGCGCGTCGGCCCATGGGCATCTTGTTCATGCGAAGTCGGCCCATGGGAGCCCGATCGCCGTGATCCCGTACAGGCCCGCGACGGTGAACGCCGTCAGGAGGGCTTCTGCAGGACCGCCATGGCCGCGTTGTGGCCGGGGATGCCGCTCACGCCGCCGCCGCGCCGGGCGCCCGCGCCGCACAGCAGGATGCGCTCGTGCGGGGTCTCCACGCCCCATCGGCCGACCTCGGCGGGGTCCTCGGCGAACGGCCAGGACAGATCCTCGTGGAAGATGTGCCCGCCGGGAAGCCCGGCCTCGTTCTCCAGGTCCACGGGGGTCTTGGCCTCGATGCACAGCGATCCGTCGGGCGTCCGCAGGAGGCAGTCCTCGATCGGCTCGGCCAGCACGCTGTTGATGGACGCGAGCGTCGCCGCCAGCGCCTCCTTTCGTGATTTATCAGCATCTCCGCGGAAAAGACGGGCAGGCATGTGCAGACCGAACAACGTCATCGTCTGGGCCCCCGCCTCCTGGAGCGAAGCACCGAGGATCGAGGGATCGGTCAGCGAGTGGCAGTACACCTCGGCCGGCGGCAGCGCGGGGATCATGCCCGCCGCGGCCTGCTCGTACGCGAGGGCGAGCTGGTCACGGCCCTCGTTGATGTGGAACGTGCCGCTGAACGCCGCCACCGGGTCCACCGAAGCGTCCTTGAGCCGGGGCAGGCGCGAGAGGACCATGTTGACCTTGAGCTGGGCTCCCTCCGGCGACTCCCGCGTCTGGCCGAGCAGCCCGGCCAGGATGGCGGGCGGGGTGTTGACCAGCACATGGTCCCCGGTCACGGTGTGCTCGGCGCCCGCGGCGTCGCGGAACACCACCTCCCCGCCCGGGTCGACCGACAGCACCTCCATCCCCGTGTGGATCTCCGCGCCGGCCCGCGCGGCGGCCGCGCCCAGCGCGCCGCTCACCGCGCCCATGCCGCCGACCGGCACGTTCCATTCCCCTGTGCCGTCGCCGACGACGTGGTAGAGGAAGCAGCGGTTGGCGAGCAGGTCCTTGGCCGGGTCGGCGAAGGTGCCGATCAGGGCGTCGGTCAGCACCACGCCCCTCACCGTGTCGTCGCCGAAACGCTCGTCGGTCACCTCGCCGATCGGGCGCTCGAACAGATCACGCCAGGCCTCGTCGTCCGCGACCACCTCGTCGCGCAGTGCCGCGCGGTCGCGCAGCGGTTCGAGCAGGGTCGGCGCGATCCGCCGGGCGACCCGGGCCGTGAGCCCGTAGAACCGGTCCCACTCGGCGTGGTCGGCGGTTCCCCCGGTCACCTGGGCGAAGGAGGCGGCGGTCCTGTCCACGTCACCGTTGTCCACGAGCAGCCCGATGTCGCCCACCGGGGTGTACGACGCGTAGCGGCGCCGCCGCAGTTCCAGCGCCAGCCCGAGGTCAGAGACGATCTTGCTCGGCAGGAGGCTGACCAGGTACGAGTAGCGCGAGAGCCGGGCGTCGACCCCCGGGAACGCCTGGGCCGACACCGTGAGCCCGCCCACGTGGGACAGTCGCTCCAGCACCAGCACACTGCGTCCCGCACGTGCGAGGTAGGCCGCGGCGACCAGACCGTTGTGTCCGGCACCCGCGATGACAGCGTCGTAATGCGAACGAGGCATGACAAAGTCTCCTAATCCGGACAGTACGGTGAGACGTCACATCAGGGGAACAATCCCCCTGGAGCGTACATACAGAGAGGACCGAGAGCGAGCATGCATATGACCGGCCCCGGCGAGCAGATCATCCAGACGTCCGAGGAAGTCGCCGAGGCCCTGGCCTCGGGCGCTCCCGTGGTGGCGCTCGAGACCACGATCATCTCGCACGGTCTGCCCCAGCCCCGCAACCTCCAGGTGGCCCGCGAACTGGAGGAACTGGTCCGGGAGGCGGGGGCCGTACCGGCGACCATCGCCGTGCTCGACGGGGTGGCCCGCGTGGGTCTGGACAAGAGCATGCTCGAGCGCGTCGCCACCGAGCCCGGCCTGCGCAAGCTGGGCTTCCGCGACCTTCCCCTCGCCGCCGCGCTGTCGGCCAGCGGCGCCACCACCGTCTCGGCCACCGCGTTCCTCGCGGCCCGCGCGGGGATCCGGGTGTTCGCCACGGGCGGTCTGGGCGGCGTGCACCGCGAGTGGACGGCCAGCCAGGACGAGTCCGCCGACCTCGACATGCTGGCCGGCACCAGGATCACGGTGGTCTGCGCCGGCGTGAAGTCGATCCTCGACGTTCCCGCCACCCTCCAGCGGCTGGAGACCCGGGGCGTGAGCGTGGCCGGATACCGCACGGACTTCTTCCCCGGCTTCTACCTCCACACCTCCGGGCTCCCGGTCGACTGGCGCCTCGAAAGCCCCGCGGAGGCCGCCGCCGTCATGCGCGCGCAGGACCTCCTGGGCGGCCCGGAAGCGGCGCTGATCGTGGCCAACCCGGTGCCGGAGGACGAGCAGCTCGACCCGGTCCTGCACGACCGCGTGCTCGCCGAGGCCCTGGCCGCCGCGGATCGCGAGGGGATCACCGGCCAGGCCATCACCCCGTTCCTGCTCGACTACCTCGTCCGGGGCACCGGCGGCGCCTCCCTGGAGGCCAACCTGGCCGCCGTACGCGGCAACACCCGCCTGGCCGGGCGCATCGCCGCCTCGTGGGCCTCCCCGCCCTCCGGCTCCCCCGCCCCGCAGGCCCGCACGACCTCGGCGGACCCGTCTGCCGGGTCCTCCCCCGCCGTGGAGAACTAGTGGGCGGTCTGCTCGTCATCGGTGACGCCGTCACCGATGTGGTCGCGCGGCACCACGGGCCGGTCGCGTCCGGCACCGACACCGCCGCCGACATCGTCGTACGGCCCGGCGGCTCGGGGGCGAACACGGCGTCCTGGGCCGCCCACCTGGGCGCGGACGCCCGGATCCTCACGCGGGTCGGGTACGACACCGGCCAGTGGCACATGGCCGAGCTGCGCAGGTCGGGCGTGCGGCCGCACGCCCGGGTGGACCCGGACCACCCGACAGCCGTCGTGATCGCGATGGTGGACCGCACCGGCGAGCGTTCCATGCTGACCAACCGTGGCGCGGGCGGCCGCATCGGGCCGGCCGACTGGGAGGACGACCTGCTCGACGGCGTGAGCCACCTGCACCTGTCCGGATACACGCTGTTCGCCGAGTCCGGCCTGGAGCTGGTCCGGATGGCCGTACGGGCCGCGGTGGCCCGGGAGGTGCGCATCAGCGTGGACCCGGCCTCCACCGGATTCCTGCGGGAGTTCGGCACCGAGAGGTTCCTCGTGGAGACCGCCGCCGCGTCGATCGTCATCCCCAACCTGGACGAGGCCCTGCTGCTCACCGGCGCGACCGACCCCGCCGCCGCGGCGGCGGCGCTCGGCGCGCGGTACGGCATGGCGGCGGTGAAGCTGGGCGCGGCCGGGGCGTTGCTGGCGCGGCGCGGCCAGGTGACGCATCGAGCACCGGCCGTAACCGCCAGAACGGTGGATTCGACGGGAGCCGGCGACGCCTTCGCCGCCGGGTTCCTCGCCGCTCTGATTTCCGGTGACCCACCAGAGCTCGCGCTGGAAACGGGCTGTTCAGCGGGGGCCTCGGCCGTCACGCGGCTCGGGGGGCGGCCGGAGCCGGCAACCGGGATCCGCTCAGTGACGGGCTCTGGGATCGGCTAGCCGCTATGTTCTCCCTAGATGGCGCTAATTGATAGCCTCCGGCGTAAGCTGCACCATTAGCAACATGCGTCACACTCGGGAGGATGCGGTCAGCCGATGGACGCCGATTCAATGATCTGCTTGAGTGATCTGGTCCCGGCTCTCCGGTGGAGCCGTCCTCAGCAGATCGCCGAAGTGCTCGCCGACCCCCGGCTTCCCGTGGGCTGGTGGGCTTCGGTCGCCCTCAGTCGTGCTATGGGCACGACCGGTGTCGACTGGCTCTGTGACCGCCTCTCGCGGCTGGCCGTCAGCCGCTGGGACCATCTGGCGCTGATGGACGTGCTTCCCGCGCTCCAGATCCACACAGTGGATCCCGGGCTGCCGGGATGGCCGGAGCCCGCGCGCTCCGCGATCAGCGGGATGGGCGGATGGCAGCGTCTGCGCCGGCTCAGCGCCGCGGACCTGCGGCTTCCGACGGTTCCCGCGTCACCTGAAGTGATCATCACCGCCGTCTTCCGCGAGATCCTCGGCCGGCTCCCGGCGATCGCGTCGCAGGTGCCGCCGCAGATCGCCCCGCAGGCGTCCCCCGGCATCGCCCCGCAGGTGCCCCCGGGCATCGCGCCGAGGGTCCCGGCGCCCGCCGCGCCGCAGGTCCCCGCGCCGGCCGGGACGCAGACCGGCCCGCACCCCGCTCAGCCGACCGGCCCCCATCCGGCCCAGCCGACGGGCCCGCGTCCCGCTCAGCCGACCGGTCCCCACCCGGTACAGCCGCCCGCGGGCGTGCCGGGCATGAACGGGGTACCAGGCATCCCCGGCATGCCGGGGAGAAGTGGCGTGCCGCAGGCGCCGGGCCCGTACCGCGAGGCCCCCCCGGCCGCCGTGGCGCAGCCTCCCGTCGCCCCTCCCCCGCCGCCGGTCTCCGACAACCCCCTCGTCAGGCTCGTCGACGCGGTGTTCCGCGAGTGGACGCCGCTGGAGCGGGCCGTCGCCATCGAGCGGCTGTTCGCCGAGGAGCCGATCAGCCTGCGCACGCTCGCCCACGAACTGCACGTCGATCGTGACGTGCTCTCCCAGGCTCAGCGGGCGGCCGAGGAGCGGGTGCTGCACTGGTTGCGCTCACCCGAATCCACCGCCGTGACCGGTCACCTGTTCCGGCTCACGGAGTGGCTCGGCGTCGCCGCCACGGAGGACCAGCTGATCGGGGCCGACCCCGCGCACCCCATCCAGGTGCCCTCGCTCGGCACGCCGCTGTGGCGCGTCCTGGTGGCCCTCATGCCCGACCGGCGCCTCCAAGACGGCTGGCTGGTCGTGGGCGACCTCACCCGCCTTCGCGAGCGTACGGCGAAGCTGCTGGGCGACAAGACCTCGGGAGAGGACGCGGCGGAGCTGCTGGCCCAGGTCGGCATCCGGGCGCACTCCGCCCAGGCCTGGATCGACGCGCTGCCCAGGGCCATGACCCGCCAGGAGCCGCCGGCCACGAACGGCTTCACGCCGCTCCCCCGCCGCACGCCCGGGGCGAACGGCCACCAGATGCGGGGCGGGCTGCCCGTCCCCTCCGTCGCCGACAACCTTCCCGACGCCCAGACGGCCCTGGCCGCGCTCACCGCGCTGTCCGGTCCTCCGCGGCCCCATCTGGTGCCGGAGCCGCGTGCGGCCACCCACGCGCCGCCGCTGCCCAGCCCGGCCTCCGACCCGCGCCGCTGGCAGCGGATCGACGTCACCAGCGAGCACCTGCGGGGCGAGCCGGTGGCCGTGCCCGAGGGGTACGCCACGCAGCTCGGCATGCGCCCCGGCACGCTGCTGTCGGTCACCGGGCCGGGCGACAACGCGGTCGTCCTGGTCTGGCGCGACCGCCAGCCGGTGTTCGACTCGCTGCAGCCGGTGCTGATGCGGCTGAACGCCCGGCCGGGCGACGCGATCTACGTCACCGTGGACGGCTACCGCCTGGACGCCCAGCTCACGTCGTGAGGGGTCCAGGCGGCCCCCCTGAGGTGGCCACGCCTGGCTTGAGCACCTTGCGGTAGTAGGTCCCAGCGGACTCGTACTGCAGCGCCTGGTAGAACTCGGGAGCCCGCCGGGTCGCCAGCGCGATGTATCCGGCGTCCCGGGACCGGGCCCAGGTCTCGAACTCCTCCAGCAGCGCCCGGCCCAGACCGCGCCTGCGGAAACCGTGCTGGGTCATCGCCTCCTCGACCCAGGCGACGTGGCCGTTGGCGAACAGGGTCAGGTGCACGTAGCCGAGGAGGTAGCCGCGCACGTCTCCGCCCACGACCGCCACCAGGACGAGGGCGTCGGGGTTCTCCAGCAGGAGCGGGAAGGCCGCGTCGAAGGCCGACCGCTGAGGGCGGAAGGACAACGCGAACTCGCGGGCCAGTCCGAAGATCTCCTCGGTGTCCTTCTCTTCAGCCCTCCGCACCAGGAGATCATCAGATGTCATGAAAAGGACTTTAGGTACTGGACAGCCTGTTCGTCCATTCGGGACACCTCACCTAGATCACAGTTCACCGTCTTCGAAGACCGCGCAGCCCCCGAGCTGGGCGACCAGTTCGAGCTGGTCCGCCTGATCACCGGACCGCGCGGGCACGGCTCAGGCGGGCATGCCGAGCTGGCGGGCGATCAGCATGCGCTGGACCTCGCTGGTGCCCTCGCCGATCTCCAGGATCTTCGCGTCGCGGTAGAAGCGCCCGACCGGGTACTCGTTCATGAAGCCGTAGCCGCCGAAGATCTGGGTGGCGTCACGGGCGTTGTCCATCGCCGCGTTGGAGCTCACCAGCTTGGCGATGGCGGCCTCCTTCTTGAACGGCTCACCCGCCAGCATCTTCTCCGCGGCGTGGTAGTAGGCCAGCCGGGCCGTGTGGGCGCGCACCTCCATGTCGGCGACCTTGAACTGGATCGCCTGGTACCGCCCGATCGGCCGGCCGAACGCCTGCCGGTCCTGGACGTACCGCAGGCTCTCGTCGACGCATCCTTGCGCGAGCCCCACCGAGAGCGCCGCGATGGCGATGCGGCCCTCGTCGAGGGTCTGCAGGAACTGGGCGTACCCGCGCCCCCGCGCGCCGAGCAGGTTGGCGGCGGGCACCCGGCAGTCGGTGAACGACAGCTCACGGGTGTCGGAGGCCGACCAGCCCACCTTGGAGTACTTCTTGGAGGCCGTGAAACCGGGCGTGCCCGACGGGACGAGGACGGTGGAGATCTCCGGGGTGACCCGCCCGTCGGGCCGCTCGTTCCTGCCGGTGATGGCGGCGACGGCGACGAACCCGGTGATGTCGGTACCGGAGTTGGTGATGAACGCCTTCGAGCCGTTGATCACCCACTCGTCGCCGTCCAGCACCGCCGTGGTCCGCATCCCGCCCGACACGTCGGATCCGCCGCCGGGCTCGGTCAGCCCGAACGCTCCGAGCACCTCGCCGGAGCTCAGGCCGGGAAGCCACCGCTCCTTCTGCTCGGCCGTGCCGAACCGGTAGATCGGCATCGCGCCCAGGGACACCGCCGCTTCGAGGGTGATGGCGACCGAGGAGTCGACCCGGGCCAGCTCTTCCAGAGCCAGGCAGAGGGCGAAGTAGTCGCCGCCCATGCCGCCGTACTCCTCGGGGATCGGCAGGCCGAACAGCCCCATCCGTCCCATCTGCGAGACGATGTCGTACGGGAACGCGCAGCGCTCGTAGAAGTCGCCGATCACCGGCGAGACCACGTCCCTGGCGAACTCCTCGACGGTCTTGCGCAACGCCTCGTACTCGTCGTTGAGCCGGTGCATGCTCTCACTCCTCTTCTTCGGCCAGGGCCTGTTCCGAGGACAGGCCCCCTTCCGCGGACGGGGGCTGCCCCTTGGACAGGGGCTGTTCCTTGGACAGGGCCTGGACGACGCGGGACGGGCTCGGGCGGCCCAGCTCCGCGGCCAGCCAGGCGCTGGTGGCGACCAGCGACTCCAGGTCGACGCCGGTCTCGACGCCGAGCCCGTTGAGCATCCAGACCAGGTCCTCGGTGGCGAGGTTGCCGGTGGCGCTCTTGGCGTAGGGGCAGCCGCCGATCCCGCCCGTGGAGGCGTCGACGACGGTCACCCCCGCTCTCAGGGCGCTGAGGGTGTTGGCCAGGGCCTGGCCGTAGGTGTCGTGGAAGTGCACGGCGAGCCGTTCGGGACCCACGCCCGCGCTCGCGAACGCCTCAAGGAGGGCCGAGACGTGTCCGGGGGTGCCGACGCCGATGGTGTCGCCCAGGGACAGCTCCGAGCAGCCGAGGTCCAGCAGCCGCGCGCCGTGCCGGACGACCTGGTCCACCGGGACCGGCCCTTCCCACGGATCGCCGAAGCACATCGACAGGTACGCCCGGACGGCGAGCCCGTTGTCCCGAGCGAGCTCCACCACCGGGGCGAACATCTCCATCGAGCCGTCCACGCTGCGGTTCAGGTTCCGCCGGGCGAAGGTCTCCGTGGCGCTGCCGAAGATCGCGATGTCGGTGACGCCGAGGTCGAGCGCGCGGTCCAGGCCGCGCTCGTTGGGCACCAGCACCGGGTAGCGGACGCCCGGCACCCGTTCCATCCGGCGCAGCAGTTCCTCCGCGTCGGCGAGCTGCGGCACCCATTTGGGGTGCACGAAGCTGGTCGCCTCGATGGTGGTCAGCCCCGCCTCGGCCAGCCGGGCGACGAACGCCGCCTTGACCTCGACGGGTACGATCGCGGACTCGTTCTGCAACCCGTCCCTGGGCCCGACCTCGTAGATCGTCACCCGGTCCGGCAGCCCCTCCATCGGGACCTCGAGCGGTGCGCGCATCATGACCCTCCCGCCTGCTCGGCGCCGGGGTTCTCGTCGCGGACGACGGCCAGCACGGCGTCCATGTCGACCGGCTGGCCGGCCCGTACGGAAAGCTCGGCCACGACGCCGTCCGCGGGGGCGGTGACGGTGTGCTCCATCTTCATCGCCTCGACGATCAGCAGCGGCTGCCCCTCGGTGACCCGCTCGCCCGGGACGACCTTGACCAGCAGCACGGTGCCCGGCATCGGGCTGCGGACCACGCCGTCGCCGGTGCGCCCGGCGTCGGCCAGGTCGCGGTCTCCCGGCTGGTGCGGCGTGAGCGCCCACGATCTCCCGTCCCGGCCCAGCCACACGGTCTGGCCGTCCGCGGCGAGGGCGAAGCGGGAGGCCAGCCCGTCCAGCGTCACCAGCGCGTCGCCGCCGTCCCGCCCTCGGGCGAGCAGCGCCTCGACCGGCCGCGCGTCGCCCACGATCACCTCGGCTGCCCGCCGGGGCAGGCCGCGGACCTTCACCTCGATCGTCTCACCACGCGACGTGAGCAGCCACGGCGTCCAGGCGGGCTCGCCGACCCGCCACCCGTCCGGCACGTCCCACGGGTCGTCGCCCGCGGCGGACACGAGCCGGTCGTGCAGGACCAGGGCGGCGGCGGCCGGCACGTCGTCCGGCAGTGCCCCGGAACCGTAGGCGGTGGCGAGCAGCGCGCCGAGACGCCGGTCGATCAGGCCGGTGCCGAGATCGCCCGCCGCCACGTCCGGGTCGGCGAGCAGCGCCCGCAGGAACGCGATGTTGGTCGTCACGCCGAGGACGGTCGTCGCCCGCAGGGCGGAGTCCAGCCGCCGCAGCGCGCTCTCCCGGTCCGGGCCCCAGGCGATCACCTTGGACAGCATCGGGTCGTAGTCGCTGCCGACGACCGTGCCCACCTGGAGCCCCGAGTCCACCCGGACGTCGGTCTCGGCCTCCGGCTCGGCCAGGGCGAGTACCCGCCCGCCCGTGGGAAGGAAGTCCCGGGACGGGTCCTCCGCGTACACGCGCGCCTCGATGGCGTGGCCGCGCAGCCGGACGTCCTCCTGCGACAACGGCAGCGGCTCCCCCGCCGCCACGCGCAGCTGGAGCTCCACCAGGTCTAGGCCGGTGACGAGCTCGGTGACCGGGTGCTCGACCTGGAGCCGGGTGTTCATCTCGATGAAGTAGGCCGGGTGCCCGGGCTCGTCGCCGGAGACGATGAACTCGACGGTGCCGGCGCCCACGTACCCGACCGACCTCGCGGCCCGGACCGCGTCGGCGCCCATGCTCTGCCGCGTGCCCTCGTCCAGCAGCGGCGAGGGCGCCTCCTCGATGATCTTCTGGTGCCGGCGCTGCAGGCTGCACTCGCGCTCGCCCAGGTGCACGACGTTGCCGTGCGCGTCGGCCAGCACCTGGATCTCAATGTGCCGGGGATCGGCGACGAACCGCTCGACCAGCAGCGTGGCGTCCCCGAAGGCGGCGGCGGCCGTGCGACGGGCCGACTCGATCGCCTGGGGCATCTCCTCGGCCGAGCGCGCCACCAGCATGCCCTTGCCGCCGCCGCCCGCCGACGGCTTGATCAGCACGGGAAACCCGATGCGCCGGGCGGCCTCGGTGAGGTCGTCGGCGGGCTCCGCGCCGCCGGGCACGACCGGGACCCCGGCCGCCGCCACGGTGGCCTTGGCCCGGATCTTGTCGCCCATCGCCTCGACGGCCTCGGGCGGCGGCCCGACGAAGACCAGGCCCTCCTCGGCGCAGCGCCGCGCGAACGCGGTGTTCTCTGCGAGGAACCCGTAGCCCGGGTGCACGGCTCCGGCGCGGGTGAGCTTCGCGGCCGCGACGACCTGCTCGATGTCGAGGTAGCCGGAGGCCAGCCGTACGGCCGTGTCGGCCTCGCGCACGTGACGGGCGCCCGCGTCCGCGTCGCTGTACACGGCGACGGACCGGATGCCGAGCCGGCGCAGGGTCCTGATGACGCGGAGCGCGATCTCGCCCCGGTTGGCGACAAGAACGGTGTCGAACATGGTCACATCCGGAAGACGCCGTAGCCGATGGGGTCGAGGGGGGCGTTGGCCGCCGCCGAGAGGGCCAGCCCGAGAACCGTGCGGGTGTCGAGGGGGTCGATCACACCGTCGTCCCAGAGCCGGGCCGTGGAGTAGTACGGGCTGCCCTGCTGCTCGTACCGTTCACGGATCGCGCGCTTGAACTCCGCGTCGTCGCCGGCCTCCCCGCCGGGGCGTACGGTGGCCAGCACGTTGGCGGCCTGCTCGCCGCCCATGACGGAGATGCGGGCGTTGGGCCACATCCACAGGAAGCGCGGGGAGTACGCCCGCCCGGCCATCGCGTAGTTGCCCGCCCCGAAGGATCCGCCGATGACCACGGTGAACTTGGGCACCCTGGCGCAGGAGACGGCCGTGACCATCTTGGCGCCGTGCTTGGCGATGCCCCCGGACTCGTAGGCGCGGCCCACCATGAAGCCGCTGATGTTCTGCAGGAAGACCAGCGGCACCTTGCGCTGGTCGCACAGCTCGATGAAGTGGGCGCCCTTCAGCGCCGACTCGCTGAACAGGATGCCGTTGTTGGCGATGACGCCCACCGGATGCCCGTGGATGTGGGCGAAGCCGGTCACCAGCGTGGGCCCGTACTCGGCCTTGAACTCCAGGAAACGGCTGCCGTCGGTGATCCGGCCGATGACCTCGCGCACGTCGTACGGGGTGCGGGTGTCGGCGGGCACGATGCCGTACAGGTCGCGGGGATCGTGCAGCGGCTCCTCCACGGTCGCCCGCTCCCACGGAGCGGGGTTCCTGGGCGCGAGCGTGGCGACGATGTCGCGGACGATGGAGAGCGCGTGGGCGTCGTCCTCGGCGAGATGGTCGGTGACGCCGCTGACCCGGGCGTGCACGTCTCCGCCGCCGAGCTCCTCGGCCGTGACCTCCTCCCCGGTCGCGGCCTTGACCAGCGGGGGCCCGCCCAGGAAGATCGTGCCCTGGTTCCTGACGATCACCGCCTGGTCGCTCATGGCCGGCACGTACGCGCCTCCGGCCGTGCACGAGCCGAGCACCGCGGCGATCTGCGGGATGCCGCGCCGGGACATGGTCGCCTGGTTGTAGAAGATGCGCCCGAAATGCTCCCGGTCGGGGAAGACCTCGTCCTGGAGCGGCAGGAAGGCGCCGCCGGAGTCGACCAGGTACACGCACGGCAGGTGGTTGTGGAGGGCGACCTCCTGGGCGCGCAAGTGCTTCTTGACCGTGAGCGGGTAGTAGGTGCCGCCCTTCACGGTCGCGTCGTTGGCGACGATCGCGCATTCCCTGCCGCCGACCCGGCCGACGCCGGTGATGATGCCGGCGGCGGGGGCCTCGTCCCCGTACAGCCCGGTGGCGGCGAGCGGCGAGAGCTCCAGGAAACGGGAGCCGGGGTCGAGCAGCGTGCCGACGCGGTCGCGGGGCAGGAGCTTGCCGCGCTCCACGTGCCGCACGCGCGAGCGCTCCGGACCGCCCAGAGCCGCGAGCGCGAGCCGTTCGCGCAGGTCGGCGGCCAGGCGCTCGTTGACCTCCGCGTTGCGCTTGAACTCCTCGCCGACCGGACTCACCACCGTCCGCAGCACAGGGGCCATGATGCGCACCTCCCAGCGGTTAACGTTCGCTAACACCGCCCTGGATGTTAGTCATCATTAACTGATTCGTCTACCATTGCCGGTCATGACCGTTGTGCGGAGTCCTACCCGCGTTCCGAGCCCTCGGCGCAGGGAGATCCTGGACGCGGCGGCCACCTTGTTCGCGGCGCGGGGTTTCCATGGGGTGTCGATCGAGGAGATCGGCGGAGCGGTCGGCATCTCGGGGCCCGCGCTCTACCGCCACTTCAGTGGCAAGGAGTCCCTGCTCGCCGAGATGCTGCTCGACATCAGCGAGCGGCTGCGCACCTCCGCCGTGGAACGGGCCACCCGGTCCTGTGACGGGGGCGAGGCGCTGGACGCGCTGATCGCCGGGCAGATCGAGTTCGCGCTCGACCACCCGGCGCTGATCACCGTGCACGACCGCGAGCTCGGCAACGTGCCCGAGCCGGCCCGCCGCCAGATCCGGCGGCTCCAGCGGCTGTACGTCGAGGAGTGGGTCACCGTCCTCAGCGAGCTGTACCCCGATGTGCGGCCGCCGGTGCTGCGCGCCGCCACCCACGCCGTCTTCGGCCTGCTGAACTCCACCCCGCACAGCGCCGGGGAACTGCCCCGCGAGGCCATGGCCGCGCTCCTGCACCGCATGGCGCGCGTCGCCCTCGCCAACCTCGTTAACGAGCACTAACACCACCACTATCCGGACATAGCCCCTTGTTCTGCCAACTATCTAGATATATCTTTTACGTATCTCGATAGTTGGAAGGATCATGAGATGAACAATCCGCACGAGTGGTACATGCGGATGGCCGCCTCCGGCCCGCCGCCGCACCTCGGCCCGCATGGCCCCCACGGCCCGTATCCGCCGCATCAGCGGCCCGGGCCCTACCCGCCGCCCGGCGCCCCCGCCTATCCGGCCCACCCCATGGCCCCGATGCCCCCCATGGCACCGGGCATGCCGTTCGCCCCGCCCGGCGGCCACTTCCCGCCGCGGGTACGCCGGGGGGACGTCCGGGCCGCGTTGCTGTCCCTGCTGGGCGAGAAGCGGCGCAACGGCTACCAGATGATCCAGGAGATCCACAACCGCAGCCATGGGATCTGGCGTCCGAGCCCCGGGTCGGTCTATCCCGCGCTCCAGCAACTCGAGGACGAGGGCCTCGTCACCGGCGAGGAGTCCGGCGGCAGCCGCACCTACACGCTCACCGACGAGGGCCGGCGTTACATCGCCGACCACGCCGACGAGCTCGCCAGCCCCTGGGCGGAGGTCGCGGGAAGCCTGCCGGAGGAGATGATGGAACTGCGCTTGCTCTGGGGGCAGCTCAGCGAGGCGTTCGGCCAGCTCACCCAGGTCGCTAACGCCAGGCAGGTGGCCGCGGCCCGCGCACTCCTGCGGAGCACCAGGCGGTCGGTGTTCGCCATCCTCGCCGACGATGAGGAGGAAGAGGAGAAGTGACGACAAGCGAGGCGCCCGCCGTCGCCGTACGGGGGCTGAGGAAGACATATGGCAACGTCGAGGCCGTCAAGGGCATCGACTTCGAGGTGCGGCCGGGCGAGGTGTTCGGCTTCCTCGGGCCCAACGGCGCGGGGAAGACGACCACGATCAGCATGCTGTGCACGCTGCTCGGCCCGACGGGCGGATCGGCCGAGGTGGCCGGGCACGACGTGGTCAGGGACCGTGACGAGGTCCGGCGCAACATCGGGCTGGTCTTCCAGGACCCGACCCTCGACGGCTACCTGTCGGCCGAGCAGAACCTGCGCTTCCACGCGGAGCTGTACGGGGTGCCGAAGGACGTGGTGGGCGAGCGCCTCAAGCAGGTCATGGAGATGGTCGCCCTCTGGGAGCGCAAGGACGCCAAGGTGATGACCTTCTCGGGAGGCATGAAGCGCCGGCTGGAGATCGCCCGGGGCCTGCTGCACTCGCCGCGCGTGCTGTTCCTGGACGAGCCGACCGTGGGCCTCGACCCGCAGACCCGGTCCGCCATCTGGGGATATATCAACAAACTGCGCCACACCGAGGACATCACGATCTTCATGACGACCCATTACATGGAGGAGGCGGAGTACTGCGACCGCATCGCGATCATCGACCACGGCGAGATCGTGGTCATCGACTCCCCCGAGGCGCTCAAGGCCAGCGTCGGCAAGGACCGCGTCCAGATCCAGACCGCCGACGACGAGACCGCGATCACCGCGCTCAAGGACCGTTTCGACATCGAGGCGGCCGTCCGCGAGGGCACGGTGACCTTCGCCGTCACCTCCGGCGAGGAGTTCGTCCCCCGGCTGTTCGCCGAACTGGGAGTGCCGATCCGCTCGGTCAGCGTGTCCCGGCCCTCGCTCGACGACGTGTTCATGAACTACACCGGATCCACCATCCGCGACGCCGAGGGCGAGAGCGGCGTGGCGTCGTGGATGCGCGCGATGGCGAGGAGGTAGACGATGACAACCGGCGTCACCGCGACCGGAGTGGTCCGGGTCCACGTGCCCGGCCGCAGCATCAGGCACGACATCCGGGCGATCAAGATCGTGCTCCATCGTGAGCTGCTGAGGTTCGTCAACGACCGCACCCGCATGGCCTCCACGCTGGTCCAGCCCGTGCTCTGGCTGTTCGTCATGGGCACCGGCCTGAGCACGCTGGTCTCCCAGGGACCGAGCCAGGGCGTCGACTTCCGCACCTTCATGTACCCCGGTGTGATCGCCATGACGGTCATCACCACGGCCATGTTCTCGGCCGGCTCGATCGTGTGGGACCGCGAGTTCGGCTTCCTGCGCGAGATGCTGGTCGCCCCGGTCAGCAGGGCATCGATCGTCATCGGCAAGTGCCTGGGCGGCGGCATCGTGGCGACCGTGCAGGGCGTCATCATCCTGGCCCTGGCCGGGCTGGTCGACGTGCCCTACTCCCCGGGGCTGATACTCCTGCTGCTCGGCGAGATGTTCCTGGCGTCGATCACGATCACCGCGTTCGGCGTGAGCCTGGCCGCCCGGATGAAGAACATGCAGTCGTTCTTCGGCATCATGCAGATGGCCATCATGCCCATGATCTTCCTGTCCGGGGCGATGTTCCCCCTGGCCAACCTGCCCGGATGGCTGGCCTTCCTGACCAAGATCAACCCGCTGACGTACGCCGTCGACCCGATGCGCCACGCCGTGTTCAGCCACCTGAACGTGAGCCCGCAGGCCGTCGAGGCGCTCAACCCGGGGGTCCACTGGTTCGGATGGCATGTCCCCGTCGCCATGGAGCTCGCACTGGTCGCGCTCATGGGCGTGGCCCTGGTCGGCGTGGCCATCTTCCAGTTCCGCCGCACCGACTGATCGACGTCGAACGGCCCGGGAGCTCGCGCTCCCGGACCGTCGCGTTCACCGGATCAGTGGTTCGATCCGATCGTCTACTTCTTCACCTTGACGTAGTCGCTCCTGCTGGCGGAGGACTCGGCCTCGTCGTTGCCCTTGAAGCGGATCTTCCAGTAGCCGGAGTGCCAGGCCTTCACCTGGGTCCAGAAGTTACCGGAACCGTTGGTGCGGACCGTCTTGACGTACTCCCAGTTCGAGTGGCCGGCGCGCTTGAAGTAGAGCGCGACCTTCTTGTGGTCGTACGAGGTCCAGTGGTCACCGTCCCAGATCTGCAGCTTGCCCTTGTTCTTGACGTACTTGCCGTACTTCACCGGCTCGGGGTACGCGTTGAACTTGATGATCCGGGTGTCGGCCGGCGCCGGCGGCTGCTTGACCGTCACGTACACGGCCCGGCTGCTGGTGCCCTTGACGCCCTTGGAACCGCGGAACTCGGCACGGTACCAACCGGACTTCTCCGCCTGGGCGTCGATCGAGAACCAGCCACCACGGCCGGTCCAGTCGTAGGCGACGAACTGCCACGACCGCGAGCCATCGGGCTTGAACAGCAGGTTGACCTTCCGTCCCCGGATGCCGTCCCACCCATGCGAGGTGTCGATCTGAAGGCGCCCGCGCGCGGTCAGCTCGTCACCCTGGTCGGCGGGGTCGGGGGCCACGTCGAAGCCGACGATCCGGCTGCTGGTGGACTTCCGCAGCACGTCGACCTGGTCGCTGTCGCTGACCGACTTGTGCGCCACCGACGAGCCGTCGTACTCGGCCCGCCACCAGCCGTCGCCCTCGGCCTTGACGCCGGCCGAGAAACGACCCTTCCAGTCGGTGTAGTCGTAGTCGACCCGCTTGTACCCGGAGCTGCCCTCGGCGCGGAAGGCGATGTACACCTTCTGCCCCTTGTACGAGCGCCACCCGTCGGTGCTGTTGATCAGCAGCCGACCGCGGAGGGTGAGCGTGTCGCCCTGGTCGATGGGCTCGGGCGAGGCGCCGAACCCAGCGAGATCGGTCTCCCAGACCTGCTTGACCTGGAAGTTCTTGCTCGCCGTGCCAGTGCCGACCACGCTGGTGGCCTTGGCGGTGACCTTCCAGTCACCAGGCGCGTCCGATCGGCCGAAGGTACGGGTGCCCTGCCACTTCTGCTTGCCGCCACTGAGGTCTTCGACCTTCTTGGCGTCGAAGCTGGTGTGCGAGCCGTTGGGCCGCCTCAGCGTGAAGCCCCCGCTGGTGGCGCCGTCGACCACGAAACTGAACGTGACGGACTTGCCGTCCTTGTTCTCGACGACGACCGGGCTGGGGCTCACCTCCACCGAGGAGACATCGGGGGCCGCGAGTGCCGCCCCTGCTGACGCCGGCGAGGTCACCAGAGTGAGGGCTCCGGCTCCCATCGCCATCGCGACTACGACGGCACGGATGCGTTTTAACACGGGTTCCGTCCTTCCCGTTGCTTTAACGCGGCTTGAGGGTGCCACGTCATTCCTTAGTAGTAGACGGCCCTTTGGTCGTAGTGGTTGTGCCGTCTGACAAACCGTCAGTAATTTAAGTCAAATACAACGGTCCACTCGGACACTGAGCCAGTCTGGGCAAGCACCGGGACGCGGCGCGGTTCATCGCGACATAATCGGCTTGTGGCCCGCGACACAGTTGAGACCCACTTCCTCGAGTCGGTTGCCGCACTCTCCCCGGGCAGCCGCCGCGATCCCGGCATGCCCGTGCGGCCCGGCACGACCCTGACCGGCGCCCGCTGCCGTGAGCTGTTCGAGATCCAGCTCGCCAGCCGGCTCCTCGACATCGCGGCCCGCTGGCTGCGCGAGCAGGGCGAGGGCTTCTACACGATCGGCTCGGCCGGCCACGAGGGCAACGCCGCGGTGGGCGCCGCCGTGCGCCTCACCGACCCCGCGCTCCTCCACTACCGGTCGGGCGCCTTCTACCTGACCCGGTCCGCCCAGGCCGGGCGGCTCGCCGAGGAGGGGCTGCGCGACGTCCTGCTCGGCTTCGCCGCCGCGGCCGAGGAGCCCATCTCCGGGGGGCGCCACAAGGTCTTCGGCCACCCCGACCTCGCGGTCATCCCGCAGACCTCCACGATCGCCAGCCACCTGCCCCGCGCCGTCGGCGTGGCCTTCGCCATCGAACGGGCCCGCAAGCTCGGCGTCGAGGACGCCACCTGGCCACCCGGGTCGATCGCGGTGTGCAGCTTCGGCGACGCCTCGGCCAACCACGCCAGCGCCCTGAGCGGCTTCAACACGGCGGCCTACTGCGCCTATCAAGGGCTGCCGCTGCCCATCCTGTTCGTCTGCGAGGACAACGGCATCGGCATCAGCGTGCACACCCCGCCGGGGTGGATCAAGGCCTCCGGCCACCCCCTCATCCCCCGCTTCCAGGCCGACGGCTGCGACCTGCCCGAGGCCTACGACGCGGCCTGCGAGGCGGTGGAGCACGTACGCACCCGCAGGTCACCGGCGTATCTGCACCTGCGTACGGTCCGCCTGATGGGTCACGCCGGCTCCGACGTGGAGTCGGCGTACCGCGCGCCGCGCGAGATCGCCGCCGACCTGGAGCGCGACCCGCTGCTCGCCACGGCCCGGCTGCTGGTGGAGGCGGGGCTCGCCGTCCCCGACGAGCTGCTCGGGCGCTACGAGACCATCCGTGAGCACGTGCTCAAGCTGGCGCTGGAGTCCACCCGGCGGCCCCGGCTGCGGTCGGCCCGCGAGGTCATGGAGCCTCTCACCGCCCGGCGTCCCGTCCAGGTCGCGGCGCAGTCCACCCGCAAGGCCGGCGACCGGGCGAAACTGTTCGGCGAGACCCTGCCCGAGCGTGAAGGCCCCCTCACCCTGGCCCAGGCCATCAACCGCACGCTGGCCGACATACTCGGCGCGTACCCCGAGGTCATGGTCTTCGGGGAGGACGTCGCACGCAAGGGCGGCGTCTACGGCGTCACGCGCGGGCTGCTGAAGCGCTTCGGCGCCGGGCGGGTGTTCGACACGCTCCTGGACGAGCAGGCCGTGCTCGGGCTGGCCCTCGGGTCGGCGACCTCGGGCCTGCTGCCGATCCCCGAGATCCAGTACCTCGCCTACCTGCACAACGCCCTCGACCAGATCCGCGGCGAGGCGGCGACGCTGCGGTTCTTCTCCAAGGGCGCCTACCGCAATCCCATGGTCGTCCGGGTGGCCGGGTACGCCTACCAGAAGGGCTTCGGCGGCCACTTCCACAACGACAACTCCGTCGCCGCCCTCCGCGACATCCCCGGGCTCGTCGTCGCCTCCCCCGCCCGCCCCGACGACGCCGCCGCGATGCTGCGCACCTGCGTCGCCGCGGCCAAGGCCGACGGCGAGGTGTGCGTGTTCCTGGAGCCGATCGCGCTCTACAACACCCGTGACCTGATGGACGAGGGCGACAACGGCTGGCTCACCCCGTACGCGCCCCCCTCCCGGTGGGCGGAGACGCACGTGCCGATCGGCAAGGGCCGCGCGTACGGCGACGGCCGCGACCTGACCATCGTGACCTTCGGCAACGGCCTGCGCATGAGCCTGCGGGCCGCGATCCGGCTCACCGCCGAGGGGTACGGCTGCCGCGTCCTCGACCTGCGCTGGCTGTCACCGCTCCCCGTGGACGACCTGATGCGCGCGGCGGACCTGACCGGCAAGGTGCTCATCGCCGACGAGACCCGCAGCACCGGAGGGGTGTCGGAGGGGGTGATGGCGGCGCTCGCCGACAGCGGGTTCACCGGCCGCGTCGCCCGGGTGGCCTCCAAGGACAGCTTCGTCCCGCTGGGCGACGCCGCCGCGCACGTCCTGCTCTCCGAGTCCCACATCGAGGAGGCGGCCCGCAAGCTCCTCGCCTGAGTCCCGCGCTCAGGGGCGGCGGCCGGTGAGGGCCAGCGTCCGGGTCTGGGGGTCGGCGTCGTCGGGCACGGGCACGGGCGCGGCGAACATGCCGCTTCCCTCCAGCGCCCCCGTCATCGGGGCCAGGTACTCGTACACCTCGGCCATGAGACGGGGGTCGATGCGATCGTCCACCCCGAGACCGCGGGCCAGGTCCCAGGCGTGCACGGCGAGGTCGCTCGCCATCTCCATGCAGTAACGGCGCGCGTTCACGGTCCCGTAGGACAGCTCGACGTCCCGGCCGAGCGCTCCCGGCTCGGCCAGCGCCCGTTGCGCGGCCACGCTGGCCTCCGTCCACCGGGCCATGGGGTCGTCGCCCAACTGGTCACCGTCGAACCGGTCGCCCACGTCGGACACCGTCGCCCCGGCGAGCAGCGGGGGCACCCACAGTTGCTCCACCACGAGATGGTTCACCAGATCGCGGACGGTCCACTCCGAACACGGCGTCGGCGCGCTCCAGTGCCTATCGTCGATCATCGCGACCCTGAGACCGAACTCGTCCATCGCGATGGCATGCATCTCCAGCACACGATCCTCCATACGCCGGACCTACCCGCAATGCCGAGATCATCCCTCCTGGACGGATCACAGCCAGTCGCGGCGTTTGAAGATCAGGTACAGGGTGCCGCACACCGCGCCCATGAGCGCGACGGCGAAGGGATAGCCGAAGACCCAGCCGAGCTCGGGCATGTGCGTGAAGTTCATCCCGTAAATCGTGCCCACCAGGGTGGGGGCGAAGAGGATCGCCGCCCAGGAGGAGATCTTCTTGACCTCCTCGCTCTGCGCGTAGCTCGCCTGGGTGACGTTCTTCATCTCCTCGTTCTGCGCCTGGCTGACCAGCGTCGAGTTGACGATGAGGATGTCCTGGAGCATCTGGCGGAAGTTGTCGACCCGCTCCACCACCGTGATCGCGTGGTCGGCCACGTCGCGCAGGTAGCGCTGGAGCTCCTCGTCGACACCGTACTTCGGCGAGCCCGCGATCAGGCCGCTCAGCATGTCGAGCAGCGGGCGGGTCGCACGCTGGAACTCGATCACCTCGCGCGACAGCGCGTAGATGCGCCGGGGCGCCGCCGGGTCGCCGCCGAAGACCTGCACCTCGATCTCGTCGATGTCCTTCTGCAGGCCCGCCACGACCGGCGCGTACCCGTCGACGACCGCGTCCAGGATCGCGTAGAGGACGGCCTGCGGACCCTGCCGCAGCAGGCCGGGGTCGGTCTCCATACGGCGGCGGACCTTGCTCAGGTCGGGCGCCTCGCTGTGGCGGACCGTCAGCACGAAGTCGGGGCCGACGAAGACGTGGAGCTCGCCGAACTCCACCTTCTCCGGCGAGTCGAGATACTGGGCGGCGCGAAGGACCAGGAAGAGGGTGTCGCCGTACCGGTCGGCCTTGGGACGCTGGTGGGCGACGATGGCGTCCTCGACGGCCAGCTCGTGCAGCCCGAACTCCTCGGCGACCCTGTTGATCTCCGTCTCCGCCGGGCGGTAGAGGCCGATCCACGCCAGGCTCCCGGGTCGCGAGCGCAGGAGCGCCACGGCCTCGCCCAGCGACGGCGGGCTGGCCACGCGCACGCCGTCGACGTAGACGGCGTTGTCGATCACCCCTTGCGGGGCGGCCCGGGTGTCGGGCTGCTTGGGACGGGGGTCCATGGAATGCTCCGGGGCGACCTCGTGGTCGTTCCCACGTACGGGCACTCGCATCAGATCTCTCAGCCCACGAACACGTCGCTCCGGCACGGCACACCTCCCCATGACAATCGGGACGGCGCAGTCACCGATCGGCGGTTCCGCCCGTGTCAGACCCTAACCCGATATGGGCGAATCACTCCGCAGGTACGCCTCCAGTTGACCACGCGCCTGCTCCCGTACCCGGCGGCGCAGCACCGGAGCCCAGCCGATCATCAATCCCGTGGGCTTGCCGAGCGCCATCTTCGCCCACTGCCGGAAGTCGAACTCGTCGTGGTGCCGCACGATCAGCCTGTCCTCGAAGCGGAACTGGGCGTCGACCTCGTTCACCACCTGCCGGCCGGAACGCGGGAAGACGTACCGCGCCGTCCAGTGAGCCGTGCCCGCGTGGTTGTCGGCCGCGATGTCGCGCGCCGACACCTCCAGCCCTCCGTCTCGGCCGAGAAGCATGCGCCACATGCCGAGGACGCGCTCACGGCCTTCCAGTTCGAGGAAGAGGGGATCACCGAAACTGACATCCGGGTGGTAGCACTGGCCCATGGCGTCGACGTCACTACGGGCGAAGGCGTCGAAGAACGTGCGCAACAATTGCCGGTGCTCGTCGCCCCATGACGCCGGTGTACGGGAGTTTGGCATTCACCCAGCTTAGAGGGGTTTTCAGAGCAAGCGGTTCCCATTCTCCCAGCAAACCGCCCGCAACCAGTCGTCGCCCAGATCGAGCCGCGCGAGAGCGTCCAGCTGATGGGCGTAGGGATGGGGAATCGTGGGGAAATCCGAGCCCAGTACGACCTTCCCCGCCAGCCCCAGATCGCGGAGCGGCGGCCTGAGCCGGGCCGGGAACGGCGTCGTGACCTCGGCGAAGTCCGTGAACGTCATCGTGGTGTCGAGGCACACGTTCGGGAAGCGCACCGCAAGGGCGAGGAACTCGTCGTACTCGGGCATGCCCAGATGGGCGATGACGACGGCCAGCGCCGGATGCGCGGCCAGGACGTCCGCGATCGGTCCTGGACCGGTGCACCGGCCGGGCACCGGCATGGACGAGGCGTGCACCACCACCGGGACCCCCGCTTCGGCCAGCAGGCCCCACACCTCCTTGATCTCCTGGTCGCGCGGGTCGAACCCGCCGACCTGGAGGTGGACTTTGAAGACACGCGCCCCTGCCTCCAGCGCGAGCCGTACATAGTCGAGGACGCCGGGCTCGGGGAAGAACGTCGCCGAGGGCACGCAGCCGGGGGTGACGCGGGCGAACTCCAGCGTCCACTCGTTGAGGCTCCGCGCCATGTCGGGCCTGTGGGCGTAGGCCAGTGCGGTGAAGCGGCGCACGCCGAGGGCGCGCAGCACTTCCACGCGGTCCTCCCGCGGAAGGCGGTAGCGGATATCCCACCCGTCCCCGATCAGCGGGCCGCCGTGCTCGAAGTGATGCCAGACCCGCCGCTCCATGCGCTCGGGAAGAAAGTGCACATGCACGTCCACGAGCCCAGGCAGGCCCAACGCCCCCCACCACCCGGTGACGTCCCCATCCTGGAGCCCGTACTGCCCCCAACGAGACGTGCCTGAGCGGAGGCCCTCTCCGAACGACCCCGGGACCGAAGGTTGTTCTAGCATCACAGTGACGACCTTACCTCGCCGACCATGCGACGCTATGTCCGCGCGTTCGCGCCCGCGCGCATGCCCATGGCGTATCAACGGAGGTGGACCCTGCAAAGCCTCAGCGGTTTCTGGACACGACTGACCACCGTGCAGCCGGACCCGCCTATGTGGATCACGGCTCTGGCGGCGTTCATCGCCCTCGGCGTGGTGCTCTATCCCACCTCTTGGGCCATTTCCAGAGGCCTGATCACGGTCGCGCACGAGGGAGGCCACGCGCTCGTGGCCCTGCTCACCCGGCGCAAGCTCCAGGGGATCCGTCTCCACTCCGACACCTCGGGGGTGACCCTGACCCGGGGGCGTCCCACCGGTCCAGGCATGATCTTCACGGCCGCCGCCGGGTACGTCGCCCCGTCGCTGCTCGGGCTGGGCGCGGCCTGGCTCACCGCCGCGGGATACATCACGATCCTGCTCTGGACGGTCCTGGTGCTGCTGGCCGGCATGCTGCTGATGATCCGCAACGTGTTCGGCGTGGTGGCGCTGGTGTCCATCGGCGGTGCCGTGTTCGCGCTGTCCTGGTTCGCCCCGCCCGACATCCAGAGCGTGGGAGCGCAGCTGGCCGCGTGGTTCCTGCTCATCGGAGGCATCCGGCCGATCATGGAGTTGCGGCGCAAGCGGCGGCGCGGCAGGGCGCCGGATTCCGACGCCGACCAGCTCGCACGGCTGACGCCGTTTCCCGGCGGGTTCTTCGTCTTCCTGTTCCTGCTGATCTCGACCGCCGCCCTGCTCACCGGAACCTACCTACTCACCCCAACCGACCTACTCGACAGCCTCAAGGGTCTCTGACCCGCCCGACAACCCGAACGGCCCCTGATCTGGGCGACGACCCGAAGCCGCCCGCACGAGGATGCGTGCTTCCTCGGAAAGCCGCATCTCGAGAAGTGGCGGCGGGTGGCCACCCGATCGTGAATATCGGATAGCCGACAACCCGAAGGGCCTCTGACACGCACGCGCCGCGCCGGGTCGCCTTGAGGCCATGACGGGCTCACTGGGACGTCCCAAGGACTCACCAGCACCCCGCGTACCCAGCGGGCCATGCCACCGGCTTACCCCCCTCGACCGAGCAGGGCTGCGCACCGGCCCGGCGAGTCCCCCGGCCCGACCCGTCCCGAGGGGGGTCAGACTCCGGCGAGCGCCTGCGGGCCGGGGGTCGACACCAGCGTGTCCGCCACGATCGCGGCGGCCGTACGGTCGCGCAGCTCCGCCTCCGGAGTGAGGATGAGCCGGTGGGCGAGCACCGAACCCGCAAGCGCCTTGACGTCCTCCGGGATGACGAAGTGCCGTCCGGCCGCCGCCGCCCTCACCCTGCACGCCCGGAGCAGGGCCAGACCGGCCCGGGGACTCGCCCCCAGCCGGACCTCGGGCGACCGCCTGGTGGCGCTGACCAGGTTCACGACGTAGTCATAGATCGAGTCGGCGACGTGGATGCGGGTGACGAAATCGATCATTCCGGCGATGTCGGCCGCCCGTGCGATCAGAGGCAGGCGCTCCACCTGCGGGCCGGCCGGCATGCCCTTGAGCAGTTCGACCTCCGAGGCGTGGTCGGGGTATCCCACCGACACGCACATGAGGAACCGGTCGAGCTGAGCCTCCGGCAGCGGATAGGTGCCGTCCATGTCGACCGGGTTCTGCGTGGCCAGGACCATGAACGGACGTGGCACCGGATGACGTTCGGCGTCCACCGTGACACGCCGCTCCTCCATGACCTCCAGCAGCGCCGCCTGGGTCTTCGGCGACGCACGGTTGATCTCGTCCGCGAGCACGATGTTGGCGAACACCGGGCCCTGGTGGAACTCGAACCGCCCGCTGGACTGGTTGAAGATCGACACTCCGGTGATATCGGAGGGGAGCAGGTCAGGGGTGAACTGGATCCTGCGCACCTCGGCCTCGATGCCGGCCGCCAGGCTTCGGGCCAGCGTCGTCTTACCGGTTCCCGGAACGTCCTCGATGAGCAGGTGCCCCTCGGAGAACAGGCAGACGAGCGCGAGCTCGATCGTCTCCCTCTTGCCCCGGATCACCTGCTCGATGTTCCCGGCCAGCGCGTGGAACCGATGCTGGAACTGAACCGCGAGCGCCGCCACATCCACCTGCCCCACACTCCCGCGAGCGACAGGCACACCACCACTGGTCACCCCAGCATCCCCCACTCCGCCCACAGACCCCCCATACCGCCCACCGCCGTACCCCACCCCACCACTCTCCAGCACCGCCCGCTCCGCACTCCCATACTCCCCACCGACATGACCGGGAGCCTTGGTTCTCACGGTCGGCTCATCCAGGCCTCTGTATCGGCTGCTCCCGGGTTGCGCGGCCTCGTACCTCTGGTCGGCGGCGTCCGCGCCCGACTCCCCGGACGCCGGGTCACCCGACGGCTGAGACGCGTTGTAGCGTTCGGCCCCGTACCGGCCACTGTTGTAACCCGTGCCGGCCGCCTCTGAGGTGTGCTGCTCTTCAGCCTTGTACTGCCCTGCCGCATACTGCCCACTGCCAGGAGCCGCAGGACCGCCGATCTCGGCGCCCGGCTGTTCAGCAGCCGGGTACTGGCCCGCGCCGTATTGCCCGTCCCCGTACACCGGAGCCGGGCCGGTTGCGGAGGCGGCCTGTACGGAGGTCGGCTGTACGGAAGTCGGCTGTACGGAAGTCGGCTGTACGGAGGTGACCTGTGCAGAGGTCGCCTGCTCGGTCACGCCATACTGCTCCGGGCCGGGCTGCACGTCCCCGTACCCCGCACTTCCGGGCGCTGGACCCGTCAGTGCCGGGGTGCCATACGGGCGCGCGTCGTACTCACCGGCGTACGGCCGGCCGCCGCCATCCGTCCCGCCGTACTGCGCGCCGCCGTAACCGGCCGCCGACTCGGCCCCCGGGTACTTGCTCTCACCGTAACCAGCCCCAGGCTCCGCGCCTGAGTACTGCGTGGCGCCGTACCGTGCTCCCGTGTACGGCTGCTCGCCGTACTGGGGTTCCTCGTACGGCGGCCGGCCGTACTGCGGTTCGCTGTAGTGCTGGTCGCCGTACTGCGGATCGTTGTACTGCCGGCCGCCGGGCTCATGGCCGCTGTACTGCGGACCACTGTCCCCGTACTGGCGGCTGCCGTTCCCACCGTCGCCGTTCGCAGCGTTGAGGTGGGCAACGTCGACGTTCGGGACGTTGCCGTTCGCAGCGTTGCTGTGCTGGGTGTTGGTGGGTTGTGTGTTGTTGTGCTGCGGACTGTGCTTCACGACATGGCCCCCCTGATCAGTCGTCGCATCGGAACAACAGCGCGGCGCCTACGCCACCACGCGGAGTGATCACAAGCGTGTCGCCCAGATGGCCGACGGCGCCGTCCCCTCGATTCGGTACCAGACGTCCCTGACGTCACCCGGCTCCGGCTGCGTGACCGGGTCCCCATCGAGCCGGCGGATCACGGTGATGGGCCCGCATCGGCCCTTCGGGATCCTGCCCGCCTCGCCGGTCTTGCTGGTGCCAGGTCGTACGTTCATACCGGTCTGGTCATCGTTGTTGTTCTGATATGCCTTCCCCGTATAGGTGAGTTCGGCCGTGACCATCGCGGCGACGGCCACCCCTCAACATCGGGATCTTCGTCCCGTAACTCCCTTTGCCCCGCATTTAACGTTATTCACTCTAGTCTGCCCCGCGCCACCCGAAAGATGAAGCCGTTGATCCTCAAACGCATCAACCGCCCCAGTGCTCAACTAAGTTCCCGTATTTAGCGACTTATCCGGGAACGGACACGGAAAGGCTGGAGCCGAAACGGTTCTTGACCACTTTGAGCTGTGCGGGGACCCGGGCGCGTAGCTCTCCGACGTGGCTCACGATGCCGACGGCCCGGCCGCCGTCCCTCAGTTCGTCGAGGATGTCGAGGACGCCGTCCAGGCTCTCCTCGTCGAGGGTGCCGAACCCTTCGTCGATGAAGAGCGTGCCGAGCTCCACCCCGCCCGCCTCGGCGGTCACGACGTCGGCCAGCGCGAGCGCAAGCGCCAGAGATGTCATGAACGCCTCACCACCGGACAGGGTGGCGGGGTCACGGTCGGCACCGGTCCAGCCGTCGAGCACGCGCAGGCCCAGTCCACCGCCGGACCGTTTGCGGTCGGCGGCGGACTTGCGCACGTCGTACAGAAGGAGATAGCGCCCACCGGACATGTGGTCGAGCCGCTGGTTGGCGGCGTCCACCACCTGCCGCAGGCGCTCTCCGAGCACGTACGACGACAGGCGCATGTCGAGCGTGTTGTCCGGGGAGGTCCCGACGGCCAGCTCGGCGAGCCGCTTCGCCAGGCGATGGCGCGCTTCGGCCGGGCGCCACTCCTCAAGGGTGCCTTCGAGGGTCTCGGTGAACCGGACGAGCTGGTCGCACCGCGCGCCCGCCTGGTCGCTGGCGGAGGAATGTGTACGGTGCTCCCGTTCGGCGCCGTCGAACGCCTCCGTGAGCGCGGCGAGGTCAGGCGCGGGCATTGCGCCGGCGGCGAGGAGCTCTGGATCGGCGAGCAGCTTGGTGACGGCCGCGCGTTCGGCGTCCAGCTCCCGGAGCCGCTCGGACATGGACTCCCGGGCCGCCGCGGTCCGCGTGGCGGCGCGGGCGTCCGCGACGCTCGGGAACCCCGCGTCGGTGGCCGCGCTCTCGGCCCTGGCGAGCGCCGCGTCGCGCTCGGCACCCGCCGAACGGGCGTGCTCGGCGGCCTCCGCCGCGTCCCTGAGCAGCTCAGCCTCGTCGGTGAGCCTCTCGAGCCGTACCGCGAGCGAGGCGTCCTCGCCTCTGGCGGCGTCGAGCCGCACGGCGAGCCGCTCGGCATCGGCCGCGAGGCTCTTCTCCTGGGCGCGCTCGGCGGCGATCTCCAGGCCGATGCGCGTGGCACGCTCGGTGAGGTCGGTGAGCTCCGCCTCGATCCGCGCGGCCTCCTCAGCAAGCGCGTCCGCGCCGTCGGCCACCTCCCGCAACCGCCCCAGCGCCGCCTCGGCCTCCCCAAGAACCCGCACAGCCTCCTCAACGGTCGGATCCCCGGGATCCACAACCCCGTCGCCGCCCCCAACGGTGGCATCCCCAGGACCGGCAACCCCCTCAGCCGCGCCCCCAACGGTGGCATCCCCAGGATGCGCAACCCCCTTGGCCCCGGCTCCAACCGCTGGATCCCCAGGATGCGCAAACCCCCCGGCTCCGCCTCCAAGGATTGGATCCCCAGGATGCGCAACCCCCTTGGCCCCGGCTCCAACCGCTGGATCCCCAGGGTGCGCAAACCCCCCGGCCCCGGCTCTGGTCGGATGGCCCCCGCCCCACCCGCGGCGTGCGGCGGAGCGTGCCTCGTCGTGGGCGCCCGCGACCTCGGCGACGCGCGCGGCGGCCTGGATGGCGGCAACCAGGAGCCGCGCTTCCCCGGTGACCCGGTCACGGCGGGCCGTCACGGTCGGGTCGCCCTCGCGGGCGGCGTCGAGGACGGCCGCGAGACGGTCGGACTCCTCCCGCAGCCCAGCCTGGTGCGCACGATGCTCCGCGACGACAAGGTCGAGGTCCTGCGCCTTGCTTCTGGCCAGGTCAAGCGCATCCTGGACGCGCTCAGCCTCCGCCGCGAGCGCGGGCTCCTGCTCCGCCACGGCGCCAAGGGCGGCCAGCTCGGCCTCCGCCGCTTCTCTGGCGGCGACGGCCTCCTCCATCGAGACGCCGTCGGCGCGAGCGGTGGCCTCGTCGAGCTGGGAGGAGACCACGGCGACCCTGCCCTCGGCCGCCTGACGCGCCTCCTGCGCCGCGTCGGACAGCGCCTGGGCCTCCTGCTCTTCGCCGACCGTGGGCGTGGTCTCCGCAGGGGACGCGGGCGCCGGGTGATCGGTGGAACCGCATACGGCGCACGGCTCCCCCGGGGCGAGATCGCGGGCCAGCTCGGCCGCCATGCCCTCGATGCGGGCCTGCCTGACCGACTGCAGACGGTCGCGCAGCTCCTGCGCCTCGTCGATGGCCAGACGTCGCTCGCCCTC
The DNA here is from genome assembly GCF_039537005.1 of Sphaerisporangium flaviroseum. Classification (NCBI taxonomy): domain Bacteria; kingdom Bacillati; phylum Actinomycetota; class Actinomycetes; order Streptosporangiales; family Streptosporangiaceae; genus Sphaerisporangium; species Sphaerisporangium flaviroseum. Next base: position 612,194 of record NZ_BAAAZR010000002.1, on the reverse strand, counting down.
GCACGCCTCCAGTTCCGCCGTCAGCGCGTCGCGACGGACGACGTGCTCTAGCAGGGCATCGGCGGCCAGGCAGGCCGCCTCCGCCACCGGGATCCGGGCCGCCTCCGCTCTCATCGCCGCGAGCCGGCCGTCGATCTCCTCCAGACGCCCGGGCAGCTCCGCCTGCGTGTCGGCCAGAGCGGCCTCCCGCTCGGCGAGCTCCGCGAGGTCGGCGTCCAGTGCGGCCAGCTTGGCGTGGATCTCCGCGAACCTCGCCTCATCGGCTCGGCGATGCTCCAGTCCGGCCAGCTCGTCACGATGCGCACGCTCGACCGCCGCCAGCCGGTCACCCACCTCCCGCGCGGCCTCCTTGACCCCGGCCCCAAGGGCACCGGGCACCCACAAACGTCCAGCAGCATCCTTGACGCCGACGCCAAGGCTGTCGGGCACCCACAAGCTCCCGGCAGCCTCCACGACGTCGACACCAAGGCTGTCGGGCACCCACAAGCTCCCGGCAGCCTCCACGACGTCGACACCAAGGCTGTCGGGCGCGCACCGGCTCTCGGCGGGGGCTCGGGCGGCGAGGAGGGTGTCCGGCAGGGTGGCGGTCAAGGCTTCCGGTAGCTCGTTGAGCGCGTGGAGAAAGCCGTGCTGCGCGGCGGTCAGTTCCTCGGCGAGCGCGTCGCGCCGTCGTACGGCGTCCAGATCGCGGCCGGCGTTCGCCACGGCCGCTCGCGCGGCGGGCAGGCCGGAGGCGGCGAGCCGGGCCTGGGCCAGGCGCTCACCGGTCGCCCGGCGGACCTCCGGCAAGACGGCGAGCCGCTCGGCCGTTTCGGCCTCCTGCGCGAAGAGCGCGGACAGCCGCTTCCCGGCCAGAGCGAGCTCCTCGCGTACGCGCGCGAGCCGCGCCTCCTCGGGCCGGAGCTGCTCCAGCCTGGCGATCTCGTCACGGCGCGCCCGCTCGAGCTCGGCGAGCCGCTCCGGCTCCAACCGGGTCAGCTGAGCCGCCTGCCCGAGCTCCCCCGGCTGCCCGACGAAAGGGAGCGCGCGGGCCATCGCGTCGGCGGCGATCTGCTCGGTCTTGGCCGCGACCTCCGCGCGCTGCTCGGCCTGCTGGACGAGCGGCAGCACCTGATCGGCGCGCAGCGCCTCGGTGAGGATGGCCTCAAGGTCGGATCGCTCGTCGGCGGTCCTGTCGAGCTCGTCACGGCGCGCCTCGGCCTCGGCGCGAGCGCGCTGCCGCTGGGCCAGCTCACGGGCGGACTCCAGCTCGACCCGTGCGGATCTCAGCGCGGCCTCGCTCGCCGCCCTCGCCTCCGCCTGGCCCGCGCGCGCCTGCCGCGCCACCTCCACCAACGCGTGAGCCCACTCCAACGGCTCGGCCCGCGCATCCCATCGCGCCGAGGGCTCCCCTTGCGCGTCCCCACCCGCATGACCGTCCAGCTGCGCCTGCGCGTCCTGCTCCGTGTGTGTGTCGTGGGTGTTCATGGCCTCCAGGAGGGCCGGGCCTGCGGCGCCGCGCATGTGGTCGATGACGGAGTCGACGCGCTGGCGCAGTTCCTGGCGGTCGTGACCGGTGCGTGTGCGGTGGTCGGCCAGCCAGTGTTCGACGTCACTGAAGATCTTGACCGAGAACAGCTTCTCCAGCAGCTTGCGCCGCTCGTCGCCATCGGCACGCAGAAAGCGGGCGAAGTCACCCTGGGGCAACATCGCGACCTGGCAGAACTGGTCGGCGTTCATACCGAGCAGCGAGCCGACCAGTTCCCCGGTCTCGTCGGCGCGGCTGGAGAGGAACCTCCACTGGCCCGAGGCCTGCAGGTCCTCCAGCAGGACCTTGGCCTTTTCCTCGATGAGGCCCTCGCCTCTCAGCTTGGGCCGGTGCCAGACGGGCGACCGGGTGATCCGCAGCCGTCTGCCGCGTACGGTGACCTCCAGCACGACCTTCGGGCCGCGGCCGGCAGGGGCGTGGTCACAGCGCAGGCGCCGGGCGCTGTTGCGCTGGCCCGGAACCTGGCCGTAGAGGGCGTAGCAGACGGCGTCGAGCACGGTGGTCTTCCCCGCGCCCGTCGGACCGTGCACCAGGAACAGGCCCGCCTCGCCGAGCGCGTCGAAGTCGACGTCCTCGTCTCCGGGGAAGGAGCCGAAGGCCGTGAGCCGCAAGTGGTGCAGCCTCATCTCAGGCGCCCTCCACGCGTCACAAGGTCACGGCCGCCGGCCTCGCACAAGCCCATTCAGACCAGTGTCTCCTTCACCCGGCACGCCTGGACCGCTTCCTGGAGGAGCCGCCGCTCCTCGTCGTCGGCCGGCTCGCCGCGCACCTCGCGGATGAAGTCGAGCGCCACCTCGATCTCGGGACGGCCCGCGAACCGGGGGGCGCGAGGCGCGGCCGGGACAGCGCCGCCCGGCTCGAAGGCGAGAGCGAGGGTGTGGGGGAAACGCTCGCGCAGCTTCTCCATGGCTCCCTTCGGCCGGATCGGATCGGTGAGGGTGACCTGCAGCCAATGGTCCTCGTACCGGTCCCACTCGGCGGACACCAGCAGGTCGGCGAGGTGACCGCGCAGGCGGGCGATCGGACGCGGGACCGGGGCGGGCACGAACTCGGCGGCGGTGAACCCGGCGGGGCCGATGTCGACGAGCCAGGACCCCTTCAGATGGTCGGCCTCCGAGAAGGAGTAGGCGATCGGCGAGCCGGAGTAACGCACGGACTCGCTCATGCGCTGCCGTCCGTGCAGGTGGCCGAGTGCGGTGTAGTCGACGCCGGCGAAGGCGGTGACGGGCACGTGGGCGACCCCGCCCACGCTGATGTCGCGCTCACTGTCGCTGCTCTCGCCCCCCGTGACGAAGGCGTGGGCGAGCACCACCGACCTCGTGCCACGGCCGGCCAGGTCGTCGCGGATGAGGGTCATCGCGTGTTCGATGGCGGCCGTGTGGCTGCGCTCGGCCAGCTTCCACGGCTCGCGGACCATTTCGGGCTCGAGGTAGGGAATGCCGTAGAAGGCGACGTCGCCGATGACGACGGGCTCGCCGACCCTGGCCGGGTCGGTGCGCAGGTGCACGCCCGCCGCGTCGATCAGGTCGGCGCCGAAGCCCAGCCTGCGGGCGGAGTCGTGGTTGCCGCTGATGAGCAACGTGCGGACGCCCTCGGCGACCAGCCGCCCCAGCGCCTCGTTGCACAGCGCCACCGCGTCGACCGAGGGGAGCGCGCGGTCGTAGACGTCACCCGCGACCACGACCACGTCGACACGTTCCGAACGGATCGTCTCCACCAGGTGGTCGACGAAGGCGGCCTGGGCGCCGATCAGGCTTTCGCGGTGGAATGCCCGGCCCAGATGCCAGTCGGAGGTGTGCAGGACACGCATGTCGCAGGAAGCTAACAGGTCCCACTGACAAATGAGGTACCAGCCGCACCATCGTTCCCCCCGCGTGACTTAACCTGATGATCGGAGGTCGTATTTGGGGCGGAAAGCCCTCGTACAGAGGACACGTGCGACCGAGAGCGGAGTCCCTGCGAGCGATCACAGCGATCACATGGACCAGTCCGCGGCGAGCCGCCCGACGAGGAGGTGGCGTGAGCGACCGTAGCCGGTTGAGCGTGGCGACCGGAGCGCTTCTGGCGATCCTTGCGACGGTGGGGTACATGCTGTCCCCGCCGTCCTTCGACCCTCCGAGACTGAGCCAGAGCCAGACCTTCCAGTCGCTTCCGGCGCAGCCCGCGGCGGAGTACCGCCCGGTCCCCCACAACGCGCCCATCGCCGTCGAGGAGATCTCCGTCCCGGTGCACGGCACCACGCTCACCGCGACGATCAGGTCGCCGCGCACCCCGGGCCGCCATCCCGCGATGGCCTTCGTCCAGGGCTCCGGCCGTGGCGACCGGGGCGAGTTCACCAGCCAGGCCACGTGGCTGGCGAGGGCCGGGGTGGTGACCCTCACCTACGACAAGCGCACCGTCGGGTACGACTTCCGTCACCGGGACTTCGGCCTGCTCGCCGACGACGCGCTCCGGATGGTCGAGGTGCTGCGGAAGCGCGCCGACGTCGACCCGGTGCGCGCGGGCCTTTGGGGCGTGAGCGAGGGGAGCTGGGTCGTCCCCATCGCGGCGGCCAGGAGCGTCGACGTCGGCTTCACCGTGCTGGTCTCCTCCCCCAACGTCTCGCCGGTGCGACAGGTCGCGTGGGCGCTGAACGAGCAGCTCGAACGCCTGCACGCGCCCGCCGACGTCCGCGAGTTGCTGACCAAGGCGATGGGCGGCGTCGGGTTCAACTTCCTGCGCTACGACAGCGTCCCGGCGCTGAAACAGCTGAAGAAACCGGTCCTGGCGCTGTACGGCACGATGGACCCCTCGATCCCGTTCGTGGAGAGCACCCAGAAGCTCACCTCGGCGCTGGGCGACGCGGGCAACTCCGACTACACCATCCGGTTCCTCCGCGGCGCCGACCACGCCATGAGGATCCACGGCGGCGCGTTCACCCGCGGGTACCTCGAGACGATGGCCAACTGGATCATCGGGCTTCCCGGCACCGCGCGGCCGCCGGCGGGGGCGCAGATCGCCGGAGCCACGCCCGTGCAGCGGTACGAGGCCACCGACGTGCCGCGCGCGCCCTGGTACGCCGGCACCGCGGTCCTGGGCCTCGCGCTCACCCTCACCGCCGTCGGCTACGTCGCGGCCCCGGTCACCGAGATGGTCGTACGGCTGCGCGGCCGTGACCTGCTTCCCTCGGCGCACTCGGAGTCCTGGCCGGCGATCCGCCGCCGCCTGCGCCGGATGGCGTGGACCGGTGTGGCCCTGCTCGCGTCGGTGCTGGCCTTCATCATGCTGATCGTGCTCTTCTCGGTGAACCAGGCCGGGGCATGGCCCGCGGTGCTGTCCGGATGGCTCATCATCCGCGTGCTGGCGGTCCTCATGCTGGTGCAGGAGGTCACGACCGTGGCGGCCGTCGTCACCGCCTTCCGCGCGGGCTGGGAGCCGGGCCGCTGGCAGCGGTTCACGGTGGCCACGATGCTGGGTGGCACGGCTCTGCTCCTGGTCACCGCCGCCTACTACGGGCTGTTCGGTATTCCCTGGTAGCCGCCCGGCTCCGTGCCGGGGATTCGGGTCCGGGCCTGCGGGCATGGATTCGGAATGCTCGTGAGGGAGTGCCTGTCGGTGCGGCCGGCGGGTTCCGGCCCGTACGTATCCGTATAAATCGTGAGCTGTTCTCGGCGTGTTCACGTGCTCGTCGGCTCGCCTGAATACATTTCCCCTCCTGGCCAGGGGGGTGGGAGAGCGTTGCCTGATACGAGGAAGCCAGGGGGAGCCGTCGCGGTCATCGGCTGGACGGCCCTCTCCGCCCTTCTACCGGGCTCGGCACATCTGCGCGCGGGCCACCGTCGTACCGGTTTCGCCCTGCTCGGGACGTACGTGCTGGTGGTCGCCGCCCTCGGCGTGGTCGCCTTCACGGCGGACGCCGATCTCGCGGGGCGGCTCCTCGATCCCGGCTGGCTGCGCGCCATCATCGCCCTGGCGGTCATCGCGGCCGTCTGCTGGTTCGCCCTGCTGGTCCGCTCGTACGTGATCCTCCGGCCCGGCAACCTGTCCCAGGTGGGCCAGATCGTCTCGGGGATCCTGACCGGGACGCTGGCCGTCGCCGTGACGATGCCCTTCGTCGTCGTCGCCCAGTACGTGATGGTGTCCGAGGAGACGCTGAACAGCGTCTTCGACGCCCCCACGGCCGTCGCGGCCGCCCCGACCGCAGGCGCGAAGCCGGCGGACCCCTGGGACGGCAGGACCCGGGTCAACGTCCTGCTCCTCGGCGGCGACTGGCAGCCCGACCGCGTCGGCGTGCGCACCGACAGCATCAACCTCGTCAGCGTGGACGTCCGCACGGGCAACACCGTGCTGCTCAGCCTGCCCCGCAACCTGGAGAACGTCCGCTTCCCCCCGGGGAGCCCGATGCACCGGCGGTTCCCCACCGGGTTCCGCCTGCCGGCCAACCCCGACGGGTCCCGGGAGGACCTGCTCTTCTCGGTCTGGGAGTACGCCGAGGTCCATACCGAGATCTTCGGGGGACGCAAGGGCATGGGCCCGGAGACGCTGAAGGAGACCATCGGGTACACCCTCGGGGTCGATGTCGACTGGTACGCGCTGGTGAACATGTGGGGGCTGGCCCGGATCATCGACGCGCTGGGCGGCCTGACCCTCACGGTCCCCACCGATGTGGTGTTCGGCAAGTACGACGAGGGACTCGTCAAGGCGGGCACCCGCAAGCTGCGCGGCGCGGACGCGATGTGGTTCGCCCGCTCGCGTACGTTCAGCGACGACTACACCCGCATGGGACGCCAGCGGTGCGTGCTCGACGCGCTGCTCCACCAAGCCGACCCGGCGACCGTGCTGCTCCGCTTCAACCAGCTCGCCCAGGCCTCCAAGGGCATGTTCCGCACCGACATCCCCCGCCCGATGCTGGGGCACTTGGTACCGCTCGCGCTGAAGGTCAGGAACGCCCAGGTGACGGGCGTGCAGTTCGTCCCGCCTTTGATCTACACCGGCAATCCGGACTGGGCACGGATACGCAGGCTCAGCGCCAAAGCGATCCGCGACTCCGTCGCACGCTCGGCCGCGCCTTCGGCGACCACGTCGCCGGACCCGCAGGCGTCTGCGGCCGGGGCCACCGCCTCGCCCTCTTCCAGCACCAAGCCGCGGAAGCCGTCTTCGACCAGCTCGGAGTCTCCCGCGGGCGACATCTGCGGCACCTGACACCCAAGATCACGGTTCTGTAACGGTAGTGCTTCAGTTACATGAAGTAGCCGGGTGACTACGGTAAGTCTTTCTCGTGTGTCTGCCCCCCGTGACGCGGTCGCGTCGAGTGACCTTTGACGATGCGTCCTGCCCGTTCCCTCCTCCGCGCTCCGGGTGGCCTGTTCCGCGCGTTGTTCCGGCAGCCGGGACGGAGCCTCGTGACGGCCGCCGCCGAGCTCCAGGCGAGCCCGCCGGGCCCGTCCCACGCCCTTCCCGGGCGCTCCGCCGGCGACGCCGTCAATTCCGATAAGGAGAGCGCAGTGTCCAACGTGGAAGCCGGTTCGGGCATCACCGTGACGGGGATCGACGACAGGTACGGCGCGATGTGCCAGGGGTTCAACCAGCGCTGGACCGCCCATCCCGACTACATCAAGGTCGTGCGATCGACCGCCGACGTCGTGGGTGCCCTGAACGAAGCGCTCAACAGCGGCCGCACGCGCATCGCCGTCCGCTCCGGTGGCCACTGCTACGAGAACTTCGTGGCCAACCCCGGCGTACAGGTGATCATCGATGTGGGCCAGATGGACCGCGTCCACTACGACCCGGGCATGGGGGCGTACTGCGTGGAGGCGGGCTCGACCAACTGGCACGCCTACACCCGGCTGTACCGCGAGACCGGCCGCACTCTGCCCGCCGGGTCCTGTTACTCGGTGGGCGCGGGCGGTCACATCTGCGGCGGCGGATACGGGCTGCTCTCGCGCCGGCACGGTCTCACCGTCGACTACCTGTACGCCGTCGAGGTGGTCGTGGTCCGCCGCCGGCCGCACGGCGACTTCGAGGCGGAGGCGGTCGTCGCCCGCAGGAGCGACGAGGGCGACCTGCACGACCTGTGGTGGGCGCACACCGGTGGCGGCGGCGGCAACTTCGGGGTGATCACGCGCTACTGGTTCAAGGACTTACCACGGCCGCCGATAAACGTCTGGCTCAGCGCCGTCGCGTGGGACTGGGACGGCATGACGTACGACCCCTTCGCCCGCCTTGTCGCGAATTTCGGACGGTTCTGTGCTGAGAACAGCCATCCCGGCAGCGAGTACGCCGACCTGTTCTCCATCCTGAAGCTGACCCACAAGAAGGCGGGCAAGATCGGACTGATCACCCAGGTCGACGCCACGAATCCCGCGGCCGGGCGTGACCGGCTGGACGCCTTCCTCAGCCAGATCGAGGACGGCGTGGGGCTGGAGCGTGCCGAGCTCGACGTCGACCTGGGCGAGCATCCCCAGATCCGCGGCCTGCACCGGGAACCTCTCCTGATGCCCTGGATCCAGGCGACACAGACGCTCAACGGCTCGGGGGACAACCGGCGAGGCAAGTACAAGTCGGCTTACATGCGCAAGCCGTTCCCCGATGACCAGATCCAGGGCATCTGGAACTACCTGTCCAGCACGCGGGACGGCGACGGCTACGACAACACGCAATACGACAACGCTGAAGCTCTGATCCAGGTCGACACCTATGGCTGCAAGATCAACGCTCTGGGCGCCCACGAGACGGCCACGGTCCAACGTGATTCGATCATGAAGTTGCAGTACCAGGCCTACTGGACCGACCCGGCGGAAGACGGCGTCCACGAGCGCTGGCTGCGCGAGCTCTACCGCAGGGTCTACGCCGCCTCCGGGGGCGTCCCGGTCCCCGCCACCGCCGAAGGCGCCATCGACCCCGCCGCGATCACGGACGGGTGCTACATCAACTACCCCGACCGCGACCTGGGCAACGACGAGTGGAACACATCGGGGGTTCCCTGGTACCACCTCTACTACGGCGACAACTACGAGCGCCTGCTCAAGGCCAAGCGACGATGGGACCCGCACAACGTCTTCCAGCACGAGCAGTCGATCAGGGTCGTCTAACACGGGTAGTCGATCAGGGTCCCCCAGCACGAGCAGTGAGCGGGCTCCCTGAGCACGAACAGTCGATCAGGGTCCTCCAGCACGAGCGGCCGATCAGGCTCTTCCAGCACGAGCGGTCGATCAGGCTCTTCCAGCACGAACAGTCGATCAGGTGAGATGCTGTCCGTGCTCGCTCGCCTGAGGAGGATCCCCGTGAAGAACTGGCTGCTCATCGCAGGAGGCGCCCTGCTGGTCCTCATGGGCGCCGTCTGGGCTCTCCAGGGGCTCGGCTACGTAGGAGGCAGCTTCATGAGCGGGGCCAAAGAGTGGTTCGTGATCGGCCTGGTCGCCGTCATCGCGGGCCTCGCACTGGGCGTCCCCGCCCTCCGCCGCCAGCTCAGAGCCTCCAAACGACACAACTGACCACCTGAAGGCACCCGAGCCCACGGGACTTGACCATCCTGGAACACATCGGGTGCCTGAGGCGGTGACGGCCATCCCAGCGGCTTCAGACGCCCGTAAACGATGCGCACGGCTTGATCGGTGGCTTCGGTGGGATTGGCTTGATCGCTGGCCTGGGCGGGACCGAATTGATCGGTGGCTTCGGTGGGGCCGGGGCCTGAGGTGGCTCGCCCGGGTGGGTGCGTGGGTGGTTAGAGCTTGAAGGAATCGCTGGCGAGGCGGCGGACTCGGTCCTCGTCGACGATATGGCCGAGCCCAGACTGGGTCAGCGGGACGGCGACGACCCCGCCTGACGCCCCCACGGGCGGGGTGACGATCTGGGCGCTGCGCGGCGGCTCCGTCACGTCGCTGGGCAGCGTGCATCCCGGCAGGCTCGCCACGGCGACGGTCGCCGCGCGCGCCAGGCCCGTGCCCCTTCCACCGGCCGCGGTGATATCCCATCCAGCCGCCAGCGCACGATCATGCGCGGTCCGTACGGCGCGAAGCGATCCGAACCTGGACGGACGAAGCAGGAGCGCGCTCGCCGCCCGGGCCGCGATGGCCTCATCCAGCTCCGCCACCGAATGGACCTCGATCGCGACCAGCGAGGAGACCCGGCCCTGGAGCTCGGCATGGAGATCGAGATCAGCGGGGAACTCGGGACCTCCGAAGGGACGTTCGATCGCGGTCACGTCGTAGGCGTCCAGCGCCTCGAGAGCCGTGGTCTCGGTGTAGGCGCCCCGGCCGTCGACGGCGAGTGCCAGAGCGGGATAGGCCTGGCGGACCGCCCGCACCGGCTCGACGTCCCAGCCAGGGTGCACGTCAAGTGTGACATGGGCATATCCAGCGCAAACATGCCGGTTGACCCGGGCGACCATGGCTTCCAGAGACCGCTCCGCCGCCAGCCGTACGGTCGCCATCACGGACGTACGGGTACCCCCCAGGGCGTACGCCAGGGGAACCCCCCGCATGCGCGTCCACAGGTCCCAGCAGGCGAGGTCGACGGCCGTGCCACCAGGGACGGTGCCCAGCTCGTCGGGATGCTCCCAGTCAACGCCCAGGAGGGCAGGAGCGAGCGACTCCTCCAGCGTGGCCCAGGTCTTGGCAAGCAGGTGATCCCGCTCGCTTTCGGCGCTGCCCTGAATTTCACGGCTCATCCCCTCGCGGCTCATCCCCTCGCGGGACATCCCCTCGCGGGACATCCCTTCACGGGCCGTCCCCTCGCGGGACATCCCTTCACGGGCCGTCCCCCGCTGGTCGGCCGTTCCCGCCTGAGCGGTCCGATCCTGCTGGCGACCCATCTCCGCCTGAGCCGTGGCCGCGCCGGAGGCACCCGGGCGGGCGAGGCGGCGATCCGGGGACTGGACGACCTCGCCCCATCCCGTCATGCCCCCGTAGTCCGTGAGCTTCACCAGGATGCTCTCCGGACGTCTGCCATAGGGCAGCACAAGCCGGAAGACCTCGAGCTCACGGACACGTGGCATGGAACCCCCTCGTCGAACACCTGCCCTTCCATGGTGCCCGTTAAGAGTGATCCGCTCCAAACCCGGCCGGTGAACGCACGATTTCCACCAAGCCATCACCCCCTCCGACGGCCGCAGAAACAGCGAGAACCAGCCGGTAATCCCCGCCTCCGCACCCAAACCGTCCATCACACCAACCCCAACACATCCAACCCAGCCCCGGCAGGTCCCATCCCCGCCGCCCTGGTGAGTCCCGACACTCCGACCCTGGTAGGTCCCAACACCCCGCCCTGGTGGGTCGCGACACCCCCGCCCTGTCCCGGTGGACCATGACCTGGGCGGGTAGCCCCGGGTGCCCCGATCAAACGGGTGCCGGGAGGGCCCCCTGTCGTTCCATCAACACCCGCCGACGATCCCAACGTCCACGGCCCGGATCGCCTGTTCGGACCCGGCCCGGGCAGACCTTGGCCCTGACACCCCGGCAGGCCCGACACCCCCCGCCCCGGCAGGTCCCAACACCCGCCCTGGTGGGTCGCGACACCCCCGCCCTGTCCCGGTGGACCATGACCTGGGCGGGCAGCCCCGGGTGCCCCGATCAAACGGGTGCCGGGAGGGCCCCCTGTCGTTCCATCAACACCCGCCAACAATCACAAGATCTACGGCCCGGTCCCACCTGGCCTGGAATGGCCTGTTCGGGCCGGGGCCCCCGTAGACCTTCGGCCTGACACCCCGGTAGGTCCTGGCGCGTGGTGCCGCGCTACCTCGAGCGGTGGATGCGGCCGGCGGTGAGGGCGCCGAGGGCGGCGGGGGCGACGATCAGGCCGAAACACGCCAGATAGACCCACCACGCGGTTTCGAATCCGGCGAAGATCGCACCGGTGACGGCGACGATCACCACGGAGAAGACCGACTCGCCGATCTGCAGTGATGAGCTGTTCTTACCCTCCTCCCCCGGCTCAGAGAGCTCCAGTGTCAGCACCGACAGCGTCGGATAGACCAGCCCGATACCGAACCCGGCGAGCATCCACGCCACGAGCCCGGCCATCAGCGGAACCACGTCGAACACCAGCAGCGCCGTGCCCGCGATGCCGAGGCCGAGCAGAGCCGTGCCGCCCCGGAGCAGCAACCCCCGGTCGTACTGCTTGCGTCCCTGGATCCACGACGCAAACGACCAGCTCAGCGCCGATCCGGTGAGGAAGAGCCCCGCCTGGGTCGGGCTCAGCTGGCGTTCCCCGATCAGCATCAGAGGCACGAACACGTCGGCGGCGAAGGACGCTCCGGCCGCGACACCGCGCAGGAGCACCACCGTGGGGAACCCCCGCGCCGCACGCATCGTGCCGGGAGGCAGCAGGCGCGGAAGGGCGAATGCCAGAACGACCAGCCCGAGCACGATCAGGATGATCCCGCTTCTGCCCAGCCCGCCGCCGTACTGCAGGAGCGCGGCGCCGACGGCCACCACGGCGCCCCACCCGAGCCGGGCTCTGAAGCCCGCCCCCGAAGGCACCGGCCCCGGGCCGCCCTCCTGCGGGACGGCGGTGGCCCGCCCCGCCAGGCCTCGCCACAGCATCACGGCGGCGGGAGCGACGAGGATCGCGATACCGAGAAAGATCCAGCGCCAGCCGATGTGCTCCACCACGGCGCCCGTGATCGCCGGACCGACGATGGACGGGAGCACCCATGCCGCCGCCAGCAGCGAGAACACCCTCGGATGCATCGCCGAGGGGTAGACCTGGGCCACGACGACGTAGAGAGCGACCGAGAACAGGCCGCCGCCGATGCCTTGGACGAACCGGCCGATGAGCAGAACGTGCATCGTGGGCGCGAGACCGGCGATGAGCAACCCGGCCACGAACCCGGCGACCCCCGTCCACAACGGCGCGACCGGTCCCCGGACATCGCTCCACCGGCCGCCGGCGACCGTGGCGATCACGCTCGCTGCCATCGACCCGCTGAAGGCGAGCCCGTACAGAGGACGACCGTCGAGTGCCAGGGCCACCACCGGCATGGCCGTCGCCACCGCCAGGTATTCAAACGCGAGGAGCAGGATGAGCGCGACCATGCCGACGCTCAACGCGCGGTACGGACGGCTGAGCACGCCAGGAGGCGCCACGGGAGGAGAGTCGATCACTACTGAGGACACCCGCCCAAGGTACGGGCCCTCCTCATCCGCCACATCGGCCCTCACCTCGTCCTTTGGTCCTAGGCCACCCATAGGTCCTGAGCCATCCCCTGGTCCTGAGCCACCCACTGGTTCCGAGCCGCCCCTCGGTCCTGCGCCAACCCCCTGGTCCTGAGCCACCCACTGGTTCCGAGCCGCCCCTCGGTCCTGCGCCATCCCCTGATCCTGAGCCACCCCCCGATCCCGAGCCGCGCCCCCATCGCGGCGTTCCGCACGCCGTTGGGGGCGCGGCCGGTCGTGGTTGTTCATACGGCGCGGACCGCGAGGGTGCGTTCGGCCCACTGGGCGATGTCGCGGCGTTCGATGGCCGCGGCCATGAGGCCGGGGAAGGCGTCGGGCGTGCAGGCGAAGGCCGGGACACCTAGAGCGGCCAGCGCCTCGGCGTTGTCGCGGTCGTAGTGCGGCTGGCCTTCGTCCGACAGCGCGAGCAGCACGATGACCTGCACCCCGGCCGCCGTCATCGCCGCGACCCTGCGCAACATCTCCTCCCGCACTCCCCCCTCGTACAAATCGCTGATCAAAATGAAGATGGAGTTCGTCGGGCGGGTGATCAGCCCTTGGCAGTAGGCGATGGCCCGGTTGATGTCCGTACCCCCGCCGAGCTGGGTGCCGAACAGAAGCTCGACCGGGTCGTGCAACTGGTCGGTGAGGTCGACCACGCTGGTGTCGAACACCACAAGAGAGGTGCGGAGCGAGCGCATCGACGCCAAGACGGCACCGAAGACGCTGGAGTAGACCACCGACGCCGCCATGGAGCCGCTTTGGTCGATGCAGAGCGTGACCTCGCGGATCACCGCCCGCTGCCTGCGTGCGTACCCCACCAGCCGGGACGGCACGATCGTGTTCTTCTCCGGCAGGTAGTTCTTGAGGTTGGCGCGGATGGTCCGATCCCAGTCGATGTCGGCGACCCGGCGCGGCCGATGGGTACGCGCCGACCGGTCGAGCGCTCCGGTGATGGCGGTCCGGGTGCGCTGGGCCAGCCGGCGTTCGAGGTCGGCGACGACCTTCCTGACGACCGCGCGTGCCGACCGGCGTGCGGTCTCCGGCATCACCCGGTTCAGCGAGAGAAGGGTGCCGACCAGGTGGACATCGGGCTCCACGGCCTCCAGCATCTCGGGCTCGAGCAGCAACCGGGTGAGGTTGAGCCGTTCGATGGCGTCCTTCTGCATCACCTGGACGACCGTCGAGGGGAAGTAGGACCTGATGTCCCCGAGCCACCGTGCGACTCGTGGCGCCGAGGCGCCGAGACCTCCGCCGGACTGCTGCGAAGCGCCGCTCCCAGCCGACCCCTCGCCTGAACCGCGCCCGCTGTCGTAGAGCGCGGCCAGGGCCGCGTCCATCTGGGCGTCCCTGCCGCTCAGCACGCAACCCGTGCCATCGGCGTCCCCACCCAGCACCAACCGCCATCTACGCAACCGCTCGTCCATGATCCACTCCTTCCCTCGGCCGAACATCGCGCCGCGTCGTACCGAGGCGCCGGATCAAGCGCCGCGACAGGACACGCGCGTCTCCGCGTGGACGCCGTCGAGGCATCAGGTGCTGCCCAGGATCGTGAGCACGGTGCGCACCGCGGGCTCCGCGCGTTCGGGGTCGGCCTCGGTGGCGGACGTCCTTCCCGACTCGCCCGAGGAGACCCGGCCGCCGATGGCCCGGCGTTCGGGTGGGCTGAACGCACCGAAGGTGCGGCGCAGGAGCGGGAGCACGTCGACGAACGCCTCCCCTGTCAGCCCGGTCAGCCACGTGTCGATCAGGCCGAGCAGCCCCGCGTCGTGTACCAGGAGAAGGCCGCTGCCCGACAGGAATCCCTCGACCCAGGCGGCCGCCTGCGAGGGAGGATTACCCGCCGACATCGAGCGGGACATCCGCAGCGCGACCTCCTCGGCCGGAATGGTCCCGGCGTCGAGCAGGATGCGGCTCAGCCTGCCACCGATCAGTCCGTGCAGGTCACGTCGTTCAGCGACACTCCGCAGAGCCGCCAGCCACCCTTCTCTGCGGGATTCCAGCAAGCCCACAGAGGCGTGCACGGCGTCCACGTGACCCAGCAGGTCCCGGGCCGAGTCGTCGTCGAGCCCGGTCACCGCCGCCGACAGCCCGGCGCAGATGCGGCTGAGCAGTGACTCGACGATCACGAACAGGCCCTCCGCGGGCGTGCCGCGGACGTCGCCGTAGCGCTGGGCACGAACCAGCGCGGGAAGGGCCGCCATCAGGTGGGTGACGTCGCTGTCGAGGGCGGCCCTGGTGGAGATCGACGACAGGACATGGGGCAGGGCCTCCGGCAGGTCGGCCAGCAGGCACCGCTCCGCGACCCCGGTCAACTCCGCCAGCGTTCTCGGCGACGGACCGGCCGGACCGGGCCCCGCGTGCCTGGCCGTCCGTCCGGAGCCAAGGTCTACGAGCTCCCGCACCCGCGCGGTCGCGGCGGCGGGGACGGTCGTGCCGTACGCGCTCGCCTCGATCAGGTCGATGTCGAACTCCGGGCGCCACTCGAGCGTCCAGGATTCGCGGAAGGTGCCCTTGCCGCGCGCCTCCCGTGGCGAGCCCCAGGACACGCCGATCAGGCCGAGCCGGTGAAGCAGGCGGCTGCGGTCGAGGTCGAGCGGCTTACGAAGGTCGAGATCGAGGTCGCGTTCGAGTGCCTCGGGCCGGAGTTTCAGCCGCCGCTGCCGGTCACGGAGATCGCGCTGGAGCGGGACCATCGGGGTGCTGTCGGGAACGCTGCCGAGCCGCTCCCCCACGACCATGCGCCGCTGGATCAGCTCGACCGGCAGCTCGTCGCCTTCGCACAGCACCGCCCGTACGGCCTCGGTCACCTCGCCGAGCCCGGCCAGCGGACGCCCCCGTACCACCGCGAGGCTGTTCGCCAGCCGGACCGCCTCGATGACGTGGGCCGATGAGACCGGCAGGTCTTCGTCGCGCAGCACCCTGGCGGCCGCGGCCAGCCATCGCTCGATCGGACGGTCGGGCGCGGCGAACAGATGGTCGTACCAGCCCGGCGAGGTGATGCCCGCGCCGTAACCGCTCCAGGAGGCCAGCCTCCCGTAAGTCCATGGCACCCAGGTCATCTCCACTTTGACCTTGGGGAGCCCTTTGAGCAGCCGGTCGTCGGGCGCCGCCGGGCCCAGCTCGCGCAGCGCCGGGACGTGCCAGGCGCCGCACACCACCGCGACCCGCTTGTAGCCGTCCTTGTAGGCGGTACGCATGGTCTTGCGCATGTACGCCTCGCGGCGCGCTTCGTGCTCGTGCGGCGTGTGCCCGTCCCTGACGGCCGCCATGGCGTCGGCGATCACCTCGAACGGCGTGTCACCGCGATGCTCCACGGCGTCCTCCCACCAGCGCTCCGGGTCGTCGTATCCGGCGGCCTTGGCGAGCTCCCCGATCGGGTCACGATGCACCACGGGCTCGGCATGCTCTGACCCGTCCGCGGGCCCGTCCGGCTCGGCCTCGGCGGAAGGCGCGGCGGCCTCTGGACCGCCCAGGTCAGGAACCGCTGTCTCACCTGGGCTCAGGGAAGGGGCGCGGCCGGATGTCCCGTCGGCGGGCGGGGACGGGGCCTGTCCAGGGCCGGGGTCGGCATCGACGGCCGGCGGAGCGCTGTCTGAGGGCGGCTGCGTGGCGGCTCGCTCGGCGAGGCTGTGAGTGGCGGGCAGGTCGCAGAAGCGGACAGGGATGCCCGCGCGAACGGCGTAACGGATGGCCTGCCACTCGGGAGAGAACACGGCGAACGGCCAGAACGCCGCCCTCGACGGTTCTCCCGGCACGTGTGCCAGCAACGCGACGGGCGGCTCCAGGTCGGGATCGCCCGCCAGCGCGATGAGCCCGTCTGCCTCGGGCGGACCTTCGATCAGCACGATGTCCGGCCGGAACCGCTCCAACTCGGCCAGCACAGCCCTCGCGGACCCTGGCCCGTGATGCCGTACCCCGAGAACCGCGGACGCGGGAGTGGTGTTCGTGACCGGCTTCGGGGTGGTGATGGACTTCGCGCGAGGCACGGGAGGGCTTGCCCCGGCCTGCCCGCTGTGCGGCTCCTCAGGAGGCATCGCGGCAGGCCCGGTAGAAGTCGCGCCAGTCGGGGCGCTCGCGGACCACGGTCTCCAGGTATTCCTGCCAGATCACGCGATCGGAGACGGGATCCTGGATCACCGCGCCGACGATGCCGGCCGCCACGTCGCCGGCACGCAGAACCCCGTCACCGAAGTGGGCGGCGAGCGCGATGCCGCTGGTCACCACCGAGATGGCCTCGGCGGTGCTCAGCGTGCCGCTGGGCGACTTCACCGTCGTACGACCGTCGGCCGTCACCCCGGAACGCAGCTCGCGGAACACCGTCACCACCCTGCGGATCTCCTCCATTCCGGTCGGCGTCGGCGGCAGTTCGAGAGACCGGCCGAGCTGGACGACCCGCCGTGAGACGATGTCCACCTCTTCCTCGGCGCTGGCCGGAACCGGCAGGACGACCGTGTTGAACCTGCGCCGCAGGGCGCTCGACAGCTCGTTGACGCCCCGGTCGCGGTCGTTCGCCGTGGCGATCACGTTGAACCCCCGGGAGGCCTGGACCTCCTGGTTCAGCTCGGGGATCGGCAGCGTCTTCTCCGACAGCACCGTGATCAGCGCGTCCTGCACGTCGGACGGCATGCGGGTGAGCTCCTCGACCCGGGCCAGCCGGCCCTCCGCCATCGCGCGCATGACCGGGCTCGGTGTCATGGCCTCACGGGACGGGCCCTCGGCGAGCAACCGGGCGTAGTTCCACCCGTAGCGGATCGCCTCCTCGGCCGTGCCCGCGGTGCCCTGCACCAGCAACGTCGAGTCGCCGCTGATCGCCGCGGCGAGATGTTCCGACAACCAGGTCTTGGCGGTGCCGGGCACGCCGAGCAGCAGGAGCGCCCGGTCGGTGGCGAGCGTGGCGACGGCGACCTCGACGATCCGGCGAGGCCCGATGTACTTGGGGGTGATCTGGCTTCCGTCGCCGAGGAGATAGGTGGTGACGGCCCAGGGAGACAGCTTCCAGCCCGGAGGCCTCGGCCGGTCGTCGGACTTGGCCAGAATCGCCAGCTCTTCGGCGTACTGGTCTTCCGCGTGCGGACGCAGAACGGTCATGTCGGTCTTCAGCTCGCTCTCGCGTTGTCGGCCACAGCAGTGGTGTCGTTCGTCAGGACAGAAGTGGTCACGGGTGGGCCTCCAGCTCCGCCAGCATGTCGAAACGGAACCGCAGGGTGGCGGCCACCTCTTGGACGGGCGGCTCGGGTGACAGCCGCGCCGCGACCTCGTGCATGGCGGGGTCGGCGCGCTCGCTCGCGAGGCGCACCAGCTCACCGAGGTTCCACGGCTGGCGCCCCGCCGTGTGCAGGATCTTCTCCAGCACGGCCTTGGTCAGCGCCTCGCCCCAGGGAGCGGGCACCCCGCCGAGCATCATGATCAGCTGGCCGTCGACCGGCTGGTCGTGCACCAGCTCGGCCGCCTTGTCGGCACGCTCACCCGGGGGAAGAACGGCGAGCAGGTCGGTCAGCGGCTCCACGGCGAACAGCGCCCGCGCCCAGACCGGATCGTTCTGCAGGACGGCCGCGCGTTCCCAGCCGAGCCTGATCTCCCGCGCCCACTCGCCGAGGTTCAGCGCGACGATCTGCTTGGCCGTGCGGTCGAAGCTCTCCGTCCAGAAGGCCAGCGGGGTGTGCGCGACGATCTGCTGGAGCCACCAGCTGCGCTGGCCGGTGCCGCCGGGCGCGCGTGCACGGACGCCGTCCCGCTCCATGTCGCCGTCGCAGGCCTCCGGTGGCTCGGCCTGGAGCCGGTCGCCGGACAACCTCACGCACCGCGCCGCCCGCTCGGCCATCCGCCGGCCGAGCCGCGACTCCGGCAGCCTGGTCAGCAGGTCGGCGGCCTGGCTTCGCACCTCGCGCCTGCGGTCGTCGAGCGCGCCCTCGAGGAACGGCTCGTCGGCCATCGACAGACCTTCGGCCATGGCGTGGACGAAGGCCGCGCGATCTTCGGGTGACTCCTTCTCCCACCCGCGGCGCAGCAGCGCTCGCGCCCTGGCCGGGTCGGCGGCCCGCAGGCTCCGCAGGTATGACAGGCGGTCTCCTCTGGTGCCGAACGCCCAGAAATGGTGGGTACCGTCATCCGGCTCCTCGTCCCCGGGCGAGCCCGTGGCACCACCGGTGCCGATGGCACCGCCCGAAGGGGTGAGAAGACCGGTGCCGGCCAAGTGAGCGGTCGCCTCCTCCAGTAAGTAGGCCCAGGAAGGGTTGAGCTCGGCGAGCCACCGGCCTCTGGCCCCCGCCAGCACACCGATGGGAGACCGCAGGGAGCGGTCGCGTACGCCGTGGTCGAGGACGCGGGGGACGAGCTTCGGCGGCAGGTGGTACCGCCGGGCGGCGGCGGCCTCCAGCCACTCGGCGAGCAGCCGGGGCTGCTCACCGTCGAGGATGCGGGCCACACGCTCGCCCGCCGCACGGGGGACCGGCGGCTGTTCCTCAGGTGACGCGGCAGGCAGCGGCTCGCCCCTATGGAGCCGCTGCCCCGCTCGCGCCCCGACCGTGTGCGCCGCGGCCTGGCCTAGCAGGTCGGGCACCGGACGCCGGTCTGTCCCGACCAGCGCCGACGACACCAGCCGCTCCCACTCGTCGACGGTGATCACAGCACCACCACCTGGCCCTCCTGGTCCCATGTCGTGAGCGGACGCAACCCTCGCGGCGTCCATTCGGCGGCAACGGTCACCGGGTGGCCTCCGGACACGGCCAGAAGCCGCCACGGTTGCCCCGTCGAGGGGTGCAACGGGATGCCCTCCACCACCGGCCCCTCGACCCCATCAGCGCCGCCGCCCCCACCGGACTGACCACCCGAGGCCGAGGGCGCCGAAGAGACGCCGACGCCAGAGCCGGAAGGGGCCGCGGGTGAGGGCGCCGGCGGCGAGTCGGCGAGCACCCACCGGTCTGCCTGCCTGGCGGGGATGACGTCGCTCAGCACCACAGGCCAGGACTCCAGCCACGGGTCCCCCTCGATCGCGGCGGCGACCTCCGCCAGCGCCGCGGGCGCCCCGCAGCCTGATGGCGGCCGAGCCGGTGGCCCTGCGCGCCGGTCGGCCACCAGCGCGCGCAGCGGGGACGCGCCGGGATAGAAGGCCAGGTCGGCGTCGATCGCGGTGCCGGTGACCAGCGAGGCGTCGAGAGCCTGGCCGGTCGGCGCGAACGACAGCACCAGGGCGAACCTGGCGCTGGCGCGCCCCCGTAACCAGACACGGCGGGAGACGAGGTGGTCCTGCTCCTCATCGCGCCGCCCCAGCACATCCCACTGGTCGCGCACGGTCTTGCCGGCGAGCACCTCCTCGCGCGAGGTGGGGAAGCCCACGCGCGAACGGATGGTCTCGCGAAGCGGCGAGGGCAACTCGCCGGCACGGCGGTAGCCCACGGCGAGCAGATTGAGCAGGCCGTACTCCCCCAGCAGGTGAGCCGGCCAGTCTTCCTCGACGAGGACCCGGGGCAGGCGGGCGACGGCTCCCGCGACGCCGGGAGCCTGGGCGTCCACCAGTCGCCTTGTCAGCTCCTCCCATTGGGCGGGAGCGTTCTGCCGCGCACCCGCGAGGCCCTGGCCGATCTGGTCGGCCAGCCATCGCTCCAGCTCGGACAGGCCCGCGGCGACACGCTCCTCACGCTGGGCCGCGCGCCGGTCCGCTCCAGCGTTGTCACCCGAACCCGCGTCACGACGCTCCGCGCCGACCGGCTCGGCGGGCGAGCCCGCGTCACCGGGCCCACTGGTCGCGGCGGCTTTGGCGGCGCGAGCGCGCCGCTGCTCCAGCCACTCGGCGACCCAGGGCGGCATCGCATCGGCCGGGGGCACGCCGTCGGCCGACCAGAGCAGGAGCAGACCGAGGGCGTGCTTGCAGGGGAACTTCCGGCTAGGGCAGTTGCACCGGTAGGCGGACTCGCCCAGGTCGACGCACGCACGATACGGCGAGGCGCCGCTGCCCTTGCACTCGCCCCAGAGCACGTCGGGCATGAAACCAACGGCCGACCACTTCGCCGGTGTGCTCACGCTCTGGGCGCCCTTTTGAGAAGAGGCGTCGGGGGCGAGCGCGAGCACTTGATCACGGCTCCAACGTTCGATCACGACCGGCAGACTAGCGAGGACCTCTGACAAAAACCGCCCTTACGCAGGCTCACCGATCCGCCCGGAAACGTCGACGCGACCGGCCGTTCAGCGGCCGTCGGACGGACAGCGCGGGGCAGGTCACCGTGAAGGACAAGCGGGACACAACATCCCCTTCGCCACCGCGCGTTGGCGGGGACGACCCCCTGAGGGCGACGAGTTCCGTGTACCGAGCGCCCGGCAGTGACATCCCCCTCGCCGCCGCGCGTTGGCCAGGGAGGCGGCGCCGGCCCACCGTGTATGAGTTCCTCCCTGCTCATGCAGGGGGAACACCACCGGGACCCGAAGGTGTCGTAGGCCCAGTGTTCCCCCGACTGAGCACGATGGGAGAAGACGCCGGTGCTGGTGATCGTGCAGGCTTCATCTGACAACTTGAGCGATCAGCCGTCGCGGCGGCCCGCGGCTACGGGGGGGCGGGGACGGAGGCGGCCGGACGCTGATCGCCGATCCCAGCCGCGCCCGCCAGGCCGTCTCCGGCTCTCTGGACGCTGGAACGGTCCGCGGTTCCCGGCCGATGGAAAGGGCCTCCAGTATGTCCCCGCAGGAAAAGACCGCCCATCGCTCGAACAAGCACCCAAGGCCGAGAAAGGCGCGGCTGACCGCCGTCAGCACGGTTCTCGCCCTCCTGGTGGCCCTGTTCACCACGGCCGCCGCTGCCGATGTGACCGCTGACGAGCCCACCGAGGGCCCGGCTCGCTTCGCCCCCGGGTTCGTCCACGGGAAGGTCGCCGTCGACGGCGGCGCCGTCCACTACGTCCGCGGCGGGTCCGGTCCCGCCCTGGTGATGCTGCACGGCTGGCCGGAGACCTGGTGGATGTGGCACAAGATCATGCCTGAGCTGGCTCGCGACCATACCGTGATCGCGATCGACCTGCCGGGCCTGGGAAGCTCGGCCATCCCGGCCGGCGGATACGACAAGGCCACCACCGCGCGGCGGATCCGGCAGGCCGTCAACAAGCTGGGCTTCACGCAGGCGCAGCTTCTCGGGCACGACCTCGGCGCCCTCATCGCCTACTCCTACGCGCGCGACTTCCCCACCGAGGTGACACGGCTGGCCGTCCTGGAGACGCCGCTGGCCGGCTTCGGGCTGGAGGAGCTCTACGGGATCAGCTGGCACTTCCGCTTCAACATGTCACCCGCCCCGATCCCCGAGACGATCATGGACGATGCCGACGTCCGCACGTATCTCGGCATGATGTTCGGCTTCAGCCACCGTCCGGAGACGGTGGACCGTGAGGTCTACTACGCCGCCTACGCGAGCCCCGCGCGGCGCACCGCCGGGTACGAGTACTACCGGGCGTTCCCCGCGGACGCGGCGAACAACCAGGCGAACGCGGCGAGGCGGCTGACCATGCCCTTGCTGGCGATGGGTGGGCAGTACTCCTTCGGGACCGGGGTCGCCGACTCGTTCCGCCAGGTCGCCGAAGACGTCCGTCCGGTCGTGGCGCCTGATTCCGGTCACTACATCCCTGAGGAGAACGCACGCTTCGTCAGCGACTGCGCCCGGCTGTTCTTCGGCACGGGGAACCCCGGTCCCCAGCCCCAACCGGCCGCCTGCGCCCCCTAGCACACCCAGTGCGTCCGCTACAACCCCGGCCCCGGCCTGTACGCGGGGGACGTGGTGGACGCGACGGTCCTGGAAAGCGTGAGGTGGCGCGGCGAGTGCTGACCGCCGCCTGCCGGTGAGCCGGTGGCCCTCTCCGGACGTGACCCCCGGCCCCGAAGGCTCGACGCCACGGGGCATCAATGCCGGGGTGGCGTTCGCGATAGCCGCCGGTCGCGGGCTGGTGGCCGGCAGGCCGGCGGAGATCGACAAAGCGAGCCGCCGACGCTCCGGCTCGGGGCGAACCGGTCAGGGCCGCTCCCCTAGGATCGACGGCGTGCTGCTCATGACGCTTTCCGTGTACCCGGATGGGCCCTCCGTCCCGGTGTCCGACGACGACGAGGCGCTGCGCACCGCGAACGCCACCTTCACCGGGCCGGATCCCGTCGTGGCCGTGGACGACGACGGAGGCCGCCGCAGGTTCCTGCGCCGTGACGTCACCGGGACCTTCGTCGCGATCCAGGAGCGTCCCGCGGTGGCCGAGGCGCTGGAGCTCCTCCCCCATCCCGAGGGCGGGTGGTACCGAGAGACCTGGAGGACGTCCACGGGCTTCGAGCCTGCGGGGTACGGCGGGGTACGCCAGAGCGCCACGGGCATCTACTTCCTGTTGCAGCCCGGCGAGGAGTCGGTCTGGCACGTCGTCCGCTCCGACGAGGTGTGGTTCTGGCACAGGGGCGGGCCGCTGACGCTTCTGCTTGGCGGCACGGGCGACCTCCCCATCGAGGCCGGTGACCGGCCGGCCGAGAGCGGTGACCAGTCGGCCGAGGGCGGTGACCGGCCGGCCGAGAGCGGTGCCCGGCCCCGGCAGACGATCACTCTTGGGCCCGATGTGGAGAACGGCCAGGTTCCGCAGGCTCTGGTGCCCGCCGGCACCTGGCAGGCGGCCTACCCGGCGGGCGCCGAAGGCGTTCTGGTCAGCTGCGTGGTCTCCCCCGGTTTCGACTTCGCGGACTTCCGCGCCGTGTGACCCGTCGCGCATGTGTGCAAAAGGTCGAGCAGGCTGAACCGCAACCGCGTTGACACCAGTGATTCACCCGCCCATCATCTTCGTGTCAGGTCTTCTGCTCTGAGTACCTGAGGTCG
The DNA here is from genome assembly GCF_039537005.1 of Sphaerisporangium flaviroseum. Classification (NCBI taxonomy): domain Bacteria; kingdom Bacillati; phylum Actinomycetota; class Actinomycetes; order Streptosporangiales; family Streptosporangiaceae; genus Sphaerisporangium; species Sphaerisporangium flaviroseum. Next base: position 588,712 of record NZ_BAAAZR010000002.1, on the reverse strand, counting down.
CCGTGCGGTTTCCGCGAGTGAAAGCCGAACACCGGCCGCAGAGATACGGAGACGGCAGAGTCCGCATCGGCGGGTCCATCTACGGCCTCGCCGCCGAGATCGCCGATCCGGACGGATTCGCGTGGGCCGCGCTCGCCGCGATGGACGGGACGCGCACGCCCCAGGAGATCGCCGCTCACCTGCGGGAAACGTTCCCCGGGCTCGCCTCGGACGGCGCGGCCGGCATCGTGGACATCCTCATGGACTCCGGATACGTGGAGGACGCCGCGGCCCGGCCGCCCGACGAGTTCAGCCCCGCGGAGCAGGAGCGTTACTCCAGGAACATCGCGTTCTTCCGACGGGTCGACCTGACCCCCCGAGCTCACTGCTGGGAGGCCCAGGCACGCCTCAAGCACGCGCGGGTACTCGTCCTCGGGCTCGGCGGGACCGGAAGCCACGCGGCCTGGGCGCTGGCCGCCTGCGGCGTCGGCACGATCCACTGTGTCGACCGCGACGACGTCGAGCTGTCCAACCTGACGCGGCAGGCGCTCTACCGTGAGGCGGACATCGGCCGGCCCAAGGCCGAGGTCGCGGTGGCCAGGCTCGCCGAGGTGAACTCCTGCCTCGACATAACCGGTGAGCGCCGCACGGTGACGGGCGAGCGGGACCTGGCCGAACTCATAGAGGGTTTCGACGCGCTGGCACTGTGCGCGGACGAACCCCGTGGCCGTGAAGGCATCCGTATCTGGGCCAACCGGACGTGCGTGGCGGCGGGCCTGCCCTGGGCGATCGGGGGCTACAGCGGTCCCCTGGTCAGCGTGGCTGCGTTCAGCCCGGGCGGTCCTTGCTACGAATGCCTGAGCGCCGGCATCGAGGCGACCCTGCCACCAGGGCTTTCCGTCGACCTGGGCGGGCCGGGGGCGATCGCCCCGTCCGCCGGCGTGTCCGGCCACCTGACGGCCCACGCCATCATCGCGCTGGTCACCGGCGTTCCCGCCGTGCCGGGAGGCTACGTGACCGGGATGAACCTGATCGCCCCCGACCAGCACGTCTACGCGCGCCACCCTCTCCGCCCCGACTGTCCCGCCTGCGGAACCCTCCCGCCAGGAGCGGGGCCTCCCGTCACCGGAACCCGATGAAGGGCGGCCGCTCGCACCGGTGCAGGCACGCACAGTTCGCCCCGTCGAGAAAGGAAAGCCATGGACAACGTCGATCCCATGACGCAGGACCCGCCTCCCGAGACAGAGCCGGCGCCGGTCAAGATATCGATCCGGCTGCTGGACACGATCGAGACCACCAATAGCTACAGCGGGAACTCCAACAGCTAGCGGAGATCTGGTTCGGACCCGGGTGGCCGGAGACTCGATCGGCCATCCGGGTCACCCATCGACTCAGTGGGGTTTCGGGTGAGACGAGACTTGCCGCGGGTTCATACCGCTCCAGGCAGGGTCCTGACCACAGAGGACTACGCATCCAGCTTTTTCGAGATATTTCATGAGTTCGAGGGCGTCATCTGGAAGCTCGAACGCGCGCAGAGTTTCGACGAGGGCTCCGACCCGAGCTGGAACGCCATGGTGCGCGGCGAGTGGCGCCGTTCCCTGACCCTGCTGGACGAGGCCCGCGAGGCCATCGCGGCCGATCTCCCCGCTCGCGGTCAGCTCCGGCGCCTGCGCGTCGTCGAGTGGCCGCTCACCCCCTACATGCAGTGGGAACTCCACCTGCTTGCCCTGCGGTCGCGGCTGGGAGAGCGCGGCAGGGTCATCGCCGCCCCCGAGGTCTCCCTGTTCGAGTCCGGTGCCCCGCTACCCGAGCTCGTGATCTTCCCCGGCCTCCGGATGTACCACGTGCTCTACGACTCGCGGGGCGCCTGTACCGGTGCGCGGGAGATCACCGGCGGTGCGTTCGTCGAACCGTGGACCTCGGCCGTCGCCGCACTCTACGAGCGGGCCGAGGAACTGGTGGGCTACGTCGAAAGGCGGGTCCGGCCGCTCGCCCCCCCAAGACTCGTCCCCGCCCTGCCGTGACCTCGGTCCGGCTCCATGCCCTCGGGGTCCGGGAGGACCGCGGCGAGTGGATAGTCGGCAGGCCCGACACCGGCGTGTGCGTCGCCGTGCCGTACGAGGGGATGCGGGCCGTCCAGTTGCTGCAGGAGGGCATGACCATCCTCGCGGCCCAGCAGCGGCTGAGAGCGGAGACCGGCGCGAATCTCGACGTGGGCGACTTCGTCGCCGGGATGGCGGCCGTCGGGCTGGTCGTCTCCATCGGCGACCGGGTGTTCGAGGACGTGCCCGTCCACCGGCCCTCCTTGCCGTGGTTGTCGGCAGGGCTGGTCCGCTGGACGCTGAGCCCGGTCCTTCACTGGCTGATGGCCGCGCTGGTCGCCGGTGGGATCGCCGCCGCGCTGGTCCGGCCCGAGGTGATCCCCGGCTGGAGGACGCTGCTGTGGATGGAGCACGGCACGCTGGTGCTGCTCGGCGAGGTGGCCGTGGTGGCCGTGCTCTTCACGCTGCACGAGCTGGCGCATCTGTGCACCGCCAGGGCGGCCGGAGTGCCGGGGCGCATCCGGCTGGACACCCGGCTGCAGTTCCTCGCCGTGCAGACCGACGTCTCGGGCATCTGGCTGGCCGAACGGCGCGTGCGCCTGACGGTCTACCTGGCGGGCATGACGGTGGACGCCGCCGTCCTCGGCACCTGCCTGGGGGTGATGGCGATCTTCGACCCTCATCCGGTGCCCGCCATCGTCGCCCTCATGGAGATGACGGGGCTCGCCCTGCAGTTCCTGGTCTTCATGCGCACCGACCTGTACTTCCTGATCCAGGATCTGACCGGCTGCCGCAATCTCTACGCCGGCGCGACGGCCTACCTGCTGTACGTGGTCCGGCGTGGCGCTCGGCGGCCCGCCACCGATCCGCTCGCCGGGCTGGAGCCCGGCGAGCGGCGGGCGACCCGGCTCTACAGCGGGCTCATGCTCGCCGGGACCGCCCTCTGCCTCGGGGCCTTCCTCCAGGTCTCCCTTCCATTCACCGCCACCCTGATCGGCCGGTCGCTCGGCGCGCTGGCCAGGCACGACAGCCTTGTCGCCACCGTCGACGCGCTCGCCACGCTCGCCGTTCTCGCCGGGTACCAGTACGCGTGGTGCCGCGCCTGGAGGCGCAGGCACGGGGCCCGCGTACGGCGATGGACGGCCAAGGGAGTCGCCCGGTACCGCAGGCCACGGCCGGCCGATCAGTTCAGCCGTTGAAGGTAGCCGTTGTCCACCAGCCAGCTCACCGACACCTCGGGCCGGAGCTGGGGCGCCTCGGGGATGAGCCTGCTCACGAGGTGGTACTGGTCCCCGCCTCCTGGCTGCTGGAACGCCGACGCGATGGGACCGGAGTCGACGGCGAACTCCCTGCTGACCTCGTAGGCATGGTAATTACAGGGGTATTCCGGCTTGATGGGAAGGGTGACCAGGCTGCTCGGGGGAATGCCGCGCCGTGAGAACGGCGTGCCGAGCGGCGCGAGGAAAGCCCCGCCCTCACCCCCGAAGCGGTCCATCTTCTCGCCGACGCGCAGGGTCATCGGGGTGATCAGCGGCCTGCCGTTGGAATAGTTACCCGAATGGGCGAATCCGAAGTCATGCGGATAACGGTAGGAAGCCGCCCCCCAGTCCCAATAGCGATTGAGGAACTTTTGCGGTGGGATACCGCCAAGCGGCACATAATCACGGAGAATATGGCCCAACAGCCTTTTCTTCGGAAGTTTCTTCGGCCCGAGCCTGGGGTCCTCGTTGACATAGGGCGCGGTGCAGGCAGGCTCGGCATCGTCGGCGGCCGGCGATGCCAGGCCGGCCGCGGCGGTGGCGGGGACGCTTGGGTCCGTCGCCCGTACCCCCGTGGCCCAGGGAGCACCGGCCCGCGAGGCGGCGTGGGCCGGCGCCTCCGCAGAAACAGCGGTCAGAGAAGCGGCGACGATGCCGATGGCGCCGGCCAGCGACGCGCGTCGGCGAAAATTTCGCATGAATCCTCCTGAAAGATCGGGAACCGAATACCGGCATGTCTCCTCGACATATGAATCGAGGGGAACGGCACCCTTGACGGGATCCGCCCTTTTCACCTGGACGGCTCGTCCACGCGTTTCCGCGGCGATCGAGGGCCGTCGGCCCCGGGAATTCGAGCCATCTTGGACGGTGAGCGGAGCGATTGATCGGTGCGTACCCGCTACTTGATCAGGAGTCCTGCGAGAGAGGCAATGAAACCACAAAAAGCAGACGCCGAAAGGCGCGATCGACGCGGAATGGTAATGACAATCGAGATATGCCACCTGTTACTGATTTGGAACCGCGGCCGATTAGCGGCGTCACCATGGATCCGCCCCGGTTGGTCGCGGGCGCCGCCCCGCCACCGGCGCGGGAGCCCCGCGTCCGGCCGCCCTCGGACGACCCGCCTGGCGCGCCATGCCACCTATGTTGGGGAAAGCCGGCTCAAGCGGAAGAATGCAGGCAAGCGCCCATGCGAGGAGGTCAACGTTGACCCGCCAGATCGTCTCCGTCGTCGGTGGCAAGGCCGCCGAGGACGCCAACGCCACGACCTACGACTCGGTCAATCCGGCCAGGACGGCCGAGACCGTGGCAAGAGTCCAGCTCGCGGGCGACGCCGCCTTCGCCTGGGCCTGTAGCGTGGCCGCCGCGGCCCAGCGCGAGTGGGCGAGGGTTCCCGCGCCCGTCCGCGGCCGGGTGATCGCCTCCATCGGCCGGCTGGTCGAGGCTAACGCCGAGGCCCTGGCGAGGCTCGTCACCGAGGAGATCGGCAAGCCGTACGCCGAGGCGCTGGGCGAGGTGCGCGAGATCGTCGACACCTGCGACTTCTTCCTCGGCGAGGGACGACGCATGTACGGGCAGACCGTTCCGTCGGAGATGCCCGACAAGAACCTGTTCACCTTCCGGGTGCCCGTGGGGGTGGCCGCGGTGATCACGGCGGGCAACTTCCCGGTGGCCGTGCCGAGCTGGTACCTCGTACCGGCCCTGCTGTGCGGCAACGCCGTGGTGTGGAAGCCGGCCGAGTACGCCTCCGCCTCCGCGCACGCGCTCTACCGCCTGTTCGCGGCGGCCGGGCTGCCCGACGGGGTGCTGAACGTCGTGTTCGCCGACGGGGCCTCGACCTACGCCGGGCTGGACCTGGCGCTCGCCGAGGGCACCGTGCAGAAGGTCGGCTTCACCGGGTCGACCGCCGTCGGGCGCGAGATCGGCCAGCTGTGCGGCCGCTACCTCCAGTCGCCGTGCCTGGAGCTGGGCGGCAAGAACCCCATGGTCGTCATGCCCGACGCCGACCTCGACCTGGCCGTGGAGGGCGCGCTGTTCTCAGGGTTCGGCACGGCCGGACAGCGCTGCACCTCGCTGGGCACCGTGCTCGTGCACCGGTCGGTGCACGATGAGTTCGTCGGCCGGTACGCGCGAGCCGTGCGGGAGGCCACGGTCGGAGACCCGGCCGGCGACGTCCTGTACGGCCCGATGCTCGACCACCGGTTCGCCGAGCGCTACGAGGACTACCTCGGCTGGATCCAGCCGCATCACACGGTGGTCACCGGCCCGACGGGGCGGATCACCGGGGAGAACCCGCGCGGTGGCTTCGACGGCGAGGGCGGCCTGTACTACCACCCGGTGGTCGTGGACGGCGTGCGATCAAGGGACCGCCTGTTCCTGGAGGAGACCTTCGGCCCGATCGTGGGCGTCACCTCCTTCGGCAGCCTTGACGAGGCGATCGAGCTGGCCAACCGGCCCGGTTACGGGCTCTCCTCCTCGATCTACACCACCGACCCCAAGGCGGCGTTCCGGTTCCGCGCGGGCATCGGGGCGGGCATGGTCAGCGTCAACAACTCCACCTCGGGGGCCGAGGCGCACCTTCCCTTCGGCGGCAACGGCAAGTCGGGCAACGGCAGCCGCCAGTCGGGCATCTGGGTGCTCGACCAGTTCACCCGCTGGCAGGCGATGAACTGGGACTACTCGGGCCGCCTGCAGAAGGCGCAGATGGACGTCGCCGAGATCATCCCCGACCTGGAGTTCCGGCTCTAGCGAGCCGGGGGCCGGGCGTCAGCCCCCGTTCTGGCCGTTGCGGCCGTCGTAGCCCAGAAGGCGCATCGCGGTCTCGGGATCCATGGCGGCCGCGAGCAGTTGTGCGCGCTCGACGGCCCTGTCCCTGGACTCCTCCGCCCTGACCCGCCCGGCCTGCTGGCCTCGTACGACCACGAAGGCCACGACGCCGCCCACGATGAGGAGCACCGCCACGACCAGCAGCGCCACCACCGCGCCCGGGGGCGAGGTGGCCGTGGCCTGCGCGCCTGGGGCGGAGGTGCCGCCGAACGCCGCCAGCCCGGCCAGTACGAACAGCACGAGCGCCGCGACGGCCGCCAGCGCGATCTCGACGGGACGGCGCGAGCGGCGCCGGGCGGCGGCCGAGCCGGGCAGGGGCGGCGGCGCCTGCGCGAGCGGCGGCCCCTGCGCCGAAACCGGCGGCTGCGCGAGGACGGGCGTCTGGGCTTGGGCGGGCGCCTGCGCGGGCTGCGGAGCGTCAGGGCTCCACGGGATGAACTCGGGCGAGGCGCCCCCGTTGGGCGAGGGGGACATCTCGATCGGCCCCGGGCCGTTGGAGATGACGGAGACGACGCCCTCCGCGGGTCCGTGGCCGGGATCGTCGATGCCGGGCGGCTCGGAGGGCATCGCGTAGGCGGCCTGCTGCGGCACCACCTGACCGGCGATGACCGGGACGGGGAACGGGGCCTGCCTCGGCCGGGGCAGCGCGGAGGTCACGTGGCTGTGCGTGCGATGGGCGTCCGCGGCCACGTCGTGGTAGGCCTCGAGCTCCTCGTAGAACTCCTCGGAGAGGTAGAGCGAGCCGTCGAGCACCGGCCCCCGCGTGCCCTCGATCACCGCCACGACGTCGTCGCCGTTGAGCGTCTTGTGCTGCTCCAGCGCGTGGGCCACGCACAGCACCTCGCGGCGGTTCTCCTTCAGCAGTTCCTCGGTCTTCTCCAGCAGCCTGGCCAGGTTGAACTCGATGCGCTCGGCCAGCATGTCGGGGGTGAGGTGGTCACGGCGGCCGGTCGGCTCCTGGGTGTAGCCGATGCCACCGGGCCCGCGCGGCGCCGGGGACGCCTTGCCGTCGCGGATGCCGAGCACCTGGAGCGCGGGAAGGGACGCGACCCCGGTGCCCATTCCCCAGTAGGCCTCCATCAGGCCGGTGACCATGGTGGCGCTCTCCAGGTCTCCGGACACCCCCGAGGAGTTGTCCTCGCCGAAGAACATGCGCTCCCCCGCGAGCGAGGCGAGCGAGACCATGATGTCGGCCTCGTACTCGCTGCGCCAGCGGGTGAACTGATCCTCGGGCTTGATGCTGGAGACCATGCCGAGATAGTCGGCGCCCTTCTCGATCGTCGCGATGTCGATCTCCAGGTGCTGGCGGGTCCGGTAGGCCACGACGGCGTGACAGGCCTCGTGCACGGCGACCGCGTGGCGCTCACGCTCGATGTACTCGACGTCCTCGGGCGGGCCGAGTTGCTTGAGCCGCTTGGCGGTCATGACGTCCGCCCACGTGATGATCTCGTGCCCCTCGCGGATCGCCGTGATGAGCGCCTCGTTGACCAGGTCCTTGATGGTGGCGCCGGTGGCGTAGGGGGTGATCGTGGCCAGCTTGTCGAGCTGGTCGGGGGTGAGCTCGTGGCGGACCTTGTCGAAGTAGCCCTGGTAGGTGCGCACGCGCCCGGCCTTGGAGGGGTAGCCCACCTTGTAGATGCGGTCGATGCGCCCCGGCCGCAGCAGCGCCTCGTCGAGCGAGTTCGGCATGTTGGTGGCCATCATGACCAGGATCCGGTACTTGGGCGGCGGCTTGGGGCGCATGCCGAGCAGCCGCCGGACGTAGCGGTTGAGGAATCCGCGGGGCTTCTTCAGCCCCGACAGCTCGGTCAGCAGCGCCTGGAGCGTGCCCTGGTCGCCGCTGGCGCCCATGCCCATGCCGCCCATGACGACACGGTCGCGGCCGGGCTCGGGCGCCTCGGCCCTGGAGGCGCCGAGCGCCCGCCGGGTCAGCAGGGCACGCGTGTCGTCCGACAGGTAGGTGAAGCCGTGGCATCCGTCCGTGTGGAACGGGGCCGCCGCCGAGAAGCCGCCTCCTGGCGGGCCCTGCTGGGCGAGCGCGCCGCGCCGGCCGAGGGAGTCGGCCTCGTCGAAGAAGACGATGACGCCGCCGTATCGCAAGGCCAGCTTGCGCAGCTTGCGGAACAGGGACTTCACCTTCAGGATGCCGATGCCCATGAACATGTTGATGAAGGCGCCGGGGTCCACGAACACGTAGGGCCGGCCGGTCTCGCCGGCGACCGCCTCGGCCATCAGGGTCTTGCCCGTGCCCGGCGGGCCCCACAGGAGCAGGCCGCTCGGCACGTAGCCGCCCTTGGCCTCGATCTCGTCGGGCTTCTCCAGGAAGACGATGTTCTCCTTCACCCGCTCGACGACGTGGTCCTGGCCCCACACGTCGGAGAACCGGGTCTTGATGTCATCGGGGTAGTACGTCTCGACGCCGCCCCTCGACATGAACCAGAAGAGGCCGACGAACTGGATGATGACGAAGAAGAACCCGAACGCGAGCTGGAGCCCGTACGGGAGGACCCTCCAGAGCAGAGCGGGCGCCTCGAACAACGCGAGTGCCGGGGAGACGTCGAGGATCTGGCCCAGTACCAGCGCCAGGATGGCGATCCAGAACAGCCACTTCAGCACCCTGGCGATGCGGTAGCGGTTCCAGTCGCTGAAGCGGCGGCGGCTCCATCCCTCGAAGCCGCCGAAGACCTTCTTCGTCCAGAACCCGTGGTAGCCGGCCGACCGCTCGCTCACCAGGAAGTGGGTCTGCCGCAGCAGCTCCGCCCCTATCAGGAAGAGGATGATCGAGCCGGCGCGGCCCACCGCCGTCACCCTGAGGGCCTCCCCGAAGGGCATGATCCCCTCGAAGCTGGCCATGTTATGCCAGACCATCACGAAGTAGGCGACCGTCAGCCCGACCAGGAATTTGGCGCGGTCCCAGAACGGCATCGTGACCCGGCCGGCGGCCGTGGGTCCCGAGCCGGGAGCGCGCAGGCCCGTGGGCTGATCAGGAGCGGGGGCGTGTGTCATCAGGGCTCCTCACCCGGTCACCCGGGAACTCGCTTGACCTTGAAGGACTGCGCGATCCTGTCGAGCTCCTCGGACCTTTTCTGGTAGCACGTGGCCGAGCAGCGGATGAGAAGGAGGGAGACACGAGTGCCGTCCGGGGCCAGGTACGCGGTCTGGTCGAAGGTCTGCACCGGTCCCCCGAGGACCTTGAGGTTGTAGACCACGTGGACGCCTCGCACACCGTTCTCCGGCGGCAGCACCTCGTCGCTGAGGAGTTCGAAGCCCTTGAAGGGATAGCCGGCGGTCGACTCCATCTGCTTGCGCACCTCGTCGGTGACCGCGACCGGCAGCATCGCCGCGTTGCGCAGCACGTCGAGGGAGACCGCGTCCCGCTGGTCCTCGGTGAGTTTCGACACCATCGCGAAGGCGAAGGGTTGGTCGGATCCCCCGGCCGGGTCGAGCAGGTGATCGGCCGACGGCATGGTGAAGCCGTCGTAGGCGACCGTCCAGGAGAGCCGTTTTCGCGCCTGGGCGGTCGCGGAGGTCAGGTCCCCGAAGATCTTCCGCTCGAGGGCCTTCTGGTCCACCTTCTGCCACGAAGCGGGCACCTTGAAGTAGCTCTGCCCGTCGTTCCCCATCACGTACGTGAAATCGGCACCACCACAGCCGGCCAGTCCGGCGATCAGCACGGCGGCCGTCGCCGCCGCGATCGGCCGTGACCCCACCCGCGATCTTTCCACAGGGGCCATACCTCCGCTTTGCGGGTCAACATAGGTGTTGTGCCCGTTTTTTCGAGGGTCCTCCCCTTGAGTGATTTTGGAAATCTTGACCAAATCTTGCCGAAAACTTAGCTCGACTTGTTACACAACCTCCACCGCAGATACAGGGAATAGTTGAATCATCAACTTCTGTTGTGCGGAGTATCGTCGTCCCGGGCGGCACCCGCCGCCTTCTCAAGGAGGGCTCCATGCCGGCCGTAACCGCTGACACCCTGACCCTGCCCCGCCTCCCGCTGCTGCCCGAGGCCGCCACGGCCTGGCGTCCGGTGGCGAGGATCATCACCGCCCAGCGCCATCTGGAGGGAGAGGGCTTCGCCGTGCGGCGGCCCTTCCCAGGCGTCGACCTCTCGCTGGCGGACCCGTTCCTGCTGCTCGACCACATGGGCGCGGTGGAGTACGCGCCGGGCGAGGCCATGGGCACGCCCTGGCACCCCCACCGCGGCTTCGAGACGGTGACCTACATCATCGACGGCGCCTTCCAGCACCACGACACCACGGGCGGCGGCGGCCTGATCGCGGACGGCGACACCCAGTGGATGACCGCAGGAAGCGGCCTGCAGCACATCGAGCAGCCCACCCCCGAGCTGGTCGCGGCGGGTGGCCTCTTCCACGGCGTGCAGCTGTGGGTCAACCTCCCGCGCGAGCAGAAGTGGGTGCCGCCGCGCTACCAGGACATCAACAGGAGCGATGTGAAGCTCCTTTCCAGCGCGGACGGATCCTCGCTGGTGCGCGTCATCGCGGGCTCGCTCGCCGGGCACGAGGGGCCGGGCATCACCTACACGCCGATCACCTACCTCCACGCGACCGTCGCTCCCGGCGCCCGCCTGGACCTGCCGTGGCCGACCGGCTTCAATGCCCTGGTGTACGTCCTCAGCGGCCGGGGCACCGTCGGGACCTCCGGCACCTCGCTGGACGAGGGACAGCTCGCCACCTTCGGGCCGCGAGGCGAGGCGCTGACCCTGCGCGCGGCGGACTCGCAGCCGCTGGCCAGTGCGAACGGCTGGGAGATCCTCGTGCTCGGCGGCCTTCCGATCAAGGAGCCGATCGCCCGGTACGGCCCGTTCGTGATGAACACGCGTAACGAGATCGTCCAGGCCTTCGAGGACTTCCAGGCGGGCCGCATGGGCGTCGTCCCCGCCGACAAGATCCCCCACCGTTCCACCCGGGACGAGAACCTCTGACCTCGGCCCGGCGGTACGGCGCTCAGCCGGTGATCGTCTGGGTCAGCGTGGCGGAGGTGCTCGGCCCGAAAGGCACCCACGCCTCGTACACGGCCGTGGAGCCGCCCAGATAGACGGCGCTGATCTGGTGCTGGCCCGGAGCCAGGCCGCTGGTCGTGAACGTGGCGGCCCCCGCGTCGTCCAGCCTGCCGGTGCCGAGGTCGGTCTCGCCGTCCTGGAAGACCACGTCGCCCTGCGGGACGACCGTCCCCGTGACCGCCTTGACCACGGCGGTGAAGGTGACCGGCCGGCCCGCGGGGCTGGGGTTCGGCGACGCGGTCAGCGTCGTGGTGGTCGGAACCGCGTCGGGCAGCACGACGGTGGCGAAGAACGGCGTGGTGGTCGTGCTCTCGATTGCGACGTTGCCGTTGAGCGCGAAGGCCCGGCCGTGCAGCGTGGTGCCGCCTGCCACCGACACCGAGTTCAGGGCCAGGATGGTCCCGCGGAAGGTGGAGTAGGTGCCGAGGGCGGCCGAGTCGCCGATCTGCCAGAAGACGTTGCTCTCCTGGGCGCCGCCCACCAGCGCGATGTTGGCGACCCGCGCCGTGGCCAGCGTGTTCGCCTGGAAGATGAAGACGGCCGACGGATCCCTCTGGGCGTCCAGGGTCAGTGTTCCGTTGATCTCGAAGGCGTCGCCGGGCGAGTTGTAGACCCCGGCGGTCCTGGTCGTGCCGCCGAGCTGGGCCGGCACCGTGGCGGTGGGGGTCCGGCCCTTCAGCTGGTTGTAGATGTCGACCGCCTGTGTCTTGGCCGCGATCGCGGTGGCGGTGTTGCGATGGATGGTCCCCCGCACCCGGCCGGGGGGAAAGCCGGTGACCGAGGTGCCGGGACTCACTCCGAGATCTCCGTCGATCAGCGTGTTCCCCGCGTTGTTGACGGCGGCCCCGGCCAGGACCGCGAAGTTCTCGGCGGCCCCGAGGTCCACCGAACGCGGCCGGTCCGCGCTCGCCTCGCGCGGCGTCACAACGGGTACGCCCGCCGCGAGCACGCCCACGAGAGCCAGTGCGGGCCAGGAGCGGGCGATCACCCGGAGCGGGGTGCGGCGACGACCGAGATGCACGATGACCATGCCCTTCGTTAGTAGTGTGGATCGGACGCCGGAGGACAGGCCGCGCCGAGGAGACGCGACGCCGCCGGTCGGTCAGGAGCCGGCGCTGAACAACACGTCGACCCAGTAGTTGGTCTGCTGGTAGGTGTTGGTGGGGAACACGTTGGTCGCGCTGTAGGAGTAGACGCCGTTCCCCCCGTCCGCGCCGCTCGCGAGAGCCGTCAGCGGGTCGTTCACGTACTGCGTGCCGAAGTAGGGCCGGGTCACCGAATAGCGCCCGTTCGGCGCGTAGTAGGAGGCGACGTAGGTGGTGCCGGCGCTGATCGGCACCGGGTTCGCGAAGGTCACCTGCTGCCAGCCGGAGGCGGTCTCGTTGGTGAAGGTCGCGCTCGCGAGCAACTGCCCCGTCCTGGACCACAGGTTCCCGATGTGCGTGCCGGTGTTGCCCGCCCCCTTGTAGAACCTGATGCCGCTGATGACGCCGGTGACGGCGGACTTGAACTTCACCCCGAGGGAGACCCCGTTGGAGTCGGGGTACGACGTGGTCGCCGGGACCGTCGCGTCGGTCCACAGACTGGTCGACGGCACGAAAATCACATCGGCCCAGTAGTTGCTGGCCTTGTAGGTGGAGGTGGGGAAGGCGGTGCTCGACGTGTACTTGTACAGGCCGTCGCCGCCGTCGGTGCCGTCGGCGAGCGCGGTGAGCGGGCCCCGCACGACCGGCTGGGTGAAGTACGGCGAGTCCTTGGAGTAGTTCCCCTGCGGGGCGAAATAGGACGCGACATAGGTGGTCCCGGGGGTCACCGTCACGGGCGCCGAGAAGGCCACCTTCTGCCAGCCGTTGGAGGACTCGGCGGTGAAGGTCGCCCTCGCGAGAAGCTGGCCCGTCGACGTCCACAGGTTCCCCACATGCGTGCCGGTGTTGAAGGAGCCCTTGTAGAACCTGACGCCGCTGATCACTCCGGGGGTCGAGGTCTGGAACTTCACCCCGACCTCGACGGAGTTGGTGTCACCCGATGACGCGATGGCGGGCAGGGCGGTGGTGGGCCAGATGGAGGCGGCGAAGGCGACGTTGACCTGCACGGAGGCCGGGATCGGCTGGATGTTCCCGATGTCGTCGATCGCCCTGGCCAGGATCGTCACCGGGCCGGTGGTGGTGGGAGTCCAGTTGTACTGCCAGTTCGTGCGCCCCGTCGCCTGCTTCCAGGAGGTGCCGCCGTCGAAGGACACCTCGACGTTCGCCACGACGCCGCCTCCGGTGTCGCTCGCCGTCCCCTGGATGATGGTGCCCAGTTCGTTCAGCACGGAGGTGCCGCTCGTCGGGTTGGTGATCGTCGCCGTGGGAGGCGAGGTGTCGGTCGAGGGCGTCGCGATGACCAGTCCGGGCTGGATGCTCGCCGGCTGGGCCCCCATGTCCGCGAGGACGTTGACCGTGAACTGCTGCATCCGGATGTCGGTGGGGGTGCCCGGCCGGTCGTGGACGGCGTCCAGGCCCCAGGCCCACTGCGTGGTGCCGGTGCCGAGGACGAGGGCCCCGCTCGCGTGCTTGTAGAGGGTCAGGCTGTTCGTCGCGATCCCGGCACCGTAGCGGCTGCCCTCGTTGAGCAGGTAACCGCTCGTCTTGGGAAGGGTGGTCCTGGAGAGGTTCACCAGCCCCGGCGGCCGGCTGGCGTCGTCGGGAGCCTCGTCCCATTCGTATCCGAGCACTCCGGTGGGGAAGACGGCCATCTGCCCGGGTTGCAGGTCGGCGACGGTGGTGTTCTTCCACTCCCGCAGGTTCGCGAACTCCGCGGGGACGGTGGTCGCGTCGTTGGCGACACCGTTGACCATGAACAGGGTGCCGGTCAGGGCGTTCTCCGGCCTGCCACCGTCCGACGGCGGGGAGAACCGGGGGTCGCGCCACGTCCCCGTCCACTGCGGGCTCGGATCGATCTTGGCGTTGGCCAGCGTCTCCTTGTAGCAGACGAGCGTGCGGAACGGGGTCGCCGATCCGTCGATGCTGTCCTCCCAGCGGGTCTTCCAGAAGATCTCGTTCCCGGAGAAGAAGGCGAGGCTGACCCCGTTGTTCCGGGCGTTCTCGATGTTGGCCCGCATATCGTTGGACCAGTACTCGTCGTGGCCCGACGACAGGAACGCCTTGTGCTCCAATAGCTCCGCCCCCCGCGAGGCGGTGTCGACGCTGGTCGTGTAGCTGACGTCGAAGGCGTTGGCCTCCAGCCAGCGGACCATGGGGTACTCGGAGTCGAAGAACCAACTGTAGGGGGAAACGTTGGGGTCGCGCGTGAGGAACGGCCGGTTGTAGCTGACCTTGAAGGCGCGGCCGGCCGGATCACCGCGGTACAGGCTGTTCCCGCCGTAGGTGTTGTAGGCCTGCCAGGTGGCGTCGGAGGTCTGCACCAGGAGGTCGGACCCGCGCGCGTCGTCGCGAACGATGAAGAAGATCTGGCTCGCGCCGGGGGTGGCGTCCTGCCGGACCAGCTTGGCGATGTAGACGCCGGAGACGGCGGTCGGCGGTACCGGCCAGGACGCCGAGACGTCCCAGTCGCCGCAGTCGACCAGGCCGGTGGCCGGGTCGCTCATGCAGGGAGGCTGCCCCTGGGGCAGGATGGCGGACGGCTGGACCGTCGCCATCTTCCGCGCGCCGAGGCCGCCGTAGTATCCCAGGCGGTAGATGTCCAGGCGGTAGCTCGTGGAAGGGGTGTTCACCTTGAACTGCACCGTCTGCCCTTTGTCCACGCTCATCTGCGTGGCGTAGCCCTGGATCGCGGGATCGCCCGCGCCGACGATGTCCCACTCGCTGGGAGGGCTGCCGGGCAGGCTGTTCTCGACGCAGATCACGGAGGTCGGCGGGCAGGGGGCCGCGGCGACCCGCTCCGTGGGCGACTTCGGCGTGATCGCCCAGGCCGCTCCGGACATGACCGGCATGGCCAGGACGACCGCCTGGAAGGCGACCAGGGCCCCGCGAAGCCTCCACCGCTTCGGCCTGAAGGTGCTCTGACGAGCCGTCACCGGCACTCCCCTCCCAGAGACAGTCCACGGCCGCATCCGCGAGCCGCGCAGAGCCATGAGCATGAAACGACAGGAGGGAGCTCCGGCTGTGGCACGATGCTAACGACCGGCACCGGCAGCACACCGGCATATTCGCAGCGTGTCGGGTCATGGGCTGATGTGCTCCCGCACCACCCCGATCGGTGCCCGGCGCCGGCCACGCGCCGCCGGTCCTACGCTTTCCTCATGCGCACAGCACTGATCACAGGCCCCACAGCGGGGATCGGCTCCGCTTTCGCCCGTCGCCTGGCCGCCGACGGCTTCTCGCCGATCCTGGTGGCCCGCGACGAACGGCGTCTGGCGGAGACCGCCACCATGCTCCACCGCCGTTACGGAGTGCCGTGCGAGGTGCTGCCCGCGGACCTGTCGACAGAGGACGGCCTGACGGCCGTCACCGACCGGCTCCACAAGGGGGTGGACCTGCTGGTCAACAACGCCGGCTTCGGCCACCCAGGCGCGCTGCTCGAAGTGCCCGTGGAAGACGAGCTCACGATGCTGCGCGTGCACTGCGAGGCGGTGCTCCGGCTGACCTTGGCGGCGCTTCCCGGGATGAGGTCGCGAGGCCGCGGTGCAGTGATCAACGTGGCATCGGTGGCCGCGTTCTTCACGCGCGGAACCTACAGCGCCTCCAAGGCCTGGGTGGTCAACTTCAGCGAGTCGGTCGCGAGCGAGATCATCGAGCCTCGGGTCCGGGTGATGGCGCTGTGCCCGGGCTTCGTGCACACCGAGTTCCACCAGCGGGCCTCGGTCGACGTGTCGGGCATCCCCGAGTTCCTCTGGCTGACGCCCGACCGCGTGGTGAACGACGCGATGCGGGACCTCGCCCTGGGCCGATGGGTGTGCGTCCCCGGCGCCCAGTACAAGGCGATCGTCGCCGTGGGAAGGCTGCTCCCGCACGGGCTCACCGGACGCGTCTCCCAGCGCCTCGGCCGCCGGCCGCGCTGAGCGTTCACAGCGCCTCGACGTTGGCCCCCGTGCACCGGTTACGCGTGTCGAAGACCAGGGTGCTCGCCTGCTCCACCAGCCCGTAGTCGAAGCAGTCGTGGTCGGTGAGGATCACGACGACGTCCGCGCGGGACAGCTCCTCGGCGGTGGGCTCGACGATCTCGATCTCCCCCGGGAGCAGGAAGTCGTCAACGTAGGGGTCGGCGGCCCGTACATCGGCGCCCAGCTTGGACAGCGCCTTGACGACCTCGATCGCGGGAGACTCCCTGGCGTCGCCGGTGTTCTTCTTGTAGGCGAGGCCCAGCGCGAGGACGCGGCTGCCGTTCACCGCCTTGCGCCGCCGGTTCAGCGCCAGGGCGACCAGCTGCGCGACGTGATCGGGCATGTGGTCGTTGATGTCGTTGGCCAGCTCCACGAACCTGAAGTTGTGCCCCAGGCTGCGCTTGACCTTCCATGACAGGTAGGAGGGGTCGATCGGGAGACAGTGCCCGCCGACTCCCGGCCCGGGGGTGAAGCGCATGTAGCCGAAGGGCTTGGTGGAGGCCGCGTCGATGGCTTCCCATACGTCGATGCCGAGCCTGCGGGCGAAGATCGCGAGCTCGTTCACCAGGGCGACGTTCACGTGCCTGAAGGTGTTCTCGAGCAGTTTGCACAGCTCGGCCACCTGCGGCGAGGAGACGGGCACGGGCTCTCGCACGATCCGCCCGTAGAACGCCCGGACCCTCTCCAGGGACGCCGCGTCGATCCCGGACACCACCTTGGGCGTGTTGTCCAGGCGCCAGAGGGCGTTCCCCGGATCGATCCGCTCCGGGCTGTACCCCAGGAAGAAGTCCTCGGGGGTGCGCAGGCCGGAGCCCTCTTCGAGCAGGGGCCGCAGGTACTCCTCGGTGGTCCCCGGGTAGGTCGTCGACTCCAGGATCACCGTCGCCCCCGGCTTGATCAGCGGGGCGATGGACCGGCCGGACTCCCCGATGTGGCGCAGATCGGGCGCTCCCTCCCTGAGAGGAGTCGGCACCGTGATCACGCAGATGTCGAACGCCTCGGCGTCGGCGTAGTCCGTCGTGGCGAGGTAACGCCCGGAACGCACCGCTTCCGCGAGCGTGCCGTCGTCGATGTCCTCGACGTAGGACTCCGCGGCGTTCAGCCGTTTGACCCGCCACTCGTCCACGTCGATTCCCACCACCTGGAAACCCCGCTCCACCGCACGCATCGCCAAAGGCAGGCCGACATACCCCTGCCCCACGACGACCAGTTTCTCCCCCACGGCGTGACCCCCGTCACTCGGATTCGAATTCACAAACGAGTGTAGGACTCAGGGGTCCGACAATGGAGATTCGGCGACGATCCACGCGTGTCGCCCCACCTGACCGCCATTCCGGTCAAGACATCGGGGAAAGGGCCTGGAAAACGGCTTTCCCGGGCCCTCGCGCGCATAATTCCGCCCGCATGTCGTTTCCGCGCGGCAACAACGCCGATCAGTAAGCTGAACCAGCAGATGCTTATTCATAAGCCGCATCGCCCTGCACCAGGGCATAAAGGATCGCTTCATGATATACATAACTCGAATTCGGGCGCTTTCCCGAAAGACCCGTCGTACCGGGCTGACGGCCACTCTCGCGGCCGTCCTCGCGACCGGCGCGCTCATCGCGACGCCGGACACGGCCAACGCGGCGCGGCGGGCGCCGGTCGACCTCGGCACGGCCGTCGCGTTCGCCATACTCGCCGGGTCGGCGGTCAACAACAACAACCTCACGAACGTGACCGGAGACCTCGGAGTCAGCCCGGGAAGCACCGTGACCGGCTTCCCGCCCGGCACCCTGACCGGGACCATGCACGCCGGTGACGCCACCGCCGCGACGGCGAAGTCCAGCGTGGTCGCCGCCTACAACGACATCGCCGGCCGGACCCCGGTCACCTCGGTGGCCGCAGAGCTCGGCGGGACGACCAAGGCGCCGGGCATCTACACCCCGACCAGCGGCGGCTTCACGATAACGGGGTCGCTCACCCTCGACGCGCAGGGCGAGCCCGACGCCGTCTTCATCTTCAAGGCGCCCACCCTCACCACGGCGACCGTGAGCAACGTCGCCCTCACCAACGGCGCGCAGGCCAAGAACGTCTTCTGGCAGGTCACCGACGCGGCCACCCTCGGGCAGAACTCCACCTTCCGCGGCAACGTCCTCGCGGCGAACACCGCCTGGGTCCGTGCGGGCGCATCCGTCTTCGGCCGCCTGTTCACCCTCAACCAGAACGTCATCCTGGACGGCACCACCAGCGGCCCGGCCACCTTCATCACCCTGCCGAACGACCCGCAGACCACCACCGCCCTGACCTCCTCGGCCAACCCCTCCATGCGGAACCAGGTGGTGACCTTCACCGCCACGGTCGACGCGGTGAGCGGCACCGTGGTCCCCCAGGGCCAGGTGCTGTTCAAGGAGGGAACGACGACGCTCGGCTCGGGCTTCCTCGACTCCTCGGGCGTCGCCACGTTCAGCACCTCCAGCCTCTCACCGGGAATCCACCCGATCCAGGCCGTGTACCTGGGCGGCGACACCTTCGACAACGAGGCTCTGATCCACTTCGCGCCGAGCAAGTCGAACATCCTCAACCAGGAGGTCACCGCGACCCTGTGGAGCAGCGCGACGACCCCGGCGGTGGCGTCGCACTTCGACCCGAACGCGGTCGCGCTCGGGGTGAAGTTGAGGGCGAGCGGGAACGGGACGGTCAAGGGCGTCCGCTTCTACAAGGGTTCCCTGAACACCGGGACACACGTGGGAAGCCTGTGGACCAGTGGCGGCACCTTGCTCGCCAGCGCCACCTTCACCGGCGAGACCGCCTCCGGGTGGCAGCAGGTGAACTTCGCGTCGCCCGTATCGGTGACCGCGAACACCACCTATGTGGCCACCGTGCTCACCTCGTCGGGGTACTACTCGGTGACGCGCCCCTACTTCGCGACCCAATACACCAACAGCCCGCTTCTCGCACTCGCGGACGGCGCGGAGGGGGGCAATGGCGTATATCACTACGGCGCGGCGAACGAATTCCCGACCAGCTCCTACCAGGCCACGAACTACTGGGTCGACGTGGTCTTCACTCCCGCGGCCAGTTGAGGCGCCTTTCCTCGCATCGACCCGCTCGCCCGGCCGTCTCCACGTGAGGCGGCCGGGCCCACATCCAGGGAAAGGCCATCAGGCGTCACCCGGATAAAGGACAGGCAAGGACATCACCGAGCGGGAGCGTCCAGACCCGTCCACGCGGGCCGTCTCGCCAAACTGGCGCGCATGACTGAAAGCCCGCCCCTTCCCACCTCGGCCCCGCACCCGATCGGGGTGGCGAGCCCTGCGCGGGCGCCGCGCGAGCGGTCCGCCGCCCGCCGGACCCTGAGGCGCCTCCTGGCGCCGGGATGGCCGCCGGCGACCGCGGCGACCGCCTTCACCGTCGCCGTACTGGTCCTGCACGGCGTCTCGCTCGGGGACATCACCGTCTTCGGGGCCTACGTCGTCCTGGGTCTGGTACTTCCGGGCATGCTGATCGTCCGGGCTCTGCACGGCGGGGCGCGCACCCTGGCGGAGGAGCTGGCGCTCGGGCTGACCCTCGGCTACACCGTCGAGGTGATCGTCTACATCGCCGCACGGGCCATGGGCCTGCCCCTGCTGGTCCTGGCATGGCCGATCGCCACCTACGCGGTGTTCGCCGCCGTCCCCCGGCTGCGACGGCACTGGAGGGAGGCACGGCGACCGGGTGACGTGCCGCTCTGGTGGTCCTGGTCCCTGGCTCTGATCTTCGCGTACCTGGTCATCTGGAGCGCCGTCAACTTCTTCAGGACCCATGCCCTGACCTGGCCGGGGCTCGGCGCCGCCTACATCGATCTGCCCTACCACCTGGCGTTGATCGGCGAGCTGAAGCACCACATGCCGCCGACGGTGCCCGTGGTCGCCGGCGAGCCGCTCCTGTACCACTGGTTCGTCTACGCGCACCTCGCCGCGGCGAGCTGGGTGACCGGGCTGGAGCCCCTGCTTCTGCTGTTCCGGCTGGCCATGGTGCCCATGCTGGCCGCCATCGTCGTCCTCCTCGCCATGGTCGGCCGCCGCATCGTGCGCTCGTGGCCGGGGGCGCTGCTCTGCGTCGTGGGCACCGTCTTCATGGCGGCGCCCAACCTGTATCTCGGGCCGAACGTCGGGGTGTTCGGATGGCGGGGCGTCCAGTCATGGGGCAGCCCCACCCAGACCTTCGGGACGCTGCTGTTCGCCCCCCTCATCATCTGCCTTCTCGACCTGCTCGAACACCGCAGGACGACGGCGGGACAGTGGGTCCTGACGGGTACGTTCCTCGTGGCGATCATGGGAGCGAAGGCGTCGTATCTGCCCCTGCTCATCGCGGGACTCCTGGCCGTGACGGCGGCGGGGGCCATCAGGGATGGACGGCCGCACCGGCCCGCACTCATCGTGCTCGGGATGGCGGCCACGTGCTTCCTGTTCGCCCAGATCGTGCTGTTCGGCGGCGCGAGGCAGGGGACCATGATCGAGCCCTTGGACCTCATGCACCGAACGTGGACCGAGCTGACCGGCCAGGGCCACCACCTCGAGGCCCCGCCCGCTTCGCTCGCCGGGGTCACGGTCCTGTACCTGCTGTGCTGGGCGGTCACCTGGTGCGGCGTCCTCGGGTTCCTGAGCCGCCCCGAGTCGCTCCTGCGGCCGGAGGCGGCCCTGTTGCTCGGCCTCGGCACGGCGGGTGTCGGCGCGGTGCTCGTGCTCAAGCACCCGCACCTCAGCGAGCTCTACTTCCTCGGGGCGTGCTATCCCTACCTGACGGTGGCCGCGGTCTACGGGCTCACCCTCATCGTCCGGCGGGCTGAGCTGTCGCGCGGGGCGATCGCGTGCGCGGCCGGCGCCGGAGTGGTGAGCGCCTACCTCGTCCACACGCTCTGCGGTGTCCAGACCCCGCTGAGCCCGGGACGGTCGGACACCATCCTGTATCTGCCCTACGCCGCCCTGCTGGCCGTCGTCCTGCTGGCGGCGGCGGTGCTCAAGGTGACCGCCCGGGGGGTCCGCGCCTGGGCGCTGGTGCTCTGCATGACCGCGGCGATCGGCCTGCCCGCGTCCTGGTGCACCCGTGTCCTGTCGATCGTGTTCGCCCAGCCGTCGAGCGGCGTTCTCAGCGGCTCCCCCGCCGCGACGCCCCCGGCGGTCCCCCAGGGACTGCTGACCGCCGGGCGGTGGTTGCGCGCGCACTCGCGACCGGGCGACCTGGTGGCCACGAACGCGCACTGCCTCTGGTCTTTCCACAACCCTTGCGACAGCCGCCACTTCTGGGTCTCCGCGCTCAGCGAGCGTCGCGTGCTGCTGGAAGGATGGACCTACACCGCGGCCAACATGGACCGGTGGCGTCCCGGCCTGCCACCGGAGAACCTCCCGTTCTGGGACCAGGAGCGGCTTCGCGCCAACGACGAGGCGTTCACGTCCCCCTCCGCCGCCTCCATCCAGCGCCTGCGGGACCGATACGGAGTGCGCTGGCTCTTCGTCGACGAACGGCACGCGGTTCCCAGCACCGCGATCGGAGACTTCGCGACCTTCCAGATGCGTTCCGGCGACTACGCCGTATACCGGCTCACGGCCCTGCCCGCACGAGCGGGCGCGACGTAAGACTTGCGCGATGACTCCCCCAAGGAGGAGGGCTCCGCGCGCGGCGGCAGGCCCCGATCTTGTTCACTGCAGCCGTGAGCGCAACCGACGCGAAGCCGATTCCCTTCAACCGCCCGCACGTGTCAAGGCGGGAGATCTCCTACATCACCCAGGCCGTGTGGCAGGGGTTCACCTGCGGGGACGGCCCGTTCACGCGCAAGGCCACCGATCTGCTGAAGGCGCTGACCGGCGCCGGCGACGCCCTGCTGACCACCTCCTGCACGCACGCGCTGGAGATGTCCGCCATGCTCCTCGGCCTTCGCGAGGGTGACGAGGTCATCATGCCGTCGTTCACGTTCGTGTCGATGGCGAACGCGTACGCCCTGCGCGGCGCGGTGCCGGTCTTCGTCGACTGCCGGCCCGACACCCTGAACGTGGACGAGGACCTCGTCGAGGCGGCGATCACCCACCGCACTCGGGCCATCGTGGTCGTCCACTACGCCGGCGTCGCCTGCGCGATGGAGAAGCTCGGCAAGCTGGCCGAGGGACATGCCCTGGCCCTCATCGAGGACAACGCCCACGGCCTCGGCGGTTCCCTCAACGGCCGGTCGCTGGGGACGTTCGGGCACATGGCGGCGCAAAGCTTCCACTCGACGAAGAACGTCCAGTGCGGTGAGGGCGGCGCGCTTCTGCTGAACGACGCCGGCCTCCTCGCCCGTGCCGAGGTGATCCGCGAGAAGGGCACCGACCGCGGGCGCTTCTTCCGTGGCCAGGTGGACAAGTACCGGTGGCAGGACATCGGCTCCAGCTATCTTCCGTCCGACACCCTGGCCGCCCAGCTCGCCGCCCAGCTGGAGTCGTTCGCGGAGATCCAGGGGCGGCGCCACGCCGTGTGGGACGCCTACCACGAGGAGCTGGCCGGCTGGGCCGCGGCGAACGGCGTCCGCCGGCCGACGATCCCCGACGGCTGCGCCCATCCGGCCCATCTGTACTACCTGCTGCTCCCGGATCTGGAGAACCGACAGGCGCTGATCGGCCACCTCTCCGAGGCAGGCGTGCAGGCCACCTTCCACTACCATCCCCTGCACGCCGCGCCGGCGGGCACGCGGTACGGACGGGTGGCCCCGGGCGGCTGCCCGATCACCGAGGAGGCCTCCGACCGGCTCGTACGGCTCCCGCTGTACGCCGATCTGACCGAGACCGACGTGGCCCGGGTGATCGACGCCGTGCGAGCGTACCGGGTGTGCCGATGACCTCCCAGGTCATGGGGGCGCCGGCCGTACGGGCGCTGCGGTCCCCGCTGGAGTCGGCCCGGTTCGGCCGCTCCGTGGATCGCCTCACCGTGCCTGCCGACGTCTCATGCCCCTTCTCCGCCGTCGGCGACGCGATCCTCGCGTCCCGGGCGGACGTCATCGTGTGCCGGTACCCCGCGGAGCACGTCGACTGGTTCGCCAAGCTGGCCACGCTCGGCCGTACCGCGGTGCTCGCGGACTCCCTGGTCTACTGGCGCCTGCCCGCCGGGCGGGGCCGGCGGCCGGAACCGGCGCCGGGCCTGCGGGCGGCGGAACTGACGGATCCGGTCGTGGTGGACGCGCTGGTCGCCGGCATCTTCCAGGCGTACGGATGCCACTACCTGGCCAACCCCCTGTTCGACCGGGACGGCGCGCTGGCGGGATACCAGGAGTGGGCGCGCGGATCAGCGGCCGGGGGAAGGTGCCTGGCCCTGTGGGACGGGCACGCGGGAGAGGAGAAAGGCCCGGTGCTGGCGCTCGCCACGCTGGAGGACGACCCCTCCAGGACCGAGATCCTGCTCGCGGGCGTGGTCCCCCAGGCCCAGGGACACGGTCTCTACGCGCACCTGCTGCGCGCGGTGGAGGACCGGGCGCTGGCCCGGGGCGCGGCCGAGGTCGTCATCTCCACCCAGGGACACAACACGCGCGTGCAGAGAGCGTGGAGCAGGTACGGCTTCGAGCCGGTCCGCACCGTCCTCACCGTTCATCTGGTCCGGAGCGGGCTCCTACCCGGGCGGGAGCGGTAGCGCCGGGCCACACGCGGGAACCGGCCTCCCCCGCTCCGGTGCGCTCGCGGACGACGTAGGCCGGTCGCCCCATACCACTCCCGTGGATGCGCCCCACGTACTCGCCGAGCACCCCCATGGCCACCAGTTGGGCGGAGGAGAACAGCGCGACCATCGAGGCGATGGTGGTGAACCCGGGAACCGTGGTGTCGCCCACGGCGAAACGCCACAGGACGGCACCGCCCAGGACCAGGCCGAAGACCCCGACGAGAAAGCCCAGGTAACTGGCCGCGCGAAGCGGGGCGGTGCTGTAGCCCACCAGCATGTTCACCGCGTGCCGCGCCAGGAGCCTCGGCGTGTAGTTCGACTGCCCCTGGGAGCGCTCGTTCATGTGCACGGTGACCGCGCCCACCCGCGTGGTGGTCCAGGAAAGGGCCACGTCGATGGAGGCGTGCGGACCGGACAGGTCCGCGAACCCGTCACGCAGGCGCGTACGGAAGGCGCGGAAGGCGCTGATCGTCCGGGCGCCGTGGACGCCCAGCGCACCGGACATCCCGGCCTTCACCGACCGGGACGCGAAGCTCCTGAGCACCCCGTGCTCCTCTTCGCGCGGCACGCCGTACACCAGGTCGAGGCGATCGCCTTCGAGAGTGGCCAGCAGGAGCGGGATCTGCTCCGGAGGGTGCTGCAGGTCGTCGTCCATCGTGACGACCACCTCGCACTCGGCCTCCCTGACGCCGGCCACCAGCGCGTTGTGCTGGCCGTAGTTCCGGGACAGACGGATCGCGCGGACGCCCTCGACCCCGCGGGCGAGCTCCGCGGCCACCTCCCAGGTGTCGTCCGGGCTTCCGTCGTCCACGAGGATGACCTCGTGCCGGCCGGACGCCGCGCGCAGGACCGGCATCAGCCTGGCCACCAGATGCGGAAGGGTCCGGGCCGAGCGGTAACACGGTATGACAACCGACACAGACATCGATCCCCCGACTGCCGACATTCATTTCCGCGAACCGACCACGATTGTCGTCTTTTCCTGATCGCGGGCACGTGCGGCTCGGGCAATCGGCGGGCGCTTTTTCGGTCAACAGAGGCGATGGCGGCCGGGCGCGCTCGTCCTTTCAATGAGATGGTCGGGGGCCCAGGACCGGTTTCTCGGTGAAAGGCGCGACGGGCGTGAAGGCACTCGTTCTGGCGGGCGGCAAAGGCACCAGGCTGCGCCCGCTGACCCACACTTCGGCGAAGCAACTCGTGCCCGTCGCCAACAAGCCGGTCCTGTATTACGGGCTCGAGGCGATACGCGACGCGGGCATCACCAACGTGGGCGTCATCGTCGGCGAGACGGCCGCGGAGGTCCGTGACGCGATCGGGGACGGCTCGGCGTTCGGCATGGAGGTGACCTACATCCCGCAGGAGTCCCCCCTGGGGCTGGCGCACTGCGTCCTGATCGCCCGCGACTTCCTCGGCGACGAGCCGTTCGTGATGTACCTGGGCGACAATTTCCTGGTCGGCGGGATCTCTGATCTGGTCGACGCGTTCGGCGCCGGCGGGCACGACGCGCAGATCCTCCTCACCAGGGTCGCCGAACCGCAGTTCTACGGCGTCGCCGAGCTGGGGCCCTCCGGTGAGATCATCGGGCTGGAGGAGAAGCCCGCCCGCCCGAGGAGCGATCTGGCCATCGTGGGGGTGTACTCGTTCTCCCCGGCCGTCCACGACGCGGTCCGGGCGATCGAGCCCTCGGCCCGCGGCGAACTGGAGATCACCGACGCGATCCAGTGGCTGATCCGCAACGGCTACTCCGTTCAGTCGCACATGGTCACCGGCTACTGGAGGGACACCGGGCGCCTGCAGGACATGCTGGAGTGCAACCGCATCGTCCTGGAGCCGATCGAGCGCGACGTGAGGGGCACGGTGGACGCGATGAGCGAGATCACCGGGCGGGTCGTCATCGAGCCGGGCGCGGTGGTGGACAACTCCATCCTCCGCGGGCCGATCATCGTGGCGGCCGACTCGAAGATCGTCTCCTCCTACGTCGGCCCTTTCACCTCCATCGGGCCTGGATGCGTCGTGCAGAACGCCGAGATCGAGTACTCGATCGTGCTCGGCGGCTCGTCGGTCATCGGCGTCTCACGCATCGCGCACTCCCTGATCGGGCGCAACGTCGAGGTGAGCCGCGCCGCGGGGGTGTCGAACACCCATCAGCTGATGGTGGGGGACCACAGCAGGATCCAGGTGGGCAGGTGAGGACGCTCGTCGCCGACGGCGCCGGACGTATCGCGTCCCTCACCTGCATGCTCGGGCGCCGCCATGTCATGTACCTGGCGGGCAGCGGCATCACCGCCGCCGTCTACTACGGCGTCCTCGGCGCGTCGCTGGCCGCCGGCGGCGGGCTTCCCTATCCCCTCCTGATCCTCCTCACCCACCTCACCACCTCGGTGATCGTCTACCCCTGGTACCGGCTCATGGTCTTCCGTGCCGGCGCCGGATCCTGGCTGGCGAGCTGGCTGAGGTTCTACGCGGCCGGGCTCACCTTCCTCGCGACCTCCCTCACCGGAGTCCCCCTTCTCGTGGAGTTCCTAGAGCTCCCGATCATGGTGGCCCAGGGTGTGATCATCACCGTGAGCCCTCCCTTGAGTTATCTGCTGCACCGGTCCTGGACCTTCCCCGAGCGCGGGAGACCTGGCCTTGGCAACGTGTGGCGCCCGCTTCGGCAAAGGCGTCCGGTCGACCGGCCGCTGAACCCGCCGCTCGCATAGGTTCAAGCGATATCCGTCACTACGGCAGGGACAGGTGCACCCATGAAGATGCTGGTCCCCGGGGGCGCCGGGTTCATCGGATCCCACTACGTGCGATCGTTGCTGTCCGGCGCCTATCCAGGCTGCGAACAGGCGCGCGTCACCGTGCTGGACAGGCTCACCTACGCCGGGAACACCGCCAACCTGGCCCCGGTCTGGGACGATCCCCGCTTCGTCTTCGTCCGGGGGGACGTCACGGACCTGGGTCTGCTGCGCGACCTGGTGCCCGGCCATGACGTCATCGTCAACTTCGCGGCCGAGACCCACGTCGACCGCTCCATCACCGGTGCCGGGGACTTCGTGGCGGCCAACGTCCAGGGCACGCAGTGCCTGCTGCAGGCCGCGCTGGAGGCGGACGTCGTCACGATGGTCCAGGTCTCCACGGACGAGGTGTACGGGTCGATCGACACCGGATCGTGGACCGAGTCGGAGCCGCTGCTGCCCAACTCGCCCTACTCGGCCGCCAAGGCGGGCGCCGACCTGCTGTGCCGGGCCTACCACCGCACCTACGGGCTCGATGTCCGGGTGACCAGGTGCGCCAACAACTACGGCCCCTACCAGCACCCCGAGAAGGTCATCCCGCTGTTCGTCACCAACCTGATCGACGGCAGACCCGTCCCGCTGTACGGCGACGGCCGGAACGTCAGGGAATGGCTGCACGTGGACGACCACTGCCGGGCCATCCAACTGGTGCTGGACAAGGGCTCGGCCGGCGAGATCTACAACATCGGGGGCGGGGCCGAGCTGACCAACCTGGAGCTCACCGAACGGCTCCTCGCGGCCTTCGGCGTGGGCTGGGAGATGGTCACGCGGGTGCCGGACCGGCCCGGGCACGATCATCGCTACGCCGTGGACAGCGGCAAGATCAGGGCCATCGGCTACGAGCCCCGCGTGGGCTTCGACCGGGGACTGGCCGAGGTGGTCCGCTGGTATCGGGACAACCGGTTCTGGTGGCGGTCGGCCAAGGCGGAAGCCCACCGGCCATGATCGAGCTGACGCGCTATCCGGTCGACCGCGTGTCCGGCTCGCTGGCCTGCCCGTCCTGCCATTCCGCATTCGAGGGCGCCTACGAATGCGGACCTTGCGCGATCACCGGGCACCGGCAGGGCAGGCGGCTGAGTTTCGGCGGCTTCACCGACGCCGAGTTGCGGGACGATCCGCTCAACCGCGTCAAGGAGACGGTCAAGCGCCGCTTCGGGCGCGTGTACCCGCTGACGATCCAGCTGGTGTCGCCGGTTCTGCTCCGCAGGTTCGTCCGCCCCTTCCTGGCGAGCTTCGACCTGGACCGCGAGGTGGTCGCCGATCTCGGCTCGGGCACCAACCGCTACGACCCGCGGCTGCTGTGCGTGGACGGGGGCACCTACCCCAACGTCGACCTGGTGACCGACCTGCGCCGGATGCCGATCCGTGACGGCTCCCTCGACGGCGTCATCAGCGTCGCCGTCCTCGAGCACGTACCGGACCCTCAGGCACACGTCGGTGAGATGTGGCGCGTCCTGAAGCCCGGCGGCCGCGTCCTGTGCTTCGTGCCGTTCATGCAGCCGTTCCACGCCTCGCCGTACGACTACCAGAGGTTCACGCACGCGGGGATGACGACGCTCTTCCACCGGTTCGAGGTGCTGAGCGTGCGGGTCGGCGCGGGGCCGACCTCCGCGCTGCTCTGGGTGTTCCAGGAGTGGCTCGCCCTCGTGCTGTCGTTCGGCAGCAGAAGGCTGTACAGGGCGATACTCCCCCTGATGTGGCTGCTCTCACCGCTCAAAATCCTCGACGTGCTGCTCGCGCGGCATGCCGACGCGGTGGCGGTCGCCAGCGGGTTCGTGATCGAGGTACGCAAACCCGCCCAGCCGGATCGCTGATCACGGCGCGGGCGCCGGCGCCCGCTTCGATCCCAGGTACACGGTGACCTGGTGACTCGGGTCGTTCCTGCCTGCGCGCGCGTCGATCCACCTGACCAGGCCGGAAGTGGGGGCGTAGGAGGCCAGCGGGACGAAGGCGGGGTAGGCGCCGGAGAGCCGCCCGAGGAACCACGTGGACGAGCCGCCGGTCAGATCCCGGTTGTAGCGGACGAGCACCAGCCGGGCGGGCATCCGTGCGAGCACGGCCTCCGCCTGCGCGCGATAGGCGTCGGAGGAGTCGCGCGAGACCATCCGCGCGGAGATCCCTTCCCGTGCCAGCATGTGGACGATGTCGTTGCCGAAGGGGGCGTCGACCAGCACCTGGCCGTCCGTGCCCGCCTTCTCGCGCACCAGCCGGGCGATCGCGGCACGGGGCACCGAATCGGTGCCGTGGAAATAGTCACGGCCGAGCACCTCGTTCGCGCCCGCGGCGATCCAGCACACCGACAGCGCCACCGCCAGGGCCGCCGCCTTCCCCGGCCGCTCCACGCGCATCTGCGAGGTCAGCGACTGGGCCAGGGCGAGCGCGACGAACGGAACGGCGAACAGCGTACGGGCCGGGCCCGCGGTGAAAAGCTCTCCCCGGAAGACCAGGCTCGCCACCACCGCGTACGTCACCGGCGCGACCAGGGCGACGGCCGCGCACGCGAGCAGGGCGCGCCGCGCCTCGGCCGGCATGCGCGACCGCCCGACCACCCCGTGGGCCACCAGCAGGACGAGGACGCCGCACAGCAGGGCCAGCAGGAACGGCTGGGCGAGGGTCTCCCCCGTCACCACGCCGTAGAACCAGTAGACGAACCTGGCCGCGGCCCCGGCGAGGCCGCTGCTCGCGATGCCGGTGGAGGTCGCGATGCCGGCGGCGTCCCTGGTCTGGTTCAGGGCCAGCGGGACCAGCGGGAGCAGGAAGGGCACGGCCGCCAACTGTGTCGCCATCCAGTTCCGGCCCGAGACGACGCGGTCCCGGCGCGACAGGTACAGCAGGTTGACCGTGATCAGGGCGCAGAGCGCCGCCAGGTAGTTGACGTAGACGATGAGGACGAGGGCCCCGGCCAGGGCGCAGCGGGCGCGCGCCGAACCGGTCGCGGCCACCCGCAGGGCCGCCACCACGCAGACCACGTACAGCACGGCGGCCATGGGGTAGGGCCGGATGGTGACGCCGTGCTGCCAGAGCAGCGGCGACATCGCCGTGAGGACCAGCCCGGCCTCTCCCACCCGCCTGGCGAAGCCGAACTCTGCGGCGACGACGGGCACGAGACGCAACAGGGCGAGCGTCATGACGAGCGACAGCAGCTTCCCCGCGACGATCGGGTCCACGGGCGGCGACAGGGCGACGTGCAGTACCAGGTAGTACAGCGGTGGATGGATGTCCTCCCCGGTGACCCTGATGACGCCCTCGACGGGCAACGTGGACCACTGAAGGGTGATGAGCTCGTCGCCGCGCACCCCGAAGTGCCGCGTCTGCCAGATGATGTGCGCGACCTGGACCACCGCGTACAACGCGAGCGCCACGCGGAGCCGACGTGCACCGCGCGGGACCTCCGGCGCCGCCTCCGCCCCCGCGTGCCCGGCCTGGAGTCCGCTCAGCATCGCTCGGCGCTCATTCGCTCCGGCGTCGCCGGACCGGTCTCGGACGTGCGTTCGGAGTACACGGAGGTCAGCAGGAAGAAGAGCAGCCCGTTGAGACAGCTGCCGAAGAAGGGCATCTCCGAGAGCGCGGTGGCGAGGATGGCGATCAGGAAGAAGTAGGCCACCGTGTCGTTGAGCACTTCCCGTGCGACAAGTGCGAGAAAGGCCGCGAACAATATGACGCCCACGATCCCGACACTGGCCGCGATGTAGATCCACATGCTGTACAAGGGGGTGCTCGACAGCCCGACGCCTTCCGTCTCCGTGAGGAAACTCGAGAACGCCCACCCATGGCCGGCGATCGGCCTGTCCCAGAACTCCCTCAGCCCCACCATCAAGGAGTTCATCCGGATCAGCCCGGACTGCGAGTTGAGCGCGAACAACTCCGTGATCTGCGGCACGAAGGGTATGGACAGCACGCCCAGGGCGGGCGGCAGAAGCAACGGGACGTACCACCGGCGCGGCAGCACCGCGGCCACGAGGACGACGCAGAACGCGAACCAGATCGACCGGGTGAAGGTGGCCACGATCCCGAAGGCGATCAGACCTCCCAGGAGGACCTTCCATGCCGTGGGCAGCTTCGAGGCCAGGACCACGAGAAGGGCGGCGATGAACAGGCCGCCCGCCTGCGCCGGGTCATCGATGTAGAACCCCCACAGCCTCGACGGGAATTCGGGAAGGTAGAGGACCACGCTGGTCAGCGCCCAGGCGACCGCGCCCCAGAGCACGTACTTCTTCGCCCGGGGATGATGCGTGACCGCCATCCCCAGCGCGGCGTAGAGCGCGATGCGCCCGAGGGCGGTCAGGATCCCGACCCCGGCCATCGTCGCGAGCACGGCCCACAGCAGGAACAGCGCCAGCACGATGCGCGACGGGGTGAGCCGCAGCCCGAGGGCCGTGGGGTGGAGCGCGACCCGCGCCAGGTAGACCAGAGCGATCACGTCGGCGGGGAGCAGCACCCCCGCCACCGGGTCGCCGACCCTGATGAAGAGCATGACGAGCGCGGGCAGCAGGTCGAGGGGCAGCAGCAACAGGGCCAGCCCCAGCAACGGCCCGCGCAGCGCCGGGTGGGCCCCGAACCGGGCCTGCCACTCCGCGACGAGGACCAGGGCCGTGCCGCTGGTCCACCGCAGCAGCGTGATGGGATCGATCGATCGCCCGCCCGATCGTCCCCGCGAGGGGGCCCCTTCCGTCTCCGGAGCCGTCACGGTGCCGGTGCCGGTCGCGATCGTCCCCTCCACTGCTGCGGCGCTCACGGCGTCTCCTTCGATGACGGCGACGACGGGGTGCCCGGCCGTCACCGGATTCCGCCCCGGCCACACCGCACCTCACGGCGTGGGACAGGAATGGACTATACAGAGAGCGACAATCGCCTACTCAGTGTGCGCATTCGTGTCTGCGGCGCGTCTGGCCACCTCGGCGTCATGCCCGGCGACCGTGGTCGATGCCACCCTCACGACAGGGCAAATTCTCGGGAGCCGAGGGTGTCGCCGCCGCTCCACCGCAGGTGTCTCGGGAGCATGAGGGGGGTGAGAACGAGGACGGAGTCACCGTGACCCTTGCCGATCGCACCAAAATCGTCTATGCGATCCCTCATCTTTCGGGAGAGGAGACCGAGCATTTCGCGCACCTTCCCGCCTTTCTCGAGGCTCTCGGGCGGCGGGTCGACGTGGTGGCGCTGGTCGAACGAGGAACGCCTCCGGCCACCCTGCCCGGTGTGAAAAGGGTCATCTCCACGGTCGGCCGGACGAGGCTCGCGCGCCTTCACCGGTCCCTTGAGGCGCTGCGTTTCTGCGCCCGTGCCGGATACCGGACCTACTTCGTGCGGTACTCGCGGCAACTTCTCATCCTGCTGATCCTCACCTCTCCGTTCTTCCGGCATCGCGTGTTCCTCTGGCGCAGCGGCACGGCGGACCTGGTCGAGCCGGGGGCCAGGAAGACGCTGCGGCACCGGCTGGACAACGGGCTCAACTACCTCCTCGCCCGGTGCGTCCACGGGCTGGTCACCGGACCGGAGACGATGGTCGAGGTCATGAGCGCGCGGTGGCGGGTCCCCCGGCGCAAGATGCGACTGCTGTACAACGACATCGACGGTGACCGCTTCGCCCCGCTGCCGCCCTCCGAGCGGGACCAGGTGCGCCGCCGGCGCGGGTGGGGTGACGACGAGTTCGTCATCCTCTTCGTCCACCGCCTCTCGTTCCGGAGGGGCACCCGGCTGCTGGCTCCCCTGCTGGACGCGCTCGAATCCGGGCTGCCCCACCCCGTGCGCCTGGTCGTGGTGGGCGAGGGACCGGACCGCCCGTACCTCGAACGCCTCGGCGCCGGCCGGTCGAACATGCGGATCATGGGAGCCGTCCCCAACCGCGACCTTCCCCCGCTGTACGCCGCCGCCGACTGCTTCCTGATGCCCAGCTACGAGGAGGGCTTCCCCCGCGTGCTCCTGGAGGCGATGAGTTCGGCGCTTCCCATCGTCACCACGGGGGCGGGCGGCTCCGCGGACGTGGTGGGCAAGGACTATCCCTTCGTCTGCGACGTCGGAGATCTCGAGGCGCTGACCGAGGCGGTGAACCAGGTCGCGCGCATGTCACCGCGGGAACGCGCCGATCTCGGGGACCGCCTGCGCATCAGGGCCCTCGACGAGTTCTCGCCCCAGCGGGTCGCCCGCATGCTGGAGGACATCCTGTGAACCCGATCTCCGTCACCCTGGTGGGATCCAGCCCGTGGGACCGCGACCTGCACGCCGGCGACGTCAACCTGCGTCCCGCCCTCGCTCTGGCCGAGCGCCTCGGCGGCCCGTACAACGTGATCGTGCCCGCCGGAGGGGCAGGGTGCGGTCTCACCGACCTCGGTCCCGTGCGCCTGTATCGCGCCGGCGGCCGGAACCGCCCGGCGTTCCTGCGTGCGGCACGCCTGGTGATCGACCGCGGCCTGCCCGCGCGCGCCGACGTCCTGATGTCGAGCGACCCGCTCGCCGCCGTGTCGGTGGAGCTCTCGCGCGAGAGAAGGAGGACTCCGCACATCTTCCAGGTCCAGGGCGACGTCCTCGATCCGGGGCGGGAGTACGGCTCCCTGCTCAGGCGCGTCACGCTCGGCGCGGTGTCCCGGTCCGCCGCCCGCCGCGCCTCGGCGATACGCGTGGTGAGCCAGGGGCTCGGCGACCGGGCGCGCCGGTGGGCGCGCGGTCCTGTCGTCTACGTGCCGAGCCGGGTCGACACCCGCGTCTTCTCCCCCGCTCCGGCGGGCTCGCCCAAGCCGGTCCACGTCGTGATGGTCGGCAGTCTCTGCGTACGGAAGAACCACGCCGCGGTGGTGCGGGCATGGCCCGCGGTGGTGCGGGCCGTCCCCGGCGCCCGGCTGGTCATCCTGGGCGAGGGACCCGCCCGTTCCGAGTTGCGCGCGCTGGCCGCCGCGCTCGGCGTCGAGCGGCACGTGGAGCTCCGCGGCCAGGTGACCCAGGACGACATCGTGTCCGTCCTGCGGCAGAGCCGGGTCCTGGCGCATCCGTCCTGGTCGGAAGGCCAGCCGCGTGCGGTGCTCGAGGCGATGGCCTGCGGGCTGCCGGTCCTGTGCTCCGACATCTCCTCCCATCGTGAGATCGTCCGCCCCGGATACGGCCGCCTTCTGGCCCCCGGGTCTCCCCACGACTGGGGCGAGGCGATCGCCTCGCTGCTCACCGACCAGGACCGCGCCCATCGAATGGGCCTCGACGCCCGTCACCACGTCTGCGAGCACCACGACTTCGAGGCCATGATGGATCGCTTCGCCGAATTCGTGCGCGATGTCACCTCCGGGCATCCGGCCAAGGAGAGGGTGGCGTGAGGATCCTCCGCGTCGCCTACCGGCTGCCGCCCGAGCCCGGCGGCAAGGAACGCCACGTCGACCGCCTCACCCGCGAACAACTCGCCCGTGGCCACCACGTCATCCTCGCCCACCGCCACGGGAAGCCGACGGGCGGCGCCGAGCCGCTGCCACTGGCTCCCACGCTCGCCGGCCGCCTCGCCGCCAGGAGGTCCGACCCGGTCGCGTTCGCCATGGAGTGCGCGCGCGCCCTTCCCGGCGTGCGCGACGTCGACCTCGTCCACCTCCACGGCGACCACCGCGAGGCGCTCAGCCTCGGGCCTGTCACGCGCAGGCTGGGCATCCCTCTGGTGGTCACCGTCCACGGCGCCCTCGCGGCGCGCCACGGGCCCGTGCTGTCGTGGGCGTTCCGCCACGTCGACGGCTTCGTCGCCCTGGGCGACCGGCCGGCGAACGACCTGCGCGCCGCCGGGGTCCCCGTCCACAAGATCCGCACGATGTCCAGCGGCCTGGATCTTGCGCATCTGGACGGGTTCCGGGGGCGCGCTCCCGTCGAACCGGGGTTGATCGTCAGCGTCGGCGCCCTGGAGGCGGTGAAGAACCACGCGCTGCTGATCGAGGCCTTCCACCAGGTGCGCGCCGGCTGCCCGTGGGCCCGTCTCGTCATCGCCGGGGACGGTTCCGAACGCGCACGGCTCGAACGGCTGGCCGGGCCGGACTCCGGCGTCGAGTTCGCCGGGCACCTCTCGGCCGAGCGCACCTACTCCCTGGTCGGCCGGGCCCACGCCTTCGTCCTGGCCTCTCGCAGGCTCGCCGCCATCGGTGAGGGAGTGCCCACCGCGGCCCTGGAAGCGCTGGCCCTCGGCACGCCCGTCATCGTCTCGTCCGACGCCTCGCTGACCCCGGTCGTCCAGGACGGCGGCGCCTACCTCACCTTCCGGTCGGGGTCCCGGGACGAGCTGGTGGCACGCCTGCGTGCCGTCCTCCGGCAGGAGGCGGGCCACCCCGAGACCGCCGAGCGCGGCAGGCGGGCCGTCGCGGCGCTCGACTGGTCCCAGGTGGCCTCTCGCGTCGAGGAGTGCTACGAGACGTTCATGACCACGCGCTCCCCTCGCGGGGCCAGGACGCCGGGAAGGCCGCATGTCTGCGAGGTGATCAAGACGCTCGACGTGGGCGGCGCGGAGGTCCTGCTCGTTGAACGCCTGCTCGCCACGCCTCACGCGGGCAGGCGCTACACCGTCGTCTGCCTGCGCGCCTCGACCCAGGAGCTCATCGAGCGGCTGCGAACCGGGGGCTTGCCCGTGGTGGATCTCACCTCCCGCCCTCGGGCCCTGCGTCTGCCGGCGCTGCTCGCGACCGTCAGACGGTTGCGGCCGGACGTGCTCAACATCCACTCGCCCCTTCCCGCCGCGCTGCTCCGGCCGGTGTCGCGGCTCTGGAGACCGCGGCCCGTACTGATCTCGACGGTGCACAACGTCCGCTGCCGCAGGCCGACGATGGTGCTCGATCAGGCGACGAAGTGGATGGACGCCCGGACCGTGGCCGTCTCACCGCAGGTCGCCAGGGCATCCGCCGCCAGAGGCGCTCGCGCCCCTTTCACCTGCGTGCACGGCGTCCGCGTCGCGGAGCAACGCCGCTGGGCGCTGCGCGCGCGGGAGACCCGGCAGGAGCTTGGCCTGCCCTGCGACGCCTTCCTGATCACCCACGTGGCCAACTTCCGTCCGGTGAAGAACCACGCGCTGCTCCTCGACGCCGCGGTACGGGTCGTCTCCGAGGACTCGCGCGCGCTGTTCGCCCTCGCCGGCCGCGGTCCCCTGTACGAGCAGATCGCCCGGCGCGCCGCCGGCTCCCGCGGCCGCGTGCGCATGCTGGGGTACGTGCCCGACGCCGGCCGCCTGATCGCCGCCTCCGACCTTCTGGTGCTCAGCTCCCTGCACGAAGGGCTGCCCGTCGTCGCCATGGAGGCGCTCGCCGCGGGGGTCCCCGTGGTCTCCACCGCCGTGGGCGGCGTGCCCGACCTCATCGACCACGACCGGAACGGGCTTCTCACCTCCCCCGGGGACGCCGGCGCGCTGGCGCGGGGCATCCTCCACGCGATGCGCCCGGACACGCACGCGCGTCTTCGCCGGGGCGCCCTGGACGATGCCGTACGCCTGGACATCGACCGGACCGTGGCCTGGTTCGACAAGCTGTACGACGAGGTCTGTCACTGAACCATGGCCTCGTCTTCGCGTGCGATCCAGCCAACGCGCCCGCCGGGCCGCCCTCGGCACCTGCGCACCCTCACCCTGCTGACCGCCTCCAGCCAGGGCGAAGCGGTCCTTTCCATGATCAGCCTGATGCTGCTGGTGCGCTTGGAGGGCGCCGAACGAGCAGGCCAGCTCATCTTCGCCCAGGCCTTCGCCGCCGTCTGGTTCCTGGTGTGCGACCCCCGCCTGGAGGACGCCGCGCAGCGGTTCGTCCCGATCGAGCACCAGCGCAGCGGACAGGGCGCCGCGCTGTACGTCCGCCTGCTTCGCTGGGACGTGGCGATCGGCGTGGCGACCAGCCTCACGGCCCTGCTCGTCGTGCTCGGGGCGTGGATGACGGGCCTCGCTTCGGGAGACTTCGCGCTCATGCTGGGCCTCGCGCTCGTGGCGAACGGCGCCGTGGCGTCCAGCGGCACCTCCTCGGCGGGCTTCGCCCTCACCGATCGCCTGGACGCGCTCGGGGCCGCTCGCCTGCGATGCGCGGTCCTGTCGTTCGTCCTGTCACTGGGAGGACTGCTCCTCGGAGGGCCACCGGCCTACCTGGCGGGTCAGGCCGTCGCCGCGATCGTGACGGCCCTCGTCCTTGGGACCCGGTCCCTGCGCGCCATGCTCGCCGAGATGGGGCCGGCGCAGTCGCGCGTCCCGCTGCCACCGGGGCTGGTCCCCTTCGCCGTCAAGGCCTCGCTGGCGACCTCGGTGGCGGCGGGGTCGGAGTCGGGGATCCTCACCCTCGCCGGTCTCCTCGGCGGCCCGGCGCTCGTCACCATCCTCAAGATCGCCTCAGCGCCGGGCCGCCTGTACTACAGCCTGATCAGCCCGATCACCTCGATGCTCTACCCGCGGCTGGCGCAGGCGGCCGCGGCCGGTGAGACGGCACTGATCAGGAGGGACGCCGTGCGGGTGACGCTGGCGCTCACCGGGCTCGGAGCCGCCGCGCTCACCATCGCCGCCCCCACCGCCGACGACGCGCTCGGCCTGGTCTACGGCACCCGATACGCCGAGGTGGGCACGGTCGCCACCCTCCTTCTCGCCGCGTTCTGCGTCAAGGGCATGGCGTGCTGGTCGAAGGTGCTTCCCCTCGCTCTCGGCAAGCCGTCGTGGCGCCTGGCCTTCCTCGCGGCGGAGGGCGTGCTGCTTCTCGGCGCGCTCCTGCTCGCCGATCGGACCGGCGCCGCTCCGCTGGGCACCGCGGTCGCCTTCGCCCAGGGAAACCTGATCATCGCCATTTGCGGGACGACATTTTGGATCGTGATGCTGGGACGGTGTTCCCGGTCACGTTGTTAGCACGCTCACCGGGTCGCGTGCGAAGGAAGGCGGGGCGCATTTCGTCCCGCCATTCTCGCGGCCATTTTCCCGGTGACCGCGGCGGCGCTCTCCTCCGGCATTCACCC
The DNA here is from genome assembly GCF_039537005.1 of Sphaerisporangium flaviroseum. Classification (NCBI taxonomy): domain Bacteria; kingdom Bacillati; phylum Actinomycetota; class Actinomycetes; order Streptosporangiales; family Streptosporangiaceae; genus Sphaerisporangium; species Sphaerisporangium flaviroseum. The sequence continues at coordinate 551,198 of NZ_BAAAZR010000002.1, read as the reverse complement.
GCGTCTTCCCCGGCCATTCACCAGGACGAGGACAAACGGCCGGACTTCATCACGCAGGGGTAGGGGCTATGGAAATTCTTCGTCACCACGGCTACGGCGTCGGCGTCGCGGATGGGACGCCGGTCTAGATTCTCCGAGGTAAACCCCGGCCCATCGACGAGGAGCATGCGTGAAGCCGGACACTCGGATCCGTGTCATGGAGATCATCGCTCGGATGAACGTCGGCGGTCCGGCAACCCAGGCCATAGGGCTGTACGAGGGACTGAACCGTGAGGACTTCGACCATCGCCTCCACACCGGCCACGTCGGCGGCAACGAAGGCGACCACCTCCAACTGCGCGACGCGCCGGTCCAGGTCACTCGCATTCCCAATCTCGGCCGGTCGATCAGGCCCACCGACGACCTTCGCGCCCTCGTGCAGCTGATCGGCGCCATGCGCGCCTTCCGGCCGCACATCGTCCATACCAGAACGACGAAGGCGGGCGCGCTCGGCCGCACGGCCGCCCGCCTTTCCGGTGTGAACCCGGCCGTGGTGCACTCCTTTCACGGCCATCTCCTTTACGGCTACTTCACCGGCGTCAAACGCTCCCTGTACGTGCGGTCGGAAAGGGTGCTGGCCTCGATGTCCGACCGGCTGATGACCGTCGGGCACGGGGTCAGAGACGACCTGCTGGAAGCCGGGATCGGCCGCCCGCGGCAGTACGTCGTGATCCCGCCGGGCGTGCGGCTCGGGCCCGTCCCCGAGCGCGGGGCGGCGCGCCTGGCCCTGCGCCTTCCCCAGGACGCGCCCATCGTCGCCTACGTGGGCCGGCTCACCCATGTGAAGCGGCCCGACCGGTTCATCGCGACCGCCAAGGCGGTGCTCGCCCGCGTGCCCGACTGCCATTTCGTCATGTGCGGGAACGGTGAACTGCGGCGCGAGGCCGAACGGGAGATCGAGCCGGTCCGGGAGTCCTTCCACCTGCTCGGCTGGAGACAGGACGTCGAGACCGTGTACGCGGCCGCCGACGTGATCCTGCTGACCTCCGACAACGAGGGCACCCCGCTGACGCTCGTCGAGGCGGGCATGGCCGGGATCCCGTCGGTGTCCACGCGAGTGGGAAGCGTCGCCGAGATCGTCAAGGACGGGGAGACCGGCCTGCTGTCCGGCACCGACTCCGCCGAGCTCGCGGCGCGCGTCGTACGGCTGCTGTCCGACCCCGCGCTCGCGCGGCGCCTCGGCGACTCGGCCCGCCGCTGGACGACCGCTTCGTTCGGCGTCGAACGCCTCGTCGCCGACACCGAGGCCCTGTACCGGTCGCTGTGCCGAGGTCGCCGCGATCTCCGCCCGGCGCGGAGCACGGAGGTGACGGCATGAGGGTCCTTGTGACCGGAGGCGCCGGTTTCATCGGCGCGAACCTGTGCCGCGTGCTCGCCGCACGGCCGGAGGTCGACCGCGTCACGGTGCTGGACGACCTCAGCAGCGGCGACCTGTCCAACCTCGACCGCGGTGAGGTGGACTTCGTGCAGGGCAGCATCCTGGACCCGGGACTCCTGGCGGACCTGGTCGCCGACGCCACCACCGTGGTCCACCTCGCCGCCCGGCCGTCGGTGCCCCGGTCCCTGAAGGACCCTCTGGCCTCCCATGCGGTCAACGCCACAGGCACGGTCCAGGTGCTGGAGGCCTGCAAGAAGACCCGCCCCCACACGATCATCGCGTCGTCGTCCTCGGTGTACGGCGACTGCGCCGAGCCGCACAAGCACGAGGACCTGCCCACCCGGCCGCTCAGCCCGTACGGGGCGAGCAAGCTCGCGACCGAGGCCTACGCCCTGGCCTACGCGGAGAGCTTCAACCTGCCGGTCCTGGTCTTCCGCTTCTTCAACGTCTACGGCCCCATGCAGGCCGCCGGCCACGCGTACGCGGCGGTGATCCCGGCGTTCGTCTCCACGGCGCTCGCGGGCCGTCCCGTGCCGATCCACGGCGACGGGCGGCAGGCGCGCGACTTCACCTATGTCGGGTCGGTCACCGACGTCCTCACCGACGCGGCGGTCCGCCGGGTCACCAGCCGGACGCCGGTCAACCTGGCATTCGGGAACCGGTGTTCCCTCCTTGAGCTGACGGACGTCCTCAGTGCCGTCCTCGAACGACCTGTCGAGACGACGTTCCTCCCCTCACGGCCGGGTGACATCAAGGAGTCACGAGCCTCCCCACGCGCCCTGCTCAACCTGTTCCCCGGCGTGAGCCCCGTGTCGCTGGCCGACGGGCTCCGCATGACAGTCGACTGGTTCGAGACGGTTCTGGGTTCGAGCACGGTCCACGAGAACGGGATCCGCACGGGCACGTGACGCCGCTAGTGGCGCCTCCTACACAACCAGCCGTCTGTCATCGCAAATCGTACGAGGAGAACCCGTGAGAAATCCGGTTGGGAGCACCTTTCTGATTACGGGTGGGAGTGGGTTCATCGGATCCCACCTGACCGACGCATTGCTCGCACGCGGTGACTCCGTGGTCATCCTGGACAACCTGTCGACCGGCCGCGTGGCCAACATCGAGCACGCCATCGGCCACCCCCGGCTGCGCTTCTTCCATGGATCCGTGCTGGACGAGCTCATGGTGGACGAGCTGGTCCACCAGTGCGACGTGGTCGTCCACCTCGCGGCCGCGGTGGGGGTGAAGCTGATCGTCGAGCAGCCGCTGCGGTCCATCACGACCAACATCCGCGGGTCCGAGATCGTCATCGAGGCCGCGCATCGTTACCGCCGGAAGATCCTGCTCACCAGTACGAGCGAGATCTACGGCAAGAACTCCGACGGGCCCCTCACCGAGCTCTCCGACCGCATCCTGGGCAGCCCCGCGGTCGTCAGGTGGGCCTACAGCACCGCCAAGGCCGTCGACGAGATCCTGGCGAACGCCTACCACAAGGAGCGCGGCCTGCCGACGATCATCGTCAGGCTGTTCAACACGGTCGGACCGCGGCAGAGCCCGGCGTACGGGATGGTCATCCCCCGCCTCGTCAGGCAGGCGGTCGCGGGCGTCCCGCTCACCGTCTACGGCGACGGCACCCAGACACGGTGCTTCGCCCATGTGGCGGACGTCGTCGACGCCCTGCTGCGGCTCCTCGACCACGACCAGGCCGTCGGGCAGACCTTCAACGTCGGCTGCGACGAGGAAGTGAGCATCCTGGAGCTCGCCAAGCACATCATCGATCAGGTCGGAACGGCGTCCGGCATCGACTACATCCCCTACGCCGAGGCCTACGAGGAGGGCTTCGAGGACATGGCGCGCAGGGTCCCGGAGACCTCCAAGATCCGCGCCCTCACCGGATGGGCTCCCCGCCGGACCTTCACCGACATCCTCGCCGACACCATCGCCGAGGCGCGAGAGGACATGGGGGTGCCGCGCCGATGAACGCCTCGACGATCGCCATGGCCGGCGCGGCCGGCTTCCTGCTGACCGTGGGGACGACCCGGGCGCTGGGACGTCTCGCCCTGCACTGGGACTTCACCGACCGACCCGTGGGCTACAAGACCCACGCAAGGCCGGTCCCCTATCTCGGCGGGGTCGCGATCATGCTGGGCACGATCGCGCCCGCGCTCACGCTGCTCGGCGTGGCCGACATCCGGACGACCGCCATCATCCTGGCCGCCGTGGCGGTCGGCCTCCTCGGTCTGATCGACGACATCGTTCCGCTGTCCCCGTCCAAGCGTCTCGGTGTCGAGTCCCTGGCGGCGAGCGGGGTCGTGATGAGCGGGATCCAGGCCCCGGTGACCGGCGGGTGGCTGGACGGCCCGCTGACGGTGATGTGGGTCGTCGTGATGACCAACTCCGTCAACCTGCTGGACAACATGGACGGCGCTCTCGGAGCCGTGGCGGCGGTCAGCGCCGCCACCCTCGCGGCGACCGCCTTCATGTCCGCCGAGCCCGGCGTGGGGCTCCTCCTGGTCGCTCTGGCCCACGCCTGCCTTGGGTTCCTGCCGCACAACTGGGCGCCCGCGAAGGTGTTCATGGGGGACGCGGGTTCGCTGTTCATCGGATTCGTCCTCGCCTGCTCGGCGGTCCTGCTGGTCACCGGCCAGGGCATGGGCACCATGGTCGCGGGCCTGCTCCTGCCGATGTTCGTCGCCACCGTCGACACCGGGGTGGTCCTCCTGTCACGCAGGAGGGAAGGCCGCCCGCTGATGCAGGGCGGCAACGACCACCTGTCCCACCGCCTCCGCCTGCTGGGGGCAGGCACCCGCCTCACGGCCGTCGCGCTCGCCACCCTGGCTGCCCTCGCCGGCGGGCTGTGCCTGGCGATGACCCTCAACTGGGTCACGCCGCTCTTCGCGGCGATCACCGCCACGGGGACGACGCTCCTCCTCATCGCCCTGCCGCAGAAGATACGGGTCACCACCTCGGCCGTACCTCAGAACCATCCGACAAATATCATCGAAAGGCGTTGACCAGTGGACATGGTCTATTTCGTACGGCTCGCGCGCAGGAACCTGGTGTTCATCCTGCTGTCGCTGGTCCTGGCGGTGACCGCCGCGCTGGTGGTGGCCGCGAAGACGCCGCCCAAATACGAAGCCACGATCACCATGCTGGTCTCCGGGCACGACAAGGAAGGCAGCCTCGCCACCGCGCTGCAATCAGGGGCGCTGTCGCAGCAGAGGGTGCAGTCGTACGCCAACCTGCTCACCAGCCGCCGGGTGGTCGGCCGTTTCGTCCCTGCCGAGGAGGTCCGGCAGGTACAGAGCGGCATCAGGGCCGAAGCCATTCCGATGACCATGCTGCTCCGGGCCACCCTCGCCGACCACGACCCTCGGCGGGCCGCGCGCCTGGTCAACGCCCTCGGCCGGACGTTCAGCGAGGTGATCGGCGAGATCGAGCGCCCTACCCCGAACACCCCGTCTGCGGTGAGGATCACGGTGGTGGACCAGGCCGAGCCCCCCACCACGCCGGTCAGCCCCCGGCCGCTGGTCAACCTGGTGGTGGCCGTACTGCTCGCGCTCCTGATCACCGCAAGCTGGATCGTCCTGCGCGACCATCTCGACTCCACCGTCAAGTCGAGCGAAGCGCTGCAGGACATCACCAACAGCCCGACGCTCGGGATCATCGGCTACGAGCGGGACGCGCGGCGCACGCCCCTGATCCTGCGCGATGGCAGCAAGTCGTCGAGGTCGGAGGCCTTCCGCTCGCTCCGTACGAACCTGCAGTTCATCGGGGTCGACTGGACGCCACGGTCCCTGGTGGTCACAAGCTGCCTGCAGAACGAGGGCAAGAGCTCCATCGCCACCAACCTCGCGCTGACCTTCGCGCAGGCCGGCTGGCGGGTGATCCTGGTCGACGGCGACCTCAGGCGCCCGACCATTCCCGAGTACCTGGGCATCGAGGGGTCCAGCGCCCTCACCGACGTGCTGATCAACCGGGTCGAACTGGCCGACGCCATCCAGACCTGGGGCGAGCCCAGCATGTCCGTGCTGCCCAGCGGGCGGATCCCCCCGAACCCCAGCGAGTTGCTCGGCTCGCAGAACATGCGCAAGGTGATCGCCGAGCTGGTGGCGCAGTACGACATCGTGATCATCGACGCGCCGCCGCTGCTGCCCGTCACCGACGCCGCCACGCTCGCGGCGATCTGCGACGACGTGCTCCTCGTGGCGCGATACGGCAGGACACGGCGCGAGAGCCTGGTCCGCGCCGGTGAGCTGCTGTCCTCCATCAACGCCCGCGTGGTGGGGACCGTCCTGAACTTCGCGCCGCGCAAGAGCAGCCAGCTCTACGGATACGGGTACGGATACGGGCCGAAGACCGAGACCGAGACCGAGGTCAAGACGCCGGCGAACGTGTGAGCAGCCGGAGCGGGACGGCGAGCGATCCGGCGATCCTGCGTCCCGCCGCCCGGTACGCCCACAGCGAGCGCCCGTAGGGATCGGCGATGTCGGGCTGGTTCACCCGGACCAGCCCGCGCATCGCGCGGACCTCGTCGAGCAGCGCCCCGGCTCGCCGCGCCGGGTCCTCGTGGCGGGTGACCGCCTCGGCCCGCACCGCCCGGGCCAGCGTGCCGAACTCGGCGATCGTGAAGGTACGCGCGGCCGCCGGCGGGTGCTCGGCCACCGACTCTCCCCGGTGCTCCGTGGTGGCGGTCAGCACGAGATCAGCGGCGGCGAGCAGTTCGGGAGTGAGCGGGCGGGACAGGAAGCCGCAGGGATCTCCTCCCAGCTTGATCAGCACCTGTCGCGCGTGCTCGGTCATCGGCTCCCCTGGCCGGGCGAAGGTGCCCGCGCTGATCACCTCCAGGGACGGGCACGGTCCGAGGACCGATCTGGTGAGGCGCTCCGCCAGCGGAGAGCGGCAGATGTTGCCCGTGCACACGAACAGAAGGCGGAATCGAACCTCCTCCCCCGGCGCCGGTGCCGTTCGACGGGCACTCCAGCACCGCGGGCCGCAGTCCTCGTGCCCGGTGAGGGCGCGCTCCCCCTGATCCCGCTCCCCGGCGGCCGGCGACGGATGTTTCATGAGCGCGACGCTAGATCGTCTCTCCGCCGGCCGCCTCTCCGGCGCGCCGCGCTTGGGACTTTCCTGCCGGTGGCCTCGGCACGCGGATTCCCGTGCCGGCGTGTCAGGGGGCGCAGCCCTGGCGGGAGTCGATGACCCGGTTCTGCTGGGGTCGGACCAGCGGCTGCACCGGGATCGCGGGGGGCTCGGCGGAGACCGGCTCCACGAGATCGAATGTCAGCGTCCTGGACTGCCGCGGGGCCAGTTCGAGCATGGCGGAGTAGACGGGGTGGGACCGCTCCGACTCCTTGATGGCCGTGAGCGGACGGCCGTCCAGCTGTGCCCTCGTCAGCTCGCTTCCGACCCCGGCGTACAGCGACACCCACAGCAGGTTGGATCCCGGGCCATGGGAGCGGCCGGGGGTGTCCAGCGGGCCGGTGACATAGGAGGGCAGCGCCACGTCGGGCACGTCGTTGGTGAGCTTGATCCGGACGCTGGTGGAACGCCGCCCGTCACGGCAGGGGCCCAGCTCGTACTCCAGGGAGCGGTTCAGGTAGTAGTCGAGCTTGCCACCGGCCGAGTTGTTGACCACCAGCCCGGCGTAGGGCCCGGGCTGCCGCGGTAGGACGCCGCCGAGCGCGGTGGCCGACAGGCGCCGCTGCTCGGCGTCGTGGCGGCTCCAGATCTGGAGCCTGCGCTCCGCCACCATGGGCTTGAGCACGGGCAGCACGCGGGAGGGTTCGGCGAAGGACTGGGGCAGCGCCTCGCTGACGGCGCCGGCGATCGAGATGAGGAACCGCTTGCGCGCGACGGGGTCGGTGAACCGGGCGTAGGCGGTGCGCTCGGTCAGGTCGACGACGTTCGAGGCGGTCACCTGCTCACCGCCGGGGAGGGTGACCGGGCCGATCAGGCCGAGCAGGTACGACAGGCCGACCGGGTCGATCGCGATGGCGCCGTCCAGCCGCAGGCCGGTCTGGCGCTCCCACAGCGCGGTCCAGGTCTTCGCGGCGTAGGGGAAGTGCGGGGAGAGGTTGGAGACCGAGAGCAGCTCAACCGCGCCGGGGCCGTATCGCGCGCGGAAGGCCTGGCCGTGGTCGGCGACGGGGTGGGGGCTGCGGCCGAGGCCGGTGTTGGCCGCCAGCCGCTTGACGCCGATGCGGCCGTGGTCGGCTTCCAGGATGCCGAAGGCTCCCACGAGGCCGCCGGTCCCCCGCGATTCCGCGTTGGTCTGGAAGGCCAGGAAGTAGCGGCGCGGGCCGTCGTTGCCCAGCATCGGAGGGATCAGGTTCGCGGCGGTGGCCGCACCGCCGATCCAGCGGCGCAGCCGGTCCAGCTCGTACAGGGCCGTGCCCCGTGCCTGGTCCAGCGAGGCCACCCCGGTGCGGGCCGGGGTGGTCATCAGGCGGCCTCGTGCCTGTGTGAGCCGGGCGGCGGCACCGTCGAGAACCGGTGCCGCCGCCCGTAGCCCGTCCAGCAACTGGCGCGCGTCGTCCGTGGAGCCCGACCCGGCCGTGAAGAGCGACGTGCCGGTCCGCTGGACGCGGGTCAGCACGTCGGTGATCTCCGCCGCGGTCTCGGCCAGCCCTCGCACGGTCGTGGCGCCGTCACCCACCATGGGCAGGTAGGTGATCAGCGACCAGTCGGGGCCGCTGGTGAGGCGCCGTGCCTCGCTCGCGTGACGGTGGGCGTCCGCCAGCGTCACGGCCATCCGGTCGAGGTCACGGGCGCTCATCACCGCGCGAAGATGCACCAGGGCGTCCCTGGTCGCCTCCAGGTGGTCGCGCGCGCTCAGGCCCAGATGTGCCGACCAGCCCGCGGACGACACCAGGACGAGAACGGACGCGAGCGAGCCGGCGACGACGGCCCGCCTGCGTGGTCTAGCGCGCACCAGTGGATCGGCGGCGCCGTACGGAGATCATGATGCCCGCGGCACCGGCGAGCAGCAGGGCGCCGCCCACTCCGGCCACCGCGGCCACGGGTGCTCCGGTGAGCGGCAGTTGCTTGCCCCCGTGCTGCACGGCGGCCGGTTGCACGGCCTGGTGCGCCGCGGGCTGGTGGCCGCCTCCCTCCTCGGCTTCGGCTCCCGCATGCTCGTGCCCGCCGCCGTGGTGGTGCCTGCCGTGCGTGTCGTGGTTCGACCAGTGGTGGCCGCCGCCGTCTTCATCGCCTTCCTCGAGGTGGAGGAACTTATTGGCCTTGATCACCTCCTGGTCATCTTCAGCCTTATGATGCGATTTATCGGTTTCATAGTTGAGCTGCGATGTATTTGGCTTGGTGCTGATTACCTGCTCCGCGTCGTCCCTCTTCACGCACTTCTTACCGGGCCGGGTGACGACATTGCTCGGCGGGGAAACGTTCCCCGCCGCGTCCCTCGCCCTGACGAAATAGGACACCGTAATGCAAATCGACTGCCTGTCGGTGTAGGTCAGGACGTTACCCGGTACGGTCGCGATCAGACGGTACGGCGATTTGCTGGCGTAGATGTCATAGGCGACCACACCCGGGCCCGGCGGATAGGTGGGCCCATCCGTGGAGGGATCCCACTGCAGCCTGATGAGCCCTCTTGCAGGCTCGGTGTAGCGGAGGTTGCTCGGCGCGGTCGGAGGCTGGGTGTCGGGCTGGGCGAGCTGTGAGAGCCCGGCCGAACGCAGCGCCGGCAGGTCGGTCGCCACAGCCGCCATCGCGACCGTGCCCGTCGCCGATCCACCGGCGAGTGCCACCGCCAGAAGAATAGGTATCGTATATTTCCCAGCCATTCAGGACTCCCCGATGGACAAATAATTCGGGCCATGTGAAACGTCGCCCGGCAACCGGGCGACGCGTCGATGCATCCCGTTGTATCCACTTGAGCCGAATGACCCCCGCCCGGCGCACGAGTATTACCGAAAGATCGCACGCGGATCTCACCGATTTGACCAATGGAAAAGCCCCCGCCGCGGGAGGGGTGCGCGGCGGGGGCTTTTCTCTGGGAAGGGCGGTCTCTTCTATTCGGAAGCCTCGCCGGACCGCTCGAAGCGAGCGGCCGGGGCTCAGCGGCCGGAGCGGTGTCCGGTCAGCGTCCGACGTTGGCGGAGTGGCCGATGGCCAGACCGCTGTCGGTGTCGAAGAAGTGGAGGTTCTGGGTGTCCACCACGAGCTCGACGTTCTGGCCGGGACGGACGTGGCTGCGGGCGTTGACACGAGCGGTCCACAGCGACTTGTCGCCGATGAGCGGCAGCACCGCGGCCTCTTCGTCGTCACCGGTGTCCTGGGCGGCCACGGTGTCCTTGTGCTCGACCGGCGGGGCGTCGATGAGGAACAGGACGTTGATCTCGCTGCCCAGCTCCTCGGTGACCTCGGCGCGGGTCGGGATACGGGCCCAGCCGGTGGAGCTGCCGTTGGCGGCGGAGGCGTCCTCGAAGTCGGAAGGACGGATGCCGAGGATCAGCTTCTTGCCGAAGTACTGGTCGAGGCCCGGCTTCTCGGCGAAGGTGGACTCGGGGACCGGGAGCTTCATGCCCGCGAAGGCCACCGCCGCGCCGCCGTCGCTACGCACCAGCTCGGCGTTGACGAAGTTCATGGACGGGGAGCCCATGAATCCGGCGACGAACAGGTTGACCGGGGCGTCGAAGAGGTTCTGCGGGGTGTCCACCTGCTGGAGGATGCCGTCGCGGAGCACGCAGACCCGGTCGCCCAGGGTCATGGCCTCGACCTGGTCGTGCGTGACGTAGACGGTGGTGACGCCGAGGCGCTCGTGCATCTGGTTGAGCGAGGCGCGCATGGAGACGCGGAGCTTGGCGTCGAGGTTGGACAGCGGCTCGTCCATGAGGAAGGCCTGCGGCTCACGCACGATGGCGCGGCCCATGGCGACACGCTGGCGCTGGCCACCGGAGAGGGCGGCGGGCTTCCGCTTGAGGTACTGGTCGAGGCCGAGCATCTTGGCGGCCTCCTGAACACGCTTGGCGATCTCGGCCTTGGGCATCTTGCGCAGCTTGAGACCGAAGGCGAGGTTCTCCTCGACCGTCATGTGCGGGTAGAGCGCGTAGTTCTGGAAGACCATCGCGATGTCGCGGTCCTTGGGGGGCAGGTGGTTGACCACCCGCTCGCCGATGGCGATCTCGCCACCGCTGATGTCCTCCAGGCCGGCGATCATGCGGAGCGCGGTGGACTTACCACAACCCGACGGGCCGACGAGGACCATGAACTCGCCATCGTGGATGTCGAGGTCGAGGCCGTTCACGGCCTTCACGCCGCCGGCATAGATCTTGTCAACGTTACGCAGAACGATTGATGCCATGACAGTCCTTCGTGCGTCCGGGTGCCGCCAGATGTGGATACGTTTTCATGAATCTCATCTGAACCGGACATCTCTGTCAAGCCCTTCTGAAATATAGGCTCCTCACACTCTTCGGATGCCGTTCACGTATTGGCTCATCCATGGAAACCATGATGGAATCGATTCCATGAGGGTGAGCGGACAGCGCCGATCGACCATCAAGGATGTGGCCGAGGCGGCGGAGGTGGGCGTCGCGACCGTTTCGCGCGTGCTGTCGGGGACGGGATCGGCGAGCCCCGCGACGAGGGAGAAGGTCCTGGCCGCCGCCGCGCGGCTCGACTACCGCCCGAGCGCGCTCGGGCGGAACCTGCGCCGGCAGCGCACCGGCGGCATCGGTCTTCTGGTTCCCGACATCACGGACCCCTTCTACGGCCGGCTCACCGACGGCGTGCTGACCTGCGCGCAGTCCGCGGGCGAGCCGGTGATGATCGGCACCACCCGGGACGACCCGGAGCGGGAGGCCCAGCTGATCGGCTCGCTCATCGAGGAGAGCGTGGAACGGGTGATCGCGGTGCCGTCCGGCGACGGGGAGATGTGGGGGCCGGCCTTCCGCGCGGGGCTGAGCGTCGTCTTCGCCGAGCGGCCCGTGCAGGGCCGCGAGAACATCCCCACCGTGGTGGCCGACGACCGCACGGGGGTGCGCACGGCGGTCGAGTACCTCGCCGGGCTCGGGCACCGGCGCATCGCGTTCCTCTCACGGCACGGGCAGGCGCAGCGGGTGCGCGCCTTCAGGGAGGCGCTGGACGCGCTGGGCGTGCCGGTCGACGAGGAGCTGATCGTGCGGGCGCACTCCAGCCGCGACTCGGCCTACGCCGCCGCCTCGGGCCTCTTCCAGCACCGCCCCGACCTCACCGCCGTGCTGGCCGGGGGGAACATGCTCGGGGAGGCCGCCGTCCTCGCGGCCAAGGAGCTCGACTTCCGCGTGCCCCGCGACGTCTCACTGATCATGTTCGACGACGTGCCCTGGGCGGAGCTGTGCTACCCCCCGCTCACGGTGATCTCCCAGCCCGCCCAGGACATGGGCTACCGTGCCGCCGAACTGGTGCTGCGTGAGGGGCGCCGGTCGCGCACGGTCACGCTGCCCACCGAGCTGATCGTCAGGGGCAGTTGCGGGCCGCGGCGCTGACCGGCTCCTCGCCGGGCTAGCCGACCGCCTTCTCGATGGCCTCGACGACGGCCGGGTCCTCGGGGTCGGTACGCGAACGGAACCGCGCGACGACGTTGCCTTCCCTGTCGAGCAGGAACTTCTCGAAGTTCCACTGGACGTCGCCCGCGTTGCCCGAGGCGTCGGCGGACGACACCAGCGTGGCGTAGAGCGGGTGGCGGCCCTCCCCGTTGACGTCGGCCTTCTCCAGCAGCGGGAAGTCCACGCCATAGTTGGTGACGCAGAACTCCTCGATCTGCTCGGCCGACCCCGGCTCCTGTCCGCCGAACTGGTTGCAGGGCACGCCGACGACGGTGAACCCGCGGTCGCCGTACCGTTCCTGTAGCCGGACCAGGCCGGCGTACTGCGGGGTCAGGCCACACCTCGACGCCACGTTGACCACCAGGGTGGCCTTGTCGCCTGTGAGCTCTCCCAGCGTGGTGGGCACTTCGGCCAACGTACGCACCGGAATATTACGAACACTCATTGAACCACCCTAATCAGGCACTGACCTCCGGCGCGGCACGCCGGGTGTGATGTCGCATCGGTCCCGTATCCACGGGGGCTACCGTGCCAAACCTCAACCCTCCGGCATCTCTGGATCATGCGGCGATCATCGCGGACACGACGCGGGCCAACGGGCCCCCGCGAGACGGCAGAGATGTGCCGCTCCGATCGCAAACAACTGTCCCACGCGTGTCGCGAATCACTTGTCGCGGGGGGATCGGCTACTAGAAACCGCCGTAGAACACGTCGCGGCGCCTTCCGGGGACAGCAGTGTCCTCAACCGATTCCGGAACGGCCACGCGGACGTCCAGCGCCCCATCCATGGGCGCGGGACGAAGGCGGCCGCCGCGTGTGGCCGCCTTCCGCACGCGGCCCGATGAATAGGACCGAGTTGGACAGTAACCGCGCTTTTCGTGGCGCAGTCGCGGCCGTCATCGCCGCCGCCGTCCTCAACGGGACGGCGGAAGCGGCACACGCCCTCACAGGGTCCGATGCAACGGCCGACGCCATCACCGGCACAGCAGAACCAGGCGAAACCAGAACCGGCCCGGCCGACACGGCACGGGCGAACACGGACCCGACCAGGACGGCGACCGCCGCGACGGTCCCGGCCGAGGCATCCGGCCCCGCCATCGGCGCGCGGCCGGCGAGCACCACCACCCGGTTTCAGACCGGGCAGCCGATCTGGACCCGCGCGGGGCTGGCGGGGATGATCGGCGGGATCACCGGAGCGACCGGGGCGACGGTGATCCCGAAGATGGGAACGACGGCGAAGGCCGGGGTGACGAGCAAGGCGAAGGCGGCCGGAAAGGCCTCCTATCGGGTGCACCGCCGGGTGTGGAGGACCTCCGCACGTCCGCACGTGCGCGTATGGGCGGCACGGACGCCCAAGGGCAGGAACAAGGCGATCGCCTATCGCCTGGTCACCCGGCGGTCATGGCCGGTGACGCAGTTCCGCTGTCTCGACAGCCTGTGGACCAGGGAGAGCAACTGGAACCACCGGGCACAGAACCCCTCGTCAGGGGCCTACGGCATCCCGCAGGCACTGCCGGGGACGAAGATGGTCGGCGTCGGGCACGACTGGCGTGTCAACCCGGCGACCCAGATCCGATGGGGACTGAAGTACATCAAGGGGCGCTACGGCTCGCCCTGTGGCGCCTGGGGTCATTTCCAGTCGCACAACTGGTACTGAGTGCCGGACGGGGAGTGCCCAGGGGAAGGGCGCACTCCGGCGCCCGGGGGGATCACCCCCGGGCGCTTCCCTTCGGCTCCTTGGACTCCTGAAGCTGCACGGCCACCGCGCGGATCAGCATGTCGAGCCCGTACTCGAACGACTCCTCGTGGTCGCACACCCCGAGCAGCGGCGCCAGCGTGCCCACCTCGGGGAACAGCACGGGATCCACGTCTGTCAGGTGCACGTCGGAACGGTGCACCGGCGCGAAGGTGGGCGTCACGCCGACCTCGCGCAGGAGCGACCCGATGATGTAGGCGATGAAGGTGCGCAGGATCTGGACCGCGTCCTCGCCACCGAAACCGGCCTCGCGCAACGTGGCCAGGGCGCGCTCCACCGGGAACAGCCCGGCCGGCGACTTCAGCTGGCGGCTGACCACCACCATGGTGGAGCGGGGATAGTGGTGGGCGATCTGCCGGAAGGCGCGCGCCTGGATGCGCACCCGCTCCGTCCACTCCGCCGAGGGATCGTCGGTGAACGAGATCTGCGAGAGCACGGTCTCGGCGACCGCGTCGAGCAGCGCCGCCTTGTTCGGGATGTGGTTGTACAGCGACATGACCCCCACGCCGAGGTCGGCCGCGATCCGCCGCATGGAGATCGCGTCGGCGCCCTCCCTCTCGATCAGGTCGATGGCCGCTGTGACGATCCGTGCTCTCGTGAGAGGTGGCATGGGGCCATTGTCTCCCGTTCCATTGACGCACGTACAGCGTACGTGTCACTCTCGAAGGTACGTACGGTGTACGTCCCCTCTGGAGGCCTCTGTGTCGACCCACGAGCTGTACACGATCCCAGCCGAGCTCTCCACATGGGATGTGGAGATGGCCGGCTCCTCCCGGTTCACCTGGGAGTACGACGAGGGCCGCGACCGCATGCTCGCCCTGTACCAGAAGGGCAAGGACAAGCAGTGGGACTCGGTGAAGCGCATCGACTGGGGCCTCGAGGTGGATCCCTACGACGTGCTGGGCATTCCCGACCAGTCCATCGCGATCTACGACACTCCGTTGTGGCACAAGATGGACGAGAAGGCGCGTAAGGAGGTCAGGCGCCACGGCGCCGCCTGGCAGTTCTCGCAGTTCCTCCACGGAGAGCAGGGCGCGATGATCTGCTCCGCCCGCATCGTGGAGTCCGTGCCGGACCTGGACTCGAAGTTCTACGCGGCCACCCAGACGATGGACGAGGCCAGGCACGCCGAGACCTACGCCCGGTTCCTGCAGGAGAAGGTGGGCATCGCCTACCCGATCAACACGCACCTCAAGGCCCTGCTCGACGACACGCTCAGCGACTCGCGCTGGGACATGCCCTACCTCGGCATGCAGGTGCTCATCGAGGGCCTGGCCCTGGCGGCGTTCGGCGTGATGCGCGACATCACCACGAAGCCCCTGCCGAAGCAGATCCTCGCGTACGTCATGCAGGACGAGGCCAGGCACGTCGCCTTCGGCCGGATGGCCCTGCGCGACTACTACAAGCAGCTGTCGGAGGCCGAGCTGCGCGAGCGCGAGGACTTCGTGATCGAGGGCTGCTACCTCATGCGCGACCGCCTGCGGGGCGTCGAGCAGTGGGAGACCCAGGGCCTCTCGCCCGACGAGGTCAAGCAGGCGATGACGGCGGTCGACGAGTCGGAGTATCTCCAGCTCTTCCGCTCGCTGCTGTTCAGCCGGATCGTGCCGTGTGTGAAGGACATCGGCCTGTGGAGCGAGCGCCTGCAGAAGGCCTACGCCGACATGGGCGTGCTGGACATGGCCGGGCAGAACCTGGACGCGTTGATGAGGCAGGACGAGGACATCGCCGAGAAGCTCGACGCGGAGCGGTTCGCCGCCGAGCAGGCCGAGCGGGCGGAGGAGATCGCCAAGACCATCTCGCTCGGCGACCCCGCCTGAGACACCTTTCCGGCGCGGGCCGGCAGCAGTGGACACGGCCGCCGCGCGGCGCAGGTGAGCGCGGCGGCGTGGCTCAGGGCGCGGTCAGCACGCGGCGGTGTCGCTCAGGGCGCGGTGAGCACGGCGGCGGCGTGGCTCAGGGCGCGGTGAGCACGAACACCAGCGCGCCGGCGGCGACCGCCAGCACGCCCAGCCACGCCAGCAGGGCGTCCGCCCGGATGTCCAGCGGAAGGCCGTCCCGCAGCAGCCCCTCGACGTGCCGGTGCCGTACACCGCTCCTGGCGAGCAGGACGGCGCCGCACAGCGCGGCGAGCACGAACGGGAGCAGGACCGCCCCGCCCGCCGAATGCCGCCCGGCGAGCCCGGCACCGGCGAGCCCGGCGGCCGCGAGCGTGGCGGCGGTACGGGTCCAGGCCAGCAGGGTGCGCTCGAGGTGCAGGCCCGCCGGGGCCGGCCCTTCCCGCTCCGGCCCCGGGCTCATCTCCCGGCGATCAGGATCAGGACGAGCGCCAGCACGGCCACCCCCGCGACCCCGTAGCCGAACAGGGAGGCCACGGCGAGCCGCGGGAGGGGCGCCTTGCGCCGCAACGCCCGCTGCACGTGCCGCCAGCGGGGGTAGGCCATCGCCCCGGCCAGCACGGACAGCAGCACCAGGACGACCGCCAGCGCCGTGCGCAACCAGGGAACGAAGACGTCTCTGGGCACGGCCGCCATGGCGACGCCGCCCGCGCTGAGGGCGAGCGACGTGGTCAGCCAGGTGAGAAAGGTGCGCTCGTTGGCCAGCGTGAACCGGGGGTCCGGCTCCTCCCCCTCGATGTCCATGAAATCAGGCTAATTTATGCCTATTTCCCCTAGTGAAATAGGGTTGCGACCCCCTACCAGGGACAACACATGGTGTGATCTTGTCCAGGGCAGATCCAGGGCAGTACAGGGATGATCAAGGAATAGGCATGATCCCCTAGAGATGTCGGGTTTTAGGGTTTTATCAGGTGCATTCCTGGGCGATGGTCTTCACGGCCTGCGCGGTGTCGTTCGCGACCTTCTGGGTCGCGTCCACCGCCTCGTTGGCGTTGTTGACGTTGAGCCCCTTGAAGCTGTCCGCCAGCTTCTGCAGCGCTTCGTTGAGGGTGGTGTTGCCGGCGGTCTGGGCCACGTCCTCCAGCTTCGCGGCTCCGTCCTCGAGGGCCTTCTCCATCGCCTTGGGGTCGTCCGCCAGCTGAGTGATCTTGGCGCCGGTCTCGGTGATGACCTTGTTGGCTTCGATGCAGGCCTGGGCCTTGTCGACCGTGCTGCATCCCGTGGTGAGCAGGGTGAAGCCGAATGCGGCCGCTGCGGCCAGGGGGAGAAATCGCATGATAAAGACCCTATCCAACTTCCTTCACGACTGACCGTCCGAGAAATACGCGACCAGTTCGGGATCGAGCGGGGGCACGTCGAGCGGCACGGAGCCGTTGCGGAGGGACTCGGTGGCGAGCAACCCGGCGGCGACGCTGTCCCTGGCCGCCACCGGCGAGGTGTCGGTGGCCCCGCCCTCGCGGACGAAGCGGACGAACTCATCGACCAGTTCCTGATCGGCCCCGCCGTGGCTCCCCTCCCCCGCCACGACCGGCACGCTGAGATCTCCCTGGGGGTCGTAGGTCCGCCTGCCGGCGTTCCACACGCGGACGACGCTTCCCGTGGCGGTGTCGCCGAAGTTCTCGAGGCGCCCCTTGGTGCCGATGACGGTGTAGTTGCGCCAGTAGTCCGGCGTGTAGTGGCACTGCTGGTAGCTGGCGTAGACGCCGTTCTCCAGGCTCATGTGCATCATCGACAGGTCCTCGACGTCCACGACCGGGTTGAGGCCCTTCTGCGCCAGCGGGGGCCAGTTGCGCGCCGGGTCGTACCAGTCGTCCGGCAGGCCGGGCGTGCGGTCGGTGATCTGCCCGTACACCGTCAGCGCGCCCATCCCGGATACCCGTGTGGTGCGGGAGCCGGCCAGCCAGTGGATCACGTCGATGTCGTGGGCGCCCTTCTGCACCAGCAGCCCGCCGGTGTTGCGGCGGTCGGCGTGCCAGTCCTTGAAGTAGTAGTCGCCGCCGTCCCCGACGAAGTGGCGGCACCAGATCGCCTTCACCTCGCCGATGGCCCCCTCCGCGATCAGCCGCCGCATGGTCCGTACCACCGGCATGTGGCGCATGTTGTGGCCGACGTAGAGACGGGTGCGCTGCTCGCGCGCGGTGCGCAGGATCAGGTCGCAGTCGGCGACGGTGATCGCGAGCGGCTTCTCGACGAAGGTGGGCCTGCGCGCCTTCAGCGCCCGTACGGCCAAGCCGGCGTGGGTATGGTCGGGGGTGGCGATGATCACCGCGTCGACGTCGTCGTCCAGCAGCCCGTCGAAGGCGGTCGTCGTCCGCGCCTCGGGGCCGAACTCCCGGCGGGCCGCCGCGAGCGCGTCGTCACGCGGATCACAGACGGCGACGACCCGGCTGCCCCGTCCCGGACGATGCGCCTCCAGCGCCACCGACCGCCGCAGCCCGAAACCCGCGACCCCGATCCGCAGGTCCGGCCGCCCATTACCCGAAAGCCGTCCAATGCCCGAAGGCCGTCCATCCGTCTCCTGGCTCATGCTTCCCCTTGGCCATTTATGCCGCTTTGTCCATATGGGTAGGCACTTTAGGGCACGAACCGCCGGGACGCCCCGCCCCCGGCCACGGCGGCCGGACAACGGCCTGACGAAGGGTGATGTCGCCCTCGACTACGATTCACCCTCAAGGGGGGATCACTGTTGCATTGTGAAGATATGGTCTTCGACCCGGATATCGCTCCGCGGACGCCGGAAGGGTGCGAGGAGTGCCTCGCGGAGGGCCAGCGCTACGTCCACCTGCGTATATGTGTCGAGTGCGGGCATGTCGGGTGCTGCGACTCCTCGCCCGCCCGCCACGCGACCGAGCACTTCAAGCAGACCGGCCACCCGGTGATGCGGTCGTACGAGAACGGCGAGCGCTGGCTCTGGTGCTACGTCCACGAGGTCGTGGGGCACTCCAAGCCCGTGCGGTAGCCCGAGGGCACCGGCGGCTACTCGCGCGCCAGGGTCGCCTCCTCGTAGTCGAGCTCCATGGTGACCCTGCGCAGCACCTCGTCGTCGATACGGCGCTCGTCGCGCATCCGCACCAGAACGGAGCGCTCCGCCTCCAGCATGGCCCGGCGCAGCCGGCGGTACAGCGCGCTCGGCGTCTCCTCGCCATCGGGGCCGACACCACCCCCAAGGCGCTCCCACGCGCCCATCGCACGGCGCTCGGCGTTGGTGCGCAGCCGGTCGATCACCTCGGTGTGCGTCTCGATGACCCCCTCCTCGGTCAGCTCGTCGAGCCGGGCGAGCGCCGCGCTCGCCGCCGCCTGCTGCGCCGCCGCCTCGGAGAGGTTGTCCTTGTAGATCTCCACGTCGCTGGAGACGCCGAGCTTCCTGATCAGCCACGGGAACGACATCCCCTGCACCAGCAGCGTGCCGATGACCACCACGAAGGTCAGGAAGAGCAGCAGGTCGCGGTAGGGCAGGTCGACGGGGAGGGCGAAGGCCGCGGCCAGCGACACCACGCCTCGCATCCCCGCCCAGCCGATCACCGCGACGTGGGAGGCGAGCGGCTTCGCCTCGCGATTCCGGATCCCGCGGACCAGTATCCGGGGCAGGTAGACGCCGGGGATCAGCCAGACGAACCTGGCCACCACCACCGCCGTGAACACGGCGGCCGCGTAACCGGCGATCCGCCACGGATCCTGACCGCGCAGGCCTTCGAGGATGAGCGGGAGCTGGAGCCCGATCAGGAGGAAGACGATGATCTCGAGGAAGAAGTCGAGGACCTTCCACACCGAGTAGGACACGACCCGCGTGCCGTAGCTGGCGCGGTTCATCCGGTGGCCGAGGAAGACGCCCACCACCACGACCGAGAGCACTCCCGAGGCGTGCACCTCCCCCAAGTGCACCGCTTCCGCGGCGAGGTACGAGGCGAACGGGATCAGCAGCGAGATGGTGTTCGTGATCAGCGGATCCCTCAGCCGGTCGAGCAACCACCCGAACGCGTACGCCAGCACGACGCCGATGAGCAGCCCGCCGCCGGCGGCGAACGCGAACTGCCCGACCGCGCCGAACAGGCTGATGCCCTGGCCCACCGCGGCCGCCACCGCGACGCGGTAGGCCGTCAGCGCGGTGGCGTCGTTGAACAGGCTCTCGCCCACCAGGATGGTGATGATCTTCCGGGGGAGCCCCAGCCTGCGGGCCACCGCGACGGCCGCCACCGCGTCGGGCGGGGCGACGATGGCGCCGAGGGCGAACGCCACGGCCAGCGGAAGGCCGGGGATCATGAGGTGCACCAGCAGGCCCACCACGGCGGTGCTGAAGAGCACCAGCCCCACCGACAGCAGCCCCACGGGCCGCCGGAAGTCACGCAGGCGCAGGTAGGAGCTGTCCAGGGCCGCCGAGTACAGCAGCGGGGGCAGGAAGATGAGCAGGACCACCTCGGGGTCGAGCTCGTAGGTGGGCATGCCGGGGATGCGCGAGGCGATGAGCCCGGCGATCAGGCCGACGAGCACCAGCAGCAGCGGCGCGGGCCAGCCACGCCGCCGGGCGAAGGCCGCGACCGCCACCGCACCGGCGGGGAGTAAGACGAGCTGAAGCGCGGTCGTGATGTCCATCGATCAGAAGGATATGCCGGGCATGGAGGCGCGGTGGCACCTCCACGTGGCCCTCACCTTCCGTACGCCCGATATGGCCGGGCACCTGACCTGCCGGCGGTCACCAGTCGCGGCCGTTGTCGTGTGGGTAACGCGGCCCGCCGCCGTCGGGGTGCGGCCGGCCGTCGGGGTGGACGCGCTCCCCGGTGGTGTACATCGGATCATGGACGTACGGCCGCGAGAGCTGCGGATCGGTCGAGTCGCCCGAGGGCTGCGGCATGGAACCGAGCCCCAGCGGGTCGGAGGGATCCACGGCCGACTGGGCGGGCACCTGCGGCGACCACTCGTACCCGGGCGGCTCCCCCGGGGCGCCGTAGCCCGCCTGGCCGTACGGCAGGGAGTCGTTCACGATCATGTTCTCCCTCGGCACGGCCTCGTTGTGACCGCCCCCGTACCGGGACGCGCCGCCGTACTCCGGAAGCGGGGGGAAGTCGGGCGAGGACCCGTAGGCGGGCGGAGCCGAGTAGTCGAGGGGCGGGGTGGTGTAGTCGATCGGGGCGAAGGGATCGACCGGCCGTCCGTGGCCCGCCTGGGAGCCGAACTCGCCACCCGGCGCGTGGGCGTCCCTCGGGCCGTAGTCGTCCCGGGGAGCGAACTCGCTCGATGGACCGAACTCGCCGTTCGGCCCGGGGGCGCCGAACGGCGCGGAGGCGCCGCTCGCGGGCGCGAAGTCGGATCGGGAGCCGAACTCGCCCTGTGGCCCGAACTCCGCCGCGGAGCCGTACTCGGGCAGGGATCCGTGCCCGGGCCGGCCGTACTCGTTGGACGCGCCGTAGTCGGTCTGCGGCCCGAACTCGCCCTGCGGCCCGAACTGGCCACGGGGCGCGTACTCGTCGTGCGCACCGTAGTCGGCGCGCGGATGCTGCTCGGCGGGATCGCCGGTGAAGGAGAAGCCGCTGGGAGGCGTGTAGTCGGGGTTGACCCCGTGGTCGCTCGCGGCGGCGGCCTGCGGGCCGGTGGCGGGCAGTGGGGCGAAGGCCCGGTCGCCGGGGGGCGGAGAAGCCTGCTGGGGGACGCGCTGCTGGGCCAGGCCGAGCGCCTGTGCGGGCCGGGACCCCTGGTCCCCCGGGTAACCGGGCTGGGGCGCGAACTCGGACCGGGGCGCGAACTCGGATTGCGCCGCGTGGTCGGGCCGGGCGGGGAACTCGGGCGAGACGGGGAAGCCGGGCTGCGGGGCGAACTCGGACCGGGGCGCGAATTCGGGCGGTACCGAGTGGTCGGGCTGTGCCGGGTAGTCGGAAGGACCGAGGTGCTCGGCCTGGGGGACGCCCCGAGGGCCGTAGTCGTCCTGCGAGGCGTACTCGGCGGGGCGGGTGTGGGAGGCGACCAGCTTGTCGGGGGCCGCCGCGCCGCCGCGCGCCACGAGGACGTCCTTGGGGCCGAGGGTCACCGGCACCGCCTGCTCGCGCGGCCCTCCGCCGCGCCGCCCGCGGGGGACCTGCGCCTCGGGGTAGGGAAGGGCCTGGGTGTACTCGTCTTCCACGTCGTCGGGCACGCCGGCCGGGCGGGCGTACTGCCCCGTTCCGGGATACTCGGGGTACTCCGGCTGGTCGGCGTGCTCCGCCTCCTCGCCGTAGTCCTCCTCTTCCCCCTCGACGTACTCACCGCCGGCCTCTGTGTAGCCGTCGTCGAGGGTGTCCAGCAGGCGGCCGACGTCGTCCATCGGCATGCGAAAACTGGCGGTGCACATCTCGCCCCGCCACAGGCTGAGAACCAGCGTGCCGTCGTGCCAGGTGACCCGGAGAACACGCTCCTGGCCCCGGGCGTCGAAGAACACCTCACCGAACGATGGCAGTGGGACAACTTCCGACATGGCAGACATAGTGCTTTAACCAGCCTTTATTCGTCCACTCGACCTCAGAAAACCCTACCGAACCCTGAACATCGCCTCCATAGGCAGGCCCCATCGGTCACTCGCAGCCCACTGTCCCCACGATCGGGCAGGCGGCGGTAGATCGTCGTTGACCCCCGGGACCTGGCCACGCCAGTCTGCCACGCGAACCGCCGCGCGGGTTCCGGAATGCCGAGATGGACCCGGAACGCACCGCGAGTCGACTCCCGGCAAGGGGCGCGGCCACCCCCTGGAGGCCGGTAGCGTTGCATGTCGTGCTCGACGACTCCCTCAGCGCCACCGACGACGTCCTCGACGACACCGATGGCGCCGCGCGCCACAGCGACGACGTCTCCCCCGGTGACGACGCCCTCGCCGACGACGAGGAGCTGCTCGAAGAGGAGGATCTCCCGCCGGTCGAGCAGTTGCTGGCGGCCGCCGTGGCGGGAGTGGGCGGCACCGACAGACCCGGCCAGGTGACGATGACCCGGGCCGTCTCGTACGCCATCGAGAACGACGAGCACGTCGCCGTCCAGGCCGGCACCGGGACCGGCAAGTCCCTGGCCTATCTCGTGCCGGCGATCCGCCACGCGATCGAGTCGGACAGCGCCGTCGTGGTCTCCACCGCGACGATCGCCCTCCAGCGCCAGCTGGTCGACCGCGACCTGCCCCGGCTCGCCGAGGCGCTCGCCGACCACCTTCCCCACGAGCCACAGTTCGCCATCCTCAAGGGAAGGCGCAACTATCTGTGTCGCTACAAGGTGACGGCTGCCTGGCCCGATGACGAGGACGACCAGCTTTTCGACCCCCGCGAGGTGAGCGCCACCGGCCGCATGGTCCAGCGCCTCCAGGAGTGGGCCGAGCAGACCGAGACCGGCGACCGCGACGAGCTGGTCCCCGGGGTCAACGAGCAGGCCTGGCGGCAGTTCTCCGTCAGCGCCAAGGAGTGCCTGGGCGCCCAGCGGTGCCCGAGCGGCTCCGAATGCTTCGCCGAGCAGGCCAGGGAGCGCGCCGGCCAGGTCGACGTGGTCGTCACCAACCACGCGCTGCTCGCGATCGACGCCATGGAGGAGTTCGCGGTCCTGCCCGATCACGACGTCGTCGTGGTCGACGAGGCCCACGAGCTGGTCGACCGGGTCACCAGCGTGGTCACCGACGAGCTTTCCGAGGTGGCCGTCGCGACGGCCGTACGCCGCGTCGGGCGGCTCATCGAACAGGGCGTGGCCGACCGCCTCCAGGAGGCGGGCGAGGACCTGAAGGCCCTGCTCGCCGCCGCGCCCCCCGGCCGCCTCGACCAGCTCCCGCAGGTCCTCGGGGTGACGCTCTCGGTCCTGCGTGACGCCGCCTTCGCCTGTATCACGGCGATGGGGCCGCGCGGCGGCGACATGTGGGGCGGCCGCGCGGGCGAGGATCCCGAGCAGGCCGGGCAGCGCAAGGCCGCGTACACCGCGCTCGACGAGGTCCACGACACCGCCGTGCGCATCCTCGAGGCCTTCGGGGGCGACTCCGAGGTCGACCGGGCCGAGGTCGTGTGGCTCGAGGGGGCCACCGACCGCCGTCCCGCCCTGCTGAAGGTCGCGCCTTTGAGCGTGGGCGGCATGCTCCGCGACAAGCTGTTCGCCGACCGCACCGTCATCCTCACCAGCGCCACCCTCGCGCTCGGCGGCACCTTCGAGGGCATGGCCCGCCAATGGGGCCTCGGCCCGGCCCGCCCGCCCCACCAGGCCCCGCCCGCTTCCGGCCAGGAGACCCCCGATCAGAACACGCCCGGCGACGGCCCCTCGCCATCGGCGGAGGGGGCCGGCGACACCCATAAGGGACCCGGCCCGAAGTCCGAGCAGAAGCGCAAGGACTGGACCGGCATCGACGTCGGCTCGCCCTTCGACCACGCACGCGCGGGCATCCTCTACGTAGCCAAGCACCTTCCCCAGCCGGGGCGCGACGGCCTTCCCAAGGAGTACATCGACGAGATCGCCGAGCTGATCGAGGCCGCCGGCGGCCGCACACTCGGCCTGTTCTCGTCCATGCGCGCCGCGAAGGCCGCCACCGAGGCACTTCGCGAGCGCATCCAGACGCCGCTGCTGTGCCAGGGCGACGACTCCACTTCGCTGCTGGTCAAGCAGTTCGCCGAGGATCCGTCCACCTGCCTGTTCGGCACTCTGTCGCTCTGGCAGGGCGTCGACGTCCCCGGCCCGTCCCTCAGCCTGGTGATCATCGACCGCATCCCGTTCCCCCGGCCCGACGACCCGCTGGCCTCCGCCCGGCAGCGGCACGTCGCCGCCAAGGGCGGCAACGGGTTCATGGCCGTCGCCGCCACCCACGCCGCGCTCCTGCTGGCGCAGGGGGCCGGAAGGCTGCTGCGCGGCCAGAACGACAAGGGCGTGGTGGCGGTCCTCGACCCCCGGCTCGCGACCGCCCGCTACGCCGGCTTCCTGCGCGCCTCGCTCCCCCCGTTCTGGGCGACCAGCGATCCGCAGAAGGTGCGCGCCGCGCTCCGCCGCCTCACCGCCACGCCCTGAACACGCCCGCCGTGGCCGGGCGGCGCCAGGTCTAGGTGTACGGCTCCAGGTGGGGACGTTTGGGATCGAGGGCGTCGCCCGAGGAGGTCCCCCGCAGCCGGCGTCCGACCCAGGGGAGCAGGTGCTCGCGCAGCCACAGCCGGTCCTCGCGGAGCTTCGCCCGCCGGTCGACCCGCTCGCGGGGCGGCCAGGCATGACGCCAGTCGTCGGTGGAGGGCACGCCGAGGACCTCGCACACCTTCGCGGCGACCAGCCGGTGCCCCTCGGCGTTCATGTGGAGCCGGTCCTCGCTCCACGCCCGCCAGTCACGGATCGACTGCATGGACCACTGGTCGACCACGTGGCACCCGTACAGGTCGGCGATGGACCGGATGTGCAGGAAGAACACGGCGAACCGGCCGCGGACCTGGCGCATCAGCGGCGTGTCCCGCGGATCGACGCCGGTGAACAGCACGACGTCGGCGCCGGTGCCCCGCAGGTCCCGTACGGCTCGGGCGAGCGTCTTGGCCATGCGGTCGGGGTCGCTGCCGGGCCGTATCAGGTCGTTGCCCCCGGCGCAGAAGCTGACCAGGTCGGGCTTGAGCGCGATCGCCTGGGGAACCTGATGCTCCACGATCTGGTCGAGCAGCTTGCCGCGCACCGCGAGGTTGGCGTACCGGAACTCCGGCTCCAGAGTGGCGAGCCGCTCGGCCACCCGGTCGGCCCAGCCCCGGAAGCGCCCGTTCTCGCCCGGGTCGTTGAGCCCTTCGGTGAAGCTGTCGCCGATCGCGACATAAGAGGTGTAGCTCTTCACCGCCCGTCCTCCGCGATGGCGCGCAGCGCGAGCTCGTACGACCGGAGGCCGAAGCCCGCGATCGTGCCCGAGGCGACGGAGGCGACCACCGAGGTGTGCCGGAACTCCTCGCGCGACGCGGGATTGGAGATGTGCACCTCGATCAGGGGCGCCGTGCGCTGGGCGATCGCGTCGCGCAGCGCGTAGGAGTAATGGGTGAAGGCCGCCGGGTTCAGCACCACGGGGATCGCCCCGTCGGCGGCCTCGTGGATCCACGACACCAGCTCGGCCTCGTCGTCGGTCTGCCGCACGTCGACGGTGAGGCCGAGCTCCCTGCCGGTCTGGCGGCACAGGGAGGCGAGGTCGTCGAAGGTCTCCGCGCCGTACACATCGGGCTCGCGCGTGCCGAGCCGCGAGAGGTTCGGGCCGTTGAACACGAACACTGTCCTCATCGCGCCCTCACCATGTCCCGTCCGCACTCGCCCGTCATCTCGCGATCTCCCGATAGGCCGCTTCGAGCAGCTCCTCCGCCGGGTCCTCGAGCCTGGTGACCTTGCCGATGTCGTCGAGGATCACGAACCGTTGCTTCGCGCCCCGGTTCTTCTTGTCGACCCGCATGTGGTCGCGCAGCTCGGGCCAGGCCTCGTGGCGGTAGGCCGTCGGCAGGCCGACCGAGGTGAGGATCGATCTCGTGCGATCGACGACGCCCATGCCCGCGTGGCCGGACAGCCGGGACAGCTCCGCGGCGTACACCATTCCGATGGCCACGGCCTCGCCGTGCCTCATGTTGTAGTTCTCGACGCGCTCGATCGCGTGGGCCAGGGTGTGGCCGTAGTTGAGGATCTCGCGCATGCCGGACTCGCGTAGGTCGGCGCCCACGACATCGGCCTTGACCTGGATCTTGCGCTCGATCAGCGCGCGAGTGTGCCGGCCGTCCGGCACGCGGGCGCCCTCGGGGTCGTCCTCGATGAGCAGCAGGATCGTCGGGTCGGCGATGAAGCCGCCCTTGATGATCTCGGCGAGGCCGGCGACGTAGTCCTCGCGGGGCACCGACACCAGCGTGGCCAGGTCGCACAGGACGCCGGCGGGCGGGTGGAACGCGCCGACGAGGTTCTTGCCTTCGGGGGTGTTGATGCCGGTCTTGCCGCCCACCGCCGCGTCGACCATGCCCAGCAGCGTGGTCGGCACCTGGACGACCTTGATGCCGCGCAGCCAGGTGGCCGCGACGAACCCGGCCAGATCGGTGGTCGCTCCCCCGCCGACCCCGACCACGGCGTCCGAGCGGGTCACGCCGTAACGGCCGAACGCGGACCAGAGCTCGGCGGCCACCTCGACCGACTTGGCCCGCTCGCCGTCCGGCACGGGCAGGCCCACGATGGAGTATCCGGCGGACTCCAGCGCCCCGCAGACCGGACGCGAGATCTCCGGCAGGCTCGCCGGATGGACCACCGCGACCGTGCGCACGTCGTCGCCGAGCAGTCCCGGCAGCTCGGACAGCACCCCGGCGCCGACGACCACGTCGTAGGGGCGCTCGCCCTTGACCCTGATGCGGCTCGTCACGCGGGCAGTCCCTTCAGGATCTCGCCGACGATCTCCTCCGGCTGGCGGCCGTCGGTCGCCACGATGATCGAGGCGAGCCGCTCATAGACCGGGCGGCGCTCCTCCATCAGCCTTTTGAGCTGGCTGCGCGGGTTGAGCACCAGCAGCGGGCGCGCCTGCGCGAGGCCCACGCGCTGCACGGCGTCGGTCAGGCCGACCTGGAGGTAGATCACATGGTGCCCGTCAAGCAGCTCTTGGGTCGCCTCGCTCAGGATGGCCCCGCCCCCGAGGGCGAGCACGCCGTCGTGGCCGGCGAGCGCCTGCCGCACGGCCGCCGCCTCCAGCTCGCGGAACCGCTCCTCACCATCGTCGACGAAGATGTCGGCGACCGGCTTGCCCGCCACGGTCTCGACGTCGGCGTCGGTGTCGCGGAAGCCCGTGCCGAGGCGGTGGGCCAGCATGCGGCCAACGGTGGTCTTGCCCGACCCCGGTGGGCCGATCAGCACAGCTCTGGGAGACGTCACTTGATCACCATCGAGGAGAGGTAGCCGGAAAGGTTGCGGGCGACCTCCTCAACGGAGTCGCCGCCGAACTTCTCGACGGCCGCGTCGGCGAGCACCAGCGCGACCATCGCCTCAGCGACGATACCGGCGGCGGGAACGGCGCACACATCCGACCGCTGGTTGATGGCCTTGGCCGGCTCACCGGTGAGCACGTCGACCGTGGACAGCGCGCGGGGCACCGTGGAGATCGGCTTCATCGCGGCGCGCACCCGCAGCGGCTCGCCGTTGGTCATGCCCCCCTCGACGCCACCGGCCCGGTTGGTGACGCGGCGCACGCCGTCGGCGGTGTTCTCGATCTCGTCGTGGGCCTGGGATCCCCGGCGGCGCGCGGTCTCGAACCCGTCGCCGACGCCGACTCCCTTGATCGCCTGGATTCCCATGAGCGCCGCCGCGAGGCGCGAGTCGAGACGCCGGTCCCAGTGGACATAGCTGCCGAGGCCCGGCGGCAGCCCGTACACGACGACCTCCACGACGCCGCCGAGCGTGTCGCCTTCCCTCTTCGCCGTGTCGATCTCCTCGATCATGGCCGCGCCGGCCTCGGCGTCGAGGCACCGCACGGGGTGCTCGTCGACGGTGGCGAGGTCCTCGGGGGCGGGGATGACGCCGGGCGGCGCCTCGGCCGTGCCGATGGCGACGACGTGGCTGACGATGTCGACGCCGAGCGCCTGCTTGAGGAAGTTGCGGGCGACCTGGCCGAGGGCGACGCGGGCCGCGGTCTCACGGGCGCTGGCGCGGTCGAGGATCGGGCGGGCGTCGTCGAAGCCGTACTTCTGCATGCCCGACAGGTCGGCGTGGCCGGGACGGGGGCGCGAGAGCGGGGCGTTGCGCGCCTGGGCGGCCAGCAGGTCGGGGTCGACGGGGTCGGCCGCCATCACGGTCTCCCACTTGGGCCACTCGGTGTTGCCCACGCGGATCGCGACGGGGCTGCCGAGGGTGCGGCCGTGGCGCACGCCGCCGACGATGGCCACCTCGTCCTGCTCGAACTTCATCCGCGCGCCGCGGCCGTAGCCGAGGCGACGCCTCGCGAGAGCCTGCTCCACGTCGGCGGTCGTCACCGCCACCCCGGCGGGCATGCCTTCGAGGATGGCGACAAGCTCGGGGCCGTGGGACTCACCTGCGGTCAACCAGCGCAACATGATGACAAGTCTTCCATGTACCGCCCACTGCCCTCACCGCCCACGCTGCTCCCCGATCCCCGGTCACGGCATCCCCGAACGAGGCCCCGGCGACGAACAGGTCCCGCCCTCAGCGCAGAACGGCGGGAGGCGCTCAGCGCAGAACGGCGGGAGGCGTTCAGCGCAGGACGGCGGCCAGCGCTCCGAGGAGGATGAAGGGGCCGAGGGGGAACTGGCTCTTCAGCGTGCCCCTGCGGGTGGCCAGCAGGACGACGGCGTAGAGGGCGCCGAGGAACTGGCCGCCCACCGCGCCGATGAGCCAGGCGTCGATCCCGAGGGCACCGGTCACCATCCCGGTGAGCCCGGCCAGCTTGACGTCGCCGAGGCCGAGCGCGCCGGGCCGTACGAACCACAGGACCGCGTAGAGACCCGCCAGCGCCAGCCCGCCGAGCAGCCCGGCCACCAGGTGGCCCGTAGGGGCCAGCAGGACTGCGATGATCGGGTAGGACGGCAGCGTGATGGCGTCCGGCAGCCGCTCGGTCCTCCAGTCGATCACCGCGAGGGCGCATCCGGCCACCGCCGCGTAGAGCCAGGCGAAGACGATCGGGGTTCCCGCGAGCCGCCACGCGACCAGAGCGCACACGGCGGCGGTGCACACCTCGATCAAGGGCGGCCGGCCGAGCGAGGGGACGGAGCGCAGCGCCCGGCCGAAGGCCGCCCGGGCCTCCGCCCGATACGCCCGCCGCCACCGCGCCGCCTCCTCCCTTGACACGCCCTCATAGCCCTCGCGCTCGGCCTGATCACGCCGGGCCCTCACCGGCGACCCCCCTCCCACGACCTCCTCCTCAGCGCGGGCCGTGCCGTCCACCCGTTCCTCCGCGGGGACTGGGCCGTCCATCTGTTCCCCGGCGGAGGCCGGGCCGGTGCTGCGAGCTTCGTCGAGCTCTGTGGCGGGGCCGAAGCCGCCGCTCAGAACGCGGACATAGGATCCCGCGACCAATCCGAAAAGGCCCGCCCCGGCGACGATGAAGCTCACCCGCCGACCCTAGTGCCCACCGGCCGCCCGGAGTCGTCCACCGCCTGAAGGGGCCGGGCTCGCGGGTCATGGCCAAGGGCGTCCGCCCCTGGCACAGTGGGAAAATCGTTTCGATGCGAGCGTTCCGGAGCGAGGGCAGAGGATGGGGGAACCCCGCCGCTCACCCCTTTCGGCCGCCTCGCGGCCGGGCACGCCCTCGATCGGAGACCCCCCACATGGCAGAGCTCTCGCCGGACCGGCGCCCGGACACCTCATGTCGAGGGGAAGGCGCCACCCCTGCTGACGAGGGAGGCCACGCCGCGCCCGGCGGTGGCCTGGACACGCGGACGGTCGATCCCGAGTACCTCACCGCCTTCGCCCGCCCGCGCGGGACGCTGCCGCCGAGGGCGGCGCCGCGCTCCGACGCGCCCATGATCGACCTGTCGGGCACCTGGCGCTTCCGCCTCTCCCCCACCGTCGCCGAGGCCCCCGAGGGCTTCTGGGCGACCGGCTTCGACGACTCCCACTGGGACGAGCTGCCGGTCCCGTCGAGCTGGCCGATGCACGGGCACGGCTCTCCGGCCTACACCAACATCGTCTATCCCTTTCCCGTGGACCCGCCCTACGTGCCGACCGACAACCCGACCGGCGACCACCGCCTGGCCTTCGAGGTGCCCGCGGACTGGTCGGGCGCGAACGCCGTCCTGCGCTTCGAGGGGGTCGACTCCTGTGGCAGGGTCTGGCTGAACGGTGCCGAATTGGGCGTCACCCAGGGCAGCCGGCTGCCCGCCGAGTTCGACGTCACCGCCCACCTGCGGCCCGGCGAGCGCAACGTGCTGGCCGTTCGCGTGCACCAGTGGTCGGCGGGGAGCTACCTGGAAGACCAGGACATGTGGTGGCTGCCGGGCATCTTCCGCGAGGTCACGCTCCTGGCCAGGCCGGAGGGCGGCATCGACGACGTGTTCGTGCACGCCGGCTACGATTCCGCGACCGGCGCCGGCGTCCTGCGCGTCGACGCGCCCGACGGCACGCTGCTCAGCCTGCCCGAGCTCGGTGTCCTTGATGTGCCCGCCGGGCAGGAGCTCACCATCGAAGGCGTGCGGCCGTGGACGGCCGAGACCCCCGCGCTCTACGACGCGACGCTGTCGAGAGGCGCGGAGACGGTCAGCCTGCCGATCGGGTTCCGCACGATCGGCATCGTCGACGGCGTCCTCACCGCCAACGGGCGGCCCCTGCGGCTGCGCGGCGTCAACCGCCACGAGTTCCATCCCGACCTCGGCAGGGTCGTCCCGCCCGACGTCGTCAGGGCCGAGCTTGAGCTGATGAAGCGGCACCACGTCAACGCCATCCGCACGAGTCACTACCCCCCGCACCCCGCGATGCTCGACCTCTGCGACGAGCTGGGCTTCTGGGTCATCGACGAGTGCGACCTGGAGACCCACGGCTTCGAGCCCCTCGGCTGGCGCGGCAATCCTACGGACGACGCCCGCTGGGCCGAGGCGTACCTCGACCGGATGCGGCGCATGGTCGAGCGCGACAAGAACCACCCCAGCGTGATCATGTGGTCGCTCGGCAACGAGGCCGGCGTGGGCGCCAACCTCGGCGTGATGGCCGGCTGGGCCCGCTCGCGCGACCCGGAGCGCCCGATCCACTACGAGGGCGACACCGAGTGCCGCCACACCGACGTCTACAGCCGCATGTACGCCTCCCCCGCCGAGGTCGAGTCCATCGGCAAGGGCGAGGACCCAGACGAGCGGCGCCGGGGCATGCCGTTCATCCTGTGCGAGTACGCCCACGCGATGGGGAACGGCCCGGGGCGGCTGGAGGAGTACGAGCGGCTGTTCGACACCTACCCCCGCTGCCAGGGCGGCTTCGTATGGGAGTGGATCGACCACGGCATCCGGCGCCGCACGGCCGGCGGGGACGAGCACTTCGCCTACGGTGGCGACTTCGGCGAGCCGGTGCACGACGGCAACTTCGTGGTCGACGGCCTGGTCTTCCCCGACCGCGCCCCCTCCCCCGCGATGGCGGAGCTGGCGACGGTGTTCGCGCCCGTCCGCATCGAGGAGGGCACGCCGGGCACCATTCGCGTGACCAACCGCCACACCTTCCGCGACCTGTCGCACGTGCGATTCACCTGGCGCCTCGCCGCCGACGGTCGGCCGCCGGCCGAGGGCGAGCTGGAGGTGGGGCCGCTGGGCCCCGGCGCCGGCGCGGAGGTGGCGCTGCCTCCGCTCCCCGCCGGCCCCGAGGCGGAAACCTGGCTCACCGTCACGGCGGTGTCCACCGCGGGCGAGGTCTCGCCCCCCGAGGGGACCGTGCTCGGGCTCGGTCAGGTCCGGATACGGTCCGCCGCGCCCGCCGCCCGCCCCGCGGGCGCGCCCGCCCGGCGGTCCGGCTCCGGACGGGTCACGCTCGGGCCGGCCGAGTTCGAGCCGGTCCGCGGGACGCTGGTACGGCTCGGCGGGCTGGAGCTGGACGGACCCCGGCTCGACGTGTGGCGGGCGCCCATCGACAACGATCGGTACGGCCCGGACCCGATCGAGGCGCGCTGGCGGGCGGTGGGCCTCGACCGGATGACCCACCGCCTGGTGGGCCTGCGGATCGAGGGTGATGAGCTGGTGGTCCTCACCAGGGTCGCGCCCGCCGCCGGGGACCTGGCGCTGCTGGCCACCTACCGCTGGAGCGCCGACGAGCGGGCGGCCTGCGTCCGCGTGTCGGTACGGCCGCAGGGCTCGTGGACGGTCCCCCTGCCCCGTCTCGGCCTGCGGCTCGCCGTGCCGGACCGGCTCGGCGCCGTCCGCTGGTTCGGCGGTGGCCCCGGTGAGGCCTACGCGGACTCTCGGCGCGCCGCGCGTGTCGACGCCTTCACCGCCACCGTCGAGGAGCTGCAGACCCCGTACGTGTTCCCCCAGGAGAACGGCAGCCGTACGGCGGTGCGCTGGGCGGAGCTGCGCGGTCCGGACGGATCGGGGCTGCGGATCGAGGGGCACCCGACCGTGGAGTTCACCGCGCGGCGATGGACCAGCGAGGACCTCGACGCCGCGCGGCACACCACCGACCTGGCGCCGCGCGACCGGATCTTCGTCAACGCCGATC
This sequence comes from Sphaerisporangium flaviroseum, assembly GCF_039537005.1. NCBI lineage: Bacteria > Bacillati > Actinomycetota > Actinomycetes > Streptosporangiales > Streptosporangiaceae > Sphaerisporangium > Sphaerisporangium flaviroseum. Next base: position 518,510 of record NZ_BAAAZR010000002.1, on the reverse strand, counting down.
TCGCCCAGCACGGCCTCGGAAGCGCGGCGTGCGGCCCGGGGCCGCTGCCGGTACATGTGCTGCACGCGCGGCCGGCCGAGTTCACCGTGTCGCTGCGGCCACTGTGACGGGGCCGGGGTGGCTCAGTCTCTCGTCCGGCCGAAGTAGCGGGAGAACCTCCGCTTGGGCGTGCGGACGCGTGCGACGGTCACCTCAGCGTGATCGGCCAGGCCGCGCAGGAGGTTCTGGACGCCCTCCTGCTGCCCGGTGACCTCCCCGATGGAGGCCAGGGCGCGCAGCATGCCGCCCTCGATGGTGAACGGCACCGGCCCCGCCACGTCGACCACCACCGCGGCGGCGTCCTCGCCCAGGGCCGCCCGGCACACCTGCGGGGTCGAGGCCTGGATGGGCCGGGCGTCGCCGCGCCACAGCCGCAGCGACTCGGCGCCGGTGAACGCCGGGACCGCTTTCCTGCCGTCGGCGCCGACCAGCACCGGCAGCGCCATCTCGCTTTCCTTCTCCTGTTCGAGCCCATGCGCGCCGACCTCGGACTCCGTCAGCAAGGCCACGACGGGTACGAGCAGGCGGGTCGCGCTCAGGGCCGACGCCACGGCCCCGGCGTCGCCCGTACCGGCGGCGAAGGCGGCCAGCGCGGCCGCCACGGAGGCGTCGGCGCTGCCGTCGTCGCCGGGGACCAGGGGCTGCGGAATGCTGGGCACGACCCACGAGCCTACCCGCCGCCGCGGCCCGGCCGTGTCGTCCGCGATCCTCTGGAACCCGGTGGTCAGCCCAGGTCGGCGATGGCGGCGACCGGGCCGCCGCCTGAGGGTCCCTGGTGCACGGCGGCGACGGAGACGAACACCGCCGGGTCACCGGTGACGCTCGCCGCGACCCCGCCGACCGTGGCCTTGATCTGCCGGTGCCAGTGCACGTCGGAGTCGTCGAGCATGATGTTCCTGCGCCCGCGCACCCGGCCGCCGGGGTCGGCCTCGCACTTCATGAACACGTTGACGAGCCTGTCGCCGAGGTCGCTCGGGTGCGGGCGGTCGGGCAGCTCGATGCCGCTGGAGCGGATCGCCTCCCAGATTCCGTCGGCGTCCAGCGCGTCCTTCATGACGCTGTGCCCGATGCGGTACCGGCCGCCGATGCCGCGCACGTTGCCGACCACGACGATCTGCGCCCGGTCCAGCTCGACGCCCGAGGAGCACGAGGCGACGCTGGAGTAGAGCGACAGGTCCTTGTGGATCTGGCCGGCCGACGGCATCTCGATCTCGCCGAGCGCGACGGCGATGCCGAGGGCGGTCGTGGAGTTGGAGATGTCCATGGACGGACCGGTGTCCTCGATCACGACGTCCTGGCCGCGCGACTTGGCCTCGGTGATCGTGGAGAGGGTCAGCAGCGGGGTCTTGGTCTGGACGTAGTGGACGTCGGCCGGGTCCTCGATCCCGGCGATCTTCATGGCCTCGCGCACTCCGGCGGCGACCTTCTCGACCATGGCCGGGCGTCCGATGTCCTCGGGCAGGATGACGTCGCTCATCGCGACCCCGACCGAGACGCGCGGCTCGTCCGACCGCTCGGCGCGCGAGGGGTCGACCGAGGCGAAGATCGTGGCGTGCGGGCTGAGCACGCCGTCGGTGCCGCCCGACCACACCAGCGGCACCTGCGCGACCTCGTCCGGGGTGCGGGTGCCCTTGGCGATCAGCACCTCGCGGAAGGCGCGGTCGGCGAGGATGCGGGTGTAGTCGTTGACGCCGCCGTTGCCCTCGGTCTTGCCGATCACGGCGAGCACCCGGTCGGCCTCGATCACCCCGCTGTCGATCAGTTCGGCGAGGCCGGAGGCGTCGGTGACGCTCTCGATGGCGACCTTGCGCACCTCTATGGGGTCAGGCATATCTCCTACCTCTCAGTCGTTTGCGTCCGGCACGTCGGTTCGCCGCGCCCGCCAGGTGGGGAACCGGCGCGGCGGTCATCCCTCGACGAAGGTGCCGACGTCGCCGGCCAGCGCGTCGCCGATGTGCTCCAGCGAGGTGATCACTGCCCGGCCACCGGTCTCGGCGAACCGCAGCACCGCCGCCACCTTGGGGCCCATGCTTCCACTCGCGAAGTGCCCGGCCGCCTGGAGCGCGCGCAGGTCCTCGACGGTCGTCCGGCCGATCGGGCGGGCGGCCGCGGTGCCGAATCCGGTGACGGCCGCGGGCACGTCGGTCGCGACCACCAGCACGGTGGCCTGTACGGCCCGCGCGAGCACCGCGGCGGCCGTGTCCTTGTCGACCACGGCCTCGACTCCGGTGAGCGAGCCGTCGGCCCGGCGGACGACGGGCACTCCCCCGCCTCCGGCGACCACCACCGTGTACCCGGCCTCCATCAGCGCGAGCGCGGCGGGGGCGTCGAGGATCTCCAGCGGCTCCGGCGAGGCCACGACCCGGCGGAAGCCCTTGCCGGGGAACTCCCACCAGGTCTGGCCGAGCTCACGGAACCTGCGCGCCTCGGCCTCGGTGAAGTACCTGCCGATCGGCTTGACCGGATTGCGGAAGGCGGGATCCATGGCGTCCACCAGCGTCCGGGTCACCACCACGGCCGTACGGTCGCCGAGCGCGTTGAGTATCAGAACGCCGACCGTCGCCTGGGTCTGCGCGCCGCACCAGTCGAGCGGCACAGGAGGCACCACATCGGCCGCCATCTGGTTCTTCAGCAGCAGGTTGCCCACCTGGGGACCGTTGCCGTGCGTGAGGATCACCTGGTGGCCCCGGGAGATCAGGGCCGCGACATGCCTCATCGCGCCTTCGACGGCCTGCCGCTGATCAGCCGGTGACGCGCTCCCGTCGGGCGCGGTCATCGCGTTGCCGCCGAGAGCGATCAGTACGCGTTCGCCCACAGCCTGAAGCTATCCACACCGGTACCTCGGCCTCATTGGCGATGATTGCCCAGGAACCGCGCGCCCTTCGGATAGTTTCGCCAGCGCCACCGGGCCACTCGCGAGAAGGCCGAGAAGGCTCAGTGCGGGTGCTCGGGGTCGGCCCGGTCGCGGAGGTAGGCTCGGCCGCGCTCGTTGATCTCGTCGGGCGCGAGGTCCTCGAGTTTCTGGCCGAAGGACCACCGGTGGCCGGACGGGTCGAGAACCTGGGCGTAACGGTCTCCCCAGAAGGCGTCCTGCGGCTCCATCAGCGGTGTCGCCCCGAGGCGCACCGCGCGGGCGAACACCTCGTCCACGTCGGCGACGTAAAGATGCAGGGTCACCGGGCTGCCGCCGAGCCTTTCCGGTGTCACCGCGCCCGACTCGGCGAACTCGTCGTGCACCAGCAGCCTGCCGCCGCAGACGAGCAGCTCGGACAGCATGACCCTGCCGTCGGGCAGTTCGTTCCTGCGAAGCTCGTCCGCGCCGAAGGCCTGCCGGTAGAACTCGACCGCCGCGGCGGTGTCCGGCACGATGAGCTGGGGGGTCACCCCCGCGAACTCGTCGGTGACTCCACCGCTCATACGTCCTCCTCCTCGACGTCGACCTCGACAAGGCCGCACTGGACGGCCGCGGCCATGAGCACCGCGAGCCGCCGGGCCTCGGCCCGGGCCGCCGCCCTGCCTCTCCGCGTTATGCGGTAGCTGCGGCGGCGCTCCGACCTGCGGTCGGCGACCGGCGCCCCGCGGTCGTCGTCGAGCTCCTCGATCAGCCCGTCGACCCTCATCCGCTGGAGCGAGCGGTAGAGCGTGCCGGGCCCCAGTCTGATCAGCCCTTCGGTGATCCGCTCCACGTCCGCCATCAGGGCGTACCCGTGCCGCTCCCCGTCGATGAGTGCCATGAGCAGGGCGAAGACGGCCGGCGTGAGCGGCTGCGAGAGGGCTTCCGTCACGCGGCGCTGACGACGAACTCGTGACCGTCGGGGTCGGTGACCTTGATCCAGGTGGCCCACGGCTCGGTGACCGGCTCGCTCACCTCGACGCCGTTCGCCTTCAGCGTCTCATAGGTGCTGTGCACGTCGTCGCAGCTCAGGGTGGGCGGGGTGCTGCTGCCTGGCGTGGTCTCGAAGTGGGCGGCGTCGCACAGGGTGAAACGGGTCTCGGCTCCGGGTGGCACCACCTCGATCCAGCGGGCGCCGGGACCCATCTCGGCGTCGGTGGCGAGCTCGAAGCCCAGCCCCTTGACGTAGAAGTCGACCGACCGCTGCTGGTCGGCCACATAGAGAACGACATTGGAGATCTTGGTGATCACGGCAGTTTCCCTCCGGACGAATGATCCATCATGGATACTATCCATGTCGGATATATCCGTCCAGCATTGATTCGCGGTTGATCGCCACGAACCCCGCCACGCGGGGGCGATCCAGGGCAGAATCAGGGCGTGGAACCCCAGAAACTAGAGCGCGACGAGCTCGCCGCGGCCATGTCCGCGCGCCGTGAGCTCGGCCCGCAGTTCGAGCTCGAACTCGCCGAGTCGCTGGTCGAACGCGTCAACGCGGTGATCGACTCCAGGCTGGCCGTGCGGGCCCCCAAGCGGCCCGGTCCCGACTGGGCCCAGATGGCCCTCGGGCTGGGGTCGCTCGCCTTCTCGATCCCGCTGACGGCGATCGTGGTGAACGCCTCGTCCACCACCTTGCCGCTCATGCTCATCTTCGCGCTCATCGCCTTCATCAACCTCGCCTACGCCATTTCCAAGATCGGCGGCCGGCGCAGGGGCTGACGTACGGCGGCCACCGGGGCGCGGGGGCCACGCAGGGCGGCCACCAGGGCGGGGAGCCGCAGACTCTAGACCGGGGCGACGAAGCCCCACAGGACCTGGGCGATCTCGTCGACCTCGGCGAACTCGCCGGAGGCCACCGCGCAGACCAGGTCACGGACCGAGTCGTCGCCGGTGTCGAGCCCGACGCCGTTGTACTGGAGGAAGACCACCGTGCACACCCAGGCGACCCGATTGTTGCCCTGGGCGAACGGGCGGTGGATGGCCAGGGAATGGAGCAGCGCGGCGGCCTTGATCAGCAAGTGCGGGTAGGCCTCGTGGCCGAACATGGACGCCTGGGGCCGGTGCACGGCCGAGTCGAGCAGCCCGACGTCCCGTAGCTCCGGCGTGGCGCCGACGGTCAGGCCGGCGAGGTCGATCACCTGCTCGAGCGTCAGATAGCGCGTCATTCGCCGAGTCGGCCAAGCACCGAGCGCCAGCGCTTGACCGTGGCGATGCCCAGGCGGCGCACCTCCTCGTCGGCGTCGTGACGGGCGATGTACTCGTCCACGGCCGCGCGCACGACCTGTTCGACGCTGCGCCCTTCCTTCTCGGCGCGCCGGCGCAGGGCCTCGGCCTGCTCCTCACTGAGGCGAAGTGTCATGGACATACCTCCACCGTACGCATCCAGCACCAGGCGACGGACACGGTGAGTGTATGACTATTTACAGACGGTTGTCTGGTGATTTCCCTTGCAGCCGGCTGAGCCGCGCCACCGCCTCGTCGATGATCTCGTCCTTCTTGCAGAAGGCGAACCGGACGAAATGCCGGCCCCGCTCCTGGTTGTCGTAGAAGACCTGGGTGGGGATCGCGACGACCCCCGCCAGCTCCGGCAGCCTCCTGGCCAGGTCGAGCCCGTCGGTGAAGCCGAGCGGCCGGATGTCGGTCTGCACGAAGTAGGTGCCGGCCGGGCGGTACACGCCGAAGCCCGCGGCCGACAGTCCCGCCATGAGCCGGTCGCGCTTGGTGGCGAGCGCGTCGCGGAGCCCGGCGACCCAGCCCAGCTCCTCACGGAGGGCGTAGGCGACCGCGAGCTGCCACGGAGCGTTGGCGGTGAAGGTGAGGAACTGCTTGACCGTCTGCGCCGCCCCGGTCAGCTCGGCCGGCGCGCAGATCCACCCCGTCTTCCAGCCGGTGACCGAGAAGGTCTTGCCCGCCGAGGAGATCATCACGGTGCGCTCGCGCATGCCCGGCAGCGTGGCGAGGGGGATGTGCTCGACGCCGTCGAAGGTGAGGTGCTCGTACACCTCGTCGCTGATCGCGACAAGGTCGTGCTCCTGGCAGACGGCGGCGATCGCCGTCAGCTCGTCGAGGGTGAAGACGGTGCCGGTGGGATTGTGCGGCGAGTTGACCAGGACGGCCCTGGTGCGCGGGCCGACGGCCGCGCGCAGCTCGTCCGGGTCGAAGGTGAACCTGCCCTCCACCGGGCGCAGCGTCACGGGCCTGCGCACCGCTCCGGCGAGCGAGATCGCGGCGGCGTAGGAGTCGTAGTAGGGCTCGAAGACGACCACCTCGTCACCGGCCTCGCACAGCGCGAGGACGGAGGCGGCCAGCGCCTCGGTCGCGCCCAGGGTGACCAGGACCTCGCCGTCGGGGTCGTAGACCAGCCCGTAGTGCTCCTTGCGGTGCTCGGCCACCGCCTGCCGCAGCTCGGGCAGCCCAGGGCCGGGAGGGTACTGGTTGAAACCGCCTCGGATCGCCGCCACGGCCCGCTCGAGCATGGCCTCCGGCCCGTCGGTGTCGGGAAAACCCTGACCCAGGTTGATCGATCCGGTCCGTACGGCGAGCGCCGTCATCTCGGCGAAGACCGTCGTGCCGAACTCGCGCATTCGGGCGACCAGAGGTTGGCTCACGCCGGACAGCTTATCGGCCCTGGCGCGCTAGCCTCATCGGGTGATTGCCAGGTTTGCCCACGCTTGCGGGATATCGCACCTTGGTCGTCCTCGGTGACGCGGATCCGGGATCTGGACGCGCTGCGCGGCTTCGCCGTCTGCGGGATCATGGTGGTCAACACCTGGCAGCACGCGAACGACGCCGTCGAGGAGCACACCGGCACGCCCATCGACTGGGTTGTGGAGAACCTCCTTCAGAGCCGCTTCTATCCCATCTTCTCCTTCCTCTTCGGCGTGAGCTTCGTCCTGTTCCTCCGGTCCGCGGCGCTCAGGACCCCGCACCCCCGTCTGGTCACGCTCCGCCGGCTGATCGTCCTCGCGGGTCTCGGCGCGCTGCACGAGATGGTCAATCCCGGCGAGGTGCTCCTGCCGTACGCCGCGACCGGAGTCCTCCTGCTCCTCCCCGCGTCCTACGTGAACCGATGGCTGGTGCTCCTGGCGGGGATCGGCGCCACGATCTGGGCGATGCTCGCCCACGCCGGGGGCGTCTGGCTCGTTCCCGGCGTCATCCTGCTCGGCATGGCCGCGATGGGGTTCGCCCCCGGGCCCCGCGTACTCAAACCCGCCTTCATCACCAGCGGGCTGCTCGCCGTGGCGCTCACCGGGGCGTGGATGTACGTGTGGCCGCCCCCGGAGACCTTCGACTTCCCCTACACGAGGAGCATCTATCCGCTCGCCGGCCTGGTCACCGCCACGGCGTACTGCACCGGCGTCCTGCTGCTGCGGCGGTGGCGGCCCGGTACCCTGTCGATCCTCGAACCACTCGGGCGGATGGCCCTCACCTGCTACCTCTCCGGCACCCTGGTCATCCTCGCGACGCTTCCCCTCCTCGCCGCCGATGACAGCCGGGTGAGCGTCGTCGCCGTCGCGATGCTCACCGTCGCCGCGCAGGCCGCGTTCAGCCGCTGGTGGCTGGCGCGCTTCAGGTACGGCCCGCTGGAGTGGGGGTGGCGATGTCTCACCTGGTGGGAGATCGTCCCCAACCGTCACCCGCGGCCGGCGCTTCCGGGCTGACACGCGCGGATGGCGTTTCCGGCCGGCAGCCGCCTGGTTCTCGGCACGGGAGGTCCAGGGCCCTTAGGCTTGTGCGGTGACCCGCATCGCCCTGTGCCAGATCCCGGTGTCCGAGGACTCCAAGACCAACCTCGAGCGCGTGCGCGACGCGCTCGGCAGGGCCGCCTCGCGGGGTGCCGCGCTGGCCGTGTTCCCTGAGGCGACACTGACCCGGTTCGGCAAGGGCATCGCCGAGTCCGCCGAGCCGCTCGACGGCCCCTTCGTCACGGCCGTGGCCGACGCCGCGCGGGCGCACGAGGTCGCCGTCGTCCTCGGCACCTTCGAGCCCGCCGACGGCCGGGTGTACAACACCGCCGTCGCCCTCGACCGCCGCGGCCGGCTGAAGGCCGCGTACCGGAAGATCCACCTCTTCGACTCCTTCGGCGCCCGCGAGTCCGACCTGGTCGCACCGGGCGACACGCCGGTCGTCGTAGAGCTGGAAGGCCTGCGCGTCGGGCTGGTCACCTGCTACGACCTCCGCTTCCCCGAGCTGTTCCGCGCCCTGGTCGACCTGGGCGCCGAGGCGTTCGCCGTGATCGCCGCCTGGGGCACGGGCCCGATGAAGGAAGAGCACTGGGCCACCCTGGTCAGGGCCAGGGCGATCGAGAACACCATGTGGACGGTCGCCGTCGGCCAGGCGCCCAACCCCGAGGCCAAAGACGGCTTCGGCATCGGCAGGAGCATGCTCGTCGACCCGATCGGCGTGGTTCGCACCGATCTGGGCCCCGTCGGCGCCGTCCAGGTCGTGGAGATCGACCCGGCCGAGACCGAGCGGGTGCGGGCCATGGTCCCAAGCCTTTCGCACCGGCGGGAAGATATTTATCGTGCCGTGCCGAACGCCGAGGTCCGCAGATCGTAAAATGCGGGATGTGAGCGAGCCGGCGCGAAGTACTCAGATGCAAAAGGTCATACCGCCTCGGCTGCTGGTGCCCTATCTCGCGGGCCAGCGCACGATCATCTCCGGCTACGTCTACCGCGTCCAAGACTGTTCACGGCTGACGAGTCCAGAGCAACTGGTCTCCGCGCTCGACCTCGGCTTCGAGGGATCGGAGCTCACCTTTTCGGTCCCCGAGCTGTACATCCTGCGATGGCAGGTCCGCGACACCGACACCTACGTCGTTCCCTACGGCCCCCACATGGGCGGAGATTGGAACGATGCGCCGCCCTTCGCGGGCAACGGGTTCACCACCTCCCGCCAGCATGTGGTCCCCCAGTTCCACACCACGCCGATGCCCATCCCGGCGGGAGCGGAGATCCAGCACGTGACCACACGCGGCGAGCGCCGGTTCGCCGACTACGACGGGCTCACCTGGCGGCGCGCGGCATGAGCGACATCGAACCGGTAGGCCTCGGCTTCATCGCCCACCAGCACGAGCAGACCTACGCCGCGGCCCTCGGGCCCGGGCCCGACGACGTGGTCCTGTTCAGCGAGGAGTCCCGCCAGGGCTTCGACCAGGCGGGCGGCTACTGGCGGCGTCAGGTCCGCCGCGGCGACCTCGAATGGCTCGTCCTGCTGCGCACGGTGGGCGCGTTCGGCGGCGAGCCCTGCGTGGTCCTCGACGAGGACGACGACGGGCTGCACATCGCCTACACCGGGCACAGCGGCCTGAAGGCCGAGGCGCTCGGCTACTGGATGGTCGACCACGGGGCGTACGAAGTCGTCGTCCCGCACGACGAGGTCCACTCCATCCGCGTCGAACGGATTCCCATCTCCTGTCAACCGACCCAGGGCGCGAGTGTCTCTGGAGTGTGACCGAAACTCCCACCCGTTCCCGCGAGCGACCGACGTTCGCCGAGACCTTCGCCGCGCACTACCCGGCGATGGTGCGGCTGGCGGGGCTGCTCGGCGCGGACGACCCGGAGGACATCGCGCAGGAGGCGTTCGCCCGCCTGCACCAGAGACAGGCGCGGCTCCGCGATGACGCGGCGGCCGTGCCCTACCTCCGCTCGATCGTCTGCAACCTGACCCGCAACCGCCTGCGCCACCTGAGGATCGTCCGGCTGCGTCGGCTCGAACCGCCACCGCACGCGTCCGCCGCGGAGCAGGCGTTCCTGGTCGCCGAACGGCACCGGAACCTGCTCGCCGCGGTCGACCGCCTGCCCCGCCGCCAGCGCGAGGCGCTGGTCCTGCGTTACTGGCTCGACCTGTCCGAACGCGAGATCGCCGACGCCATGAACGTCTCCCCCGGCTCCGTCAAGAGCCACACCAGCCGCGCCATCGCGGCCCTCGGCCGTGCCCTGGAGGACAACGATGCTTGAGGAAGACCTGCGTGAGGCCCTGCGCGCCCGCGCGTCGACGTACGAGGCGAGCCCGCACGCGTGGCTGGAGGTCCAGCGGCGCGGCCGGACGGCCAGGCGCCGCGGCCGGGCCATGCTGGTCGCCGTCCCGCTCGCGGCGGGGGCCGTGCTGGCCGGTGTGCCCATCGCCATGCTGAACGGCGGGCCCGGCCCGGACACCGCCGCCCGGACCACCACCGAACCGCCCTCCCCCTACCGGGACGCCTACGAGGCGGCCGTCGCGGAGCACCCCCCGATCGGCGCGACGCTAACGATCAACGATCCCACCGCCGACCGGCCCATGCGTCTGTGGTTCGCCAACGAGAAGACCAAGGAGGGGACACGCCTCACGTTGTGCGCAGCGACGCAGCACGCGCCCGGTGGCTCCGTGAGCTGGTGCTCGGACGACCAGAGCACGCGTACTCACGAGGAACCTTTGTACGGCGGGAGCACCGCGACCATGATCCCGGGGCCGGACACCCTCCTCGCATTCGGCGCGACCCCGGACACCACCGAGCGGGTGGCGGCGGTGGCCAAGGACGGAACGCGCCTGCCGGGCACGATCCACCGGCTCGACGGCGTCCCGAAGGCGGTGTGGACGGTGACCTATCCCCCGCACGCCAAGGCGACCTCGGTGGAGCTGTCCGACGCCCGCGGCGCGGTGGTGGAGACCGTGCGACTCCCCGTGGATCCCAAGCCGGTGACCAGCGCGCCGCCGGTCGGACCAGCCGCCAAGCCGGGCGCCGGCGTCACCGCGCGCCTCCACACCGACGCCTCCCTGGTCTGGCGGCACGACGGCAAGGTGATCGCGCTGAACGTGATCGCGTCGACCCCCGTCGTCAAGCCCGGCGAGACCCTCGCCGACGCGCTGCGGGGCAATGAGGCGCCGGTCATGTCGCGGTTCGCCGACGGGTTCTGGGTCGGCTACGCGCGGGCCGGCACCGAGCGGGTGCGGCTGACCCTCGCCGACGGCCGCACCGTCACGACCGGGACCGTCCCCGACCCATGGCACCACGACGCCGTGCTGTTCGCCGCCCCGTTCACGGTAGGAAACGACGTGTACGCCGACGGGTACCGCATCACCGGCCTGGACGGGGACGGCACGGAACTCTGGCACCACGACGTGCGCCCCAGCCCTCCGCTGTGGGAACCCAGCCCTTCGGCAAGCCCGAGCGGGTAACCCTCGGCAGGTCAGAGCGGGTCGCCCTCGGCGGCCGGAGGTGCGGCGCCGAGGCGGCGGTAACGGGCCAGGCGGGTCGCCAGACGATCCTCGGGAGCGCGCTCCATCAGCCCGATGATCTCGTACTCCAGGGTGCGGGCGACCCGCTCGCAGAAGGCCCTGGGCTCGTAGGCGGCGTCAGGAAGCTCGGGGATGATGCGGTCGACGATGCCGTCCCGCTTGAGGTCCTGCGCGCGGACCCCCTGCGTCTTGGCGATCTCCGGAGCGAAGTCGATGGTCCGGTACAGGATCGCCGAGGCGCCCTCGGGCGGGAGCGGTGACAGCCAGCCGTACTGGGCGCAGAGCACCCGGTCGGCCGGCAGCAGGGCCAGCGCGGCCCCGCCCGCTCCCTCGCCGAGGAGCAGGCAGACGGTCGGGGCGTCCAGCATCACCATGTCGGCGAGGGATCGGGCGATCTCGGCGGCCAGCCCGCCCTCCTCCGCGGCCTTCGACAGCGAGGCCCCGGCCGTGTCGATCACGGTCACCAGCGGCAGGCCCAGCTCGGCGGCCAGGTGCATGCCCCGGCGGGCGACCCGCAGCCCGGCGGGGCCGAGCTGCCGGCCCGTCCGCTGCCGCCGGCGGTCCTGGCCGAGCACGACGGCCGGAGCCGTGCCGAACCTGGCGAGGGCGAGCAGCAGGCCGGGGTCGTTCTCCCCCACACCCGTGCCGTTCAGCGGGGTGACGTCGGAGGCGCCCAGCTTGAGCAGCGCCCTGACCCCCGGCCGGTCGTCGCGACGCGACCGGCTGATCGCCTCCCACGCCTCCACCGCGACGGGCCGCTCCTCCGGCTCGTGCCGGCGCGCGAGCTCTTCCCTGCGCGCGAGCTCTTCCCTGCGCGACCGCAGCTCCTTGGCCTCCCTGGGCGCGCACAGCACGGCCAGGGCCCTGATGGCGATCGCGCGGGCGTTCTCGGCCGAGACCACGGCGTCGACCAGGCCGTGCTTGAAGAGGTTCTCCGCGACCTGGACGTCCGGCGGGAAGGGGTATCCGTACAGGGATTCGAAGACCCTCGGGCCGAGAAAGCCGATCAGCGCACCGGGCTCGGCGGCGGTGAGGTGACCCAGCGAACCCCATGAGGCGAAGACCCCACCGGTCGTGGGATGGCGCAGGTAGACGATGTACGGCAGGCCGGCGGCCCGATGGGCGGACACGGCGGCGCTGATCTTGATCATCTGGACGAAAGCGAGCGCGCCCTCCTGCATCCGGGTGCCGCCCGAGGCGGGCGCGGCGAGCAGTGGCAGCCCTTCGGCCGTCGCCCGCTCGACCGCCCGGACCAGCCGCTCGGCGGCGGCCACCCCGATGGACCCGGCCAGGAAGGAGAACTCACACGCCATCACCGCCACACGACGGCCGCCCAGCAGCCCTTCCCCCGTCACCACCGACTCGTCGTACCCCGTCCTGGCGCGCGCGGACGCAAGCTCCTCTGCGTACGGCGACCCCGGCGGCGCGGGATCCACCGTGGGCTCGTCCCACGACTTCCACGAACCGGAGTCCAGGACGGTGCGGATCAGCGTGTTGGCGTCTGGGCGGACGAGGGTCATCGCCGTCCTCCGCGCGGCCCGTTCCGGGGCACCGATCGCGTCACCGTGCGTGTCACGCTTCCCGCTCGGCCAGCCAGTCGAGCACCGCCTGGTTGTCCTGGCCGAGCGCGGGCGGGGGAAGGTGCTCGGCGGGTGGCTCGCCGTCGAAGCGGAGCGGCGACCCCGGCAGCTCGATGGCTCCGAGCTCCGGGTGCTCCACCGTGACGACGAGCTGCTGCGACCGGGCCTGGTCCCAGGAGTAGACCTCGTCGAGGGAGCGGATGGCGCCCGCGGGGATGCCGACGTCGGCCAGCGCGGCGAGCCAATGTGCCCGGTCATGGCCGGTCAGCGCCTTCTCCATGTCGGCGATCAGCTCGTCGCGGTGGGCGAACCTCTGCCTGTTGACCGCGTATCGCGGATCGCCCGGGTCCATACCGAGGAGGGGCGCGAGCTTGCGCCACTGCACGTCATTGGCGACCGCGATCTGGATCATGCCGTCGGCGCAGCGGAAGGCACCGTACGGGGCTATCGAGGCGTGATGGTTCCCGCCCGCGACCGGCACCTTGCCACCGACCGTCCACGCCGTCCCGTGGTAGGAGTGCACGCCCACGACCGAGGCGAGCAACGAGGTCCGCACCACCTTTCCCCTGCCGGTGCGCTCGCGCTCGTACAGGGCGGCCACCACACCGTAGGCGCCGTGGATGCCCGCGAGCAGGTCGGCGATCGAGGCCCCCACGCGGTACGGCTCGGCGGGCGAGGGGCCGGTGAGGCTCATCAGGCCCGCCTCGCCCTGCGCGATCTGGTCGTACCCGGGGCGGCCGCCCTCGGGGCCATCGTGGCCAAAGCCAGTGATCGAGAGGATCACCAGGCGAGGGTTGAGCTCGTGGAGTCGCTCCACGGGGAAACCGAGGCGGTCGAGCACGCCCGTACGGAAGTTCTCGACGAGCACGTCGCTCTGCTTGATCAGCCGGGTGAGCAGCTCGGTGCCCTCGTCGGACTTGAGGTCGAGGGTGATGGAGCGCTTGTTGCGGTTGGCTGACAGGAAGTACGTGGAAATATCGCCTGAAGGGCCGACAAACGGCGGGCCCCAGCCACGCGACTCGTCGCCGCCGTCGGGATGTTCCACCTTGATAACCGTGGCGCCCAGATCACCGAGCATCTGCGCTCCATGCGGCCCGGCCAGCGCTCTGGACAGGTCGAGGACGACGATGTCACTCAGAGGTCCCTGCAAGGTCAGCCTCCACGGGGGGTCGGGGGGAGAGCACCTTCTCCACCCGCAAGCCTGCCAGGTGGCACCGCCCGCTCGACACCCAGGTGACTCCCCGATCCGGTCCCCGGTCTTGACGCGACCCGGGCCACCCAACCTGCAGGGACCCGGATCGCCCGGCTGGTCCGCGGCCGGGGCGCCGGCTAGTGCGTCCTGCGCGCGCGCCAGCGGTTCACGAGGTCGCGCAGCTTCTGCTGGTGTCGCGGATCGCGGGCCATCGTCTTGGCCTTCTCCATGTGCGCCTGTCCCTTCGGAGTGCGCAGGTAATCCTTGATGCGGTCAACCATCGAGGTCATTCTCTTCACCACCGTGTGTAGGTCACCGTTTCCATTGAACGGCTACCCAGGACCTCCCTCGCCAATCACACATAGTGCCCAGCAGCTCCAAAAACGGGACATTAAGTGACGGTTGCCGGACATAACCACGACTAACCCACGATGGCCGCATGACGATTCCGACGTTCTCGGCGACCCGCCGCCGACCCGCGGGCGACGCCTTCCAGCATGACGGCGTGAGCTAGGTTGGGGTCCTTCCAGACATCACAGGAAGGCGAGAGCACATGGTCACACCGTCGCCCATCGGCGTCCGGCCACCATCGGCCTCTTCCCGGAGCCCCCGCTGACCGGAACCGACGAGGCGTCCCGGGCCAAGATCATGCAAAGGGTCCGGCGCCTGCTCGACCTCGCGGAGCACCCGAACACCGGCGAGGAGGAGGCTGCGCTGGCCTCCGCGCACGCGGCCGCACTCATGCTCAGGCACGGCCTGGACGCCGCAGCCATACGGCGCGGAACCACCGGCCGCGTCGAGACCATCGACGGCATCGAGTTCGAGGTGTCCAACCGCGGCGGGCACGCCCGGGAACGATGCTGGGCACTCCACCTCGTCTGCGACGCGCTCGGCTGCAAGGGCGCGCAACGCTGGACCGGCGTCAAGGGCCGCGGCATCCGAAGCGCCAAGCGCGTCACCATGACGGTCATCGGCCCCGAAGCCGTGCTGGACGGCATGCGCGTGCTCCTGCCTTCCATCACCCTGCAGATGGAGAACCAGGTCAGACCTGCGCTGCGGCGCTTCACCGCCGCCGAGCTGGAGTACGTGACGGCCAAGGACCGGCGAGCCCGCGCGGCGGCCGACTTCCGGCGGGCCTTCTACGTCGGCTTCGGCTCCGGCGTGGCCACCAAGCTCCGCGACCGGGTGGGTGAGGTGACCGAACAGGTGAGAGGGACGGGCGCCGAGCTCGTCCTCCTGGACCGCACGGCTCTCGTCCAGGCCGAGTTCGACCGCCGCTTCCCCGGCCTGCGGCCCGCCCGAGGCACCACCCTCGACCGCGACGGCTACGACACCGGTCGCAAGGCAGGCCACCACGCCGACCTCAACGACCGCACCATAGGCGGCTTCCCAACCGGAGAACTCACCACCTGATCCCGCCTCCGGCAACCCCGCCACCTATCCCGTACGCCCCACAAGAGCCCGGCCGCCCGGCCCTGCAAGTCCACCCACAAGCACTACACGGCTCGGCCAGTGCGGCCAGCGTGACGCGGCCATCCTCCGGCACGGCACGGCACGGTGATGACGCGGGTCTGGCACTGGGAGGGCACGTCAGGACCCGTCAGCGCGCACCTAGGGGACCGGCCGGAGATCTCGCGTCCCTGGGTGAACATCAGCCACGGCGACCCGGCCCTCACCCCGTCCGCACGCCACCGCGCCCCCGCACGGGCCGCCGGAGGCGTGAGCTCCCGGCACGACGAGTCGGCTCCCACCCCACGGGACGACCAGCACCGCCATGGTCACCCAGAACAGCGCCCAGAAGACGGGGACGACGGGCCAAGGACCCCAATGTGCTGAGGCATTTCTCCTCCCCGGATCGGACGCCCTCCACACTGCTCTCCCGCTCCCGGTTTGCCATAGCTCCGACGGCGCGTCCCGCACTACGCCGCCGCAGGTAATGTGCCCCACCCGTACTACTCCCACAGTCGTACGCCAGCACCCTCAAGCATTGCGATCGACCCACAACGGCGGGATTTCCGGGAGCGACTGGGTTACGTTGGTCGTCCGGCAACAGGGGCGTCGGAGGGGCTAATAGGCATGGGCACATTACCGTCGGGGACGGGACCGCTCTCCCCTGACTTCACCGGGATCGATCCGGGGCTTATGGACGGTTTCATCACTGAGATGGAACACGCCCGCGGCGTCATCGGCGAACGCACCGCCGCGATCCGCCAGGCCTTCGCCGCCGAAGGCGTCCCCGCCACCTCCCTGGACCCCATCGGCGAGGTAGAACGCTGGATCGACGACCGCCTCCCCGACCTCCGCCGCCGCAGCAAACTCGCCCACCAGACCTCGAACCTCCCCAACTGGTCCCCCACCGGAACCACCGGCCTGGTGGCGTACCAAGAAAACCATGTCCTTCCTCCGGCCGAAGCTCAGCGCCTCGGCCGCGCCCTCGCCGCGAAGTACCAGGGAATGGCGTCCAATTCGCGGTACCCCCTGTTCACGAACGATCATTTCGGGGAGATCGTCAACGCCCTGGCCGCGCACGTGAACGATCCTGACTACACCGCCGCATTCTTCGCCGCCCTCGGCGTGGAAGGCACCCGCGAACTGCCGATGATGCTCAGGCAGCACCTCAAATCGCCCGAGGAGGCCCTGCTGACTCCGAAGCGCCAAGACGAGGTGATCCGCACGGTAAGCCTTGCTCTCGGCACCGCTGTGGCAGCCGGATCCGGTGTGGCAGGCTTCACGAAGGTCAAAGACGGCCTCGCCAAGCCAGAGAACCGGCACGACGAGGCGGGCACAGGGCTGCTCCTGAGCTCGGGAGCGTTTCCCGCCGAGTGGCTGGCTCAGATTGCCGTGGCCAACGGCCTGCGCGAACCGCGCCGGGCGAACGCTGGACTGCTGAACGCCCTGGGCAACAATCCGGCTGCAGCGCGCTTGGCCCTGGGCATGGTGACCGACCACGACGACGCCAAGCTCAAGAAGTACATAGCCGATCTCGCCGCGCGCACCGGGCCGAACAGGGGCCTCGCCGGTGATGCTGACGCCTTCGGTCGCCTGCTCGCCGCCGCCTCCGGTGCCTACGACGAGAAAGACGGACACCACACCAAGGAAGCCGCATCGTTCGCCTTCACCGTCATGACGACCATGGACGACCTGAAATTCGGCCAGGAGACCAGAGTCCATCTAGCGGAGATCGCCGGCGCCTACGCCACCGAAATCACCGAAGGCGCCAACTTCGGAGATGCCAATCACTTACTCTCCAGCGCCTTCGGAGATGTGAAGTCACGAATCCCCGGGCTGAACCCCCAGTTCCGGCTCAGCCCAGAGGACACATACCGCTACCTCAAGACCTTCACCGACACCGTGGACAACCAGATTCCCTTCCAGGCAGGCATGGAGCTCCTCACCGCCGATCTGATCAGCAAGAATGTCCCGGAAATGAAGAAGAACCAGGATCCCACCAAACTGGATGACGTGTTCGCCGCCTTGGGCAACGTCAGCGGTCTCCAACTGGCGGCCCAGGAAGTGCACGGCCAGATAAAGGACGACGCGGCCGAAGCTGCCGACAAGGTCAGAAGCTTCTTAATGGGCGCCAGCATGAACTTGGCAGGCCTGACAGCAATTGGTGAGGCCATTCCACTGACATGGACCCTCCTAAGCACCGCCCAGTCCGCCGCCGACACCTTCAAACCAGGCGAAAAAACTGCAATGGACAAGATCCGTGAGACTGACGAGCAGCAGACCCTCGCTCGCCAACACGCAATAGCCCAGTCCTTGATGAGCGTAGGATTCACCCCCACCGTCTCCCCCCACGACTATCAAGCATCGAACCCCACTGGAGGTATCATTGCCGACTCCAAAGGACACCTCCGTCCCTTCAATGACATTCTCAAATCTGGAAAAGAAGGCTTAAGCACTCTTGATCGGTGGTTCATAGAAAACGGCGCAGGTAGCGATAAACGCTCTCTGGGTGACCTCAGCCGTTTACTTGCAGACCGATTCGATGGACGCAAAAATTATGCCAATGCCCGTACATCACAGTTTAAGCACTAGCATCACTCTTCGTCGAGACAAAACGTTTCGCCCGTAACGAGGTACTTTCCACTTCGAGGCGAGCTTAGAACCAGTACGGTTCGAGTCATCTTGCTTTGCAGGCGAACAGGGGCGCCTGGATCTCCAGCAGATACAAATTCATAAGGCGCAACACGCCCTAACGCTCCCCACAGTGAGTCGACAAGGACATCCGGTTTCCTCTCCGGAAGGTCGTCGCCCGTCGCGGCAAATGTCTGCTTGGCCTTGCCATCTCCACACGGAATGTCTTTGCCACCCGGATCGGTGACAACCACGTTCTCAGCGTTACGTTCCTTCAATAGCTGAAGAATATGCTTTTTAAGCGTTTGACCGGCTTGAGTAGCCGTGGGGCCTGTGTCGGAACTACACGATGTCATGGCCATCGGCGTGAGCGATACTAGAAGGGCCAGAGCTAGATAGCGCCTGAGACTATCGGGACCCATCAGGCCGAGCATCGTCTGCGCCTCCACATCTGGCCGAAACTCGTCCCGTCCTACATAATCTCAACGGGAACCGCTGCACCATCTAGTATCTACGCTCTCATCGAGTATTTCATCGCAGCAGGAGTCTAGCGTTGCCTCTCGACGACGATCTGGTACCCAACCCGAAGTATCGGGACCTGGAGACTGCACTCGCCGCTGTGCGGGCGCATGTTCATGTGTTGGAGACGGCGCTCGATCGGGCGTGTGCGCAGTTCGGGGGTCAGGCGGTCTGGGTGGGGCCGTCCGCGCGGGCGTTCGGCGAGGAGTTGAACGGGCGCAGGAGCAGGATCAAGACGGCGGCCGAACACGTCCTTGCGGAACTGGAGGCGGAACTCCAGTCCACACCGACCAAGGTGTCCAGAGCGACCGCTTCCAGCCTCGGCGGCTGGAGTTAGGCTTCGCGAGCCGATGCCGTGCGCGAGGCGGATCAAGACGATGACCGCGGAGGGCCGACATTGCGCATGAAACGCCCAGATCCGCTCAGTTCGCCTGATGAGCTGATGCGAGGAGCAACCTTGGGTCAGGGGCGCGCAGGTCGGACAGTGCTTCGCGCCAGTCTGCGGTGACCGACCCAGAGGGCCTGAGCAGGTCATCGAACTCGTGAGCACGTACGACTACGGTGACGCTGGGCCTGGTGGGTGATTCGCGGAGGGCGGTTGTGGCGAGGCGGCAAGCCTCCTCGACCTCCCCAGCCTTGACGAGAGCGCACGCATAGGCGAAGCGTGCGAGCGCGGGATCGTTTGAGGCACCGGAGTCATATGACGACAACACCCGGGACACCGCGTCGGCCGTGCCGTCGAGATCGCCGAGATCGGCCCTCCCGCGCGCTTCGTAGAAAGTGAGCCTTTCCAGTTGGAAGGAGAGGATTCCCGGCTGAAGCGAATCCATGGGACAGCGATCAAGAGTCTTGCCGGATCGACTGACGGCTCTCTCGAAGGCGTCTCGATCGCCAAGGGACGCGTGCGCGAGTGCGGCGAAGCCCCACATCCAGGCAATCGCGGGCGTCGCTCCAACGGCGTTTTCCAACCGGGGAGCGACCGTGGAAAGAACCACATGCGGATCAGACGAATAAGTTGGTATAAGTGCTGTGCTGGCCAGCACGAGATCTGCCAGGTACCGGTCGCCGGCCTCCTCTGCCGCACGTGCGGCTGCTGCGAACCAGCGGCGGGCGAGGGGAAAGTGGTTGGCGCAGAACATGATCTCGCCGACAACGATCGAAAGTTTGGCGCCGATTCGTATCAGACGGCGTTGAGCCTCCACGGGCTGCCTACGTTTGAGCAGGTCTTTGACGCTCTCCAGATGGAGAAGAGTCTCTGGCAGCAAGTCCGGTGGCGGGACTTTCAGACCGAGCCTCTCGGCTTCGCTCTCCAAGTAGAGGAGGCGGGATTCGCTCACATTGCTCGCATCAAGGACCTGTTCCAGCAGGTCGGGGCCACGCCAGACGGTGTCCGCTAGCCCTAAGGCCATGGTGGTGGCGCCGAGGTGGAATACTTCTCGCCTGTTCGTGGCCGCCTCCCTCGGGTCCGGACGTGCCTGGACAACGACGTCCCTGTTTTCAGGGTCGTACGGGGCGAGGAGTTCCGCAACGGTGTGGCCGGGGAACATTCGTTCCAGGACGCGGCAGTGGTCGGCTTGGGGCTTGGTCTTCAGGTGGCCTTTCAGCCACCGGCCATATGCCTCTCTGCTCGGGGACGAGCCGATCAGCCTGCGGTCGATGTTCCGCGCCACCTTGTCGTACTCCAGGCAGAACGCCCGATGCGTCTCCAGGTGCCGCTTCACCAGCAACGCCTTCAGCAAGGTCCGCGGAGAGGACATGAGCGTCGCCCACTTTCGGTGATTGATCGACTACATCAAGTGACAGCATGCTCATGGTAAAGCCGACCCGGTGTGCCTCCTGCTCCTTTCGCGTCGACGACACGGAGGCGGAATACCCACGCCACAGCGGGGACCGGTCGCGACACGAGGCATGGCCACGCTTCTCTCCAGGGCGCTCAGGCTCGGCGGAGAGAACCTCTTTCTCTTCTCGGACCGAGGCGACCGCCCGGCGAGAAAATATTGGAAGGTGCCCGGATCGGCCCCGAACCGGTTTGAGGTCGCAGTGGACGACCCCGGCCTCGTGGATGGCGGTCGGCGCGGTCGCGATCGCGGTGGCCAGGCGATGCAGGTCGTCTCCGCCGAAAGCGCGTCCGGCGGACACGGCCTGGCGCAGGCTAGACCACCCCCTGGCCGCCCTCGCCGATCTTGCCGGCCAGCCAGTAGTCCCCCAGCCGATCTCTTTCCATGCGAACTGAGACGTCAGCCCAGGCGGAGAAGTTGGCGACGTGCCAGGAACCCGGCCCAGGCCACCGCCGGTCGCCGCGGCCGCACTCCGGGCCGCATCGGCCTGGCGGTCGCGACCGGCACCTGCGGGGGCGCCGGTCAGGTGTGGAACCAGTGGATGCGGCGGCACTCGCTGCACACGAAGCAGTTGGCGTCACGGTTGGCCCAGTCAAGGTTCATGAACGACATTCCGGTGGTCTGCAGCTTCCACTGGTGGTACTCGAAGAGCTCGTTCTGGCAGGTGTCGCAGCTGAGGTTGCGGCCGTTGGGAAGCGTGACATTCTGCGGCTCGTTCATCCTTTCAATGCTAGCCAAGCGGCCGAGCGGGGCACACGAAGTTCAGCGGCAGGTGGAGCCGTTGACCTGGAAGGTGGTCGGAGCCGGGTTGGCGCCCTTGTTGGTGCCGTTGAAGCCGATGGTGACGGCGTCACCGGGGGGGATCTGCCGGTTCCACGTGAGCGAGGTGGCCGCCACTGTCGAGCCGGTCTGCGACCAGTCGGCCGTCCACCCGTTGGACAGCTTCTGCCCCGGGTCGGGGAAGGCGAAGGTGAGCCGCCAGCCGTTGATCGGTATCGCACCGGTGTTGTTGATCGACACCGACGACGTCATGCCGCCGAACCAGGTGTAGGAGCTGTAGGTCACGTGGCAGGCGACCGACGGAGTCGGGGACGGAGGCGGAGGCGGCAGATCGTTGTAGATCGTGACGTTGATCGTCCCTGACGGCGGGCTGACCGCCCCCCACCGGTCGACGGCCACGATGTAGAGGGAGGCGACCCGCGACGGCGTGTGGCCCGACGGCCAGTTCACGGTGAACGTCCCGTCGGTGACATCGGGACCGAACGTGCCGACCTTGATCTTCGTGCCGTTGCTGTCCTCGTACACCTGGTAGCAGGCCAGGCCGTCCGGGTCGGTGGCGGCGGCCCAGCGCAGATGCACGTAGACGTTGACCACCTGCACCACTTCGGGGGTGCCGGGGGCGGTCGGCGGCGTCGGCGGCGGCATGCTCGGCGGGTAGGTCTTGGGGTCGTAGCACGGCCACAGCAACGACGACGACGGCGCCGGCGTCCCCGCGGCCGGACTGCCGCTGAGGTCCGCGGAGGAGGCGCTCGCCGCCACGGGGATGATGAAAGCCGCGGCGACCAGTGCGGCGGCGGCCCAGGAGACCGCCCATCGTCTGTTCATCGTTCGCCCTTCCGCACGGCACGGATGCTTTCCGCACACGAGCATGGGAATCGGAACCGGGCCGGTCAACGGCGCGGCGCAGCGGGCGGGAGGCTGCGCGGACTGTCGGCAGGTGGCGAGCCCGGACAGGACGCCGAGCCACCGGTGGGGATGTAACTTTCAGGGTTCCAAGGCGGACGTTCCGGGATCCCCGCGGACAGGGCCGGAGCCTGCGCGGCCTCCAGGTGAGGGGCACGCGCCGCCCCGCATGACGCGCCCGGACGGGGCGAGCGGACACCGGGGAGACACGGGGCAGGTGCCCGGGCGACCTGGCGTGACGCACCGCAGTGCTGCCTTTCCTCGGATCACCTTCCTAGCGTCACCTGCAAGTACCAAGGCCAGGAGCAAGGAGGTGGGCGAGAAGTGTCCGTCGAAGGTGATGCACCCCTCTCGTCGGGGCTACCGTTTCGCGACGGGCGGAGCGTAGAGAAGGCCGTGTTCCCGGCGCTGGAGAAGGCCGTGTTTCCGGCCGTCGAGACATCGGTCGCCGAGGCCCGGCGGTGGCTGCGCAAGGTGGTCGACGGCCATCCGCGCCTCGACGACGCCGTCCTCTTGCTGTCAGAGAGCTTCACCAACGCGGTGCTGCATACCCGGTCGGCGGCCGTCGGGGTTGTCGTCCTCGTCGAGGAGGGGCAAAGGCTGCAGATCGAGGTGATCGACGAAGGTGCGGAGACCTCGCCGTGCGTGTGCGGTCACACCTCCCAAGACGACCTTGGTGAGTCCGGACGGGGGATCCGGTTGTTACGCGCCCTCTCCGACCAGTGGGGGTTCGTCGAGGAGCACCCCCGCTGCGTCGTGTGGTTCACTCTCGTCCCTGAGGGACCGTCACAGCCTGGGACGGCCCGTTAAGGGCCTCCAACAGCCAGCTCGCAAGAATCAGCACGAACAGCGGAACATGCTGATGGGCATCGACCACATGCGTGCTCGCTCCCTCGGCGAACCCGATGACGTACAAAGCCACAGCGGCCGTCCGACCTGCCGCACCGGCACCAGTCCGACCCTACGGGGGCCACCGAACGCTGAGCACGGCGGCCATGGTCATGATCTGCTGCCTCATCTAGCGTTGAGGCGTATTGGCATGGCTTGGGGGCGTTGATGGTGGTTTCTGCGGTGTAGGAGGGACGATGGTGGGCGATAAATTGGTCCTGCAGGCGCAGCAGTGGGTCAACTCGGTTTATGGGGGCGTCGCCGGATACACGCCCATCCCGGAGGACGGAAAGACCGGGTGGACGACGGTCCGGGCTCTCATACGGGCGCTGCAGCACGAGT
Source organism: Sphaerisporangium flaviroseum (assembly GCF_039537005.1). Classification (NCBI taxonomy): domain Bacteria; kingdom Bacillati; phylum Actinomycetota; class Actinomycetes; order Streptosporangiales; family Streptosporangiaceae; genus Sphaerisporangium; species Sphaerisporangium flaviroseum. The sequence goes on along the minus strand of NZ_BAAAZR010000002.1, from coordinate 495,239 downwards.
TGGGGGTCGCCCCGCTGAGCGACACGTTCGGACCCGCCACCATGGGCACCCTCACCACCGCCTGGCCGGTCATCGACGCCGCCACGACGAACCAGAACATCATCAAGATCGTGCAGAGCGCCCTGTACTGCAAGGGATACAACGGCAGCGGCATGTCAGGCACGTACGACTCCACCACGAGCGCCAGCGTGACCAGGTTGAGAACGGACATGGGTGTCGAGGGGTCCTTCCCCCCGGGCGTCGTGCCGAAGGTGTTCGCGGCACTGCTGACGATGGACGCGTACGTCCTCCTCAGCGGTGCGTCACCGCAAATACGAAATATCCAGCAATGGTTGAACGCCACCTACATCACCCGCCGGAACTTCCGGGTCGTCCCCTGCGACGGGCGCTTCTCCCGTGAGGTCCAGAAGTCGCTGCTCCTGGCGATCCAGTTCGAGATCGGTATGGACGACGAGACCGCGACCGGCCGGTTCGGTCCCGGCACCCAGGCGGGCCTGAAGGATCAGGCCGTCCTCGGCCCCGGCAGCCTCGACCAGGCGAAACGGTTCGTCCGTCTGTTCCAGGCGGCGATGAGGTTCAACGGGTGGAACGTCCCCTTCGACGGGTCGTACACCCCCGCCGTGGCGGACGCGGTGGCCGAGTTCCAGGCGTTCGCGCGGCTCCTGCCCGCCAACGGCATCGCTGGCTACCAGACCTGGGCGTCGCTGCTGGTGAGCAGCGGGGATCCCACCCGCAGGGGAACGGCGTGCGACTGCGTCACCGAGATCACCCCGGCCCGCGCGTTCGTCCTGAAGGTCGAGGGCTACGGAACCGTGGGGCGCTACCTGACGAACGCCCCCGGGTCGTCGCTGAACAAGAAGATCCAGCCGGGCGAGCTTCAGACCATCACATCGGCGGGCCTGAGCGCGTTCCCGATCTACCAGACGAGCGGCCACACACGGGACTACTTCTCCCCCGAGCAGGGCGCGCAGGACGCTCTTGCCGCCATGGAGGCGGCCCGTGACCACGGCTTCGGCCGCGGGACCACCATCTACTACGCGGTCGACTTCGACGCGCTCGACAGCGACGTCACCCAGCGGATCATCCCGCACTTCAGGGCACTGGCCACCCGCCTGCGGCACTTCGGCGGCGGATACCCGATCGGGGTCTACGGGCCGCGCAACGTCTGCGCCCGCCTGGCTAGCGAGGGCCTGACGGTGTCGAGTTTCGTGTCGGACATGTCGACCGGCTTCAGCGGGAACCTCGGCTTCCCGCTGCCCGCCGACTGGGCGTTCGACCAGATATCGACCATCACCGTGGGCGACGGCGACGGCGCCGTCGAGATAGACAACGACGTGGCCTCCGGGCGGGATCCCGGCCAGTCGCTGTTCGCGCCGCCCGCCCCCCCGAGCCGGCCGCTCGACGTGGGTTTCGCCATGTCACGCCGCGACGACCTGCTCCGCGACCTGACCGGCTATCTGGACTCCATCGGTGTCCGCGAGATGCCGCTGATATGGCCGAACTCCACCGAGCACGCGCTCGACCTGGTCCTGGCGCACGACGCGCTCATCACCGGCCTGAGCCGCATCCACCGGATGCGCAAGGCGCTGATCCAGGGCCCGATCTTCTGGGAGATCCGCAAGCTCACCCCCGAGGACGCGCTGGCCGATCTGGCGGTCACCGCCTATTACGGCTACCGCACCGAGTTGGAGGCGTGGGAGGCGCTCCCGCCCGACCAGCGGCTCGACGTGCCCATGCCGACCCCTCCTTTCGTACTGAAGGAGGACGCGAGCACCGGCCTGGGGCAGATCTTCGCGCGTACCGCGATCGCGGCGCACAACCACGGGATCGTCTCGGGCCTCATCGACGAACGGCCGCTGGACCCGGACGACTGGCATGTGACCCAGGCCGTCTGGCGACGGCTCCGCGAGGACCCCGATCACAACATCAGCACCGTGCCGCTTGTGCTGATCAACGGCGCCCACGAGTCGGGCGTCGGAGGCGACCCTCTGGCCTACGACACGACCCAGTTGGGCGAGGTACTGGCCCGGTACAACGGCACCGGGGCCGGCGCCGAGCAGTACGGGCACGAGCTGTCCGGCGTCTACGCGGTGTTCGAGAAGTACAACGCCTCTCTGAGATGACGGTGCGGCCGCACCCGCGCCGGGGAGTGCGAGGGAGCGGCCGAACACGTCCAGGAGGGGAAGATGGGAGGCGGAGCCCCGTGCCGCGTGGGTGCGATGACATCGGAGCTCCGCCACGCTCAGGCCCTGGCGGCTAGAACCGGCTGGTCGTCGCGACGCACGAGGGGTCGCTCGCGTTGTTGCGGTCGAAGATGAAGTTGAACCGCCCATAGGCGTTGTAGCTCGCCGGCACGGACACGGCCTGGCTGGGCGTGTGGCTGCCGGCGCCGTTGGACGCGCTTCCGGTGGACCACGAGTAGTGCACGGTGTCGGAACCGACGTTGACGTCCCGCTTCAACTCGAGGATGACGTCGTTCTGGGTCGAGCCCGACTGGCCGTTGATCTGCCAGGTGAACTTGTCGATCTTGTCCCGGGCGGTGCTGGAGACGTAGGTGTAGTGGACCCATCCCGTCGCGCTCAGACCGGAAGTGGTGCAGGCACCGGATACGGACGCGGCGTGCGCCACGGTCGCGCCCCCGACGATGGCCACCATCGCCATTCCTGAGGCGAGGATCGCACTTCCTGTAAGCTTCTTCAGCATTCTTGTCTCCTTGTCAAAATATTTACGTTAAGTGCCGAAATTTCGAGAAATAGTGCGCTGCATCACCTCCTGCCGAGTCGGCTGATTCCGCGCGGATATCGCGGTGGTATGGGGGGCCGACGCCTCCGAGGACGATCCCGAGCCCCGGGATTCAGGGACTTTCCGCGTTGGCCTTGCCGATGAGGTCGGCCGGCAGCCACCGCACCTCCCCGTCCGGGGCGACGACCACGAGTTGCCCGTCCGATGTGAACCGCGCGGCGGTGACCGCGTCTCGTGTCCACACGGTCTCGCCTCTGGCGTCCACGAGAGCGAACGTCCTGCCGTCCGAGATCCCGAGATACGGCTCGGACGGATGTGCGGTGACGCCGACTTCGGCGGCGAACTCCCGTCGCCACGTGGAGCGGCCGGTCGGGTCCAGTCCGTACACCACCGTGCGGTGGTCGCCCTGGACGCTGACCGCGCGGGAGATCAGCGCCGCCACGCCGGTCCCGAGTGCGCACTCCCCCGCTTCGGCGAGCGCACGGTCCACGGGGACCCGGCCGGAACTCCAGCGCACCAAGGCCGTCTCGGCCCCGGTCACCAGGGCCGTCTCGCCGTGGCCGGCCAGGCAGGCGTCGGTGATGGGACCCCACTGGAGCCCTTCTCCGACCTGCTTCCAGCCATCCGGCTCGCGGGCGAATCTGAGCAGCCGTCCGTCCCGCGCGTCCGGCCGGGTGGAGAAGGCGAGCGCCGCGCTGCGGTCCGCCGCCTCCACCCACCGGTAGCCGGAGTGCGGGACCGCGATGCGCTCTCTTCCCCCAGGGCGCACGATGGTGATCCAGGTGCGGCCACCGGCCACTTCCTCCACCACCGTGTCTCCGGGTGAGACGGCGGTGAGCACGCGCGCCGTGCCGGAGACCGGAAACGGTGCCCGTCCTTGCGCTGTGAGCTGGAACGGCGCGGCCGCCCCGTCACGAGAGGCGTCCACCGCGGGGCTCGGCGGGATCTCCGCCTGGCTCGTTGACACGACCACCGCGGGGCAGCGGGCGAGGCACATGATGTCGGTCGCCGTCTCAGAGATCTCCCGGTCCTGCCAGATCCGCCCGCGAACGCGATCGACGCCGCTGATCGTGGCCGCCGCGGGATCGAAGACCACGGCCCCGCCCGCGTCCGCATGCAGAACGCGTGGCGGACGCGGCGCCGTGGACGTTACGGACGGTCCCTCACCACCGGTCCCGAGAGAGCAGCCGGTGACGAGTGCGACAAGGCCGGTGACGAACGCGGCGGCTTCCCTCACTCGCATGACTGCTTCCTCGCTCCCTTCCGTGCAGGCCGGATCCAGCGCTGAATGCCATAACTCCGGCAAGCGGCGCAGTTCTGGGTATAGTCATCGCTGGGTTGTCCAGGTGGGGGTTGTCGCACTGGACAAACAACGCTTACGGGGGAAGCAGGAGTATGGGACGCCCGGAACGCGGCCTCGACCCGGCAAGAGACCCACTTCACCGGTTCGCCATCGAACTCCGCCGATTACGGGAAAGCGCCGGAAAACCGAGCTATCGGGAATTGTCCAGAAAGGCGCACTTCTCGGTGACGGCCCTTTCCGAGGCGGCGGGGGGCTCGGTGCTGCCGAGCCTGCCGGTCACCCTCGCGTACGTGCGAGCGTGCGGTGGCGACGCCACCGAATGGGAGCGGCGCTGGCACAAGCTCACCCAAGAGCTGGCCCCGTGCGACGACGCAGAGCCCGCGCAGCCGGCGGGCGAAGCGCCCTACCTCGGGCTCGCGACGTTCGGACCAGAGCACGCCGATCTCTTCTTCGGCCGGGAACGGCTGGTGCGGGACCTGTGCGCCCGGCTCGCCGAGACCCCCCTGCTCGCCGTCTTCGGAGCCTCGGGGGCCGGCAAGTCGTCACTGCTCCGCGCGGGGCTCATCCCCGCGATCTCCACCGGAATCGCGCCCGGTGCCGAGGATTGGCGGGTCGCCCTTTTCACACCGGGTGAGCACCCGCTGGAGGCGCTCTGCGTCCATCTGGCGAACCTCAACGGGATCGCGGCCTCCTCGCTGTACGACTCGCTGAACGCCATCCCCGCCGCCATCCGTGTCACGGTGGCACAGCTCCTGGCCGAGCGACCGGCCGGCGCGTGCGTGCTCGTGGTGGTCGACCAGTTCGAGGAGATCTTCACCGTCTGCGAGGACGAGCGGGAGCGGGCACTGTTCATCTCCGTGATCACCGCCCTGGCCGGCGAGCCGAGGGCGCGCGTCCTTCTCGGCGTACGGGCCGACTTCTACGCTCACTGCGCACGGTACGGCGAGCTGATCGACGCCCTCCAGGACCGGCAGGTTCTGGTCGGCCCGATGGACGAGGAGGACCTGCGGCAGGCGATCATCGGACCGGCGGAGCGGGTGGGCTGCAAGGTGGACCCGCGGCTCGTCGACCTCGTGGTGTCCGAGGTGCGCGACCAGTCCGGCGCGTTGCCCCTGATCTCGCACACGCTGCTGGAGACCTGGCGTCGGCGCCGCGGCGCGGCGCTGACCTTGGCGGGCTACCGGGCGGCGGGCGGGGTGCACGGCGCGATCGCCATGACGGCCGAACGTGTCCACGACGAGCTTCCCGACGACCTGCGGCACCTGGTCCGGCGGGTGATGTTGCGCCTCACCGCCCCCGGTGACGGGACCGAGGACACCCGGCGGCGAGCCCCCCGCCTGGAGCTGGTGAGCGGCCCCGACAGCGTGTCCGTGGCGTTCGTGCTCGACAGGCTGATCGAGAGGCGGCTGGTCACCGCCGACCAGGACAGCGTCACCGTCGCCCACGAGGCGCTGATCCGCACCTGGCCCCGGCTGCGTTCCTGGCTCGCCGAGGACCGCGACCTGCTTCGCGCCCACCGCAAGCTGACCGAGGCCGCCGGCGAATGGGATCAGCACGGCCGTGACGGGGCGTTCCTGTACCGGGGAGCACGGCTGGCCCGCTGGGAGGAGCATCCTCTGGACCAGCTCAACGATCTGGAGCGCGACTTCCTCGCCACCGGCCGCCGCCAGCAGGCGAGCGAGCGCGCGGCGGCCCGGCGGCGGGTATGCCTCTGGCTGGCCGGGCTCACTTCGGCCGTGCTCGCGGTGAGCGTGCTCGCGGCGATGACGCTGGCGCAGGCGGGGCAGCTCACCACCCAGCGCGACATCGCGATATCGCGGCAACTGGCGGCCGAGGCCCGCGCTCAGTCGCAGTTCGACCCGGAGCTCGCGCTGCGGCAGGCACGGCGGGCGTACGCCGTCTGGCCCACCGATGAGGCGGAGACCGTGCTGCGGCAAGGGCTCATCGACGACCGGCTCATCGGATCGGTGCCGGGTCATCAGGGCCGGGCGCTCGGTGTCGTGTGGAGCGAGGATGGCCTGCGCCTCGCGTCGAGTTCCTCGGACGGCGTCGTGCGCGTGTGGGACCGCCCGGGCACCGGTCTCCCGAAGGGGCCTCCCGTCGAGCTGTCCGGGCACCGGGGTGAGGTGTGGAGCCCCGTCTTCAGCCCGGACGGACGGCGCCTGGCCACCGCGGGCATCGACGGCACGGTCCGGGTGTGGTCGCTGGACGGCGGCACCGCACCCCGCGTGTTCACCGGGCATCGAGGACCGGTGTGGAACGTGGCCTTCAGCCCCGATGGGCGTCGCGTCGCGAGTGCGGGCGATGACGGCACCGTACGGATCTGGGACGCCGCAGGAACCGGCCGACCACGCGTGCTGCACGGGCACAAGGGAGCGGTGGCGGGCGTGGCGTTCGCCCCGGACGGCCTGCTCGCCAGTAGCGGTTACGACGGCACCGTGCGGATCTGGGACGCCACCGGGCGGAAGGCCTCCGCCGTGCTGCGCGGCCACCGCGGCGCGGTCAAGAACCTGCGCTTCAACCCGCGCGGAACCCGGATCGCCGGCGCCGGCGTCGACGGCACGGCTCGGATATGGCCGGTGAAGCCGGGCGCCGACCCCGTCGTGCTCCGAGGCCACGATGGGACCGTCGAGGGCCTTTCCTTCAGCCCGGATGGCCGCTGGCTCGCGACCACCAGCGACGACTCATCTGTACGGATCTGGAGCAGCAGCGGCGGGGGCCACCCCCTGGTATTACGCGGTCACCAAAGGGTGGTCTGGAACGCGGCGTTCAGCCCGGACGGAGCGCGGCTCGCCACCGCCGGTGAGGACGGCACCGTACGGATCTGGTCTCCCTGGGATGGCACCCAGGTTCTGCGCGGGCACCGGGGGGCCGTCTGGACCACCGCGTTCAGCCCCGACGGGCGCCGGCTCTACAGCGGCGGGATCGACGGGACCGTGAGCGTTTGGGACCTGGCCACCGGCGGACGGCGGGTGCTGCGCGGTCACCGAGAAGAGGTCCTCGGCGTCACCGCCGGTCGAGACGGGCGGCACGTGGTGAGCGCGAGCCGCGACGGCACGGTGCGCATATGGGATACGACCGGTGCGAAGCCCCCGGTGATCCTGCGTGGTCACCGGGGCGTCGTCTGGACGGCGGCTCTCAGCCCGGATGGGCGTCGCGTGGCCAGTGCCGGAGTGGACGGCACCTTGCGGATCTGGCCGGCGGACGGCAACGGCCCCGCCGTGGTACGGCAGGCCGACGACCGCCAGATCCGGTACGCGGCCTTCAGCCCGGACGGGCGCCGCGTGGTCACCGGCGGGCAGGACGGCACCGTGCGGATCTGGGACGCCGGCGGTGCCCCCGCGCCGGTCGTGCTGCGCGGCCACCAGGGGCTCGTCTGGTCCGTGGCGTTCAGCCCGGACGGCCGTCGTGTGGCCAGCGCGGGCGCCGACGGGACCGTGCGTGTCTGGCCGGTCGACGGACGGGCCGCCCCCCTGGTGCACCGAGGCCATCAGGGCATGGTGTGGTCGGTGGCCTTCAGCGGCGACGGCCGCTGGGTGACGTCCGCCGGACACGATGACACCGTGCGCATTTGGCGTTCCGACGTGGCCGGCGACCCCCTGACGATCGCGGGGTTCGGCGCCAGTGTGGAAAGTGTCGAGTTCGCGCCGGACGGGCGGCGGCTGGCCACCGCGCATGGGGACGGGACGATCCGCGTCTGGAACTGCGACGCCTGCGCGCCGACGACGCTGCTCCTCCAAGGGGTCGACCGGCGGGTCGACCGCTAGTCCTGACGGCTTGGCCTCCCCGCGTCGCCCTCCACGAGGTCGGTCTCGGCGTACTGCCGTCCTCCGGACAGGAGGGGGTAGCCGGGGCCACGGTCGAAGAAGGCCACCGGCCGGGCGGCTCGGAGCCGGTCGCGCAGCGCCTCGGTGGCCGCGCCGTCGACCCGCGGTTCGGTGGCCGGGCCGTACAGGACGACGCCGTAGTCGTCCCGCGCCGCCTCCGCCGACACCTTGCCGTCGCGGACGTCCGCCGCCACCAGCGCGGGGTCGCGGTCGTACGGCGAGCCCCAGCCGCCGCCCCCGGTGGTCCGGACCCGGACGATCTCCCCGGCGCGCACGGGGAAGTCGTCGACCAGCCCTTCCATCTCCTGGCCGGCGACGGTGACCAGGAACGGGCGTCCGGCCCTGCCGCCGTTGACCCCCCAGCACGCCAGGATCGAGCGGTCGGCGATGGACATGAACGAGGCGTCGCGCAGCATCCGGATGTGCTTGTCGTATCCGAGGCCACCCCGGTAGAGACCGGGGCCGCCGGAGTCCTGGGCAAGGCCGAGCCGCTCGACCCGGAACGGCCAGCGCGACTCGGCGAACTCGACCGGGATGTTGCGCGAATCGGGGACCACGTGGATCGTGTCCTCCCCGTCGGCGTACCAGCGCCCGCCGGACCCGCCGCCGAGGACCTCTCTCATGAGATACGGCCGGCCCTCGTGGTCGTCCCCGTACACGCCGGTGTAGCGGATGGTCTCCTGGTCGGCGGGCATGCGTCCGCCGGTGGCCTTGGCGAGCACCCCGGCCAGCACGCCGAGCAGGCGCAGGATGACGAAGGTGCGGGCGTTCGTCGGCGCCGGGAAGATCGGGGTCAGCAGGGTGCCCTTCTCAGGGAACCTCATCTCGATCAGCGGGACCACGCCCTCGTTGACGTCCAGCTCCGCCATCCGCTCGGGCGTGTCGGCGAGATTGCGCAGGATGGGCGCGAGCCACTTCTTCAGGAACACCCCCCCGGCGTAGTCGCCGGCGTGGTTGATCGGCCCCTTGGCCTGGCGCGAGGTGCCGGTGAAGTCGATGACCAGGGGCTTTTCGGCCGAGTGGTCGACGGTCAGCGTGATGCGCTGAGTGTGCAGCCGGGGCTCGTCCACCCCGTCGTGCTCGGCGTAGTCCTCCCAGACGTGGGTCCCCTCCGGGATCTTGGCGAGCAGCTCGCGCCGGAAGGTCTCGGTGGTCTTGGAGATGACGGCGTCGAAGCACGCCTCGACCGCCGCCCGGCCGTACCGGTCGAACAGCTCGCCCAGGCGGCGGGCTCCCATGAGACAGGCCGAGCACTCCGCGTCCAGGTCCCCGGACAGGGAGTCGGGCATGCGGGAGTTGCGCGTCATGATGGTCAAGGCCGCCCGGTTGGGCACACCCCGGTCCCACAGCTTGATCGGCGGGACCATCAGCCCTTCCTCGAAGGCGCTGCGCGCGTGGGAGGGCATCGAGCCGGGCACGGATCCGCCGATGTCGTCATGGTGGCCGAACGCCTGCACGAAGGCCACCACCTCGCCCTGGTGGAAGACCGGCACGGTGACGCACAGGTCGGGCAGGTGGCCGATGCCGCCCTCGGAGAGGTAGACGTCGTTGTGGAAGAAGACGTCACCCGGGTTCATCTCCGAGATCGGGAAGTCGCGCACGATCGGCTGGACCAGGGCGGAGTAGGAGCGGCCGGTCAGCTTGCGCAGCCGTACGTCGTGGATGCCCGCCCGGAAGTCGTGCGCGTCCCGGATCATCGGTGAGCGGGCCGTACGGGCGATGGCCGTCTCGACCTCCATCTCCACCGAGGCGAGCGTTCCCTCGACGATCTCGACCAGCACCGGGTCAACCGTTGTCACTCGCCCGCTCCATCCTTGATCCGTGCCCCGCGCTCCATGTCGCCGTCCCCGGCCTCGCGGCGCACCACGAGGTTGCCGTGCCCGTCGGCCTCGGCGGTGAAGCCGGGATGCAGGGGAAGCGTGGAGCCGTACTCCTCGATCACCGCGGGCCCGGTGACGACGTCGCCACGGCGCAGGTCGCCGCGCCGGTGGATCGGGGCCGTCCGCCAGCCGTTCTCCTGGAGCGGGGAGCTCAGGTCCTCGTCGAAGTACACCGGGCGGGCGTCCGGGGCCGCGGTCGCGCCGCCGTCCCCCGGCGGGAGCTCGGGGACTGCGGGGCGGGTGATGGGGCCGATGCCCGACACCCGCAGATTGACCCACTCGACCGCGTGCCGGGGGTCGTCGCGGTATCCGTACCCGTAGAGCTTGTGATGGGCTTGGTGGAACCGGTCGAGCACGTCGGCACGCCACGCCTCGTCGACGGGCCCGGCCGGCGCGGGCACGCGCACCTCGTACGCCTGGCCGTAGTAGCGCAGGTCGGCGCTTCGCGCGTAGACGTGCCGGTCGCCGGGGAACCCCTCGCGGTCGAGTGCGCCGGCGGCCTGGGCCTCCAGGTCACCGAGGATGGCCGCGGCCGTCTCCAGGGACAGCTCGCGGGTGACGTGCGTGCGGACGTAGTCGTTCTTCACATCGACCGTGAGCAGCCCGAACGCCGACACGTTCCCCGGGTTGGCGGGCACCACGACCGCCGGGATCGACAGGATGTCTATCAATCGGCACACCAGCAGCGGCCCCGAACCTCCGAAGGCGACCATCGGGAAGTCGCGCACGTCGAGCCCGCGCTTCACCGTGATCTGCCGGATGGCGTTCGACTGGTTAAAGGCGCTGATCTCCAGGATTCCGGCGGCCGTGCGTTCCGGCGTAAGGCCGAGCTTGCCGGCCAGTGCCTCGATGCCGGCCCTGGCCGCGCCCGAGTCCAGCGGGATCTCGCCGCCGAGCAGGTGGGGCGGCACGCGGCCGAGGTAGACGTGGGCGTCGGTGACCGTCACCTCGGTGCCGCCCTTGCCGTAGCAGATCGGGCCGGGGTCGGCTCCGGCGGACTTCGGGCCGACCTTCAGCGTGCCCTCGGGCGAGATCCAGGCGATGGAGCCGCCGCCCGCACCGACGGTGACGATGTCGATCATGGGGATCTTGCAGGGGTACCGGCCGATGGTGCCCTCGGTGGTCAGCGACGGCTCGCCGTCGACGACGACCGCGACGTCGGTCGAGGTGCCGCCGCCGTCGAGCGTGATCACCGAGGGGTGCCCGGCCGTGCCGGCGATGAGCGCGGCGCCGAGCGCGCCCGCGGCCGGGCCGGACAGCACCGTCGTGATCGGCTGGTGCACCACCTCGGCCGCGGAGAGTACCCCTCCGTTGCTCTTCATCACCGAGAACGGCATGCCCAGGCGGGACGCCAGGTTCGCGATGTAACGCCGCATGGTGGGTTTGACCGCCGCGTCCACCAGGGTCGTGACCGAGCGCTCGTACTCGCGGTACTCGCGCAGGACGTCACTGGACAGGGACACGACCGCGTCGGGATGCTCGCGCTCCAGCACCTCGCGCATGCGCCGCTCGTGGGCGGGGTCGGCGTACGAATGCAGGAAGCACACACCGATGGCGTTGATGCCCTGGTCTCGGAACCACCGCGCCACCGCCACGGCCTGCGCCTCGTCGAACGGCCGCACCTCCTCGCCGAGATGGTCGAGACGCCCGCCCACGGTCTTCACGCGATGCACTGGCACGATGCGCGGCGGCTTGACCCAGAAGTACGAGTTGCCGTACCCGTCCGGGACGCTCTGCCGGGCGATCTCCAGGATGAACTCGAATCCCTCGGTCGTGACGAAGCCCAGGTCGACGGGGCGGTCCTCGAGCAACTGGTTGGTGGCCACGGTCGTGCCGTGCACGATGCCGGCCACCTCCGAGAGGCTCCGTCCGGACAGGACCTTGTGCACGCCGTTCATGAACCCGTCGGCGGGGTTGGCCGGGGTGGAGGGGGTCTTGGTGGTGGTGATCTCACCGGTCTGCTCGTCCACCGCGACCACGTCGGTGAACGTGCCCCCGGTGTCGACGCCGATACGGACGCTGCGCATGCTCTCAGTGTTTACTGAACGTCTCCAGCCACCGGAATCAGCAAGCTTCGCCAAGGAATCGACCTCTCATCGGCAGTTCTCGCCGTTCGGCCGGGTGCAGGACCCGGTCACCCGCACCGGGAACCTCGCGCTCGGGGGAACGGTAGTAAGGGCATGGAGCGACGCGACTTCTTCACGATAACGGGCGGTCTGGCCGGCGCGGCACTGCTCGCGTCCTGCACGCGGGACCCGGCGGGCACTCCCGCCTCCCCCGTACGGGCACAGGCGAGCGGGACCCCGGCGCCCGCGGCCCACGTGCTCTACGCCGACGTCTCGACCAACCTGTCGGCCATCGACGCCGGTACCGGGGCCACGATCTACTCCTCGGCACGGCCGGTGCCGGCGGCCGACTGGAGCCGCCTCTACACCGTGTCACCGGCGGGCCGGCTGCTGACGCTGGACGCCCGTACCGGCAGGGAGCTGAGCCGGACGCCGGTCCCGCCCGGGCTCGTCGCCCGCGCGGTGTCCCCCCTCGGGACCAGTGTGGTGCTCGGCGCCCCGGCACAGGCCGACCCGTACGGCAAGCCCGGGCGCCGCATCACGACCCTGGTGGTCGCCGACCCCAGGGAATCCACCGCGCCGCAGGTGCTGCGCCTGGACGGCAACTTCGAGCCGGACGGCTTCTCCAGCGATGGGAGCGTGCTGTTCCTCCTGCAGTACCTCCCCGCGACCGCCCCGGAGGGCTACCGCGTCAAGGCGTACAGCGTTGGGCAGCGGAAGTTCCTCAGCCTGCTCACCCGCGACAAGACGCCGGTGCCGAAGGGCGCCGAGGAGACCATGCGAGGGGAAGGCCGTATCGCCGTGATGGACACCAGCGGCCGGCGGCTCTACACGCTCTACACCCACCAGCCCGACCACCTGCACACCCGTGACCTGGTCGCCGGCCGGACGACGGGCGTCCACGCTTTCGTCCACGTACTGGACCTGACGCAACAGTGGGCCTACTGCCTCGACCTCCCCGAACCGTTCGGACGGGGCCCGGCGGAGAACCACACGCTGGCGATCTCCTATGACAGCCTGTACATCTACGACGGCACCACCGGCACGCTGGCCCAGGCCGCCACCGAGTCGCTGGCGATCGAGCGGACGGTGTCGATCGGCGCCTCCTCGGGGACCGCGTGGGCCTCCGCCGCCGGCGACTCGCTGTACATCGCCGCCGGTCCCTCGGTACGGGCCGTCGGCACCGGCGCCCTGACCATCCGGGGCGCGTGGCGGTTGCCGGCCGCCGCCCTGGGCGTCGCGATCTCCCCGGACGAGAAGAGCGTCTACGCGGGGATCAGCGGCGGTGTCGTGCGGCTCGACGGCCAAGGAGGGCGCGAGCTCTCACGGCTGGCGGTGCCGGGCATCTCCCGGCTACGCCATGTCGCCTCCTCGCCGACCGGGTGAGCGAAAGAGCGGGCGAGCGGGGAGCCACGGGGGAGAGAGGCCGAGCCGCGGAGCGGGTGAGACCGAGCCGCGGAGGGTGCGACCGAGCCGCGGAGCGGGTGCGACCGAGCCGACGTGCGGCGAGCGGGCCCTCGGACCGGCCCGCGGGCCGGACCGTATGATCCGCGGTTCAGGGTTCGGAGGAGATGTCCTCCATGCGGGCCGCGAGCTGGGCGGGGTCGCCGCCGACCAGCGCCGAGGTGGCGCGCCACCAGGCGAACCACTCTCCGCTGCGCCACATCCAGTCGACACGCTCGATCGCCGTGATCACGTCGCCCTTGACCTCCCACCACGGGCCCACCTGCTCCTCCGTGGCGCCGTGGCGCAGCGCCCACTGGCGGAGCCGTTCGCCCGCGTTACGGTCGACCGTCACGGCGTAGGGGTCGGGGTTCTCGCCGGGCAGCGGGTGCGGGCCGAGCCCCGCCGCCACGCCCCAGCTCCACTGGGTCTCGGCGGGCCCGGAGTAGCGCAGTGACGCGAAGTCGAGGTTGGAGCCGAGCGTGCCGTCCGGCCGTTCCAGCACCACCGCGTCCAGGCGGCCTCCGGCGTCGAACGAGACGACGAGGCGCCGGCCGGGAACGGCGTCGCCGGGAAGCTCGACGCGGTCCTCCCCCTGCCAGGAGTTGAGGTCGACCGACCCGATGGGCACACCCCACGCCGCGTCTGCCGAGTCGTCGGCGATCCACGCGGCCAGCATCTCCAGCACGGTGAGATCGGTCCACGGTTCGATGGCGGTGTTGGCGGCGAGCACCTCATCGGGAGCGGGGATCTTCCCGCCGCGTCCCGCCGTCCACCAGCCCGTGCCCAGCAGTCCGGTGCCGGTGAACAGGCCGGCGATGGCGGCCAGCTCGGAGGACCGCCGGGTGAGCGACGCTCCTTGAGCCAGCTCGACGCAGCGGGCCATGCGGTCGTCGCCGAGCACGGCTTTCGCCTGGCTCAGCAGTAATCCGGCCGTCGGGTGCTCCTCACCCAGAAGATCGCGGATGAGTCGTCGGGCCTCCGATCGAGCGTCCTCCGCACGGAACTCACGCATATCACCACGTTACGCCGGGAGATCCTCTTCCGCGAGGTTCCGTAACAAGCTCGGGATCTACCTGGAGCTGAGACGTGCCGGCCCATCGGCGACGCGGCCGTCCCGTCCATGGCCGGACGCAAGCCCGGCCGTCAGCCTGGTCGCCTAAAGGGTCCATCGATCGCCGGCGCGGGCACGCCTCCCCGTTGCCGGAGGCAGGGGAAAGATCTAACGAACCCGGCTACCGGCGGCCGGTGCGCCCGAGCAGCCACCCGATGACCGCGCTGCCGAGGGCGACGCCCGCGCCCATGCCGAAAGCCGTGAGCACCGGCCAGACCGGAGCGGAGCCGGCGCGCTCGGCTCGGGGCCGCTCGAACACCTCGCCCGTCGCGGCTCGGGGCCGCTCGAACACCTCGCCCGTCGCGGCTCGGGGCCGCTCGAACACCTGGCCCGCGACGCCGACCGCCTCGGCCAGGGCCGGGGCCCCGGCGCCCGGCGACGCGAGGACCACCTCGGCCGGGCCGCCGGCCGGCGGCGCGCCGACCTGGAGATGCTGCTCGACCGCGCTGAAGAACTCCCCGGCCGTCTTCTTGGCGACCGAGCCCAGCATGCGCTGCCCCACGCCGCCGATCATGCCGCCGACGACGGCCTCGGCGTCGTAGTCGACCCGGGTGGCGCCGCCGTCGGCCTCGCTCAGCCGGATGCGCACGGTGGCGTCCACGGTGCCGGGGGCTCCCGCGCCGCGCGCGCGGAGCGTGAACCGCTCGGGCTCCTCAGGGTCGGACAGGGCGACCTCGCCCTGGTAGACACCCTTGATCGAGGCGACCCCCGCGCTCACCGTCATGCGGTAGGTGTCGGCGCCCGTGGCCTCGAGCCGCTCGCATCCGGGGATGGTGCGGACGAGAACCGCCGGATCCCGGAGCGCGGCCCACACCCGCCCTCGATCGACTCCGACGAGGGCACTGCCGACGACCTTCATGGACACCTCCGATGCCGAGAGACTAGAGACTTGCCCGCGACCTGGATAAGGGCAACATCTGCCTGGCGGTGGCTCCCGGGCTCGTCAGGTTGCGCCGGGTCACCGTCACCCGTCCCGTGTGCACGTCACGCTAACACCACCGCCAGCACCGGCGGGCTAGGAGATGTCGTCGCCGGTCATCGCCGTCCCTCCGTTGAGGCTGTAGGCGGGCCTGACGCCGGACACGAGCGCTCCGTGCCCGGCGACGACGCCGTTGTAGTAGTGGTGGACGGTCGTGGATCGTTCCCGTGTGGAGCGCTGGTGTTCCCACGCTTCCAGGCGCCGGCGCAGCTCGGCGCGGTCGATGAGGCCGCACTCCCCCATCGCGGCCAGCGTGATGTCCCCGTATTCGCCGGTGAACGCCTCGTTCAGCATGTGCGCGATCAGGCGCCGGTCCGTGTGCCGGACCTTCGGGACGGCCTCCCCCATGTGCCGCCGGAACGCGGCGAGATCGCGCAGTTCCTCGTCGATCCCCGCATGGTTGACCAGCGGATAGGGACTCTCCGGGCACAGCCGGGCGGCCCTGTCGAGGAACGCACGCGCCTGCTCGTGGTCCCTGGGCGGCTCCAGCATGATGAGCGCCGCCTCCACCAGCAGGCCGGCGCCGGCCTGCCGCGCGGCGAGCCCCCCAGGACGCCCGTCCTGTTCCCGGCCCGGCTCCTCAGGCGGGGCGCCCGGCCCGGCCCGCTCTGGCGGGGCGATGAAGTCCTGCCCGTGTTCCAGCAGCTTGCAAGCGGCCGGCCGGTCGCTCTCTGCGACCAGACGCGCCAGGGCGATCCACGCCTCGACCGCCAGCGGCCGATGCGCCAGCACCGTACGGAACGCGCGCTGGGCCCCCGGCTCGTCCCCCATCTCCATCAGGCAGGTGCCGAGGAGGTACCACGCCGTGGGCGCCGGATCGGCTCCCGGGTCGGGGAGCACGGTCACCGACGAGGACAGCTCGGCTACCGCTTCGGAGTACCGCCCGAAGCAAAGGTGCAGGCGCGCGCGCTGGATCCCCACGCAGGCCCGCTTGCCGGGGTCCGTCGTCGCCGCCGTGGCCAGGTCCAGCGCCCGCGCCGCGTCCTGGAGGCTCACGCCGTGGTCGATCCAGATCTGCGCCGCGTTGGTCAGCGCCACCGGGTCGTTGGGCGACAGTTGCAGGAGCGCGCCGTACCCGCGCAGGGCCTCCGCCGGCTCCCCACCGGCGTGCTGCCCTATCGCCGCCTTCAACGCCTCGGCGTACCGGCGGCGCTCCTGCTCGGAGAGCCCTACGCCATCGTGCTCCCGGCGTCTGAGCGAGGCCCGGTGCGCGTGCAGCGCCCGTACGACGGCCAGACCCGCGACGGCGATCAGCGACTCGGTCCCGTTCCTGCCGTCTTCGCCATCCATAGCCGCTTCCGTCAGTACTCGTCGATGTTGACGATGGGTCCGTACAGCGTGGAACGCTCCCGCGCCGGTGAACGGTTGGCACGGGCCTGGCGCGAGAAGGGTAGCCTGCCCCCGACGGTGTCCGGGAGGCCGATCCAGGCCTCGGCGACGACCTCGCCCGCGTTCACGGTCACCGGGCGGAACATGTGCTTGCGCAGATCGCGGTGCTCGTGCTCGATCACGTCCTCGAAGAGCTGCGCCGAGACGATGACGGCCAGGTCGGCGTCCGGGTTCCGCTCCAGCGCGCGGCGCGGCTCCTCACCGTCGCGCAGGTGGCACACCATGGCGACCGCCCTGCCGGCGAACCCGCTGTCGCCGACCTGCGTGGGGCCCTGGTGGAACGCCACACGAAGCCGCAGCCGCTCGGGGTCGTCCCTGCGCAGCTGGCGGTTGTGCCGGCGGAGGGCGAGGCGCATCTCGCCGATGAAGCCGGCGATGACGCGTGCCTCGCTCACGCCCGATGGCAGCAGGAGCAGCAGCCCGTCTCCCTGTTCCTCTCGGTACATGACGGTGGTGGTGCCGCTCTCGACGGGGGTGCCGCGCTCGGCGACATAGAGCCGGTCGAGACCGGCCTCCTTGCCCACGTCGGCGATCACCTCGGCGAGGCGGCGCCGGATCTTCCTCCGCTCGGGATCGGTACGCCGGCCGTTCTCCTCGACCTCCAGCGCGATGCAGAGCCGACGGACCTCTCCGCTCAGGTCGTTCACCGGTTCCCTCCTTGTGATGAGGCGGCGGGGCTGGAGTGCACACAGCGACCCGCCGCGCTCACGCCGGAACCTCATAGTCCAACGGGTTGCCGCCGAGTCCGGCGAAGGTCTGCAACCGGCGAAGGTCGTGGACGACGATGTGGGGGTAGCCCGTGCCGAGGACGCCGGCCCTGCGCAGCACGCTCAGCGCCTTGTGCACGGTGGGGTCGGCGGCGCCGACGAGTGCCGCGAGCTCCGGCTGGGTGAAGGTGACGCCGATCTCGACGCCCTCGCGCACCGGCTCGCCGTACGACCACGCGAGCTCGACCAGGACGCGGGCCAGCCGCGTGAGGGCCGAGAACGTGTCGTATTCGACCCGGCGGCGGGCCGTCCAGCGCGCCTGGTCGACGGCCGCACGGTCGACCGCAAGGGAGGCCTCAGGACAGCTTCGGAGGAAGCCGACGAAGGCGTCCTTGGTGATGAGCTGCACCAGGCAGGGCCCGGCCGCGGTGACAGTGGCCGCCCGGGGCCGGCCGTCCAGGGCCGCGGACTCCCCCACGAGGTCGCCGCCGGCCCGTATGCCCAGCAGCGCGACCTTGCCGTTCTCGGTGCTCGCCGTGACCTTGGCGCAGGCGTCCACGAGCAGGAAGACGTCGGTGCAGCGGTCGCCCTCGACCATCAGCGCCTCGCCCACCGTGTACTGCCGCGGGCGCCCCAGCCCGAGCAGTCCTTCTCTGGCGGGCTCGCTGAGGCCGCCGAGGAAGCTCCCCCGGGGCCAGCCGCCTACCTTGCGAATCACGCGGCGCCGTCTGGGTTCGGGGCCGGTCATGGTGATCCTCCCAGTGTGATGGGCTCAGGGCCGGATGGTTGAAGGCCGGGCCCCCATGACCGGCCTTCCGCGGATGAGGGGTGGTGCCCACGACGGTTCGAGCAGCTCAGTGAGCGTTTCCTGTGGATCTGGACTGGCCTCACCGTGCTTCGGATGTCGCGAAATTCGTTTTGCCCTTCAACTATGCGTAAGAGTCCTTGCGAAGACCTTGCGGCCGACCAGCAGGAAAACCAGTCTGACCGTGGGCTTTCTGCAAGGGATCGTCTCGATGGCAAGATGGCTCACCATGATCTCGGGACGGAAGGCGGTACGCGCCGCGCTTGGCATCGCACTGGCCGGGGTCTGCTCGGCGAGCGGCACCTCGGTCCCTGGGGCCTCGGAAGCCCCATCGGCATCGAAGGCAGCCCTCGCGGCGCCACCTGCCGCGTTATCCGGCGCGACTCCAGCGGCACTCGCGGACGCGACCCCCGCACCCGTGTACCCGCCCCCCGCCGCGTCGCCCGGCGTGACCCCCGCGACGTCCCCCTACCCCAGCCCTTCGCCCTCGGCGGTGACCACTCCCGCCCGGCCCGCGGGGGCGCTCCCCCGCCCGGGTGAGGTCGGCCGCATCAGGAAACGCGCGAGCTCGTCGCCTCCGGTGATCAGCGCCATCCCGACGAAGCGCAAGGTCGTCTTCCTCACCATCGACGACGGCTGGGAGCAGGATCCGGGCTTCGTCGAGCTGGTCAGGGAGCGCGCGGTGCCGATCACGGTGTTCGCCCTGCGCGACGCGGTGGAGGCCCGGGGCGTGCCGGACGCCTCCGCGGCCGGCGGGCGGTACGTGGGCGCGGGCAAGTGGTCCTACTTCCGTGAACTGCGCGATCTCGGCGTGCCGATCGAGGACCACACGCTCACCCACCCGAACCTGTGGCAGCTCGGGTACAAGGCGCAGAAGGCCGAGATCTGCGGCTCGGCGAAGGTCATCACCGAGGAGACCGGGCGCCGCCCCACGCTGTTCCGCCCGCCGTTCGGCAACCTCAACGAGACGACCATCCGGGCCGCCAAGGCATGTGGCATCTCGGCCGTACTCCTGTGGACGGCGAGCGTGCAGCCGGGCGGGAAGATCTCCTACCAGACGCCGGACATGCGACTCCATCCCGGCGACATCCTGCTGCTGCACTTCCGGCCCCATCTGGCCAGGGATTTCCGCATCCTGCTCGACAAGATCGAACGGCGTGGCTTCGAGCTGGGCGATCTGGGCGCCTACCTCCAAGCGGGCGGGATCTGACCTTTACTCCGCCGGGCGGCGTACTCCGTCATCAGCCCCGTGGGTGACGCGCCGGGCACGCACGGCGAGCGATCATTGCATACGCCGCCAGGAGGATCCGGCGCCGGTGTGACAGAGATCGCAAGGCTCGCGGTGCCTTCCTCGGCTCTTTGCTCTACAGCCTGTAGTACTACTAGAAGTAGAACTACAGCTTGTAGAGCTCGTGCACTAGTGAGGGGAAATGGACGCACTGGACCTGGCGCGGTGGCAGTTCGGGGTCACCACCGTGTACCACTTTCTCTTCGTACCCCTCACGATCGGCCTGGGCGTCTTCGTCGCCGGGCTGCAGACGGCCTGGCACCGGACCGGCAAGGAGCACTACCTCAGGCTGACCAGGTTCTTCGGCAAGCTCTTCCTGATCAACTTCGCGATGGGCGTGGTCACGGGCCTCGTGCAGGAGTTCCAGTTCGGGATGAACTGGAGTGAGTACTCCACGTTCGTCGGTGACGTGTTCGGCGCGCCGCTGGCGATGGAGGCGTTGCTCGCGTTCTTCCTGGAGTCCACGTTCCTCGGCCTGTGGATCTTCGGCTGGGACCGGCTGCCCAAGAGGATCCACCTGGCGTGCATCTGGGCCGCCGCCATCGGGTCCAACCTGTCGGCGTACTTCATCCTCGCGGCCAACGCCTGGATGAAGCACCCCGTGGGCTACGAAGTGGTCGACGGGCGGGCGAGGATGACCGACCTGTGGGCGGTGCTGACGAACTCGACGGCCCTCGCCCAGGTGCCGCATGTGGTCGCCGCCGCCTTCATCGTCGCCGGGGCCTTCGTCATCGCGGTGAGCGGCTACCGGATCCTGCGCGAGCGCCGTGACGCCACCGGGGACACGACCGTGCCCTTCACCCGGACCCCGCGCGGACGGGCCGCCCGCGTCCCGGCCGAGCCGGCCATGTGGCGGACGAGCCTTCGGGCCGCGCTGGTCATGACGGCGATCGCCGGGGTGGTCGCCGCGGGCAGCGGCGACACGTCGGCCCGGTTGCTCCACGAACAGCAGCCGATGAAGCTGGCCGCGGCGGAAGGGCTGCGGCACGACGTCGAGGGCGCGCCGTTCTCCCCCGTGCCCGGCATCGAGGTGCCCAAGCTGCTGAGCCTGCTGTCGGCGCACGACCCGTACGCCGAGATCCAAGGGCTCGACGACATCCAGAAGCGGTACGAGCAGAGCTTCGGCCCCGGTGACTACCAGCCGAACCTGCCGGTGGTGTACTGGTCGTTCCGCGTCATGATCGTGTTCGGGCTCTCCACGGTGGGCCTCTCGGTCCTCGGCCTCTGGCTGACCCGGCGCCGCCGCACGACGCCGGAGTGGTTCGCCCGGGCCTGCGTGCTGGCGCTCCCCCTGCCCACCCTCGCCATGATCTCCGGATGGCTGCTCAGCGAGATCGGGCGGCAGCCCTGGACCGTGCAGGGTGAGCTGCTCACGGCCGCGAGCGTGTCCCCGGGAGTGAGCCTGAGCGAGGTCGCGATCTCCCTGTCGGTCTTCACGGTCCTGTACGGCGTGCTGGCGCTCGCCGAGGCCAGGCTGCTGGTCCGCCACATCAAGGCCGGCCCGGAACCGGTCACGCCGATCGTCGAACCCGGCCGTCCCGGCGACCTCGACGCCGAGCCCGCCCGGCTCGCACCGACCCTCATGTACTAGGAGACCGCCATGGAGCTCACCACCGTCTGGTTCCTGGTCATCGCGTTCCTGTGGACCGGCTACTTCGTGCTCGAAGGCTTCGACTTCGGTGTCGGCGCGCTGCTTCCCCTGCTCTCCCGCGACGAGGGCGAGCGCAAGCAGATGCTCGCGACGATCGGCCCGGTGTGGGACGGCAACGAGGTCTGGCTGATCACGGCCGTCGGCGCCATGTTCGCGGCCTTCCCCGCCTGGTACGCCGGGCTGCTCAGCGGCTTCTACCTGCCCCTGGTCATGGTGCTCATCGGGCTCATCATGCGTGGCGTGTCCCTCGAGTGGCGCGGCAAGGTCCTGGCAAGGGAACGCGCGCTGTGCGACGCCGGCATCGTGGCGGGAAGCGTGCTGACCGCGTTCCTGTGGGGAGGGATCTTCGGCAACCTGCTGTACGGCAGCCTGCCCGGCACCCTGCTCGGCGGCGCGCTGTCGCTCACGCTGGCCGTCCTGCACGGCGCGGTGTTCGTCGCGCTGAAGACGACGGGACCGCTGCGCGCCAGAGCCCGCCGCGCGGCGCTGGCCGCCGCCGTCGTGGTCCTTCCCGTCGCCGTCGTCGCGCTTCCCGCCCTGCCGTCGGCGAGCACGGCCGAGGCCGCCGGATCCGGCGGGGCGGAGGTGGCGGGCGCCGGCTGGACTTCCCATCCCCTGTTGTGGGCGGCGGCCCTGGCCGCCATGATTGCCCTGGCCGCCGCCGTCGCGCTGATCTGGCGGCGGCGCGAGGGCTGGGCGTTCACCGCCACCGCCGCCTCGATCGTGCTGATCACCGGCACGCTGTTCGGAACCCTGTGGAGGGCCCCGCTACCCGGCCTCACCGTCGCCGAGGCGGCCTCCGGCCCGTACACGCTGGGCATGCTCACGTGGATCGGGCTGGCCGCGCTGCCGTTCGTGCTGGCCTACCAGGGCTGGACCTACTGGGTCTTCCGCAGGCGCGTCACCGCCTGACTCAGGCAGGTGCCGCCCACGGCGTCGATCCGCCTGCCCTAGCGCTGCCAGACGCGCACGTAGTCGACCTGGAAGTCGGCCGGGAAGACGGTCGAGGCGTCCGGGTCGCCCAGCCAGCCGCCGACCTGGAAGTTCAGCCGCAGGTTGAACTTCCGGTTGTAATTTAAGTCGCCGCCGAGCGTGTCCTTCAGCCACGTGGGCGTGTTGCCCTCCCGCCGCCAGATCTCCCTGCCGTCGACGTACCACCGGATCACGCCGGGCTCCCACTCGGTGGTGTAGGTGTGGAACCCGTCCCCCGGATACCCGCTCGGGAAGGTGTACCGGAAGTCGTTCTTGGTGGGCGTGTAGTCACGGAAGATCGCGACGGTCGACGCCTTGTAGTACTGGGAGCCACCGGGGAGCTCGGTGACGTCGATCTCACCGTTGCCGCCGTCGTTGGGCCTCATCCAGAAGGCGGGCCACAGTCCCTTGGAGTTGGTCGGCCCGTTCGGCGACTTGGCGCGGGTCTCGAACCGGCCGTAGGTGAACGACGCCTTGCCGCCCATGGTGTCGACGTAGCCGGTCGAGTAGTGACGGGTCCCGCCGGCGCAGGTGCGGTCTTCCTTGATGGCCCGCAGCGTCAGCATGCCGTTGCTCACGAAGTTGTTCTGCGGCCGGCTGGTGATGCAGGCGCGGTCGTAGTCCACGGAGCTGTCCCGAGTGTTCCACTTGGTCTTGTCGAGCGTGGTGCCGTTGAACTCGTCGGACCAGACGAGCCGCCACCCGGGCGGGTTCGTCGCCGTCGCGGTGGGCTTGGGCGTCGCGGTCGCGGTGGGCTTGGGCGTCGGCGACGCCGTGCCGCCCGCGGTGTAGGACACGATCAGGCGCGGCCGGATCGCCGTGCCGGCGTTGTCGGCGGAGGCCCAGTAGACGCGGCTGTTCCGGGTCGACTGGCGGACGGCGAACGTCACCGCGCCGTTGCCCGTGACGGCGGAGGACACGTCCCAGGCGTTGTAGCCCTGGGTGACCGCCGTGCTGGAGTCCAGCGCGGCGCCGAGCGTCGGCCGGGTCGCCCAGGTTCCCGCGCCCGAGGCGCCGCCACTGGCCTTGTAGGCGGTGGTCGTGGTCGCGGTGAAGGCATTCCAGGAGTACAGCTCCAGGCGGGCCGTCACGTTGGTGGCGCCGGAGGGCAGGCCCGAGACCGTGAACCCGACGACCGCTTCCCGCTCGCCGTTGGGATTCCCCTCACAGGAGGCCGGGCACGTCACCAGGGTCGTCTTGGCGCTGCCGTCGCCGTCCTGGGGCACCTGCGAGTAGGAGGTGTCGGCCGTCGGCTTGATCGTGACGCTCTGCGCCGCCGCGGAGGCGACACCGCTTCCGCAGATCATGGCGACGGCGCCGGTGGCCACGATCGCCGCGACGGCACGCTTGCGTAAGAAAAGCGGGCTCGTCGATCGCGGGTCAGCCATCTTTCTCCCCCTCAAATGTCACCAGAGCACTCCCGTGAGTGATCCTTGATCATGTGAATTGGAAGAAGATAACAGCCCAGATCAGGCCCCGTCGGTTTTTCGTTTTTTGGACGGTTCCAAGGTCAGAAAGGGGTTCGACGGCCTTTTCCCGAGGTTCCCGGCCCTGGTCAGGATCGCGGGCGGTCACGCAGTTCGTACAGCTCAGAGGGTGAGATGGGCATGCGGTCGATGGTGATTCCCTCGGCGTCCTCGACGGCCGAGGCGATGACGGCGGACACCGGAATCACCCCCGCCTCCCCCGCGCCCTTGATTCCCAGAGGGTTCAGCGGCGACGGCGTTTCCAGGTGCGCGGTCTCGATGAACGGGACCTCGGTCGCATAGGGCATCAGGAAATCCATGAACGAGGCGTTCAGCAACTGGCCGTGGCCGTCGTAGACCATGCGTTCGTACAGCGCGCCGCCCACGCCCTGGGCGACTCCCCCGTGGATCTGCCCCTCGACGATCATCGGGTTGATGAGGTTGCCGCAGTCGTGCACCACCGCGTACCGCAGGATGCGGATCTCCGCCGTGTCCGGATCGGTCTCCACGATGGCCGCGTGCATGCCGGAGGCGAACGTCGAGCGGACGGGAGAGTAGTAGTCGCGCCCCTCCAGCCCCGGCTCGTCACCCTCGTCCACAGGCGGCCGGTCCATCGAGGCGACCCCGGTGAACTGGGTGGCCCGCTTGGTCTCCTCGTCGAAGGCGTACCGCAGGGGGTTCGACAGCACGGCGACCGTCGCCAGCGGGATGGAGGCCCCGGGGTTGCCTGCGACCCGGACGACGCCGTCCTCGATCTCCAGGTCGCGGGGATCGGCCTCCAGCGCCTCGCCGGCGATCCTCAGCGCCTTGTCGCGCACCTTGCGGCAGGCCAGGGCGATGGCGTTGCCGCTCATCACGGCGGCCCGCGAGGCGAAGGTGCCGACGGCGTAGCCGAAGCGCCGGGTGTCGCCGGTCACCACCGAGACGCTGTCGAGCGGTACCCCGAGCTCGGAGGCGGCGATCTGCGCGAACACCGTCTCGTGGCCCTGCCCCTGGGAGGTCAGGCCGGTCGAGACGTGCACCCTCCCGTCGGAGGTGACCTGCACGTGCCCGCCCTCGTACGGCCCGACGCCCGTGCCCTCGACGTAGCAGGCGAGACCGATGCCGAGCCGCCGGCCCTCGGCGGCCGCCTCGGCCTTCAGGGCCGCGAAGCCGTCCCAGCCGATCAGCTCCTTGATCATCCGCAGTGACTCGGGATAGTCGCCGCTGTCGTAGATCAGCGGGCGGCCGTCCTGGAAGATCAGGCCCTGGTCGAAGGGGAACTCGTCGGGCTGGATGAAGTTGGCCGCGCGGACCTGCGCCCGGTCGAGGCCGAGGTGGGCCGCGACGCGGTCCATGGTGCGCTCCATGCAGAACACCCCCTGCGGGCGCCCGGCCCCTCGGTAAGGCGTGACCTGCACGGTGTTGGTGTAGATGGAGGAGAACTCCACGCGGTAAGCGCCGATGCGGTACGGCCCGAGAAGCTGGGTGGAGGTGATGATCGGCACGATGATGCCGTACGGGGTGTAGGCCCCGTGGTCGTGCAGGATCGTCACCTCGAGCCCCAGGATGTGGCCCTCGTCGTCGAACCCCACGCGCACGTGCTGCACCTGGCCCCGCTCGTGGGCCGAGGAGATGAAGTGCTCGCGCCGGTCCTCGGTCCATTTCACCTCCTGGCCGAGCAGCATCGCCGCCCAGGGGACCAGCACCTCCTCCGGCCAGGGATGCACGATCTTCACGCCGAAGCCGCCGCCGACGTCCGGGGCGATCACCTCCACCGAGGGCAGCGGCAGGCCGAGCTTCGCCGCGATGGCCATGCGCACGCTCGTGGAGGTCTGCGTGGAGGAGAACACGCGCAGTGACCGGTCGTCGGCGTCCCACCGGGCGTACACGCCGCGGCCCTCCAGCGGCATGGAGGCGCTGCGCTCGAAGTCGAGCCGGAACGACAGCGTGTGCGGCGCCGCGTCGATGGCCTCGCCCGCGCTCCTCCCCTGGGGCGAGGGCACCTCCTGGACCAGGTGGGCGCCGACGTTGCCCGGCACGTCCTCGTGGACGAGGTGGGCGCCCTGCGCGGCCTCCTCGATGCCGACGACCGGCTTGAGGAACTCGTACTCCACCTCGATGAGCGCGGCGGCGTCCTCGGCCAGGTAGCGGTCGCGGGCCACCACCATGACGACCGGCTCGCCGACGTGCCGGACGATCTCCCTGGCGAGCGGGTAGGCGGTGCGCCCGTGGGTGAGCGCGGGATGCGGGATCAGCAGCGGCAGCGGGTCGCGCACCCTCTCGGGCAGGTCCTCCCAGGTGTAGATGGCGACCAGGCCGTCGACGTCGAGGGCGGCCGACACGTCGATGTCGCGGATGCGGGCGTGGGCGTGCGGCGAGCGCACGAAGGCCGCGGCGAGCGCGTTGCCTCCCAGGTCGTCGACGTAGCGGCCCTGACCGGTGATCAGCCGCCGGTCCTCCCTACGCTGGACCGGCTCGCCGAAGAGCTTCGTCGTCACGCCTCATCACCCATTAGCTCGGCCGCGCGGTGGACCGCCTTGACGATGTTCTGGTAGCCCGTGCACCGGCACAGGTTGCCCGAGATCCCCTCGACCACCTCGTCATCGGTGGGCGTGGGGTTGTCGCGCAGCAGCGCCGTCGCCGTGCACAGGAAACCGGGGGTGCAGAAGCCGCACTGCAGCGCGTGGCATTCGGAGAACGCCCGCTGGACCGGCGACAGCGACCCGTCGGGCCCGGCCAGCCCCTCGACGGTGGTGATCTCGTGGCCGTCCACGGTGACCGCGAAGGTCAGGCACGACCGCACCGGCGCGCCGTCGAGCAGCACCGTGCAGCATCCGCAGACGCCGTGCTCGCAGCCGACGTGGGTGCCGGTCAGGCCGAGCTCGTGGCGCAGGCAGTCGGACAGCAGCCGCCGGCCCGGCACCCGGGCCTGGCGCACGACCCCGTTGACGGTCAGCGAGATCTCGTGCAGCGCCTCAGTCATCGACCGGCTCCCCTCGCTCCGTCGCCGCCTCCTGGGCGGCGATCTTCAAGGCACGCTCGGCCAGCACTCCGGTCAGGTGCCTTCGGTAGCCGGCCGTCGCGTGGATGTCGCCGTCGGGATCGATGCGATCTCGTACGGCTCGCACCACGGCGGCCCAGTCGACCGAGGCGGCGGGCCGGTGGGCGCACACCTCCGACACGTCGAGCAGGACCGGGACCGGGCCGACGCTCACGCAGGCGACGCGCGCCGAGGCGATGCGGAGATCCTCGTCGAGGGCCACCAGGGCGGCGGCGCCGGCCATCGCGTAGTCGCCGTGCCTGCGCGCGACCTCGCAGAAGGCGGTTCCGGAGCGGGGGCCGAGCGAGGGGAAGAACGCCGAGACGGCCAGCTCCCCCGGCTCGACGGCCGACTCCATCGGGCCGGTGAAGAACTCGCTCGCCGGCACGTCGCGCTCGTCGCGCCCGTGCCGTGCCAGCCGCACCGACCCGTCGAGGACG
The DNA here is from genome assembly GCF_039537005.1 of Sphaerisporangium flaviroseum. Classification (NCBI taxonomy): domain Bacteria; kingdom Bacillati; phylum Actinomycetota; class Actinomycetes; order Streptosporangiales; family Streptosporangiaceae; genus Sphaerisporangium; species Sphaerisporangium flaviroseum. The sequence goes on along the minus strand of NZ_BAAAZR010000002.1, from coordinate 468,145 downwards.
GTGAGCACGGCGGGCAACTCGGCGGAGGGGTCGGCGTGGACGAGGCTGCCCACGACGGTGCCGCGGTTGCGGATCACCGGATGCGCGACCAGCTTGAGCGCCGTGCGGAGCAGCGGCTGCGCACGGGCGGCCGAGGCGGACCCCTCCACCGCCGCGTGCCGCGCCAGCGCGCCGACGCGAACGCCGCCGTCCCGCACGTCGATGGTGTCGAGAGCGGTGATCCGGTTGATGTCGATCAGATGCGACGGGGCCGCCAGGCGCATGTTGAGCAGCGGGATCAGGCTCTGGCCACCGGCCAGCACCTTGCCGTGCGCCCCCGCCTCGGCAAGGACCTGGAGGGCCTCGCCGAGGCCGGTGGGGGCGTGGTAGTCGAATGCCGAGGGCTTCACGTGCTGCTGTCGCTCCCTTCCACGCGGGCCGGCGCCGGCCCGGGTTCACCCGTGGCCGGGGAACGTCCGGCGATCACGCGCAGCAAGTGGTACCCGCCGAGCACCACGATCGTGCCGAGGGCGATGCCTGCGAGCGAGAAGCTGCCGGTGATCTGGTGCGACACCGGCCCGATGGCAAGGATGATGCCCGCTCCGATCGGCACCATGTTCACCGGGTCGGAGAAGTCGACGCGGTTCTCGATCCAGATCTTGGCGCCGAGCACGCCGATCATGCCGTAGAGGATCACGGTGATGCCGCCGAGCACGCCGCCCGGCGTGGCCGCCACCAGCGCGCCGAACTTCGGCATGAACCCGAACAGGATCGCCACCACGGCGGCGATGTAGTACGCGGCCGTGGAGTAGACGCGGGTCGCCGCCATGACCCCGATGTTCTCGGCGTAGGTCGTGGTGGGCGAGCCGCCGACGGCGCTGGCCACCGCGGTGCCGACACCGTCGGCGAAGATCGCGCGGCCCATGTACGGGTCGACGTCGGTGCCGGTCATCTCGCCGACGGCCTTGACATGCCCGATGTTCTCGGCGATCAGCGCGATCACCGCCGGCAGCACCAGCACGATGGCCGAGACGGTGAAGCCGGGCCCGTGCAAGTGCGGGGCGCCGAACAGGTCGGCATCCGCGACCTTCGAGAAGTCCACCCGGGGATGACTGTCGACCTTGCCGATCGGCGCGTTCAGCGCGGTGATGTTCCCGAAGACCCTGTCAGCGCCCCAAGAGAGCGCGAATCCGACGACCAGGCCAAGCAGGATGCCGATGCGGCCGACGAAGCCCTTGAAGGCCACGAGGATCACGGCGGTCACCGCCATGGTGATGAGAGCGATCCACGGGTCCTGCGGCCAGTAGATGTCGGCCACCACGTACGCGAGGCCGAACCCGATGAGCATGACCACCGCGCCGGTCACCACAGGCGGGAAAATGCGGTTGATGGCGCCGACGCCGAGATAGTGGACGGCCACACCGACCAGGGCCAGCACGACACCGGCCACCAGGATGGCCCCGGTGATCGTCGTCTTGTCACCGCCGGCCGCCGTGATCGCCGCCGCCCCGCCGACGAACGAGGCCGACGTGCCCAGATAGCTGGGAATCTTGCCCTGCACGATGAGCAGGAACAGGATCGTGGCGACGCCGGACATCATGATCGCCACGTTCGGGTCCAACCCCATGATCACGGGGAAGACGAACGTCGCGCCGAACATGGCGATGACGTGCTGCGCGCCGAACCCGACCATCCGCGGCCAGCTCAGCCGCTCGTCGGGCCTGACCACCTCGCCGGGAGCGAGACCGCGCCCGTCGCCGTGCAACTTCCATCCGAAGGCCATGAATGCCCCTTCACTGACCGGGCCGGGCGGTCGGTGGCCACCCCGCAGGCGGACCTCCGCGGCGTCGTACCGTTATTGCCGTTGTGGCTTGATGCGGGCACATTAGACCAGTCCCGGGCCGTCCACATGGTAAGGACTTGCCAAACGTGCCCGCCTCACCAGCACTGTTATTGCGCACCATCCCCTGCGAAGAAGGGTGAGCGCCGAAATCCCCCAGCCGACCACCACCGCGAAGCATGACTCGATCCCCATCACCCCCGGCGAAGCCGGTCACTGCCGCCACACCGGCCGAGACCGGGCGTACCTCATCGGAAATGGGCCTCGCTGCGCTCGGGCTGTGCTTCCAGGGCTTCACCCGCCTCCGAGGTGCCGATGTGATCGCGAGTGCCTCAGAACCAACCCACGAAGTCGGCGAACCTTTCCGATCACGGCATTAGTGGTGGCGGGTGATGGCGTTGGATTGAGGTGCGGTTGGGAAGGGCCGCTCGTTGACGATGCGTTTCATGACGATCGTCGAGGTGAGCCGCCGTACACCGGGCAGGGTGGCGAGCTTCTCGTCCCGAAGCCGTTGGTAGGCCGCGATGTCGACGGTGGCGACGCGGACGAGATAGTCGGGTTCCCCGAAGAGCCGTTCCGCATGGCGCACCTCCGGGACCGTCGCCAGGCCGCTCTCGAACGCCGCGATGGTCCCCGCGTCCTCTCGGTCCATCGTCACGGCCACCAGGACCTCGAAACCGAGATCGATCGCGGAGGGGTCGACGACAGCCCGATATCCGCGGATGGCACACGTCCGTTCCAATTCGCGCAGCCGCCGGTGGCACGGTGCCACGCTCAGCCCGACCCGCTGCGCCAACTCGGTCACAGTAAGCCGCCCCTCAACCTGCAGCACGGCAAGAATCTTGCGATCTGTCGCATCCATAGCAAATAACCTAGCCGACTTTTCCCCCTACAAGCAGAAGATAGCAAGCCTCTTTCGGCCATTTCGGCATATTATTGCTCAGCAAGCCGAGCTATCAGTTCCAACCTGAGGTGGACGGCAATTACTCATGGGACAACTGGTCGACTACCTCCCGGTCGCCGCAGCGATGTTCGGGATCCCTCAGTACCTGCCACAGATAATCAAGCTGCGCGTCACGCACGACACCGCAGGAGTTTCATGGTCGTGGGCGACGCTCACCAGTCTCAACAACACCGCCTGGCTTGTGTACTTCATATTGTCCGGGTACTGGACGGCCATCGTGCCGTCCTCCGCTGCGGCGCTCCTCGCCGGCGCGGTTGCGACGATGCTTGCCATACGCGGTAGTGCCACGTCCCAGGCCGCGGTGCTGATCGGTGGTTGGACGGCGCTCCTCGTCGCGGGATACACCGTCGCCGGGCACACAGGCCTCGGCAACCTGCTCACCATGGCGTCCATCATTCAAGTCACGCCCTCGATCTGGACCGCCTACCGGACAAGACACCCCACTGGTATCTCACGCTTGACCTGGATGCTCATCTTCGGCGAACTCTCCTGCTGGACCATCTATGGCCTCCACAGGTCTGATCCGCGCTTGATCACACTTGGCATCACCGGCGTGACCGCAAGTGTTCTCATGCTCACCCGGATATGGCGCACAAGCACCAGAAAGCCGTCGAGGTGGCGCCCCACGTTACTCCAGGCACAGCGTAGGCGGAATCCACATCATATTTCCGTAAACCGGCCGCTCGGCTTCGAAGATCCGCCCTGTACGGCTAATAGAAATGAAGGGACGTTGCCAAACGAAGAAGATCGTTGTTCGCAAGCCGGGGCCGATCCGTGAATCCATTTCATCCTCATGCGGGGTGAACGGCGTGGTGGTTCTGTAGGACGGCGATGGCCTTGACCAGGTGGCCGGCTTTGTTGGGGCAGCATCCGAGCTTGCGGAGGATGCGCCAGCTCTTGAACTGGGCGTCGGCGCGTTCGCCGGGACCGCGGAGCTGGCGTGTGAGCGGTTGGCGATCACGGCTGACGTGGTCTCTTGATCAGGCTGACGTGCGAGGTAGGCCCAGACCCTGTGGCCGGTCGCCGGGGTGCCCTGGAAGCCGACGCGATCCGCTACGGCGGTCACGATGAGGAGCCCGCGTCCGTCTTCCTCGCAGGAGTCTTCCCATTGGTCGTGGTCACCGAATCGCGGACTCCCGCCTCCGCCGAGGTCGTACACGGTGATCAGGACGCTCACCGCCGCCGCCGGGGTGCGGAGGGGCTCCTGGTGCGGTGAGGTGAGAGTGATCTCGACGGTGAAGTGACCGCCGGGAGATCCGCTGCGGGTGTGGCGGACGGCGTTGCCCACCAGTTCGCCGACGACGAGTTCCGCGTCGTCGGCGAACGGAGTGCTGCCGAGCAGGAAGCGGACGAACCACCTCGCCTCTGACGCCTGGTCCGGCGCACCAGGGAAGGCACGCCGCCAGCCCTCACGCGGTCGCGTCACTTCATCGAACTCCCGAGAAATGAGGCCGACCCTTCGTATCTGTACTGGTGGACTACCAGTGGGGTCCAAGCCTTCTGCATGCTCGCTTGGTGACGTCCAGATGACGCCATCGATGTACCCTCGCGTCGCCCACATCGCGCAAGCTCCAGCGGGGCGAGGCGCTTCTGTACTACGCCGGGGCGCTGACGCAGAAGCGAGAGATACCAGCCGCCACAGAGCGGATCCGCGCGGTTGCACAGATCATGGTGGGCCACACCTCCCGCCAATTCGGGGACTCCGTCCGACAGGCCCGCGCGCGCCTCCAGCCATGGGCGGGCGACAAGCACGTCCGCAACCTGGACGAGGAACTCCGGTCTCTGGGCGTCACCACGGCCGATGCTGTGTGATGTCAGCCGTCGGTTTCGCGGAGCAGCCGGTCGAACGCGCGACTGGAGGCGGGCGACCCCTGAAACTCGATCGAGCAAAGGTGATCACATTGGCACCTCGGAGGCGGGCGAAGCTCTGAGAACACAGCCCGAGCGAAGCGAGGCCATTTCCGACGAGACAGGCTGTCAATTGTGGTGAGTTCGATACGGCGCGGACGCTGCGTCCGACCGCGCGCACGAGTTGGGTTGAGGGCGTTCCGGGATGGGTGGCGAACGTGACGACGTCCGTTGAGAAGGCTACGGCCCACCTTCACCGCTGACAAGACCATCGTCGATGAGGCCGCCACCCGCACCGCCGTCAACGAGGTCATCGCAACGGAGTGACATGGTCTCCTGACGACGGCAGCGGCTTCACAATCCTATCTCCAGACAACTAACCATGATCCGCACATCACGCAGTCCGCAGGGTTTCCGTAGGATTGAAATGTGTTCTTCGAACCCCCGCCAGCTCAGGAAGAAGCGACTCGCGCACCCAAACCTGGACGGCCGACCTGGTCCGCTCCCCCGGCGGACGAGATGGGCGCGGTGATGGTCAGCGGACTGATACTGGCCCGCACCCCGAACGTCGCCATCACCGTGCCGACGATCCAGGCATTCAGCATCGGCTGCCTGATCAACGTGGACATCGTCATGCGACGGCAGACACTGTCCCCCGACGACTTCCAGGCCCTCGAGCTGTCTGTGTTCCCTCACATGATCACCGGGGTGAAGGCCGATCAGCCGTTACCGGACCAGCTGCTGCGCTTCGGCGTGCGCTTCGCCGACGGCGCCAAGGCCACCACCGTTGGACAACGTTTGGACAGAACACAACTCCCGCAGGATCCGCCACCGGGCCCGCAACTGTCGCTGTTGCTCCCCGGCATGTCCCTGCGAAGCGGTGACGACGACGCAGGTGTCACGACCTGGGGGCTATGGCTGTGGCCATCGCCCCCCCGGGAGAGGTTCGAACTCGCTGTGGAGTGGCCCGTCGGCGGGATCGAGCTGAGCATCGTCGAACTCGACGGCGCAGCCATCGTGGCCGCTGCCCAGCAGGCGGTCCCGTACTGGCCGGGACCCTCACAGGACAGGTAGAGCCCTACCATCTTCGTGTGCGGAGGAGGGCCTGCCTGGCAGTCCGCCATCGTGTTCGGTGCATGGGCTGAAGAATCGGAAGCTCTTACACCACACCCGTGGACGTGACCCGGTTCTCGGCTGTTCGGCCAGATGACTTCACCGTGGAGATCATCCTCACCTCACCGCGCCAGGCACCCTCTGCACCCCTCCGCCGCTCTCAGGCGTCGGTCATGACCGTTCCCTGTCCTCTACGGACCTCGGAGGCGAAGCGAGGCCCATTTCCGCGACGAGACATGCCCATCGTCGATCCCACCGCGTGGGCCGAGGGTCCCGGTCGCGACACCACCCCGGTGACGGTGGCGATGTGCGGCGACGACCCGGCGGCCCTGCGCGTGGTCGGCGAGCTGGTACGCCAGGTCGGCGGGGTGCCTGCCGTACTGGGTTCGCTGGAGCGGGCCCGCCAACTCGAAGAGACCGCCGGTTTCGTCATCGGCCTGGCCTTCGCCGGCGTCGACCCCCGCTCCGCCATCCCCCACGTTTTCTCAGAGAGGAGCCGACCGGGAGCCATGAGGTGACGTGGGGCGAGATCGTGGAGGCCAGCTACCTCCGGGCGTATCGTCAGCGCAACGTATCGATGCAGAGGTTGCGCCCCCTGATCGCCGACCTGCGTCGTGAGTTCGGCGTGCCCTATCCTCTGGCGCACTTCAAGCCGTTCGTGGACAGCCGTCGCCGCTTCCTGCTGGAGATTCAGGATCAGCTCGACATCCCGGCAGGGCTGCGCATGGTGTACCAGGTGAGCGACAACCAATTCGTGCTGGACCACCGGGTGATCGACTTCCTCGACCGAGTCGACTTCAGCGAGAGCGGCGATCAGGAAGCACAACGCATCCACCCCTTGGGACGTCACTCCCCGGTCGTCATAGACCCGATGCTGTCATCGGGTGCCGCGACCGTACAGGGCGTACGCACAGAGGTTCTCGCCGAGCTCGTGGACGCTCAGGTCCCCGTGGAAGAGATCGCCGAGGAGTTCGGCCTCCCGGTCTCCTCCGTCAAGGCGGCTCTGGTCTACGAGTGGGGTGCGGATGCGGCCTGAGGTGCCATGAAGCCGGTCAAACCTCGCTGGTACATCGACGCCGACACACTTGGTCTGGCCCATGTCCTTATACGCGCCCGCCGGGATGTGACCTTTTGCGGCGACGACGGGCAACGTCATCGAAAGTCGTGGACGATGTCTCCTGCGTGATCCAGGAGGGCGGTGCGTGGTGTCGCTCAGATGCCTCGCATGCGAAGCACATGAAGGGCCAGTGTGAGGTTGAGGCGGAGGTGGGCGTCCTCGGTGAAGTTGCCGAGCATGCGTTCGAGCTTGCCGATGCGGTAGCGCAGGGTGTTGTAGTGGAAGTGCAGGCGGCGGGCGGTCTCGGCCACGTTGAGGTTGGTCTCCAGCAGCACCTGCAGGGTGCGGCGCAGGTCGGCGTTCTCGGCGTCCTCGTCCAGTGCCAGCGGGCCGAGCGTCTCCTTCACGAACGAGTGCAGCTCGGCGGTGTCGTTCACCAGCGACAGGAGCCGGTAGACGCCGAGCTGGTCGAAGTGGGCGACCGCGCCTGGCCCGTGGAGCTGGCGCCCGACCCGGGCCGCCTTCAGCGCCTGGCCGTACGCGTCGGGCAGGAGCTCGGCCCCCTGGGCGACCCTGCTCATGCCCGTGGAGAAGGTCGCGGGCTGGCAGTCGGCGAAGGCCGACACGGCGTCCTTGGCCAGGCGGGCCATGTCGACGCCCGATCCGACGATGGCCACCACTTCGTGGGAGAACCCGGCCACGGCGCCGCGCGGGTCGTGCCGCCGCAGCGCGGCCACCCACGCGGTCAGCAGCCGGTCGGGAGCGATGTCCCACTCGGGGTCGATCTCGGCGACGAGCACGCCGACGGGCCGTTCGAGATCCCAGCCGAAGGCGCGGGCGCGCGTGGCGACCCTGGCCCCGCCCCGGCCGGTGAGCACGTCGCGCAGGAAGTCGGCGCGGTACTTGCTCTCGACGGCGGCGACCGCCTCCTGCCGGGTCACCACCAGGGCCGCCACCGTAGCGGCACGTTCCAGAATGCCGATATCGCCGTCCCGGACGGCTCCGGCGGGGCTGTGGGCGACGATGCGGCCGTGGTGGTGGCCGCCCGCGACGACGGGGACGACCGTGTAGTCGCCGCTCGACATCGCGGGGGCGGCCCGCAGCGCGATGGCGTCCCCCGCCGACTCAAGGACGTGACCGGCGGGGTCGACCACGGCGACGGCCATGTCGAGCAGCCCGGCAACCTCGGCGACGACCTCGCGCAGCCCGCCGCCGGCCAGCACGATCTGCACGAGCGCGCGGTGGGCCTCCTCGGCCCGGGCGAGCATCGCCGCCTGCCGGTTGAGGATGTCGGTGAGCACCTGGTTGAGGATGTCGTCGAAGCCGACGTCGTTGGGCAGCAGGATGAGGGGGAACCCGAGGCGGTCGGCCTGCTCCACCATCTCGGCGGGAAGCTCGTCGACGTACCTGCCGAGCTTGATGCCGAGGGCCGCCAGACCGCGCTCGTCGAGGTCGGTGACCAGCGTGCCGAGCGACTGCGGGGTGTTGCGCAGGGGGTAGCCGGTCGTCAGCAGCAGCTCGTGGGGTTTGACCCACGGGAGGATGTCCGGCACCTCCATGACGTTGAGCCGCTGGACGATGCGATCGAGACCGGCCCTGCCGCCGATCAGGCGGGCTCCGGCCAGTGTGGAGACGCCGAGCACCTCCCCCACGGACACGCCGTGAATGATGGTGCCCGTGGAGGCCAAACGCATCGCCGGGGGTGCTGGGTCTGCTGGCATGGTCATGCTCCAGGGTGGAACGCCGTTTCAGAGATTCTGACGGAACAGGGCATCTGTCAACAAGAGCCAACTCACCGCAGAAGTGTTGTCAGCTTTCTCCGTACGGTGCTCTCCAGGACCGTTCTACGGTCTCCCCAGACTCGCGGGGAGGCCGAGTGACACTGGGGACGCGTACACGGATCCGACATCGTGAGCCGGCACAGGGAAAGGCGTCCGGCGCGGCGAGCACCGCTCTTCGCCCGGCGCTCGAATCTCCGCGCCGGCCCGCGAGGGTGCTCGCGGTGTTCCCGCTGGGCGTCTATCTGGAGATCCGCACCGACGTGGAGCCGTTCGTCGTGGCCGTCGTCACCGGCGAGGCGACGCGGCTCCCCAACGCCGTCGTGCTCGGCGATCCGCTGCCCGCCACCTCGGCGGGCGACGAGGCCGCCGTGGGCGACGGATGCATCGAGATCGGCCGCGTCACCGTGCGCGTCCGCCGCTGGTGGGACCCCGCCCCCGCGCTCGGCCCGCTCGGCGTGGACCGGCTGGCGCAGATGCTGCCGAGGTTCGCCCAGATCTGCGATGACTCCGCCCGCAGGCCGGGGCTCGATCCCGATGGCGCCGGGGCACTTCTCGCCTCAGGGTGCGCCGAGGGCTCGTTGACCTCGGCCATCACCGCCGCCGAACAGCTCATGGGCCTCGGCCCAGGCCTGACGCCCAGCGGCGACGACATGCTGGCGGGCGTGATGGTCGCCCTACGCCAGTTCGGCCGCGCGGCGGGCGTGGGCAAGGCCGTGTGGATGGCCGACTGGCTGGCGGCGACCGTGGCGTTCGACGCCCGCACGCGCACCACCCCGATCTCGGCGACCCTGCTCCACTGCGCGGCCCAGGGCCAGGCGTGCGCGGAGGCGCTCGCCGTGCTGCGCGGGATCGCCGGTCACCATCCGCTAGGACCGGCCGTGCGCGGCCTGCTCCGGCTCGGCCACACCTCCGGCGCCGACCTGGCCTGGGGTCTGCGGACCGGCTTGGCCGCGGTCGCCCGTCTCGGCGGGAGTCCGGTACCTGGCCGGTGAGCCATCGGCTGAAAGCTCCCCGCACACGGTGCGGCGAGCGATGATCGACAGATGAGCGACTTCATGCGAGGGGCGGTGAGCGACCGTTGACCACGAGCACCGATCTGGTGGAGGTACGCGCCGGGCTCTATCACGACTCGGTGAGCTTGATGCGGATCAGCCAGGCGCTGAGCTCCCGCCCGGGCGTCACCGTCGCCGTGGTGGCCATGGCGACCGAGCTGAACCTGGGCCTGGCCCGTGAGGTCGGATTCGAGATCCCGGCCGCCGGCCCGACCGACCTGCTCGTCGCCCTCCGGGCCGGATCCGAGGCGGCGCTGGCGGACGCGGCGCAGGAGCTCGACCGGCAGTTCGCCGCGCTGGCGAGGGGCGGGCCGTCCGGCGGGGCGCGGGCCGAGACGGCGCCGCGCACCATCAGATCCGCCGCCAGAGCGTGGGAGGCCTCGCTCGCGCTGGTCTCGGTGCCCGGTGAGCACGCCTTCGCCGAGGCGATGGACGCCATCGACGCCGGCCTGTCTGTGATGATCTTCAGTGACAACGTGCCCGTCGAGCAGGAGGTCCTGCTCAAGGAGCGCGCCAGGGAGCGCGGCGTGCTGGTCATGGGTCCCGACTGCGGCACGGCCGTCGTCGGCGGCGTGGGGCTGGGTTTCGCCAACGTGCTCCGCCCCGGGCCCGTGGGCGTGGTGGCGGCCTCCGGCACCGGCGCCCAGCAGGTCACCAGCCTGCTCGACCACGCGGGGGTGGGGGTGAGCCACGTTCTCGGCGTCGGCGGCAGAGATCTGTCGGCGGCCGTGGGGGGTCGTTCCACCCTCATGGCCCTTTCGGCCCTCGACGACGACCCCGCGACCGAGCTCATCGTCCTGATCTCCAAGCCCCCGGCCCCCGAGGTCGCCGACACCGTGCGCCGGGCCGTCGAGGGCCTCTCCACTCCGGTCGTCACGGCCCTGCTCGGTCCTGGGCAGGACGACCTGACCGCGGCCACCGAGAAGGCACTGTGCGCCCTCGATGTGCCGGTCCCGCAGTGGGCCTGCTGGACCGTCCCGCAGGAGCCGCGTTCCGGTGAGCTGTCCGGGCTGTACTCCGGCGGCACGCTGTGCACGGAGGCGCGGATCATCGCGGGGACCGGCGCGTTCACCGACTTCGGCGACGACGACTACACCCGGGGCCGCGCCCACCCGATGATCGATCCCACCCTGCGCCTGGAGGCGCTCGGGCACGCCTCGGGCGTCGTGCTGCTCGACGTGGTGCTCGGCCACGCCGCGGAGCCCGACCCCGCCGGCCGGCTGGCGCCCGCGATCCGCGAGGCGCGCGCGCGCGGGACGGCCGTGGTGGTGGCCCTGGTCGGCACCGAGTCCGACCCGCAGGACCTGCGCCGCCAGGCGGACGACCTGGTCGCGGCGGGAGCGTCGGTGTTCACCTCCAACGCGGCCGCCGCCCGGCACGCCGCGAGCCTGACCGGGAGGGTCCAATGAGGTTGTCGATGCTCGACGGCGAGCCCCGCGTGATCAGTGCCGGCGCCGCCGTGATCGCCGAGGCGCTCGACCAGCAGGCCGTGCCGCGCCTCGGGGTCGACTGGCGTCCCCCGCTGCCGGGGACCTCCGCGGCCCTGGCCAAGGTGCTGGCCGACCCCCGGCGTGAGCGCGCGAACGAGGTGGCCGTCGGCCGCCTGCTGTCCGCCCGCCCGCGACTCGTCGGTGTGCGTCCCGCACGGGAGGTGCTCGACCTGCCTCCGCGCACGTTCTTCCACGCCGGTCCGCCCATCGACTGGGAGCGCGCCTCGGGCCCCATGCGGGGGGCCCTGATCGGCGCCGCGATCTTCGAGGGCCTGGCCGCGGACGCCGAGGAGGCCGAGCGCCTGCTGGTCTCCGGAAGCGTGAAGCTCGACTCCTGCCACCACCACCGCACCGTCGGGCCGATGGCCGGGGTGGTGAGCCCGTCGATGTGGATGCTGGAGGTCGTCGACGACGAGCACGGCCGCACGGCGTACTGCTCGCTGAACGAGGGCCTGGGCAAGGTGCTGCGGTACGGCGCCTACGGGCCGGAGGTGGTCGAGCGGCTGCACTGGATGGGCGAGGTGCTCGGGCCCGTGCTGGCGGCGGCCCTGGCCGTGAGCGGCCCGATCGACCTGCGGTCGCTGATCGCCCAGGCCCTGCAGATGGGCGATGAGCTACATAACCGTAACCGCGCCGCCACATCCCTCCTCGTCCGCGAGCTCGCTCCCGCGATCGTCGACGCGTCACCGCAGCAAGCGGCCGCTGTTCTGCGCTTTGTCAACGGCAATGACCATTTCTTCCTCAACGCCGGAATGGCGGCGGGAAAGGTCAGCGCCGACGCCGCCCGCGACGTCCCCGGATCCTCTCTCGTGGTCGCCATGGCGCGGAACGGGACCGATTTCGGGATCCAGGTGTCGGGGCTCGGCAACCGATGGTTCACCGGACCGGCGGGGGTGCCCGACGGTCTCTATCTGGGGGCCTACGGGCCGGACGACGCCAATCCCGACATCGGCGACTCCACCATCACCGAGACCTCCGGCCTGGGCGGATTCGCCATGGCCGCCGCCCCCGCGATCGTGCGGTTCGTCGGCGGGGACGTGTCCGACGCGATCGCCGCGACCCGGTCGATGTACGAGATCACGCTGGCCGAGCACCCGGCGTATCAGATCCCCGGGCTCGGCTTCCGGGGGACGCCGACGGGCATCGACCTCGTCCTGATCGCGAGGACGGGGCAGCTTCCGGTCGTCAACACCGGCATCGCGGGCCGCGTGGCCGGAACCGGGCAGGTCGGCGCGGGTCTGGTGAGCCCGCCCGCCGAAGCGTTCACCGCGGCGCTGGCCGCGCTGGCCGCAACGTAAAGGAAGACCGAATTCCCTTTGACCCAACTTTGACCCTAATATCAGTGGCCAGTCTCACAGTCCAGACGACGCACACGATCTATACATGATCCGTAAATGGGGATATGACGCGGACGAGCGTGAATTGGGGACCGCGGTATGACGACCGATCGCGCGCTCGGGAGGGCGCCCTCCATGACCGAGGGTAGTAAGAGCCCCCTGGGCGATGCCGGGGTCGCACCAGAGGGTCAGGGGCGGCTGGTGGGCCGCAGGTACCGCCTGCTGTCACCGGTCGGCCGCGGCGGCATGGGAATGGTCTGGCACGCCCACGACGTGCTGCTCGACCGCGACGTCGCCGTCAAGGAACTGATCCTGCCCTTCGGGCTCGATCACGCGGGCAAGCAGGTCGCCCACCGTCGCATGCTGCGCGAGGCCAGGTCCGCCGCTCGGCTGAGCCACCCCGGCATCGTCACCGTCCACGACGTCGTGGAGGAGGACGGCCGTCCCTGGATCGTCATGGAACTGGTCCGCGCGTGGTCGCTGGAGCAGGCCGTACGGCAGAGCGGCCCGCTGCCCGTCGTGCAGGCCGCCGAGATCGGGGTCCGGGTGCTCGACGCGCTCCGGCACGCCCACGCCGCGGGCATCCTCCACCGGGACGTCAAGCCCGGCAACGTGCTTCTCACCGCCGACCGAGTGGTGCTCACCGACTTCGGCATCGCCGCGATCGAGGGTGATGTGACCATCACCCAGACCGGGCTGCTCATGGGCTCGCCCGCGTACATCCCGCCGGAGCGGCTGCAGGGCCGGCCGATCACCCACGCCGCGGACCTGTGGTCGTTCGGTGCGACGATCTACGCCGCCGTCGAGGGCCGCCCGCCCTACGAGGGGCCGGACGCGGTCGCGGTGCTCGGCGCGGTGCTGACCCAGGAGCCCAACCGCCCGCAGCGGGCGGGCGCGTTGCTTCCTGTCATCGAAGGCCTGCTGCGCAAGAACCCCGCCGACCGGATGCCGGCCGCCCAGGCCGCCGACCTTCTCGAACGGGTGCTGCGCACGCACGGATCCGGACTCCCCCTCAAGGGCGGCGACCGGCCCCTCTCTACACCCCTGCCCACGCAGGCCGACTCGACCCCGGTGCATATGCTCCCTCCGCTCGACCCGCCCTCGGGGCCGATGCCCTCGCGCATCATCGAGACCCCCTCGGGACCGGTACGCGTTCCATTCGACCCCAACTCCCCCGACCACTTCGAGGCGGCCGACGGTGGCCGCCCCGATCCGTTCCGCGCCCGCGGCGGCGAGTCCCAGACGGGCTCGCAGGGGACCCCGTACGGGGCCCCATCCGGATATGACGCCCTGGACGGATCCTCCGGCCCGCAGCGCGGTTCCTTCGAACGCAACCCGGGGCAGCGCGACTCCTTCGAGGGGCCGAACGGCCCGGCAGGCTCCCGGCCGAGCCCGTACGACGCGTTGCGCAGCCCCTCGGGGCCGCAGCCCATGCCGGTCAACCCCTACGACACGCTGCGCAGCCCTTCAGGGCCCCTCCCGAACCCTTATGACGCGCTCAGGAGCCCGTCGGGTGCCGAGCAGCGCCCATATGACGCGTTGCGTTCCGCGTCCGGCGGTCAACCGGCCGATCCCTACGACGCGCTGCGCGGCCCCTCGGGGCCGCAGTCGATGCCGGTCAACCCCTACGACGCGCTGCGCAGCCCTTCGGGACCGATCCCGAATCCCTATGACGCTCTCAGCGAGCCGGCCGGACCCCGGCCGAACCCCTACGACCCGCGAAGCGGCGGCCCCGCCGATTCACGTGACTCGCTGGTGGCGGGGGCGCCCGGAGCCCGCGTGTGGCCGGCGGGGTCCTCGTCCAACCTTGCCGACAAGCTCGCCAAGGACCTCTCCGGTGATCCTTTCGGCGGCCCGGCCGCCAGAAGCGACTCCCAGAGGGAACGCGTGGCCGAGCTCGACGCCCGCATCCGCCGTCGCCGGTTGCAGGAGGTCGAGGACGACGACGACTCCCGTGAGGGCCGTTCTCCCGTCATGCTCATCCTGGCCGGTGTCGGCGTCGTAGGCGTGGTGGCCGCCCTGCTGTTCGTGCTGTGGCCCGGCGGCGCCGAGCCGCCGCAGGACCTCGCGACCCCGCTCGTCGCCACCAGCGCCCCCGCCGCCCTGGACGACCCCGGCGACCCTGGTGAGCAGCCGTCGGCGCTGGCCGCCCCGGACGACCAGGCAACGCCGGCCAAGATCCCGGCGAGCTTCCGGACGCACACCGGCGCCGGCGCGTCCGTCGCGGTGCCCAAGGACTGGACGGTGTCGACCTCCAACGAGGCGGTCACCTACCTTGGCCCGAAGAGCTCAGGACGCCGGATCCAGGTCAAGAAGGTGCCCTCGACCGGGGACGACGGCCTCGCCGCGCTCACCAAGGCCAAGGACGAGGCGACCCTGACCGACTACGCGCAGAGCCGGCTGGAGTCCTCGCCCTTCGGGGACGGCAAGTGGGAGTCGAGCGTCTGGGAGTACACCTACACCGCCCTGACCAACGTGACCACGCACGCCGTCACCTGGCACATCACCATCGACGGCGACACCGCCTACGAGGTCACCTTCACCGCCCCCGACGCCGAGTGGGACCAGGAGGACAACCGCCAGACGATGGCCGTCCTGTGGAGCAGCTTCAAGCCCGCTTCCTGATCAGCCGCCCGCCGGCGCGGGCGGCGAGCCGATGGGGATCGCGACCTCGTCCTCCATCGGGGGATCGATCTCCTGGGGCAGGCAGCCCGTGGCGGCGAAGCAGCGGATGCGCAGCACGCCGTCCTGCACGGAGAAATGCAGGAAGCTCTTGAAGAACGGCGGGGTGTCCCAGTCGGACAGCTCGGAGAACCACCGGTGGAAGGTGCGCCCCACCGGCAGGCGGAAGGGCATGGGCCAGCCGCCGAGGATGCGGGCCGCCCACTTCATCCGCATCGTGATCTTCACCGGCTTTCCCGCCTCGATGGGCGGGGAGCCTGGGGAGCCGTCCGTTCCCGCCGCGCCGTCCGTGTCGTCCCCCGTCCCGACGGGACGCGGCGGGGTGTTGCCGATGTGCCTGGACATCAGCACCAGGCCCTCGTCGGGGGTGAGGTAGAGCCAGGGCATGCGGAGCCGTTGCCGGTAGAGGTTGCTGTAGAACGACAGCGAGTCACCCCGAAGCGGGTAGCACTTGAAGTCGTCCTCGCGCACGCCTCCCACGTCCACGCGCGGGATCGTGTGGGTGGCGTGCATGAACGCCCCGCCGCCCCCGGAAACGATGTACTGGATGATCCGTTCGCCCACCTGCACCGGGTAGCGCTGGTAGTTGTGGGTGTCCCCGCCGACGGCGGCGACGTAGTTGTACGCCGGGTCCCTGACGATCTCGTCGACGGTGCCGCCGTCCTCGATCGGGCAGGGGTGGTAGGTGTTGCGGTCGTAGATGGGCTTGCCGGTGATCAGCACCTTGGGGCGCGGGTCGGCCGAGACCCGCCGCAGCCACGCCCCCTGGTCGCGGTCGATGGTGCCGCTGATGCCGGTGTCGATGCCCACGAGCAGCAGACCGGGCAGGTCGATCACCCAGTACGGCGCGGGCTGCGCGGCCTGCTGCCCGGGGAGCGAGCGCCGTGCCCGCGCCGCGGCGAGACGGGTCTCGTCGACGGCCTCCGGCTTCCTCCAGAACAGGCCACGCAGGCCGGCGGGCGAGAGCGAGAACCCCCGGCGCTCCACGGCGAGCGGGGGCGCGTCGCAGAAGACCCGCATGAAGCCGCCGAGCCCGTCGTACCAGTCGTGGTTGCCGGGGATGGCATAGATCGGGGCGGGATAGTCCTTGTAGGGACGGAAGAACTTGTCGTCGTACTCGTTGCCGGAACCGGTCGGGTAGATCACGTCGCTGGCGACGACCGCGAAGGCGGTGCCCGAGCCGATGGCGAGCAGGCCGGGAACCGCGGCGTACTGCGAGGCGTCGCCCTCACCGGTGTCGCCGACGACGAGAAACCCGTACTCGGCGCCAAGATCGGGCTTTATGCGGAAATCAGGGTCGACGCCCTGCTCCGTACGTGCCGCCACCCAGCGTCGGCGCACCTCGTTCGAGGGATCGCCGAACAACTGGGCCAGGATCTCGTTGCGCGACCGCAGCAGCGTCTTCGGCGTCAGCCAGGAGAAGCTGTCCTCGTTCGGACGCAGCGCCTGGAACGTGCCGATCTCCTGGCACGACCATCCGGCTCCTTCTTCGGAGACCCGGGACGAGCCCCTCTTCCCGCGCGCGGCTGCCCGTTCCACATCGACCATGACCCTATCTTTGCCATGATCTTGGCGGCTCGCACGCCCGATCGGCCAACCGGACTCCAAGACGCGCCGGAAAGGTGAACGTCAGGGGATCAGCACGCCGGGGTTGAGGATGCCGACCGGGTCGAGGCGGTCCTTGACCGCGCGCAGGATCTCGACGCCCAGCTCGCCTATCTCGGCGGCGTAGGCCGTCCTGTGGTCCCTGCCGACGCCGTGATGGTGCGAGATCGTGCCCCCCGCGAGCCCGATGGCCTCGTTGACCGCCCGCTTGGCGATGTCCCACTGCCCGAGGGGATCGTCGCTCTGCGCTGTCACCACGGTGAAGTACAGCGACGCGCCCGTGCCGTACACGTGCGACAGGTGGCACATCACCAGCGGGCCGCTGCCCGCCGAGGGGTCCGCGGGCCCGAGTGCCACGCTGAGGACGAGCCGCACGGCGTCGTAGAGCCGGGGGATCCCCGACCAGAAGCACGCCGTCTCCAGCGTCTCCACCGTCGCCCCCGCGGACAGCAGCGCGTCCCGCAGGTACGGCGCGCTGTAGCGGCCGTGGGCCCAGGCCTCGCCCGGCTCGGGGCCGAGGTAGATGCCGCCAAGCCCGGAGAGCGTCTCGGCGGTCCGCTCCCGCCGGTAGGTGACGTCGGTGTCCTCGCCCTCGTACCCGACGATGGCGAGGCAGCCCGCGTCGGCCTGGAACCCGCCGATCTCCCCCGGCTTGGCCAGGCCGACCATGGTCTCGGCCTCGTCGGACAGGCGCAGCACCGTGGGCAGCGGCCCTTCCTGCGCAACGCGGCGCAACGCCGCCGTACCGGCCTTGAACGAGGCGAACCGCCAGCCTTCGTACACCTTCTCCGCCGGCGCCCGGCGCACCCGCAGCCGGAGGGAGGTGATGACGCCGAAGGCGCCCTCCGAACCGAGGATGAGCTGGCGCAGGTCCGGCCCGGCGGCGGATTTGGGCGCCCGGCCGAACTCCAGCGTGCCGCGCGGGGTCGCCACGGTGACGCCGACCACCATGTCGTCGAAGCGGCCGTATCCCGCCGACGCCTGGCCGCTCGACCGTGCCGCCGCGAAGCCGCCCAGGGTGGCGTACTCGTAGGACTGGGGGAAGTGGCCGAGCGTCAGCCCGTACCCCGCGAGCAGTTGCTCGGCCTGCGGGGCGCGCAGGCCGGGCTCCAGGTCGGCGACCATGGACTCGGCGTCCACCGAGACCAGCCGGTTGAGCCGGGCCAGGTCGAGGGCGATCACACCGGCGAATCCCTGGCGCGAGGCCACCAGCCCGCCGACGACCGAGGTGCCGCCGCCGAATGGCACCACCGCGACCCGGTGGTGGGCGCAGATGCGGAGCACTTCCAGCACCTCGTCGTGCGAGCTCGGCAGCAGCACCGCGTCCGGGGCCTCGAATCCGTCGCCGGCGCGCATGCGCAGCAGGTCGGGAGTGGACTTGCCCCGCGTGTGGCGGATCCTGGCGTCGTCGTCGAACCGGACGTGCTCGGCGCCGACGGCGTTGCGCAGGTCGGCGAGGACCAGCGGTGACAGGGCCGCCGCGTGCAGCCTGACCTCGCCGAAGCTCGCGGCCGGCTCGGCGGGCTCGCGCACGCCCAGTAGCTCGCGCAGCAGCTTGCGTACGGGCTCGGGTAGTTCGGCGGCCTTGGCGGGGTCGCCCCAGCCGGACCAGAGCATCGGTTCGACCGAGCTGTCGGGAGTTTCCACGTTCTACACTGTGACACGCCCGGCCTTGGTGTCCCGTCCGGGCGCTCCCTTGAGAGGTGCCCGGATCGTGAACTCCCCGCCCGGCCCGTACGCGGGCGCTTCGTCCGGCCCGCCGGCAGGGTCCTCTCTCAACGCCGCGCGGCGTGCCCGCGAGCTGGCCGAGGTCCGCGAGACCGTCGTGGACGTGCTCGTCGTCGGCCTGGGCGCCACGGGGGCCGGGGTGGCGCTCGACGCGGCGTCCCGGGGCCTTTCCGTCGCGGCGATCGACGCGCACGACCTCGCGTTCGGCACCTCGCGGTGGAGCTCCAAGATGATCCACGGAGGACTGCGCTACCTCGCGAAGGGCCAGATCGGGGTGGCCAGGGAGAGCGCGGTCGAGCGCGGCGTGCTGCTGTGCCGCACCGCTCCGCACCTGGTCCGCGCCCAGCCGTACCTGCTGCCCCTGACCCCGGAGGTCGGAAGGAGCCAGGCGGGGGTCGTGATGGCGGGCTACCGGCTCGGAGACCTGCTGCGGGCCTCGGCGGGCACCCCGCGGCGGCTGCTGCCCGGCCCGTCCCGCGTCACGGCCTCCCGCGCCCGCGCCCTTGTGCCCGCCCTGCGCCCGGACGGCCTGCGGGGCGCGCTGGCGTCCTTCGACGGCCGGGTGGTCGACGACGCCCGGCTGGTGGTCGCGATCGCGAGGACGGCCGCCGCTCACGGGGCCCGGGTGCTCACGCGGTGCCGGGCCTTGAGCATCTCCGGTGACGGAGCCGAGGTCCGCGACGAGCTGGACGGGGACACGTTCGCGATCCGCGCCCGCAAGGTGATCAACGCGACCGGCGTGTGGGCGGGGCGGCTCACCTCCTCGGTGTCCATGCGGCCTTCCAGGGGCACCCACCTGGTCCTGCGCCCCGGCACCCTCGGCGAGCTCCGCGCGAGCATGCATGTGCCGATCCCAGGCGAGGGGACCCGGTTCGTCCTGGTCCTCCCCCAGCCTGACGGCCGCGTCTACGTAGGGCTCACCGACGAGCCGGTGGACGGCCCGATCCCCGACGTGCCCGAGGTCCCGGAGACCGATGTGGCGTTCCTCCTGGAGGTGCTCAACTCGGTTCTGGAGGTTCCGGTGGCCCGCGCGGACGTGGCCGGGGCCTACGCGGGCCTCAGACCGCTGCTGACCGGCGAGGGGCGCACTTCCGACCTCTCCCGCAGGCACTCGGTCGTCAAGGCCCCTGACGGCGTCGTGACGATCGTCGGCGGCAAGCTCACCACCTACCGCAGGATGGCAGAGGACGCCGTCGACACGGCGTTCCCGGACGCGCCCGCCGCCCGTACGGCGCGACTGCCGCTCGTGGGCGCGGATGGCCACCGGGCCCGGAGCTCCGGCGGGCACGCGGGCGCGGGTGGCGATTCCGGAAGGGGACGGGTCCCCTTCCGGCTGGTGGAGCGGTACGGCTCTGAGGCCGCGGCCGTGCACGAACTGGCGGAGCGGGAGCCGGAGCTGGCCGGGACGCTGCCGCTGGGCGTCACCCTGGCCGAGCTGGCGTGGGCGGTGCGGCACGAGGGCGCGCTGGACGCGGGCGACCTCCTCGACCGGCGCACTCGGATCGGCCTGGTGCCCGAGGACCGCGCCGCGGCCCTGCCCGCGGCGGAACGGATCCTGGCCGACCACTCCCGCTAGTCCTCCGGCCGGCCGCCGGGCAACCCTCTTGGCGTAATCGGGGGGGTGAGGTATCTCACAGCCCCCATTCGCATAGGCCCATGACTGATGGACACCCCTGAATCCTGCGCCCCCACGCGCACGAACGTAACCGTTAGGTTAGTCTTACCTAAGCCACCGGGGAGGAGGGTTGCGTGATGAGCGAGCGGGCACGGGGATGCGGACATCCCGTCGGTAGCCACACAGGCGAGGTGCCGACGCTGGCGAGCGCGACGGTCGGCGCCCGCTTCTGGCTGCTCGTCGAGCACACCGGCCCGTGGGCGTCCCATCTCTCGGAATGCGCGCTGCCCGCCGAGGTCCACGCGCTGATCGAACGCGCGACCGAGCTCGGCGTGCGTCCCCAGCTCATCAGGCGGCCCGGGCGCCGCGACGAGGCGGCGGGGCCGCTCAGGATCCTGGTCGCGGACACCACCGCGGAGGTCCCCTGGCTGGCGGAGGGCTTCTTCGACGACCCCGGAGATCTTGACCTGGGATCTCTCGTGCGCGGAGTGGTTCCGGAGTCCTGCATACTGGTGAAGGAGCCGGTGTTCCTGGTCTGCACACATGCCAGGCGCAACGCGTGTTGTGCCCGCATCGGCCTTCCCATCGCGCGGGTTTTAGGTGAAAGCCTGCCGGGAAGAGTGTGGGAAACCACTCATGTGGGCGGCGATCGGTACGCCGCTAACCTTGTGTGCTTGCCACACGGGCTTTACTACGGCAGCATGTCTCAGGCTGCCGCGATCGCGGCGGCAAACGCGTACCGGCACGGCGAGATCGTTCTCGACCGTTTCCGGGGACGCGCAGGTATCCCTGAGCCATCGCAGGCCGCCGAGCATTTCGTCCGGGCACATACGGGCGAGCTCTCGGTAGGCGGAGTGGCCGTGGAATCCACCAGGTCGGACGGTGACGTCACCGAGGCGGTTGTGCGCCACGGGGACGTCCGGTTCCGGGTTGTGGTCGAGCGGACGGTGTTCGCGCCGTGCGGTACGGCATGCGCCGACACGATCATGACCTACAGGCTGGCGGCGCTGGAGCCAATCCGGTGCGGCACGCCCGTGCTGACCTGAGGCTCAGACTGAGCCGGGAACACCACGGACTATCACGGCGTTGGAATCAGGGACGCCATAAGCGTCCTATGCGGCACAAACACGAAATACCTCTCACCTAAGGTGGTTTCTCATGTCTCAGGTACGTCGGCAGATCGCCCGCCCGCGCCCCAGCTGGGGTTGGCAGGATGACGCCGCGTGCCGGGGAGAGGACCTTGTGCTGTTCTTCGGTCCTGACGGCGAGCGTCAGCCGGAGCGCGACATTCGTGAGCGCAAGGCCAAGGCCATCTGCGCCCAGTGCCCTGTCCGTGCGGAGTGCCTCGACTATGCCCTTTCGCGTCCCGAGAAGTACGGCACGTGGGGCGGGCTGAACGAGGACGAGCGCGCGTCCGAGCGCCGTCGGCGCATGCGGCGTGCCGCGAGCGCTGGCATCAGTGCTGCCTGAACCTCCACCGGCATGTTCTGTCCAGCGTGATCATGCGGCTTTTCCGCTCCTGTACGCCTCCAGGGCCGCAATTGCCGCATGATCACGCGGGCGCCCGTCCCGCCGCGGACGGCGCCCACCGCTTCCCCCAGTCCCCTACGCAGGCGAATCCCCCGTTCACCGCCTTTGCCGCAGCAGGCGGAGAACATCCGTTCCCCCTGCAGGCGGAGAGTCACCGCCCGCGCCAGAGCAGGCGCAGGACGGGAGAACCTCCGCCCCCCCGTTCCCCCTGACGCAGACGGGGAGTCACCGTCCGCGCCGGAGCAGGCGCAGGGCAGGAGCACCTCCGCTCCCCGTTCCCCCTGACCCAGACGGGGAGTCACCGTCCGCGCCGGAGCAGGCGCAGGACATCCGCGTCGGTCAACTGGTCGAACCGTACGTACCACTGGCCGACGGCGCTGAACCCGGACGGGGTGGCGATCACGACCACCTCGTCCGCCTCATCTCTGAGTGCCGCGACCGTCCTTGACGATCCCACAGGCACCGCCAGCACCAGCCTGCGCGGCCTTGCCGCCCGTATGGCGCGCAGCGCCGCACGGGCCGTCCCGCCCGTCGCGAGCCCGTCGTCGACCACCACGACGTCCCGCCCGGCCAGCCTGGGAAGCGCGCGCTCTCCCCGGTAGGCGGTCACCCTTCTCGCGAGCTCGCGCCGCTCCTGCTCGACGACCGGCGTCACATCCTCCACGCTGATCCTCAGCCGGGACAGGAACGCCACGTCGAACACCGGCTCCCCGCCCTCGGCGATCGCCCCCAGTCCCAGCTCCGGCTGATCCGGATGCCCGATCTTGCGAGTCACGAGGACGTCGAGTGGCGCGTCCAGCCGCTCGGCGACCGGCGCCGCCACCGCCACGCCCCCGCGCGGCAGCGCGAGGATCACCGGGTCGGCGAGACCGATGTCCGCCAGCATCTCGGCGAGCAGGGCGCCCGCCTCCGCCCTGTCGGCGAAGGGCAGGGACACCCGCCGACTAGCGCCCATGCCATCAACGTACCCCTTCGCCCCGCAGCCAAGCCGCCGCGGGCGAGAGGCAACCACACCCGCCCCTCGCCCGCCACCAGGACCGACCCTCGCCCCCGCCTTAGGACCGACCTTCGTCCCCGCCCCAGGACCGACCTTCGTCCCGGCCGCCAGGACCGGCCTCACGCCCCGCGAACCGACCATCAGCGAGCATGAACACCACGATCGGCCGGCAAGAATGGGCCCCGACTCACCCGCCCACCCCAGACTCCCCGCCGCACCACGGCACCGGATTCACCGCGCCACCCCCCACCACACCGGCACCGCAATTCAGGAACCGGGCACCAGAGGTGATCGACGCCCGCACCCCCCGCGAACCGACCACCAACGAGCATGAACACCACGATCGGCCGGCAAGAATGGGCCCCGACTCACCCGCCCACCCCAGACTCCCCGCCGCACCACGGCGCCGGATTCACCGCGTCACCCCCCGCCGCACCGGCGCCCCAACACACGATCGGGGGCACCAAAGGTGATCGACGCCCGCACCGCCGGCCACCCGGCCACCCGGCCATCCGGCCACCCGGCCATCCGGCCATCCGGCGAACATGAACACCACGATCGGCCGGCAAGAATGGGCCCCGACTCACCCGCCCACCCCAGACTCCTCACCGCACCACAGCGCCGGATTCACCGCGTCACCCCCGGCCGCATCGGCGCCGCAATTCAGGAGCCGGGCACCAGAGGTGATCCGCGCCCGTCCCCTCGACCTCACCACATCCAGCCCAGTGGCCGCTTTCAGGTCCCGTGCTCGCGATCGTGTCTGGTCGCGATGGGCTGCGGCCGCAGCTCTCGTCACCGGCGAGACCTCACAACCGGCGCCCGGTGAGACTTCTCAACCGGCGCCGACGCGGCGGGAGGCGGGGCGGCGAATCCGGCGCCGTGATACGGCGGACAACCCAGGGTGGGAGGGCGAGCCGGGGCCCAATCTTGCCGAACCACTCTCCACGGGTTGCTGCCCGCCGAGACCCGAGTCGACGGGCCACCCGGGAGCGCACATCACCTCCGGCGCCCCGACCCTGTGTTACGGCGCCGACGCGGCAGGAGACGGGGCAGCGAACCCGGCGCCCTGCTACGGCGGGCAACCCGGGGTGGGAGGGCGAGCCGGGGCCCAATCTTGCCGAACCACTCTCCACGGGTTGCTGCCCGCCGAGACCGAGTCGATGGGCCCCCCGGGAGCGCACATTACCTCCGGCGCCCCGACCCTGTGTAACGGCGCCGACGCGGCGGGAGGCGGGGCGGCGAATCCGGCGCCGTGATACGGCGGGCAACCCAGGGTGGCGAGCCGGGGCCCATTCTCGCCGAACCACTCCACGGGGTCATCTCGCCGGATCCTGCTGATCGGTCCCGCCGCTGACCGCGGCACCCCTCCCGGCTCCCTGGGTACCAGAGACGCCCCTCACGCCCGCTCCTGCCAGGGCCGGCCCTGGCCCCATTGCCAGGCATGGCCCCCGTTACCAGGCATGGCCCCCGTGGCCGCTTTCAGGGGCGGCCCCTGCCCCGCATGGACTTGTGGATGACCTTCCACTTGCGGGTCTCCTCCGACTGGAGCCGGGCGTCGGTGCGGCGTGCCATCCACGCCGCCTCGCGCTGGAGCTTGCGCCAGCTCTCCAGGCGGCGTTCGGGCAGCTCTCCCGACTCGAGGGCCTCCAGGACCGCACAGCCGGGCTCGCTCTCGTGGGCGCAGTCGGAGAACCGGCACTCCTCTGCCAGCTCCTCGATGTCGGCGAACACCAGGTCGACGCCACGGCTCATCTCGTACAGGCCCACGCGCCTGATGCCCGGCGTGTCGATCACCAGACCGCCGCCGGACAGCGGGATCAGCTCGCGGTGCACGGTCGTGTGACGGCCCCGGCCGTCACTCGCCCGCACCTGCTGGGTCTCCATCACCTCCTCGCCCGCCAGCGCGTTGACCAGGGTCGACTTGCCGGCGCCCGAGGCCCCGAGTATCACCGCGGTACGCGAGCCGCCGAGATGGTTCCGCACCACCTCGACCCCCTCGCCCGTGACCGAGCAGACGGCGTGGAGGTCCACACCCGGCGCCGCGGCGGCCACGTCGTCGAGCAGGCCAGCGAGATGCTCCCCCACGAGATCGGACTTGGTGATCAACACGACCGGCCGGGCTCCGCTCTCCCAGGCCAGGGCGAGCAGCCGCTCCACCCGGCCGAGGTCGGCGAAGTCGGAACCGTGCAACGCGGGCTCGGCGACGAACACCACGTCCACGTTGGCGGCCAGCACCTGCCCCCGCGAGTCGCCGGACAGGCCGCCCCGGGAGTCGCGGCCGACCCCGCCTCGCACGAAGGCGGTCCTTCTGGGCAGGATCGCGTCGAGCTCGTAGCGGCCCTCCGGCAGCCTCGTGAGGGCGGCCCAGTCCCCCACGCACGGCAGGGCCACCGGGTCGTCCACCGTCGCCCGCCGCAACGGGGCGGCGTACTGGGCCAGGTGGTGACCGTCGGAAGTGATGACGTCGGCGGCGCCGCGATCGACGCGGGCCACGCGGGCGGGGACGGCACCGCCCGGAAGAGCGGCTGCGAGAGAGTCGTTCCAGCCGAGAGATGAAAGATCATGACCGAGAGTGGTCAACTGTGGCACCCTTCAGGAACCGGGCGCCTGCGGCTTCAGCGCGTGAGCGGCACCCGGGAGAAAACGGACATGGGCATGGTCATCAGAAAGACCCGCATGCTGTCCTCACCTCCCGGTCGTCACGGCCGCCTCCCTCAGAAGCGGCGAAGCCGGACCCACTTTATCGCGGGCCCGGCTCTCGCGGGCAACACATTTACGACCGGCACTCGCCTCAGGCTGACGACACTCGCCTCAGGCCACCACGATCGCCTCAGGCCGAAGGCACTCGACTCAGGCCACCACGATCGCCTCAGGCCGAAGGCACTCGGCTCAGGACACCGCGATCAGCTCAGGCCGAAAGCACTCGGCTCAGGCCACCACGATCGCAGGCCGAAGGCACTCGGCGCTCAGGCAGGGGGCCGGGAACCCGGCGCTCAGCTCAGGCCGGGGGCCGGGAACTTGGCGGTCAGTTCGCTGACCTCTCCGTGGACGCGGGCGATGACGTCCTCGGCGTCGCCCTTGGCGATGGCGGTGACCACCTCGTCCATCCAGGCGCCGATCTGCCGCATCTCGGCCTCTCCCATGCCGCGGCTGGTCACCGACGGCGTGCCGATGCGAAGGCCGGACGGGTCGAACGGCTTGCGCGGGTCGAACGGCACGGTGTTGTAGTTGGTCTCAAGACCGGCGCGGTCGAGGGCCTGTGCCGCCGGCTTGCCCGCCGCGCCCTTGGACGTCAGATCGATCAGGATGAGGTGGTTGTCGGTGCCACCGGAGACCAGGTCGAACCCGCGGCTCGACAGCTCGTCGGCCAGCGCCTTGGCGTTGGTCACGACCTGCCGGGCGTAGGTCTTGAAGTCGTCGGTGGCCGCCTCGCGCAGCGCCACGGCGATCGCGGCCGTGGTGTGGTTGTGCGGGCCACCCTGCAGACCGGGGAACACGGCCTTGTTCAGTGCCTTGCCGTGCTCCTCTGAGGTGGCCATCAGCATGGCTCCGCGCGGGCCGCGCAGCGTCTTGTGCGTGGTGGTGGAGATGACGTCGGCGTGACCCACGGGCGAGGGGTGGGCGCCACCGGCGATCAGGCCGGCGATGTGGGCGATGTCGGCCGCGAGGACGGCTCCGACCTCGCGGGCCACCTCGGCGAAGGCAGGGAAGTCGATGGTGCGCGGGATGGCGGTGCCGCCGCAGAAGATGAGCTTGGGGCGGTGCTCCAGCGCGAGCGACCGTACCTCGTCCATGTCGATGCGGCCGGTGTCCTGGCGGACCCCGTACCTGACCGGGTTGAACCACTTGCCGGTGGCGGAGACCGACCATCCGTGGGTCAGGTGGCCGCCGAACGGCAGGCCCATGCCCATGACCGTGTCGCCCGGGTTCAGGAACGCCATGTAGATCGCGAGGTTCGCAGGCGAGCCGGAATAGGGCTGGACGTTGGCGTGGGCGACCCCGAACAGCGATTTGGCACGCTCGACGGCCAAGGTCTCGACCTGGTCGATGACCTGCTGGCCCTCGTAGTACCGCTTACCGGCGTAGCCCTCGGAGTACTTGTTCGTCAGGACGCTGCCGGTGGCTTCGAGAACGGCCCTGGATACGTAGTTCTCCGAGGCGATCAGCTTGACCGTGTCGGTCTGGCGGCGTTCCTCCGCCTTGATCAGCTCGGCGATCTCAGGATCGACGTCGGCAAGAGAACTCATGGCTCTACCCTTCGTTGGCTCTGGCGGAGACCCAGGCGCCCGGCCCCTGCCCTATTCGCTCCCCGGTGGTAGCCCACCCAGACGCGCCAGTCACGTCGCGTTAGACGATAGCGGACTCACCGTTTCGGCTGCTCCCGTCGCTCGGCCACAGGCGGTCGAGCTCGGCGTTCAGCGTCGCGCCGATGAGCACCGCGAGGGCCGTGATGTAGAGCCACAGCAGCACCGCGATGGGGGCGGCCAGCGAGCCGTAGATGGAAAGCGGCGTGAACCAGGCGGCGAGCACCTCGCGCAGGATCGCCGCGCAGGCGATCCAGATGAGCAGCGCGAGCAGCGCGCCCGGCACCTCGCGCCACCAGCGCGTCCGTACGGGCACGCTCACGTGGTAGAGCAGCGTGAGCACCAGCACCGACCCGATGACCACCACAGGCCAGTACAGGACGCCCACGAGCCCGCTGTACTGGGGGAGGGCGCCGGACAGCATCGTCGGGCCGATCACCAGCACGGGGATGACGATCAGGCCGATCATCAGCGCCGCCAGGTAGAGCCCGAAGGACAGGATGCGCGTGCGGATGATGCCCCGGGTCTCACCGAGGCCGTAGGCGATGGAGATCAGGTCGACGTAGACGAACAGCGCCCGCGACCCCGACCACAGCGCCAGCAGGAAGCCCACCGAGATCAGCGAGACCTGGCCGCCCTTGAGCACGTCGTCGAGCAGGGGTTGCACCACCCGGTCGACCGTGTTGCCGGTGAACAGCAGGTGGGCCTGGTCCAGCACCCACCCCCGGGTCTCGGCCACGGTGCCGGGGCCGAGGACGCCGCTCAGGTGGCCGAGCAGTCCGATGAGCCCGAGGACGAACGGGGGCAGCGAGAGCAGGGCGAAGAACGCCGCCTCGCCGGCGAGACCGGTCACCCTGTAGTTGAACCCGGCGATCGTCGTCGCGCGGACCAGCGCCCAGATACGAGAGCAGCGCACGGCGCCCCAGAATCGGGAACCGCGGATGGCGGTGAGGCCGGCACTGGCGTTCTGCCTGGCCCTGGCCCTGACCAACCTCCAGCGAGGTATCCGCCTGCGAGGGCCGGACGACCTGGTCGGAGCGTCAGTGGACGTCATGGCATCCAAAGGTATTCGCAACATGGCCCTACCACGACCCCACGCAGCAATGATCTCGGCTCGTGGCCGTCTACCCAGAGAGACGCGGCTCTATCTGGCAAGCGATAGGCAGCTTCCCACAGCGGCTTTTGCGGACGGGCAAAAACCGGTCCATCATCCTTCCAAAAGCCGGTCAAGAGGGCCGTACGACCGCGGCCGGCGGGCCCCGAGCGTCACGCCAGAGCCCGCGCCTGGCCGGCGGGGCGTCCCCTGCCCGGCGGGCCCGCGAACGCCTGGGCGAACGACGTCCACGTCGTCGCCGTCTCCCCGCGCACCTCCAGCGCGGTGTCGGCCAGGTTGCAGCGCTGGGTGACCAGAAGGCAGAAGTCGAGCGCCGGGCCCTTCACCAGGTCGGCGGCGTCCTCGGGACCGTGGTTCCAGGGCGTCCCATCGGGGAGCGTCAACTCGACGCGCACCGGATCCGACGGCGGCTCCATGCCCCGAAGGGCAAAGCCGTATCCGATGGCCCGCACCCCGAGCAGGGCCACGTGCCGCAGGCGGGTGGTGGGCACCCGCACGATGTCCAGCGCGTCCGCCACGTCCTGCCCGTGGGCCCACGTCTCCATCAGCCGCGCGGTGACGAAGGAGGCGGCCGACATGTCCGGCCCGTACCAGGGCAGCCGCGCCTTGGGGTCGAGGGTCTCGAAGACGTCGATGCTGCGGGCGCGAGCCGTGCGGAACCAGTCGAGGACCTGCTCGGGCGAGAGGCTGCGCGCGGCCACGGCGATGTCGTCCACCGCGGAGTCGATGCGGTTGTTCAGGACGGGCAGCGCGGCGCGGAAGCCGTCGGGGTCGGTCGCCGCCGTGGTCGCCGCGTCGTCGAACCAGGCGAGGTGGCTGATCTGGTCGCGCACGGCCCAGCCCTCCGCCGGCGTCGGGCGCTCCCAGCCCTCCGGGTCCAGCGTGCGGATCATGGCCGTCAACTCGGCGCTCTCGGCCCTCAGGTCGGCCAGCAGCTCGGACATGGAGACGGCCATGGACACCTCCGAGGTACGTGGGGCTGGCGCCAGCGTAACCGAGTCATGTTCTAGAAGGAACAGGAGGAATATGGGGGATGTGATCTGCCAAGACTGCAAGGAGTACCGGCACGACCAGTGCCGGGGCGGCTCGTGGTGCGACTGCCAGCACCGCCCCGCGGACGAGCCTCACGAGCCTTCGCTGGTCTGGGCGCACGAAGGCTGAGCGCGCCCGGAGTCCAGAGTGTGGACCCGATATTGGACATACGGCGTGTGCAAGGTATCGTCAGGGCCATGCCAGTGGACCCGTTGCTCGTCGTGCGACGTCACGTCGACTTCTTGCGCGTCCGCAGTGCCATCTGTAGCGACGCCCGTTGATCGTCGCCCCCTGTTGACTTCTGCCAGCACGGGCGCGTAGACAGGCGTCCTTTGTTCTGCCCCCGCACTCACCGTCGAGCCGGGAGGCTGCCTGTTCGCGCGTCCGTGTGACCCGATGACCATCTCGGCAAAGGACGCACCATGACCAGCCCGCCCAGGCCTGCGAACCGCCACCACAAACGCCCGCGAGGGGAAGGCCAGTGGGCTCTCGGTTACCGCGAGCCGCTCAACAAGAACGAGGAGAACAAGAAGAACGACGACGGGCTCAACGTCCGTCAGCGGATCATCGACGTCTACTCGAAGCGGGGCTTCGACTCCATCGACCCCGCGGACCTGCGCGGCCGGTTCCGCTGGTTCGGCCTCTACACCCAGCGCAAGCCCGGCATCGACGGCGGCAAGACCGCGATCCTGGAGCCGGAGGAGCTCGACGACCGGTACTTCATGTTGCGCGTCCGCATCGACGGCGGGCAGCTCAGCCTGGAGCAGTTGCGGACCATCGCCGACATCGCCAACCGGTACGCCAGGGGCACGGCCGACGTCACCGACCGGCAGAACATCCAGCTCCACTGGATCGAGGTCGAGTCGGTGCCGGCGATCTGGGAGGCGCTGGAGGCCGTCGGGCTGTCCACCACCGAGGCCTGCGGCGACACCCCGCGCGTCATGCTCGGATGCCCGCTGGCCGGCATCGACTCCGACGAGGTGATCGACGCCACCGCCCAGATCGACGACACGGTGGCGCGCTACATCGGCGACCCTGCGTACTCCAACCTGCCGCGCAAGTTCAAGTCGGCGATGAGCGGCTGCCCGGCGCACTGCACGGTCCACGAGATCAACGACATCGCGTTCGTGGGAGTCGTCGACGAGCGGGGCGAGAAGGGCTTCGACCTGTGGGTGGGCGGCGGCCTGTCGACCAACCCCATGCTGGCGAAGCGGCTCGGCACGTTCGTCCGGCCCGAGCAGGTGCACGAGGTGTGGGCCGGGGTCATCGGCATCTTCCGTGACTACGGCTACCGCCGGCTGCGCCACCGCGCCCGCATCAAGTTCCTCATCAACGACTGGGGGGCCGAGCGGTTCCGCGAGGTCCTGGAGAAGGAGTACCTCGGCTACACGCTCCCCGACGGGCCCGCGCCCGAGCCGCCGCGAGGCGGCCGACGCGACCACGTCGGTGTGCACCCGCAGAAGGACGGCAACTTCTACGTCGGCTTCGCCCCCAAGGTCGGGCGGCTAGACGGGGACAAGCTCAACCTGATCGCCGACATCGCCGAGCGGTACGGCTCGAACCGCGTCCGCACGACCGTCGAGCAGAAGATGGTCGTCCTCGACATCGCCCCCGACAAGGTCGACGGCATCGTCGCCGACCTGGAGGCGGCCGACCTGCAGGTCAAGCCCAGCACGTTCCGGCGCCAGACGATGGCCTGCACCGGCATCGAGTTCTGCAAGCTGGCGATCGTCGAGACCAAGGCGCTGGCCTCAGACCTCATCGACGAGCTTGAGCGCCGGCTGCCCGGCTTCACCGACCCCCTGACCATCAACGTCAACGGCTGCCCGAACTCCTGCGCCCGCATCCAGGTGGCGGACATCGGGCTGAAGGGCCAGCTCGTCACCGACGCCGGCGGCAACCAGGTGGAGGGCTTCCAGATCCATCTGGGCGGCTCCCTCGGCGTGAACCCCGGCTTCGGCCGCAAGGTCCGCGGGCTCAAGGCGACCGCCGCCGAGCTTCCGGACTACGTCGAGCGCGTCCTGAAGAACTTCCAGGGCCAGAAGAACGACGGGGAGAGCTTCTCCGAGTGGGTCCAGCGCGCCGACGATGCGGACCTCAAGTGACGCGCGCCCAGAGCCCGCGCACCGGGCCGGACGGGGGGCACTCGTGAGCGAGCGCGCGGTCCCTTTCCACTGCCCGTACTGCGGCGATGAGGACCTCGAACCCTACGAGGGCGACGGCGGCTGGTACTGCCGGTCGTGCGCCCGCGCCTTCAAGCTGAAGTTCCTCGGCATCGGGGTGCGCTCATGATCGGCGGCAGGTCCCGGGACCCCCTGTACCCGGCGGCGCCCGCACACATTGACGAACGAGGATTGGTGAGCAAGCCATGACACTGGTGCAGATCGAAACGGGATTGGAACGCCAGCGGGGCGTGCTCGACCTGCGCGGCATCGTCGACTCGGCCGCCGAGTTCCTCGAGGACGCCTCCGCACGCGAGATCATCCGCTGGGCGGCGGCGACCTTCGGCGACCGGCTGTGCCTGACCTCCTCGATGAGCGACGCCCTGCTCATCGACCTGGTCAGCCGGGTGAAGCCGGGTATCGACGTGCTGTTCATCGACACCGGTTACCACTTCGCCGAGACGATCGGCACCCGCGACGCCGTGCAGCAGGTGTACGACGTCAACGTGATCAACATCAAGCCATCCCGCACCGTCGCCGAGCAGGATCGTGACCTCGGGCCTCGGCTGAACGGCCGCAACCCCGACCTGTGCTGCTACCTGCGCAAGGTGGAGCCGCTGAACCGCGCGCTCGAGCCGTACCTGTCGTGGATCTCCGGCATCCGGCGCGACGAGTCGCCGACCCGGGCGAACACCAAGGTCGTCGAGTGGGACGCCAAGCGCCAGATGGTCAAGGTCAACCCCATCGCGCGCTGGACGCAGGACGACGTCGACAACTACATGGCCGACAACGGCGTGATCATCAACCCGTTGCACTACGACGGCTACCCCTCGATCGGCTGCGCCCCCTGCACCCGCCAGGTGGCCCCCGGCGAGGACCCCCGCAGCGGACGCTGGGCGGGCCTGGGCAAGATCGAATGCGGCATCCACCTCTGAACCCCCGCCAGAGCCGGCTCCTGACCTCGCTCCCGGGGCGCTTGCCGCCTCTGGTCGCGGTGGCGCACGGGTCGCGGGACCCGCGCGCCTCCGCCACGGTGGAGGCCCTGCTGCACGAGGTACGGCTGGCGCGCCCCGGCATCCCCGTCCGGGTGGCCTACCTCGACCATTCCCGGCCCTCGCTTCCCGAGGCGCTGGCCGGTCTGGATGAGGCCGTGGTGCTGCCCCTGCTGCTGACCGAGGCCTACCACAGTCGCGTCGACATCCCTTCCGCGCTCCGTGAGGCGTGCGCGAGCCGCCCGCGGCTCTGCGTCCACCAGGGGGCCACTCTGGGCCCGCACCCACTGCTGATCGCGGCCCTGGAGCGGCGGCTCGCGGAGGCGGGGGTGGAGATCGGCGATCCCGGCACCGCCGTGGTGCTGGTGTCGGCGGGTTCGAGCGACCGCCGGGCCAACGCGGTGATCGCCCAGATGGCGCGCTCGTGGGCACGCTCGCGTTCCTGGCACTCGGTCACCCCCGCCTACGCCTCCGCGACCGCCCCCACCCCCGAGCAGGCGGTACTCGGACTCCTCGACGGCGCCTCAGACCCCGAAGCGATCCGTGGCACCGGTCCCGAGCCGATCCGCCGCGTCGTGGTCGCGCCCTATCTGCTCGCCTCCGGATACTTCGCCGACAAGGTGCGCCGGACCGCCCTGGACGCGGGCGCCCACGCGGTGGCCGACCCTCTCGGCCCGGCCCCCGAGCTGGTCACCGTCCTGCTCGAACGCTACGTGGAAGCCGTCCGGGCGTTCCGTGCCGGGACGTTCATCCCCGCCACCGCCTGACCCGGCCACTCCCCCGCCGACCCTGCCGTGGCAGGCGTCCAGACCATGCCGATCGCAGGCGTCCAGACCATGCACTGGCGGTGTCCCGCCCATCCCGTCCACTCCTGCCGCCGATTGACGCTTTAGCACCGCTAAGTTACCCTTAGCGCTGCTAAGGACGGCGACCACAAGGACCGGGGAACCCATGGACCGCGAAAAGATCACCCTCAGCGGCACCCAGGAGACCATGCTGGCCACCCTCTACGGCAGGGCGCTCGACAGCCGCGCGCCGAACTCCATCCTGCGCGACCACGAGGCCGCCAAGGCGGTGGCCCGCATCGACTACGACTTCCGCAAGACGGGGATCAAGGGCACGAGCGCGGCGGGCGTCGCCCTGCGGGCCAAGCAGCTCGACGACTGGACCACCCAATTCCTGGCCGAGCACCAGGAGGCCACCGTGCTGCACCTGGCCTGCGGGCTGGACACCCGGGTCCACCGGATCCGCCCGCCCTCCACGGTCCGCTGGTTCGACGTCGACTACCCCGAGGTGCTGGAGTTGCGCGAGCGGCTGCTCCCCCGCCCCGAGGGCGACTACCGGATGATCGGCGCCTCGGTGACCGGCGACGAGTGGCTGGAGGAGGTGCCGGGCGACCGCCCGACGGTGGCCGTCTTCGAGGGACTGTCGATGTACCTGCGCGAGGAAGAGGGCAAACGGCTCATCCAGCGGATCACCGCGCGGTTTCCCAGCGGCATGCTGCTCTTCGACTGCTACGGCACCTTGGGCATCCGGTTGCAGAAGATGGTGCCCGCGGTGCGCAACGCCGGCGCGACGCTGCACTGGGGCATCGACGACCCCTCCGAGCTCGAGGGCTGGCACCACGGGCTCACGCTCCTTGACGCCGTACGCAGCGTCGACATGCCCGGCATGGACAAGATGCCGGCCTCAGGCCGGTTGAGCATGTGGGTGCTGGCCCACCTCCCCGGCTTCCGCGACGTGGGCCGCATCCTGCGCTACCGGTTCTAGCGCCGCGTCGCGCCGGGGCTTCCCGCGTGACAGCCTCCGTTCGGTTCCCGGGAACTCGCTGGATCATCCGGGATCGGCATGGGACCATGAGGCTGGGTCTACGAGAGGCGGCTGCCATGATGGACGGTGCCGCCGGCTATGGCCTCACCTTCCTGCTGGCCCTGGTCTCGGCGACGGTCTTCCTCATCCTGCGGTGTCAGCGCATCGGCCGGCCGTTCGGGCCGAGCAGCCGATGGCTGGCCCTGGTGGTGATCGTCCTCACGGCACTGGCCACGACCGCCGTGGCCCTGCTGGTGACGGGGCTGAGCGACAAGCTCCACACGCTGGTCGGCGTCGTCGCGCCGAGCGGGCTGTGGCTGGGATACATGCGCCAGCGTCAGGACGGGCGCCGCTCGCTCGCACAGGAAGTGCTCACGTTCTGGCTCGCCTCGCTGCTGGAGCGGCTGCACCAGACGATGGCGGAGGATGCGGCGATCTGGTGCGAGCAGCGGGTGGACGAGAACTGGAGCGTGCACCAGCTGAGCATGGCCGCGGAGCACTACCACGAGCGCATTCGCCAGCGGCTGTCGGCGGAGGAGCGGCGCAGGGAGCGCGTGCAGGCCCGGCTGCAGGCGATAGAACGGCGGCTGGACGTCGCGGCGCTCATCGAGGACGGCGCGAGCAAGTCGAAGGTGGTCGCCGCGCTCGGCAGCTCCTCGGTGACCAGAACGGTCCGCTACCAGCGGTATCTCAATGACTTCGGCCGGCTGCACGGGGTGCTCGTCCACGACGCGGAGCGTGAGCTGCTGCGCCTGCTCGACTCGGCCTATCGGTGCGGGCTGCGGTCACTCGCGCGCTACGACCCGGCCGTGCTCGACCTGACCAAAGAACGGGCGCATCCGTGACGGGGCCTCACCGGTCGTCGAGAAGTACGGCCGTCGCCTCGAGCCCGTGCAGGTTGAATTCGAAACGGGTGCCGAGTGCGTCGAGCACCGCGCCTACCGTGCGCAACGTCAGATTCTCGTCCCCCGACAGGATCTGGCTCACCCGCCCGGGAGACACGCCCATGAGGGCGGCCAGGTCGGCACGGGAGATCTTGTGCTGGCGCATATACCACGTGATCTCGTCGGTGATCTCCTGGGCGAGACCGCCGGGCTCAGCCGACAGGCGCTCCTCGGCGGACCGATCCTTCTGACGTCGTAGGCCCATTGCGAGCTCGCTCTCGTCCTGACATCCTCAACGACTCAACATTAGCTCTACCTAAACCTTTAGTCAAGCCTAAAGTCCCGGGCGCTCCGCTCGCCCCTCGCGGCCACACCGGACCCCTCCGGGAGGGTTTGAAAAGTGATATCACTTTGCTATGGTTTTGTCATGCGGAACAACCCCCAAGGAACGGTGGCAGTGATGGACAAAGTCGATGAGGTAGCTGTGGCGATGCCCGCGCCGCAGGTCAATGAGCGCCGCCCGCTCAGCATGTCCGGCTGGCCCATCCTGGGGCTGGTGCTGCTCCTGACCGTCGCCGGCATCCTGCTGATCAAGCAGGCGGCGGCCGGCGACACCTCGCCGCTCATCGCGGTGGGCGTCGTGCTCCTGGTGGTCGCGTTGCTGTTGCTCAGCGGCATGATGGCCATCGCCCCCGGCGAGGCCAGGGTCGTCCAGCTCCTCGGCCGCTACCTGGGCACGGTGCGCACCGACGGGCTGCGGTGGGTGCTTCCGTTCACCCAGCGGCGCAGGATCTCGACCAGGATCCGCAACCACGAGACCGACGTCGCCAAGGTCAACGACGCCGACGGCAACCCCATCGAGATGGCCGCGGTCGTGGTGTGGCAGGTGGAGGACACGGCCAAGGCGGTGTTCGAGGTGGACGACTTCGCGGAGTTCGTCGCCATCCAGACCGAGACGGCGGTCCGGCACATCGCGGG
Organism: Sphaerisporangium flaviroseum; assembly: GCF_039537005.1. Classification (NCBI taxonomy): domain Bacteria; kingdom Bacillati; phylum Actinomycetota; class Actinomycetes; order Streptosporangiales; family Streptosporangiaceae; genus Sphaerisporangium; species Sphaerisporangium flaviroseum. The sequence goes on along the minus strand of NZ_BAAAZR010000002.1, from coordinate 432,252 downwards.
CAGCTACCCCTACGACTCCCACGACGACGACCAGCTCTCGCTGCGCGACAACGCCGACGAGATCACCGGCAAGCTGTCGGCCGAGATCTCCGCCCGCGTCCTGTCGGCGGGGGTGCGGGTCATCGAGTCGCGGGTCACCCGCCTGTCGTACGCTCCGGAGATCGCCCAAGCCATGCTGCGGCGCCAGCAGGCGGGTGCGATCGTCGCGGCACGCAAGCAGATCGTGGAGGGCGCGGTCGGCATGGTCGAGGCGGCCCTGCACCGCCTCGACGCGGCGGACGTCGTCGACCTGGACGACGAGCGCAAGGCCACCATGGTCAGCAACCTGCTCGTCGTCCTCTGCGGCGACCGGGATGTGCAGCCGGTGGTCAACACCGGCTCCCTGTACCAGTGAGCGAACGGAAGAAGATCCTGCTGCGGCTCGATCCCGCGGTCCACGACGCGATCTCCCGGTGGGCGGGTGACGAGCTGCGCAGCACGAACGCGCAGATCGAGTTCCTGCTCCGCCGGGCGCTCGCCAACGCGGGCCGGCTGCCGGGCGACGTGGGCCGGATGCCCCGGCGCGGGCGCCCGCCCAAAGACGATGACGGCGACGACCATGCCGCCGAGAACGGCGGCATCGGCGACGAAGAGAAGGAGTGACCGGTGGATCTTCCCAAGTCCCTTCCCGAACGGCTCTACCTGCTCGCCTACGACACCGAGCGGCAGCGGATGACCGCACGGTCCGATCTCGGCTACATGATGCGCGCGGGCATCCTGGCGGAGCTGCTGATCCAGGGTCACCTCGCGGACGCGACCGGTGGCCCCGTCGTACGAACGCCGGCGGTGTCCGACCCCCTGCTCGACGGCGTGCTCCAGCAGATCGCCGCCTCCCGCCGGCGCACCTGGCAGCACTGGGTGGGCAAAAGCTCGCGCGCCAACGTGCGGGAGGTGCGCGAGCGCCTGGAGTCCGACGGCTGGATCCGGGTCGAGCACGTCCGCATACTCGGCCTCCTCCCCATGGCGAAGGTGACCGTCCGCGACCCCCGTGTGGTGAAACGGCTGCGCACCACGGTCACCACGACCCTGCGGGGAGGGCAGCCGGTCGCGCGGCTCGACCCGAGGGACGCCGGGCTGACGGCCCTGGCCGCCATGACCCGGCTCAAGACCGTCATGCCCCGGGCCCAGTGGCGCGCGGCACGCGGGCGGAGCGAGGAACTGGCCGACCCCATCGCACCGGTGCCGACGGCACTGCGCAAGGCCATCCAGGCCGCCGCGGCGGCCGCCGCCGCCGGGTGACACTCGGACCGGGACCTTTCAGATGATCTCGGCCGGTGCCGCGGGACCGTCAGCCACGCGGCGGGACGGGTGGGTCGGGCGGGTACGGGGGCATGTGGCGCGAACCCCTGCGGAACTGGCGGATCTCCTCGCGATGCTCACGCAGTATGTCGTGGTGCGCGCGGTGCAGATCGTGGCGCACCGCGCGCAACTGCTCGCGGAGGTCCTGGCGGGCCTCGGTCCGCCTCTCCAGCAGCCAGTCGCTCCAGGCGAACCACGCTCGCCTGATGGGCTCCGCGCGCGAGTCGCCGACGACCTTGACATCCCCCATCAGGGCATACGCCCGGATTCTGATCACCGGGACGTTCTGCCCGGATGGCGCCTCCAGGACGTCGACCTTCTTGTCGCCCATGACCGCGACGCCGCTCAGGTCCACGTCCACGCCGTCCGGAACGATGATCTTGACATCGCCCATCACCGCCGTGGCGACGATCTCGATCTCGTTCGATCGCACCTCCGCCTCGCGAAGGTCGATCGTCACGTCGCCCATCACCGCGACCGCGCCGATCTCCTGGTCGACACGCCACTTGCCACGCCGCTTGGTGTCGCCCATGACGGCGACGTACCAGCGCCGGGACTTGCCCGAGGCCCGGGACGTGGGAGCGCCGGCCGGGTAGGGCCGGGGCGCGCCGCCCTGGGGCAGGTCGGCGGTGATCTGGGCAAGCTCGGCATGGGTGGCGGCGAGGTAGGCCGCCTCGGTGCGCTCGGTCAGCTCCGACAGCGTCAGGCGTCCATCGACGGACGCCTCTCTCAGCTGCTCGACCACGGCCTCACGCTCTGCGTCCGAGGCGCGCATACCACCCGCGTCGTTCATGCCACGAATCTAGCGCGCCATCCCGGGCCGTCCGATCCTCCGAAAGGAGGAAAACCATACGGATCCCGACATGGCGCTGTTGCCGGACCGCCGGGTCACGCGGAACGGCGATCGTCCGTCAGGGACCCGACATGGCGGGAGCGGCCGCCAGGACGTCGCGGGCCAGTCCTGCGTCACCGGTCACCTCGGCGGGGAACGTCGCGGGGGCTCCGCGACCGCCGAGCAGGAAGCAGAAGGCGACGACGTCACAGGTGATCTCCGCGTCCACCGGGGAGCCGTCGTCGGGGACGGCGGTGCGGGACACGTCAAGCGGAACGTGCCAGGTCCCACCCCCCGGGCCGGTCAGCGTGAGCCGTACGGCGCGGCCTCCCCCGTCGGCGCCGGCGAACAGCATCGTCCACGGCAACAGGCGCGCGCAGAAGTCGGCCGTCGAGTGGATGTGCGGGGCGATCGGCCGGGGACGGGGCAGCCCGATCACCGTGGCGGCGTCGTCGGTGTGGATCCAGGTCTCCAGCATCCGGGCGAGCAGGTGGTCCGACACCGGGAAGCCGATGCCGCCCGGCTCGATCGTCGCGGTGGGCTCCATCGAGGCGGCGCGCTCGCAGATCGCGTCGGCCTGGGCACGCCAGTCGGCACGGGTGCGCTCGGGCGACAGGTCGCCCACGAAGGCGATCATGTCGGCGGTGCGGCTCAGGACCTCGTTGGCGGCCAGTGGCGGGCCCGCCACCGGAACGCCGATCTGCGCGGCGACCAGGCTGTCGGTGGCGGCGAGATGGGCGACGAGCTGCTGCAGCGTCCAGCCCTCGACGATCGTCTGTGACCAGTCGGCGGGCGAGGCGGAGGCCAGCAGGGCGTCCATGGCGGCGACCCGTCCGGCGTAGGGGGCGGCGAAGCCCTGGGTGACGGCGGGACGGCGGGCGGCGCGCGCCGCCGTCAGGAGCCGTGAGAGGGCTCCGGGAGGCGGGCCGCCACAGGCCTCGGCGATCACGTCGAGACGCAGGCGGGTGACCGGATCGGAGGCTGCGGGGATCTCCTCGCCAGGGTGCACGTGGCCGTCCATCGTCACACCTCCTTGTCGGCGAGCTCGTCGGCGAGCCTTCGGAGGCCCAGGCGGATCCGGGACTTGAGCGTTCCCTCCGGAAGTCCGAGCTCCTCGGCGGCCTGCCGGTATGTACGGCCACGGTAGTACGCCAGTTCGATGGCCTCGCGTAACCCTCCGGGGAGCCGGCTGACCGCCACTCGTACCCGGGCGGCCTCGTCGGCGGCGAGGACCCAGTCCTCGAGCGGGCTCGGCTCGGGCTCGGCCAGCCGGGGGCCGAGGGCGGAGACGCGGTGGCGCTCCTCCGCGCGGACGTGGTCGACGGCGCGGCGGTGCGCGATCGTCGATAGCCACGAGCGCAGCGAGCCCCGGTCGGGGTCGAAGGCCAGCGGGCGCTCCCAGAAGGTGACGAAGACCTCCTGGACGATGTCCTCCGCGACGACGCGGTCACGCGTCACCCGCAGCGCGAGGCCCAGCACGAGCGAGTACAGCCGGTTGTGCACCTCGCCCAGGGCGCTTTCGTCCCCACCGACGACGCGTTGGTGAAGCAACCGGTCGTCGGTTGTTCCAGGCGCCTCCACCGGCCCCACCCCTCCTAGGTCAGCGACCCGAGCATCCCACTGTTCTCGTGAAATGTTGAGATGGATGGCGAAGCGCGTACAAGAGACGCGCCTCGAAGTCAGACAAGCGCATCGAATCGCCCGGAGGCTCCCTTGACGCACGATGTCTTCAACCAGGTCCCCCCGCTCACCGGTCACGATGTGTCCGCAGATCCCACCCTGGTTGAGGGCCTGGCACGTCAGGACGCCGACTGGGCCCTCGGGGAACTGCGCACCCTTGGGACGCTCGCCGGTTCCGCCAAGGCCCAGGAGTGGGGCCGTCTCGCCAACGACCACCCCCCGGTCCTGCGCACCCATGACCGGTACGGCAACCGGATCGACGAGGTGGAATTCCATCCCGCGTGGCACGAACTGATGACGGTGGCCGTCGGGCACGGCCTGCACGCCACGGCGTGGACCTCCCCGCGGCCCGGCGCGCACGTGGCCCGCGCCGCCAAGTTCTACGTCTGGTCCCAGGTGGAGGCCGGTCACGGCTGCCCGATCTCGATGACCTACGCCAGCGTGGCGGCGCTGCGGCACACCCGGGCCCTCGCGGCGGAGTGGGAGCCGCTGCTGGCCTCGCGGAACTACGACTTCGGGCTGCGGCCCGCCGCCCTCAAGCGTGGCGTGCTCGCGGGCATGGCGATGACCGAGAAGCAGGGCGGCTCGGACGTTCGCGCGAACACCACCAGGGCGGAACCGCTCGGCGACGGCGGCTACGCGATCACCGGGCACAAGTGGTTCAACTCGGCGCCCATGTGCGATGTGTTCCTCGTGCTCGCGCAGGCGCCCGGCGGGCTGTCGTGCTTCCTGCTCCCGCGCGTCCTGCCGGACGGCTCGCGCAACGCCATGCGGATCATGCGCTTGAAGGACAAGCTCGGCAACAAGTCGAACGCCTCGGCCGAGGTCGAGTACGAGGGCGCGCTGGCCTTCCTGGTCGGAGAGGAGGGCCGGGGGATCAGGACCATCATCGAGATGGTGAACATGACCCGGCTCGACTGCGTCATCGGCTCCGCCTCCGGCATGCGGTACGGCGTGACGCAGGCCGTCCACCACACGAGTCACCGCCGGGCGTTCGGCAAGGCGCTCGCCGAGCAGCCGCTGATGCGCAACGTGCTCGCCGACCTCGCGCTGGAGTCCGAGGCCGCCACCGCGGTCATGGTCCGCCTGGCGGGAGCGACCGACAAGGCCATCCGCGGTGACACCGACGAGGGCGCGCTGCGCCGTACGGCGCTCGCGGCGGCCAAGTACTGGGTGTGCAAGCGCGCCCCGGCCCACGCGGCCGAGTCCCTGGAGTGCTTCGGCGGCAACGGCTACGTCGAGGAGTCGCAGATGCCGCGGCTGTTCCGTGAGTCCCCCCTCAACGGCATCTGGGAGGGCTCGGGCAACGTCGCCGCGCTGGACGTGCTCAGGGCCACCATGAAGGAACCCGAAGCCCTCGACGCCTTCTTCCAGGAGGTGGACCTGGCCACAGGCGCCGACCACCGCCTCGACGCCGCCGTCCTCGAGGTCAAGGACTCCCTCACCGACGTGGCCACCCTCGAGTACAGCGCCCGCCGGGTGGTCGAACGCCTCGCCCTCATCCTGCAGGCGTCCCTGCTGGTGAGGCACAGCACCCCCGACGTCGCCGACGCCTTCTGCGCCTCCCGGCTGGCCGCCGACTGGGGCCACGCCTTCGGCACCCTCCCCCCTGGCCTGGACCTCGCTCCGATCATCGACAGGGCCACCGTCAAGATCGCCTAGTGGTCTCGCGGCGTCCGTGTCCTGACGCCTTGCGGGAGCCCGGTGCGGCGCTGTGCGTAGTACGTCACCGATCCGGTACGGACGGGAAACGCGGAGGAAACAGCCCACGGCTGTCATGAGAGGGACTCACCGGCTGCGGTGAGGCGCACCTAGGGTTCCGCCCTCCTGTGTGAGGGGCTGGTCCAAGAGGTGCAGGCGGCCTCGGCCGTTCCACGGCGGGACAAAAACCCGGGAGACAGTCATACCGGCTGCCTCCCGAGTGAGGCGTTCTCGAAAGGGAGTGCCGTGGGCCACCTCCACGACAACTACGGACCCGAGGCCCGCTACGCCGTCGAACGCGAGGCCGAGCTTCCGCTCACCATGCACCGGCGCGAGATCGAGCGCGGGCTGGAGTACGGCCTGCCGGGCGCGGACTCGATCGTCGACCGGACCATACCGACCTTCTCCCGGGGAGAGCTCCCGCACTTCGCCGGGATCAACACGTTCCTCAAGGCGCCCTATGTCGAGGACGTCCGGCGCTGCGGCGAGTTCGACGTGGCCGTGCTGGGCGCGCCGTTCGACGGGGGCACCACCTACCGCTCCGGGACGCGGTTCGGCCCCCAGGGCATCCGCAAGATCTCGGCGCTGTACGGGCCGTACAGCTTCGAGCTGGGCGTGGACCTGCGCGAGTCGATCACGATCGCCGACCTCGGGGACGTCTTCACCATTCCGGCCAACATCGAGAAGACGTTCGACCAGATCAGCAGGGCGGTGTCGCACGTCTACGCGAGCGGGGCGTTCCCGGTCGTGCTGGGCGGCGACCACTCCATCGGCTATCCGACGGTCCGGGGCATCGCCGAGCACGTTTCCGGAAATGTCGGCATCATTCACTTCGATCGGCACGTCGACACCCAGGAGACCGACCTCGACGAGCGGATGCACACCACGCCGTGGTTCCACGCGACCGACATCCCCAACGTGCCCGCGAAGAACCTCGTGCAGATCGGCATCGGCGGGTGGCAGGCGCCCCGGCCCGGGGTGAAGGTCGGCAGGGAGCGCGGCACCACCATCATGACGGTCACCGACTGCGTCGAGATGGGCATCGAGGCGGCCGCCGAACGCGCCCTGGAGGTCGCCTGGGACGGCGCGGAGGCGGTCTGGCTCTCCTTCGACGTCGACTGCCTGGACGCGGCCTTCGTCCCGGGCACGGGCTGGCCAGAGCCCGGCGGCTTCCTCCCCCGCGAGGTCCTGAAGTTCATCCAGCTCATCGCGGGCGCCAGGCCGCTCGCCGGGATCGAGGTGGTCGAGTGCGCCCCGCCGTACGACAACGCCGAGATCACCGCGCTCATCGCGACCCGGGTCATCTGCGACACCATCGGGTGCCTGGTGCGCGCCGGCCACCTCCCGAAGCCGCCCGCCACGAACCCGAAGCCAGAGAAGTCCGAGAGGGGAGCCGCATGATCTCCAGGCGCCTCATCCTGCCCGCCGCCATCCTGCTGGTCCTGAGCGCCGCCTGCGCCGGCGAGAAGCCCGCCGCGCCGACGGCCGCCGCCGGGGCCTCGAAGGTCAGGCTCGGCTTCAGCGCCTGGCCGGGCTGGTTCCCCTGGCAGGTCGCCGAGGAGCAGGGGCTCTTCGCCAAGAACGGCATCGACGTGGAGCTGAAGTACTTCGACAGCTACACCGACAGCCTCAACGCCCTGGCGACCGGGAACATCGACGCCAACAGCCAGACGCTGAACGACACCCTGGCCTCGGCCGCCGGAGGTGCCAAGGAGACCGTGGTCCTGGTCAACGACAACTCCACCGGCAACGACCAGATCATCGCCAGGGACGGGATCAAGAGCCTCGCCGATCTCAAGGGCGGGACCGTGGCGGCCGAGCAGGGCACCGTGGACCACTACCTGCTCCTGCTCGCCCTGCGGAAGGCCGGCCTGACCGAGGCCGACGTGACGTTCCAGCCGCTGCCCACAGACGCCGCGGCCGCCGCCTTCGTCGCGGGCCGGGTGGACGCGGTCGGCGTCTTCGCCCCCTTCACCACCACCGCGCTCAAGCGGCCGGGCAGCACCACGATCGCCAGCTCCGCCGACTTCCCCGGCGCCATCCCCGACCACCTGGTGGTGAGCAGGGACATGATCGGCCGGGACGCCAAGTCCGTGCAGGCACTGGTGACGACCTGGTTCGACACCCTCGCCTGGATCGGGCAGAACCGGCAGAAGGCCATGGAGATCATGGCCAGGCGCGCGGGGGTGAGCGTCGCCGAATACCAGACCTACGACAAGGGCACCACGATCTTCACGCTGGAGCAGAACCGGGCGGCGTTCGCCGACGACCTGCCGGCGCGTGCCGAGCAGATCTCCGACTTCCTGCTCAGCAGCAAGCTCGTCGACACCGCCCCCTCCTTGGAAGGGCTGCTCGAACCCCGATTCGTCCAGGCGGTCCAGCCGTGACCGGCCAGGCCGCCGCCGAGGTGGCCCAGGTGGCGATGCCGATGGACGATCCGCGTCCCGGACGGCGGATCAGGCTGCTGAACTCGGGCGTCTCCGCGCGCGTGGCCTGGGTCCTGCGCGCGCTGTCGGTGGCCGGGCCGGTCGCCGCGTGGTGGGCGCTCAGCGCCGGCGGCCTGGTCGACCCGGCCTTCCTTCCCTCGCCCGCCGCCGTCTGGACGGCGGGGACGGAGATGGCGCTGAGCGGGGAGCTCTGGTCGGACCTGACCGCGAGCCTCGGCCGGATCGGGCTCGGCTTCGTGCTCGCCGTGCTGATCTCCGTGCCGCTCGGGTTCACGATGGGCGCCCTTCCGTGGGCGCAGGCGCTGCTCGAACCGATGGTCGGGCTGCTGCGCTACCTGCCGGCGTCGGCCTTCATCCCGTTGCTCATCATCTGGCTGGGCATCGGCGAGGCCTCCAAGGTCGCGCTGCTGGTCCTCGGAGTGGTCTTCTTCAACACCCTGATGACCGCGGACGTCGTACGGCAGGTGCCCCGCCGGCTGCTTGAGGTGTCGGCGACGCTCGGCGCGGGACGGGTGCGAGTGGCCTCGAGGGTGGTCTTCCCGTACGCGCTTCCCGGCATGATCGACGCGATGCGGGTCAACGCGGCGGCCGCGTGGAACTTCGTGGTGGTGGCCGAGCTCATCGCGGCGACGTCCGGGCTCGGGTACCGGATCACCCGGGCCCAGCGGTTCCTGCAGACCGACCGGATCTTCGCGATCCTGGTGGTCATCGGCCTGATCGGGCTGACCATCGACATCACGCTGCGCCTGCTGCGCGGGCGGATCGGCAGGTGGGCCGCGTGACACTGCGTCTCGACGGCGTCGGCAAGGAGTTCGTGCCGGGCACACCGGTGCTGGCGGACCTCGACCTCACGATCGCGCCAGGGGAGTTCGTCTGCGTGGTCGGCGCCAGCGGCTCGGGCAAGTCGACCCTGCTCTCCGTGATCGCCGGGCTCACGCCGCCGACCTCGGGCCGTGTGCTGCTGGACGGGGAGGAGGTGACCGGGCCCGGCCCCGAGCGCGGGCTGGTGTTCCAGACCGCTTCCCTCTACCCGTGGCGCACCGTGGCGCGCAATGTCGGCTTCGGGCTGGAGGCGCTCGGCCTGCCGCGTGCGCGGCGCGAGGAGCGGGTCGGCCGGCTGCTCGACGAGGTGGGTCTCCGGCATCTCGCCACGGCCCTGCCGGGGCGCCTGTCGGGAGGCCAGCAGCAGCGGGTCGCCATCGCCAGGGCCCTCGCCTGCTCGCCCCGCGTGCTGCTGCTCGACGAGCCGTTCGGCGCCCTCGACGTGCAGACGAAAGAGGACATGCAGCTCTTCGTCCGTCAGGTGTGGCAGGACGTGCCCACGACCGTGGTCATGGTCACACACGACGTCGAGGAGGCGGTCTTCCTTGGTGAGCGCGTCCTCGTCCTGTCCTGCGACCCCGGGCGGATCGCCCGTGACCTCGTCGTCGACCTGCCGTCGGCCCGCTCACTCGAGGACAAGCGCTCCGCGGGGTTCCTCGCGCTGCGGGCGGAGGTGGAGGATCTGGTCCGTGCCGAGCACCGCGCTCATCAAGGGCGCGTGTAGGTTCGGCTAGGCAACGACCTCAGTATCTAAGGAGATCGCACATGGCGACGACACGTACCGCGACGACCCAGTGGAAGGGCGCGCTGCTCGACGGCTCCGGATCCGTCTCGCTCGACACCTCAGGGGTCGGGACGTTCGACGTCTCCTGGGCCTCGCGCGCCGAGCAGGCCAACGGCAAGACGAGCCCCGAGGAGCTCATCGCGGCGGCCCACTCCTCCTGCTTCTCGATGGCGCTGTCCCACGGGCTCGCCCAGGCCGGCACGCCGCCGCAGCACGTCGAGACGAAGGCCGACGTGACCTTCCAGCCGGGCGAGGGCATCACCGGCATCGTGCTCTCCGTGCGCGCCCAGGTGCCCGGCCTCTCCGCGGAGGACTTCCAGACCGCGGCGGAGACCGCCAAGGCCAACTGCCCGGTCAGCAAGGCCCTCACGGGCACCACCATCACGCTGAACGCCGAGCTGATCGGCTGACGCGCTGTCCCGGCCCCCGCGTGCTGCGGCACGTGGGGGCCGCGTCATGTCCGGTTTATATAGATATATCCTTTTAATGTATCTTTGTGGGGATATATACAGTTCTATCCGTTTCGTGTACGTTGTTGCCACACTCAGGGGTCCCGCCGTGACCGTCTTACGGGTTCCCTGCCTGACCAGAAGATCTGGTAAATCAGACTCGCGGCCCTAATATCGACGGTAGAGCCGGGACGTGAACATCCAGGTACGTGGCAACGGAGCCCTGACCGGAGAGGAGCCGACCGCGCATCGCGTGACGGTAAGGACACACAAGCCACACGATCGAGCTGCACCGCGGACCGTTCCACGACCACAATGAGGCTACATGCGTGAGGTCTGGCCTGGAGAGCCGTACCCGTTGGGCGCCACCTGGGATGGCGTGGGCACGAGCTTCTCCCTGTTCTCCGAGGTGGCCGAGCGGGTCGAGCTCTGCCTTTTCGACGACTCCGGCAACGAGACCCGCATCGAGCTCCCCGAGGTCGACGGTTTCGTCTGGCACGGCTACCTTCCCGGCATCATGCCCGGCCAGCGGTACGGCTACCGCGTGCACGGGCCGTACGACCCGTCCCGGGGACACCGCTGCGATCCGAGCAAGCTGCTGCTCGACCCCTACGCCAAGGCGGTCGAGGGCGAGGTCCACTGGGACAGGTCCCTGTTCTCCTACGATTTCGCCGACCCCGGGCAGCGCAACACCGACGACAGCGGCCCGCACATGCCCAAGAACGTCGTGGTCAACCCGTTCTTCGACTGGGGGAACGACCGCCCGCGCCGCACGCCGTACCACGAGACCGTGATCTACGAGGCGCATGTGCGCGGGCTGACCATGCGCCACCCGGAAGTGCCGGAGGAGCAGCGCGGCACCTACGCCGGCCTCGCCCACCCGGCGGTGATCGAGCACCTGCGCGGCATCGGCGTGACGGCGGTGGAGCTGATGCCGGTGCACCAGTTCGTGCCCGAGCACGCGATGGTGGCCCGTGGCCTCACCAACTACTGGGGCTACAACACGATCGCCTTCCTCGCGCCGCACAACGCGTACTCCAGCGCCGGGCAGCGCGGCGGTCAGGTGCTGGAGTTCAAGGGCATGGTCAAGGCCCTGCACGAGGCGGGCATCGAGGTCATCCTCGACGTGGTCTACAACCACACCGCCGAGGGCGACCACATGGGGCCCATGCTGGCCTACCGGGGCATCGACAACGCCTCGTACTACCGGTTGCTCGACACCGACCGCCGGCTCATGCTCGACTACACCGGCTGCGGCAACTCCCTCAACGTCCGCTCACCGCACGCGCTCCAGCTGATCATGGACTCGCTGCGTTACTGGGTCACCGAGATGCACGTCGACGGGTTCCGGTTCGACCTGGCCGCCGCCCTCGCCCGCGAGCTGCACGACGTCGACCGCCTGTCCTCGTTCTTCGACCTCATCCAGCAGGATCCGGTGATCTCCCAGGTCAAGCTGATCGCCGAGCCCTGGGATGTCGGGCCGGGCGGCTACCAGGTGGGCAACTTCCCGCCGCTGTGGACCGAGTGGAACGGCAAGTATCGCGACAGCGTGCGCGACTTCTGGCGCGGCAGTCCATCGGTGCTGCCCGAGTTCGCCTCACGGCTGGCCGGATCGTCGGACCTGTACGCGTCGAGCGGGCGCCGTCCGGTCGCCTCGATCAACTTCGTCACCTGCCACGACGGCTTCACCCTGTCCGACCTGGTGTCCTACGACCACAAGCACAACGAGGCGAACGCGGAGAACAACCGCGACGGCACCGACGACAACCGCTCGTGGAACTGCGGGGCCGAAGGCCCGGTCGAGGATCCGGCGATCGTACGGCTGCGCCATCGCCAGCGCCGCAACCTGCTGACCACGCTGTTCGTGTCGCAAGGCGTCCCGATGCTGCTCCACGGCGACGAGCTGGGCCGCACCCAGCAGGGGAACAACAACGCCTACTGCCAGGACAACGAGATCTCCTGGGTCGACTGGTCGCTGCTCAGGTCCGAGTCCGACCTGCTGGGCTTCATCCGCACGCTGGCCAGGTTCCGCAGGGAGCACCCGGTGTTCCGCCGCCGCCGGTTCTTCCAGGGGCGCGTTCCCGAGGGCGACATCCGCGACATCGTGTGGCTCACGCCGTCCGGCAAGGAGATGACCTCGGGCGACTGGCACAGCGGCTTCGGCAAGGCCATGGCCGTGTTCCTCAACGGCGAGGCGATCAGCGAGCCAGGCCCCCGGGGCGAGCGGATCACCGACAACTCCTTTCTGCTGCTGGTCAACGGCCACCACGAGAACATCACCTACACCCTTCCCGGCCCCGAGTTCGGGCCGGGCTGGCAGGTCGTCCTCGACACCTCCGACGAGGGCCCCGACTACGAGCACCACTCCGACGAGACCCGCGAACCCGGCGCCCTCATGGCGGTGACCAACCGCTCGATGCAGATCCTCCGCTCCACCATCCGCCGCGCGGAGTGAACGGTCTGTATGAGGTGACGGCGACAAGCCGGGTCAGGCGGTGCCGGTTCGAATCGCGGTGACCACCGCGGCGGTGTAACTCATCGTGAAGGCGCCACCCGACGCGTCGACCGCGGCCCCGACACCCGCCAGCAGCTCTTCCAGCTTGGCCGGCGGGAACAGGCTGTGGCCGCCGAAAGTAGGCAGCTGGTCGAGCCACTCGTCCCGGGTGTAGGACCGCTCCCATTCGAACCGCCACTGCTCCGGGTCGCTGAACGCGCCCACCGCTCGTATCCCGTCGGCCGCCTTGGTGAACATCACCGAGTACATCTCCAAGGCCGGCATCACCCGGTCGTAGACCGGCAAGCCGGGCATCACTCGGCGATACACCGCGGAGAAGGCCTCGGCCAGTTCGGGCGGGGGCTGGCCCACGTTCCAGAACACAGCCAGCCGGCCACCGGGCCGCAGCACCTGTGCCGCCTTGGCCGCTCCCGCGACCGGGTCCACCCAGTGCCAGGTCTGTCCGGCGATGACGGCGTCGAATGCCCGGCCGGCGGGGTCCCAGGCTTCGAACGCGGCCACCTCGACCTCGATCCCGCTCTTCCGGGCCAGGTCGGCCATCCGCGCGTCGACGTCCACCCCCAGCACCCTGGCGCCGGCCGCCTGGAACTGCCGGGCGGCGATGCCGGTCCCGCAGCCGACGTCGAGGACGTCAGGCCCGGGTGTGCCGGCGACGATCCGGTCGACCATGGCGTCGGGATAGCGCGGCCGGGCCCGGTCGTAGCGTTGGGGGTCGGAGCCGAACGACTCCGCCACCTGCCGCTGTTCATGAGGCTGCCGTTCGGAAGAACCCGCTCGCGACGGGGGTAGAGTGGGCATGCGCCCACCGTAGTGGGCAGGTGCCCACTCGTCAATGGGAGGGACCGGCGACCGAAGGAGATACACGGTGCCAACAGGGGTGGCCATCCGCGACCCGCGTGAGCAGCTGCTCGACGCCGCCGAGCGTGTCCTGCTCAGGGACGGGCCGAACGCGCTGACCAGCCGGGCGGTCACCACGGAGGCAGGCTGCGCCAAGGGTGTCCTGCACCGGCACTTCGCCGACTTCGACGCCTTCCTCGCCGAGCTCGTGCTGGACCGCATCGGCCGGATCGACAACCAGGCCGCCGCCCTGCGCGAGGCCGCAGGGACCGGCACCGTCGCCCACAACCTCACCGGCGCGCTGATGGACCTGTTCGGGTCGGTCGCCGTGGCGATCGTCGGCCTCGTCATCTCCCGCGATGAACTGCGCGCCCGGCTGCGCCAGGCCGGGCCGGCCGGCGTCCCGGTGCTGGCGGAGGCCACGGCCATGGTCGCCTCCTACCTCACCATCGAGCGGGAGATGGGCCGCATCGCGGCGGATGCCGACGTCGACACGCTCGCGCTCACGCTGATCGGGGCCGGGCACCTGCTGTTCGCCGGCCGGGGAGGCGCCCCACCGGAGGCCGGCGCCGTCGACAGGGTCGTGACCACCGTCATCGCCGACGTCGTGCAAAGACGACTGCTCGGGTGACCACCGGCCCACTGGTCGAATCCGGCCTCGGTGACGCTGAGGTCGCCACGACGCAGCAGCGCCATCGCCCGCTCGATGCGACGTGTCATCAGATAGGCGTACGGCGGCTCGCCGTAGGCGAGCCGGAACTGGCGGCTGAGGTGCCCGGCCGACATGTGCACACTGCGGGCGAGTTCCTCGACGTTCAGCGGCTGCGCGTACTCCCGGTCGATCCGATCGCGGACGCGGCGCAGTCGCGCGAGGTCGTTCAGGCGCTGTGCCGCGGTGAGTGCGCGCCCCCATGCGGGATGACACATGAGCGAACTCCCTTGATCGATTACCGCACGGCTCAGCGAAGTTCCTGGATGCGGACCAGGTTGCCGGCGGGATCGCGGAAGGCGCAGTCGCGGATGCCGTACGGCTGCTCCGTCGGCTCCTGGACGACCTCGGCGTCGCTCGCCTGCACCTTCGCGAAGGTGGCGTCGAGGTTCCGGGTGGCCAGCAGGATCCAGCCGTAGGTGCCCTTGGCCATCATCTCGGCGATGGTGCGGCGCTCGTCCTCGGTGACGCCGGGGTCGGCGGCCGGCGGCGCCAGGAGGATGGACGTGCCGGGCTGGCCGGCGGGGCCGACCGTGATCCAGCGCATCTTGCCCTTCCCGACGTCGCTGCGGACCTCGAAGCCGAGGGTGTCGCGGTAGAAGACCAGGGAGGCGTCCGGGTCGTCGTGCGGGAGGGAGCTCGCGTGAATGGTGATGTCCATGGCCACCACGTTATCCGCGGCTCGGCGACCGGTGCTTCTCGAATCCTGACCGGTCCGGCCGGCACGAACAGGACCACTCACCTCGGGCGGCGCCGGTCACATGGTGGTCGCGGTCAGGAGGACCAGGATGAAGGTGACGACCCCGGCCAGCCCATGAAGGATCACCGCGAGGAGCCTGAGCCGGTACATGGTCCAGGCGGCCCGCGAGCTCGGGCGCCGGGTGATCACTCGCCCGGCACCCCGACCGCCCGTTCGCTGACCGAAGCGCTCGGCCTCGCCCTCCAGTCGGAGGTCGCGGTCCGCGCCCGGTCACTGGCCGGCGCGGTGCGCACCGACGGCACCAGGACCGCCGCGGAGCCGCTGGTGGCCGCGGGCTCCCGAAGCTAGATCACGTCCCACAGCGTCGCGACGACGATGGTCACCAGCATCACGGCCACCGAGACGACACCCACCACCCGAAGCGGGAACTCGCGAGGGTCAATGCTCGTGTACGCGAGGTACCGCCTCATCCAGTCGTAGCTCAGCGACACAAAGCCAAAGGCGGCCGTCACGGCGACCCCGGCGACGCTGGGGCCACCGGTGTTGGCGGCGATCAGGAAAAAGTAGGCCAGCTCGGAGCCGCCGATCACGATCGCCGTGAGAGGCCCCCACTCCCGCCACGTCGACCTGCTCTGCGCCGCATCCTCCCGGGCGCGGCGTGCGATCTTGCGCCGCTCCCACCCCGTCAGCCGCCGGCGCCGCCCCCAAGGCGCGGACCCAACCCTGCTCGCCTGCCGGCGAGCACGTCTTCTCATACGCCGTTCGCTCGTGTTGTTCTTCCCCATGCCCGCCCTTCCCCGGCACCCCCGTGCTGATCGTGAAACGAATCCGGGGAACACGAGGTTCCGCCCCCCCGCCCGATCGCGTCGCGACGTACCGCGCCCCGGGCACAACGGGCGATGCTCACATGGTGGTCGCGGCCAGCAGGACGAGGATGAAGGTCACGACGGCCGAGAGACCGTGGAGGATCACGGCGAGGACGGGGAAGCCCTGCTCCGCGCCCCGGGCATGTCTGCCGCCGCCGATCCAGCGGGTGAACATCGCGAAGCCGAGCAGTGCGGCCAGGCAGAGCAGCCCCAGCGAGAGCCAGATGTAACCCCCTCGGGCGGTGAGCACGAAGGCCACCCACGAGCCGAGTGAGCTGACTCCGAGCGCGGGGTGCATGAAGATCAGCGCGGTGGGAAACCGGGTCACCTTGGTCTTCTGCTGGCGTAGCCCTCCCCCTGCCAGCCAGAGGGAGAGGAGATAGATCCCGAACCCGGCCGTAACCAGCCACACCGCTACAGTGACCGTCCGCACGCGCACCCTCCCACTTCGGAGACCTTCGTCCTCCCATACATCTCGGGACAGTCTGATAACGCTACGCGCTCCATACCTGACATTTCGTTTCATATTCCGAAGCGGTATTCCACGCCGTCCCGATCCCGCTCACCTATGGGCGGCCGAGCCTGTGCCAAGGTAGAGAGCGTGCGACGCATCCTTCCCACACCAGCGGACGACGTCGACCTCGCCGATGCCTACGCCTACCCCCGCGGCGACTGGCTGCGCCTCAACATGGTCGCGGGCGTCGACGGGGGCGCCTGGCTCAAGGGCCTGTCCGAGGGCCTTTCCGGCAAGGGCGACCGGCGCGTCTTCGGCGTCCTGCGCGGCCTCGCCGATGTGGTGGTGGCCGGTGGCGCGACCGTGCGCACCGAGGGGTACGGCCCGGCACGCCCGCGCGTGTCGTGGCGGGAGCTGCGAGCGGGACGGCCGCTCGCGCCGCCCATCGCGGTCATCACCCGGCGGCTCGATCTCGACCTGGCGAGCCCGCTCTTCACCCAAGCCGAGCCGTACGCCAGGACGATCGTGATCACCACCGAACGCGCGCCCAAGGACCGGTGCGACGAGGCGGCCAAGTACGCCGAGGTGATCGTCGCCGGCGAGGAGCGGGTCGACCTCGCCCTGGCCGTGGGCCTGCTGCGCGAGCGCGGGCTAGGCAGGGTGCTCTGCGAGGGCGGCCCCCGCGTCAACGCGCAGATGGCGGCGGCGGGGCTGGTGGACGAGCTGTGCCTGACGATCAGCCCGCTGCTGGCCGGCGGTGACGCGGCGCGCATCCTCAACGGCCCGGCGTCCAACATCCGCCTGCGCCTCTCGCACGTCCTGGAGGAAGAAGGCTTCCTCTTCTGCAAGTACACCCGGGAGCCACCATGAACCTTCCCGCACAGCCGAACCTGCCTCCCGAGATGAGCCTGCCGGTCGCCCCGCCCGTGGCGCCGATGCTGGCCAAGGCCATCAAGGAGTTGCCGTCCCAGGACGGGACCCTGCTGTACGAGCCGAAGTGGGACGGATTTCGCTGCATCGTGTTCCGCGACGGCGACGAGGTCTACCTGGGCAGCCGCAACGAACGCCCTTTCAACCGCTACTTCCCCGAGCTCATCGAGGCGGTCAAGCGTGAGCTGCCCGAGCGGTGCGTGGTCGACGGCGAGATCGTGCTGCGGCAGGGTCAGATCCTCGACTTCGACGCCCTCCAGCAGCGCATCCACCCGGCGGCCTCGCGGGTCAAGCTGCTCGCCGAGCAGACCCCGGCGTCGTTCGTCGCCTTCGACCTGCTCGCCCTCGGCGACGAGAGCCTGCTGGAGACCCCGTTCGGCGAGCGCAGGGCCCGTCTCGTCGAAGCCCTGGCCGCCGCCGGTGACCGCGTGCGGCTGACTCCGGTGACCGACAGCGACGAGCGCGCCGGTGAGTGGTTCGAGATGTTCGAGGGCGCCGGGCTCGACGGCATCGTGGTCAAGCGCACACACCAGCCGTACGAGCCGGACCGGCGCACCATGTTCAAGGTCAAGCACGAGCGCACGGCCGACTGCGTCGTCGCCGGATACCGCGAGCACAAGTCCGGCCCGATCGTCGGGTCGCTGCTGCTCGGCCTGTACGACTCGTCGGGCGTGCTGCACCACGTGGGCGTGGCGGCGTCGTTCCCGATGGCGCGCCGCGCCGAGCTGGTCGACGAGCTGAAGCCCTACCTCCTGAACGACCTGGGCGCCCATCCCTGGAGCTCGTGGATGTCGCAGGACGAGAGCACCACCCAGCGTATGCCCGGCGCGATCTCCCGCTGGAGCGCGGGCAAGAACCTGTCGTTCATCCCGCTCGCGCCCGATCTGGTGGTCGAGGTGGCCTACGACCACATGGAGGGCAACCGGTTCCGGCACACCGCCCAGTTCCGCAGGTGGCGCACCGACCGTACTCCCAGCTCCTGCACCTACGAGCAGTTGGAACAGCCCGTGGGCTACAACCTGGACGACATCCTCGCTCGCTGAGGGCCGGCGTATCCGTGGCGGGGCCACGAGGGGACATGGGCGGTGATCCCATGTCCCCTCCCCCTCAGGGGGTGTCTCTACGAGCGGCGCTAATACCGGTCCATCATCCTTCTCTCAGACCTGTCCCGATCGCGCCGCTCCGACCGGCCCCGGTCCCGATCCCGGTCCCGGTCGCGCCGCTCCGAGCGGCCCCGGTCGCGGTCCCGGTCCCGGTCGCGGTCGCGCCGTTCGGACCGGCCTCTGTCCCGGTCACGGTCCCGGTCCCGGTCACGGTCCCGGTCGCGGTCGCGGTCACGGTCGCGCCGCTCGGACCGGCCCCGGTCCCGATCACGGTCCCGGTCCCGGTCGCGCCGCTCCGAGCGGCCCCGGTCGCGGCCACCGTTGTCGCTCGGCATGACGAGGAACCCCGGTGCCGTCGTCGCCGAACCCTGCCCGGTGACGCCGGTGACCACCGCCGTCACCGGGCGCGGCGCGGCCGCGGCCTGTGCGGTTCCCGCCGAGCCGACTGCCAGCGCGAGGAGCGCCGGGCCGAGAAGAATCATGCGTCGCCTGCCTACCATGGCCGGCTCCTTTCCACGTCCGGCCACCCGTAGCGAACCGTCGACGGTCCAGGTGGCCATTCCTGAGGTGGATACGGTGTCGCCGGGTCAGTAGTCCCTGCTCGGCTTCTTTCCGGTCTTGCTCTTCTCCTGCTTGCCCTTCTTCTCCTGCTTGCCCTTCTTCTCGGACTTCGACTTCGTGCAACTCGTGTATCCGATGTCGTAGCCGGAGGAATATCCGCGCTCGTAGTCGGCCGCCTCCGTCAGGCTGCGGCGCGGCTTCTTCCCCGACTTGCTCTTGGCCTCGCAGGCGCTCATGCCCGACGAGTAGCCCTCTCCGAAGCCTGTCTTGTAGTCATCCCGGTCCCGCGGTACGACGCGGAGCCCTTCCGTCCCGGCGACGCGCTCGGCGCCGACGATCGGCGTCACGGAGCGCGGAGCGGCCGAAGCCGGAGGCGCTCCGGTGGACCAGAGCGTCAGCGAGAGGAGTGCCGGGCCAAGCAGTATCAGCCGATGCTTGCCTACCATGGCCGACTCCTTTCCATGTCCGGGCCACCCATGATGATCTTCCGCGACCCAGGTGGCCGTCCTTGGGGTCGAACCACATGGTGTCCGGCTCCGCGCCACCGCGACGTGACACGAACGTGACTCCGGAATGACGGGGTACGGCCTCAGCCGTGGGCGATGGCGCGGAGACCGCCGACGAGATCGCTCACGAGCGGCGTCGGGCGAAGGCGGAGTTCCTCGGCGAGATGGTGCTCGTAACGCTCGTAGTCGCGCAGGGCCTCGGCCTGGTTCCCCTCCGCGAGGTGGGCGCGGATCAGCGCGGCGTGGGCGCTCTCGCGCAGCGGCTCCGCCCGTACGGCGACCCCGGCGGCGGCCACCGCGTCGGCGAACCGCCCGGCCCGGATGAAGTCCTCAGCGAGGGCTTCCAGGGCGTGCAGGCGTAGCTGGTGCCACTCCTCGGCGCCCTGAACCACCCAGTCGTCGTACCAGCCGGGCAGCAGGTCGACGGACAGCGTCTCCACCGACGTCGCGCTGAGGTCCCCGTCGGGTGTGGGGGTGCTCGGGTCGAGGATGCGGCGGGCAAGCGACCGGGCCTCGTCGATGTCGACCCCGGCGGCCGGGCTCAGGCGCACCTCGGTGGCCCCGATGTGGAGGACCTGCCGCCCGACCCCCTCCAGGCGCGCCAGCGCCGAACGCAGGCTCGCGTAGGCCCGCCGCTCGGGCCGGTCGGGCCACAGGGTTCCCGCCATCAGGGTTCGGGGGACGGCCTGGCCGCAGAGCGCGATGAACGACAGAAGGCGCTCCGAGCCGCCCGAGACCGTTACCTGCTCTCCCCCGGCCAGCAGCCGGAAGCCTCCCAGAAGATCGACCCGCAGGGCGGGCCGGTCACCGCTCTCCATAAATCTGCTGCCTCTCGGGTGGAAAGCGAGTCGTCTCGTGAGCAGCCCTCCCGTCGCCGTCCCTCCCGGCTATGTACCCGGTTGATGGTGATTTGTCCCGTTTCTTTGGCCGATCATGAGATCCGTGGAACCCGTGGCGGGGATCGCCTCGTCACGCCGGCGTCATCCACCGGTCACGCCGGTCCCGCCATCATCTGTGCCGCCGTCCACGGTCCGCGCCCGGTCGTACCGCTTCCCGTAATCTGTTGAGCAAGCGTACGCTTGGTCGGGATCGGAACGGCTGACGCGGGAGTTGAGGATGGCGGAGAGCATCACGGAATACCGCAACCTGATCGGGGGCAGGCTGGTGGCCGCCGCTGACGGCCGCACGCTGGACTCGGTCAACCCGGCCACCGGTGAGACCTGGGCGCGCATCCCCGCGAGCGGGCGGGCCGACGCGGAGGCCGCCGTCGCCGCCGCGCGCGAGGCGTTCCCCAGATGGTCGGCCATGCCCGCACTCGGCCGCGCGGCGCTGCTACGCAAGGTCGCGGAGGTCTTCGCCGCCAACGCCGAGGAACTCGCCCGGATCGAGACCCGCGACAACGGCCGCATCCTGCGCGACACCCTGAAGCGGGACCTGCCCGGCATGACGTACCTGTGGCAGATCGCGGCCGGAGACGTCATCGACGCGGTCAAGGGAGACACGGTCATCCTCGGCCCCGACACGCTCGGGTTCACGCGGCGCGAGCCGTACGGCGTGGTGCTGGGCATCATCCCGTGGAACTCCCCCATCTCGACATTCTCCGCCAAGGCCGCGTACGCGCTGGCCGCCGGCAACACGGTGATCATAAAACCGGCCGAGCAGGCGTGCGCGTCGGTGCTCCGGCTCGGCGAGCTTCTGGCCGGGGTGCTGCCGCCGGGCGTGCTCAACATCGTCAGCGGGCTCGGCGAGGAGGCCGGAGACGCGCTGGTGCGGCACCGCGGGGTCAACAAGATCAGCCTCACCGGCTCCACGCAGACGGGCCAGGCCATCACCCGCGCCAGCGCGGACGCATTGAAGCCCCTGACCTTCGAACTGGGAGGCAAGTCCCCCAACATCGTGTTCGCGGACGCGGACCTGGACGCCGCCGCCCAGGGTGTCACGGTCAACTCCGTCTACACGGGCAACGCCGGGCAGGTGTGCGTCGCGGGATCGCGCATCCTGATCCAGCGGCCGGTGTGGCAGGAGATGATCGAGCGCGTCACCGCCATCGCCGGCGGCCTCACGCTGGCCGATCCGCTCGACCTCGCCACGACGATGGGCCCGATCGTGTCGGCGGGCCAGTACGAGCGGGTCACCGGCTACCTGGAGATCGCCGAGAAGGAGGGCGCGGAGCTGGTGTTCGGCGGTACGACCGGAGCCGCCGTGGTGCCCTCCATGCCCGGCGGCTACTGGGTCGCGCCGACGCTCTACACGACCACGGACAACTCGCTGCGCGTGTGCCAGGAGGAGATCTTCGGCCCGGTGGCGGTGGCCATCCCCTTCGACACCGACGCGGAGGCGCTGGCGATCTCCAACGACTCCTCCTACGGCCTGGCCGCCGGGGTCTGGACCCGTGACCTCGGCAGGGCGCACCGGTTCATCCGCGACCTGCAGAGCGGCACGGTCTGGGTCAACACCTTCCGCCAGATGCCTCCGGGCCTGCCCTTCGGCGGGGTCAAGGACAGCGGCTACGGCCATGACGCCGTCCTCGCGTACACCCGGGAGAAGGCGGCGATCATCCAGACCTGATCCTCCCGATGGCATCCGGCGCCGGCCGACGCCGGCAAGCCCGTGCGCTTCTGCCGATGCCGGTGGGACCTTGCGCGTCAGCCAATGCTGACAAATCGGTGCTCGTCAGCTTATGCTGACACCATGAGTACAGCGACCGAACTCGCCGAGGCCGCCGGCGGCAGCGATCCCGCGACGGGTCTCGCCGCCGTGGCGGCCCTGCGCAGGCTCATCGAGGAGCTGGAAGCGGTGCACGTCGGGAATGCCCGCGCCCAGGGCTGGTCGTGGGAGGCCATCGCCGACGCCCTCGGCGTGAAGCGGCAGACGGCACACCGGAAGCACGCACATCGGGTCATGGAGCACACAGCGGGGAGCCACGAGTGACCATTTTCGGGAA
Source organism: Sphaerisporangium flaviroseum (assembly GCF_039537005.1). Classification (NCBI taxonomy): domain Bacteria; kingdom Bacillati; phylum Actinomycetota; class Actinomycetes; order Streptosporangiales; family Streptosporangiaceae; genus Sphaerisporangium; species Sphaerisporangium flaviroseum. The sequence continues at coordinate 410,074 of NZ_BAAAZR010000002.1, read as the reverse complement.
GTTCACGCCATCCGCACGCCAAGCCATGGTCGAAGCGGGCCTGCTCGCCGCCGACGCCGGCCACGACCTCCTCGACGAGGACCTCATCCTGCTCGCCCTGGCCAAGACCCGCCCCTTCGACGAGCCCCTCGGCGGCTTCGATCTGACCACCGAGGCCGTCCGCACCGCCATGACGGCCGCGGGCGGCGGAGCCGTGCGTCCGCACGACCGCGAGTTGCTCGCCACGCTCGGGATCGACCTGGACGAGGTCCGCCGTCGCGCGTCCGGCCTGGCGCGGGTGGACGATCCGGCGCGGTGGACCCTGTTCCGCTCCCGGTGGCGGCCCCTGGCGATGATCCTCTCCGGCCCGGCGCACGATCTGGTGCTCACCGGCAGGGCGAGGAAGGTCGTCGAGGTCGCCATGAACTGGCACGGCTCCACCGGGCGGGTGACCGGCGAGGATCTGCTGCGCGGGCTGCTCGCCGACGGCTCCAACCGGTCGGTCCGCATCATGGGCGGAAACGGTGTGGACCTCCGCCGCCTCGCCACCGACCTGCGGTTCCTGCGCACGGCGGCCTGACCCGCGAGGTCACCGCCGTGGCACGGTGTGCAGGACCGACGCCAGCTCGGGGATCCGGGCGCGGTAGCCGTCCAGGAGCCGGCGTGCGACCGAGACCGAGTCGACGAGCGGGTGCGAGGCGAAGGCCCGCAGCGCCGCCCCCGCCGAGCCGGTCACGGCCGCCTCGATGGTGAGCTGCTCGACGGCCTTGACCTGCTGGACCAGCCCCAGGAACTGGCCCGGCAGCGGCTTGGTGGCCAGCGGTCGCACGCCGCCCGCCTCCACGACGCAGGGGATCTCCACGACCGCCTCGGGCGGCATCCCGGCGACCGCCGCGCCGTTGCGCACGTTGAGGATCATGGTCGTGCATCCTCCCCGGGCGATGGTGGACATCAGCGCGAGCGCGATGCCTTCGTACCCACCGGCCACCAGGTCGGCCACGTCCCGCTCGCCCGCCTGCGTGGTGTCGCGGGTCTCGGCCATGTAGGAGGCGTCGCGCTCCCTGCGGGTGCGGCGCCACTCGGCCAGGGCGTGCTCGGGCTCCCGCAGCACCGCCGAGTAGAAGCGGGACTGCTGCTGGAGCAGCGCCTCCCCCCGGGTCTGGGCCGCGGCGCCGATCGCCGCCACCGCCTCGCGCGTGAAGTAGTAGTAGTACAGGTATTCGTTCGGCAGCGCGCCCAGCGACCGCACCCACTCGGAGCCGAACAGCCGCGCCTCCTCCACCCTCTTCAGCGCCGCCTCGTCGGCGAGCAGGTCGGGCAGGACGTCGCGGCCCTCGTACGACAGCCCGCGCAGCCAGCCGAGGTGGTTGAGGCCGACGTAGTCGGGGGCGGTGCGGCCGGGGTCGAGGCCGAGCGACCGGGCGGCCCGGCGGATCAGCGCGACCGGCGAGTCGCAGATGCCGATCACGTGCTCGCCGAGCACCCGCTGCATGGCCTCGGTGATCATGCCGGCCGGGTTGGTGAAGTTGATGACCCACGCCCGTGGCGCGACGGCGGCGACGCGCTCGGCGACGTGCAGGGCGACCGGGATGGTGCGCAGGCCGAAGGCGATGCCGCCCGGCCCGATCGTCTCCTGGCCGAGGAGCCCGAGATCGAGCGCGACCCGCTCGTCGGCCGTGCGGCCTTCGAGGCCGCCCACCCTGATGGCCGAGAACACGAACGTGGCGTCGCGCAGTGCGTCATCCAGGTCGGTGGTGGCGCGCACGCGCGGCGGGTCGTCGTGCCCGGCCGCGAGCTGCGCCAGCACGTGGCCGACGGCGGCCAGGCGCTCCTTGGAGACGTCGTACAGCACGACCTCCTCGACCCGCGGCCTGCCGGTGTCACGCAGCAGCGCGCCGTACACGAGAGGGACGCGGAAACCGCCGCCACCGAGGATCGTCAACCTCATGCCTGCTCCTTGCCCCTGCGATCACCGTGCCGCGGTGCGTTCCCGGGCACCTGGCCCGCCTGCCCGGTCACGTCAGGACCACCTTCGCGCCCGCCGCGGCCAGGGCCTCCAGGGTCGCCTGGTCGGCGCCCTGGTTGGTGACGACCACGTCGAGCTCCTCGGGGCCGCACACGCGCAGCGCGCCGTTGCCGGGGAACTTGTGGCGATCGACCAGCAGGACCACCTCCCCTGCCGCGGCCATCATGGCCCGCTTCAGCGGCACCTCGGCGAGCGTGGAGTCGGTCACCTGGCCGTCGGGCCGTACGCCGCTCGCGCTGAGGAAGACGCGGTCGGCGCACACCTGGCGAAGCGCCTCCTCGGTGAGCACGCCGACGAGCGAGTGGTAGGTGCGGCGCAGCATGCCACCGAGCAGCAGCAGCTCCACGTCCGGGTCGGCGCGCAGCACGTCGACGACGGCCAGGCTGGAGGTGACCACGGTGACGCGGCGGCCGCCGAGATGGCGGGCGAGCCGCACGGTGGTGGTGCCGATGTCGAGCAGCACGACGTCGCCGTCCCGAACGAGCCGGGCGGCACGAGCGGCCACGGCGTCCTTGTCCTGCTCATCGATGCTCGCGGCCCGTGCGAAGGCCAGGCCGTCGTCGGCGTCGAGGTTGGCGAGCGCTCCCCCGCGCACGCGCGTGAGGGTGCCGTCGCGGTTCAGAACCTCCAGATCACGCCGGATGGTCGAAGGGCTGACGCCAAGCTGGGCGGCGAGGTCGCGCACGCTTGTCGCCCCTGCGAGGCGGACTCGCCGCATGATCTGGGCATGTCTGACGTGCTGGAGCACGCCAGGATCGTATCAGTCATTCTTGCGCGCAACTAAGCAAAACTGAGCATCAATGCCCGTCCACTCTTGATGCGGACAGCCGGAACGTGCAAGAGTGCGCACATTCTTCGCACCGTCGAGGAGGACCCACTCCGTGTCTGCCCAGGCCTATGACCCGCTAGCCGACCAACGCAGCCCAGACGGGCCGGAGTTCGACGTGTTCACCGCGGGCACGGTCTTCCTCGACATCGTCTTCACCGGGCTCCACGCGATGCCGGCCGTCGGCACCGAGGTCTGGGCCGACGGGATGGGGTCGTGCCCAGGGGGCATCGCCAACCTCGCCATCGCCTCGAGCCGCCTCGGCCTGCGCACCTCCATGGCCGCCGCGTTCGGCGACGACGACTACGCCGACTTCAACTGGCGCATCCTGTCCGAGCAGGAGTCGGTCGACCTGTCCCGGTCGCGCCGGTTCCAGCAGTGGCACTCCCCGGTGACGGTCTCGATGGCGGTGAACCGCGACCGCAGCATGGTCACCCACGGCCATCCCCCGCCCATGGCCTCGACGGAGATGATCGGGCGCCCGCCGCGCTCCAGTGCCGTGATCGCGCCGCTGTCCTTCGAGGAGCCGCTCGGCAGCGCCGGCACCCGCACCTGGGCCGACCTCGCGCACGACGACGGCGCCCTCATCTTCGCCGACGTGGGCTGGGATCCCTCCCAGACCTGGTCTCCCTCTCTGCTCGACCAGCTTGCCGTCTGCCACGCCTTCATGCCGAACGCGGTGGAGGCCATGGCCTACACCAGCACCGAGACCCCCCGCGAGGCCCTCTACGCCCTCGCCGACCGCGTGCCGCTGGCCGTGGTCACCGACGGCGCCAACGGCGCGATGGCCATCGACTCCACGACGAGCGAGGAGGCGTACGTCCCGGCGTTGCGGGTGACCGCTCTCGATCCGACCGGAGCCGGCGACGTCTTCGGAGCGGGCCTGGTGCTCGGCACCCTCTCGGGCTGGCCGCTGGCCGACCGCCTCGCGTTCGCCGGAGTGTGCTCCGCGCTCGCCGTGCAGCAGTTCGGCGGCTCCCTCGCCGCACCCGGCTGGGGGGACATCGCCGACTGGTGGCACGACGTGCGGTCCGCCGCAGGGCACAGCGGCGCCTACATCGACTCGCTCGTGCGCAGGTACGCCTTCCTGGACAAGCTCGTCCCCACGGTGCCCGTGGGAGCCGTCCGCCGGGCCGCGGCGACCATGTCCCGGCACGCCGACGTGGGCGCCGGCCCCGGTGAGGCCGCGGAGAAGGACAACAGGTGAACACGGTCGCCCGGCCGCGGGGCGCCGGGCACCGGCCTCCTCACTTCGGCGGGTAGTAGCGCTGGGCCAGGTGGCCGTAGACGATCAGGTTGTCCTTGTAGCTGTGCCGCCGCTTGTCGAACGCGCCGCCGCAGGTCACCAGGCGGATCGCCGCGTACTTGAGCCTGCCGTACACCTTGGCGGCCGGGAACGTGCTCTTGGCCACGCGCTCGGTGCCGTCCACCACGAAGATCGCCACCGACCTGTCCTGCCGCATCACCTGGATCTCGTCGCCCCGGACCACCTGGTGGAGGCCGGCGAACACGGCCGGGCCCGAGCGGGTGTCCAGATGCCCGAGGATCACGGCGGCACCCTTCGCCCCCGGCGTCGCGCCGTAGCGGTACCAGCCCGCGATGTTCGCGGGGCTCAGCGGCGGGATCTCGACCGCTCCTGCCCGGTCCACGCCCAGGCGCATCAGCGGCGCCGCCACGCCGATCCTCGGAATGTAGACGGCAGCCGGAGGGGACGCCTTCATCGGCTTGGCCACCGCGCCGAGCAGCCGGCCAGGTGATCCCAAGGGGACGGCGGCCCTCGCGCCTTTGGGCGTCGCGGCCTGGGCCTGCCGGCCCGGCGCCTCGGACGGCCCGCCGGCCCGCGAGAGCGCGCCGCTCACGCCGATGCCGAGCAGGGCGACGCCGGCCAGCGTGACGGCGGCCGCGCCGGCCATGATCAATCGCTGGCCGGGCGGCCGTCCGTCCGCGCCGGGAGCCATCGGGCGCTAGCGCTCGCCGGAGGCCGGGCGGCGGCGCCGTACGGCATAGCCCGCGAGACCGGCACCGGCGACCAGGAACGCTCCTCCCGCGGCGAACGGCCAGGTGGCGGGGTCCTCGGCCAGCCCTCCGGCACCGGTGTGCGGGGCGCCTCTCGGGATGTAGGGCTCCCCCTTGTCGTCCTCGGGCCGCCAGCCGGGGGGCGGGCCGGCCGGAGGAGCCGACCAGCTCGACTCCCCGAGCCCGCTCGGCGAGTCGTCGGGCCAGGGGACGCTGGAGAAGCCGTCGCTCGGGGTGTCGTCCGGGCCGGGCCCGTTCGACCAGCCGTCGGTGGGGGCCGGATCGCCGGACTCACAGCCCAACGGCAGGATCGGCAGGTCAAGGCAGGTCTCACGCACGAGAGGGTCCTGCGCCCGCGTCTGCGCGGAGGCCGTGCCCGCTCCCGCCGCCAGGCAGACGCCGCCGGCCACGAACGCCGACATCGCACCCGCGGCGGCCAGACGTCGCGCTCTTGAGTTCGCCACAGCTCTGCTCCCGTTGCCCTCAGACCACAAGTGCCCCGATGTACGGAAGAGCCTTCCGAACTATTGGACCTGACGTCAAGTAACGTGATCGATAAGTTACTCACGAGCGCTGCCGGGGCGCCGCGTCGGCCCGTGTCCGCGTCGGCCGGCACGCCGGAGCTACGCTCCGGCCGCCGGCCGGGTCAGTCTTCGCCGCTGGACGGCCTTGCCTTACTGGGCTGGACGCGCTTGGGCTCGCCCGGCATCTTGGGGTAGTTGGGCGGGTAGGGCATGTCGCCGCGCTCGTCCTTGGCGTACGACTCCAGCAGCGGCTCCAGGGCGAACGCCTGGTCGTCGATCTCGCGGTGCAGGTCGCCCAGCTTGGCGAACCTCGGCGGGACGGTGCGGATGTCGAAGTCGCGGGGGTTGACGTCGGCCAGCTCCTCCCAGGTCACCGGCGTGGACACCGGGGCATACGGCCGGGCCCGCACGGAGTAGGCGCTGGCGATGGTGCGGTCGCGGGCGTTCTGGTTGTAGTCGATGAAGACCTTCTCGCCGCGCTCCTCCTTCCACCAGGCCGTGGTGGTGAGGTCGGGGCGGCGCCGCTCGACCTCGCGGGCCAGCGCGATGGCGCTCTGCCGCACCTCGGTGAACGACCACCGGCGCTCGATGCGCACGTTGATGTGGATGCCCCGGGTGCCCGAGGTCTTGGGGAACCCGCGCATGCCCAGCTCGTCGAGGACCTCTCGCACGGCGAACGCGGCCCGCCTGGCGTCCTCGAAGTCGGTGCCGGGCTGGGGGTCGAGGTCGATGCGCAGCTCGTCCGGATGCTCGACGTCGTCGGCGCGGGTGGGCCACGGATGGAAGTCGATCGTGCCGAGGTTGGCGCAGTAGGCGATGGCGGCGACCTCGGTCACCCGCAGGGCGTCGGCCGAGCGGCCACTGGGGAACCGGATGGTGACGGTCTGCAGCCAGTCGGGGTGCCGGGGCGGGACGCGCTTTTGGTAGATCGCCTCCGACTGCACGCCGTCGGGATGGCGCTTGAGGTAGGTGGGCCGGTCCTTGAGCGCTCTGAGCGCGCCCTCACCGACGGAGACGTAGTACTCGACCAGCTCACGCTTGGTCGCCCCGAGGTCGGGGAAATAGATCTTGTCCGGGTTGGTGACCTTGATGACCCGGTCCCCGACATTGAGCTCGATAAACGGCGACGCCATGCCCTCGACCGTACCCTGCGGCGCTGACAGAAACCGGGACGGGACGGTCCGCCCCAGAAGACCCGATCACCCCTCCGCTTACGCCCCGGCTCCGGGGGCCCTGGCATCCACGTGCGCGCACAGGATCCACGTGCGCGCATAGGCTGGAGGCATGGAGAAGGTGGTCAAGAGTGACGCCGACTGGCGTGTCCAGCTGTCCCCCGAAGAGTTCCGGGTGCTTCGCCAGGCGGGCACCGAGCGTCCGTTCACCGGAGAGTACGTCGACACCAAGACGGTGGGCGTCTATTCGTGCCGCGCCTGCGGGGCGGAGTTGTTCCGCTCCGAGACCAAGTTCGACTCCCACTGCGGGTGGCCGTCGTTCTTCGAGCCGTCGGACACCGAGGCCGTGACCCTCATCGAGGACCACTCCCTCGGCATGTCCCGCGTCGAGGTGCGCTGCGCCCGGTGCGATTCCCACCTGGGGCACGTCTTCCACGGCGAGGGGTATCCCACCCCCACCGACGACCGTTACTGCATCAACTCGGTCTCGCTCCGCCTGGAGCCGGCCGAGTAGGCGAGAGCTTTCGCGCGAGGTCACGGGCCGCCGGAACGCGGCCCGCGACTGTAATGGACGGCATACGGAAAGTAATATCCGGTGCATGCGGTCGTGAGGCCCGGGTAGAACGGATGTGGGCCTCCGCCCGAATGAACAACAGGTTCCGTCCCGCCCGGGGAGCCGTGTGCACCTCCGCCACAGATGGGAGACCATCGAGGCCATAGGCCAGGTGGTCACACAGCGTTGCGAGGTCTGCGGCAAGACCAGGGTGCGGGTGAGGACCCCCAGGCCCGGTAAGTGAACGAGCCCGCATCGAGCCTCGGGCCCTTGCGTCTAGCCTCGGGCCCTTGCGTCTAGCCTCGGGCCCTTGCGTCTAGCCTCGGGCCCTTGCGTCTAGCCTCGGGCCCTTGCGTCTAGCCGGGATCCGGATGCGTGAGCCTGCACGAGGTGTCGTCCGGGCCGAGGATGTTGGCCAGGACCGGGTTGCCGTTCTGACCGAACTCCGCCTGGACGAACACGACCGGGTGCTGGTCGCCGACCTCCTGGACCAGGTATTCGAGCCCCCGCTTGCACAGGTCGATCGCGCTCTTGGAGTTGTGGGCCGTCTCCGGCAGGTTGGTGTAGATCCGGAGGTACTTTCCGACCGTCCTGATGTCGGTGATCCGCTTCACCGCCTTGTCGGCGACCCACCGCGTCTGGAAGTAGTTCACCGCCTTGGCGTCGGTGTGCTTCGACGGGCCGGCCGCGGTCTTCGCCGCGGGTCGCGACTTCTTGGCCCGGGCGCTCGCGGTGGTGACGTCCGGACCCCCCTTGGCCGGGCTGTCGGCCACCACGGGCGCTTTCGGCGTGGGCGGCGTGGCACCGGACGCGGCCGAGCCACCCCCCTGCCGCCCGAGGACCGCGCCGATCGCCAGAGCGGCGACCACGATGGCGGCCAGCGCGACGAACCCCTCTAGTACCGCTGTCCGGCGTGACTTGCGCCGCCGGTGTCCCCCTCGCCTGGAACGTGCCAGACCGCTGCCCCTGTTCACCCTCTGCCTCACGTCGACACGGGAATTACCCACGAGTATGCCAAAGATCGCGAACTCGCGTGGGTTGTTCCTGCGATAACACTACTGAGGCGTTTGTGATCTAAGTTACGCATGCCCCAGAGTGGGGGGACATGGCGGGCTTTGACCGTTTATGGTAGGGCGGCCACCAGCTCCTCCAGGGGCTTGCGGGTGCCGGTGTAGAAGGGCACCTCCACGCGGGTGTGCCTGCGGGCCTCCGAGGCGCGCAGGTGCCGCATCAGGTCGACGATGCGGTGCAGCTCGTCGGCCTCGAAGGCCAGGATCCACTCGAAGTCGTTCAGCGCGAACGACGCCACCGTGTTGGCCCGCACATCGGGGTAGTCACGGGCGAGCTTGCCGTGCTCGGCCAGCATGGCGCGGCGCTCGGCGTCCTCCAGGAGATACCACTCCAGGGACCGCACGAACGGGTAGACGCAGACGTAGCCGCGCGCCTGCTCCTCGGCCAGGAAGGCCGGGATGTGCGACTTGTTGAACTCGGCGGGACGGTGCAGCGCCATCACCGACCACATCGGCTCGCTGGCCCTGCCAAGGGCGGTGCGCCGGAAGCGGCCGTAGACCTCCTGGAGATCCTCCGGCGTGGAGGCGTGCCACCAGAACATGTAGTCGGCGTCGGCCCGGAAGCCGGCCACCTCATAGCACCCCCTGGTCACGACGTCCTTCTCGGCGGCCTGCGACAGCACGGCCCCGACCTCCTGCGACAGGTCCTGGCGATCGCCGGGAAGGGGGTCGCGCACCCGGAAGACCGACCACATGGTGTACCGGATGACCTGGTTGAGGTCGCGCGCCTTGGGCCGCGCACTGCTCTCCGTCACTGAACGCACTCGCCTTCCATCGACAGCTTCACTCACCTGGGCACGGCCGGACGGCTCACCGGGAGCCGGCCGCCGGCTCGTCCTCACGCCATTCTCCTCCGCGCTCCTGCCGCAGGTGCGACAGGATGCCCAGTGCGGCCGTGCGGGCGGTCGCCACGCAGGCGGGGATGCCCAGCCCGTCGTACGCGGCCCCGCACACGGCAAGGCCCGGCTGGACGGCCACGGCGGCTCGGATGCGCGCGACCCGGTCGAGGTGACCGACGTCGTACTGCGGCAGGGCGCCACCCCAGCGGCTCACCCGGCTGGACAGCGGCAGCCCGCGGACTCCCATGATCTCGGCCATCTCCCCCATGGCCAGCGCCACCAGCTCGTCATCGTCACGCTGGAGGACCAACTCCTCCCCCAGCCGCCCGATGGAGCAGCGCAACACCAGCACGCCGGGGTCGGCCTCGGCCAGATGGGGCCACTTCACCGTGCTGAACGTCACGGCCTTGACCGGCCGGCCCTCGACCGGCGGCACGAGATAACCGCTGCCGCTCGGCGGCTCGGGGAACGCGGCGCGAGGGTAGGCCAGGGTGACGATCGCCATGCTGGCGTACTCGATGCGGGCCAGCTCCGCGGCGGCCTTGGGCACCTCGTGCGCGAGCAGCCGACCCGCCGGCGCCGCGGGCACCGCGACGATCACCGCGTCGGCCTCGATCGTCTCCGGTTCTCTTGTGGCACCGGTCACCAGGCGCCAGCCGGAGGGTGTGCGCCTGAGCTCGCGGACCATGACGCCGGTCCTGATGTCGGCGCCGGACGCCGCCGCGACGGCCTCGGGCAGGCCGCCCATGCCGCCCTTCAGCGTGGTGAACACCGGGCCCGCGTCCTTGGGGGAACCGGCGATCGCGCGGGCCGCCCTCAGCAGCGAGCGCTCGGTGCGGGCGGCCGTCGCGACGTGGGGCATGGTCGCGTCCAGCGAGAGGAGCTCGGCGCGCCCGGCGTAGACACCGCCGAGCAGCGGCTCCACCAGCCGGTCGACGACCTCGCCGCCCATTCGCGCCCCGATGTACGCCGCCACCGAGACGTCAGAGGTGATCAGGGTCGGGGGGAGGATCTGGTCGAGCGGCACCCGGGCCAGCCCCGCGGGCGACAGGATGCCCGAACGCCCGAGCCGCAGGATGTCGGAAGGAACGCCCATGACGTGACCCTTGGGCATCGCCCGCAGCGCGCCCCTGCTCCAGATCGAGGCGCCGACCGGAGCTGGATGGACCAGCTCGTCGCCGAGCCCCACCATGCGGGCGAGATCCTTGCCCTCGGGGCGGCGGGCCAGCATGGCCTCCGCGCCCTCGTCGACGGAGATGCCCGCGATCTGCGAGGCGCGCAGCTTGCCGCCGACGCGCGAGGCCCCATCGAGCACGGTCACCGCGAGGCCGTCGTCCTCCTGGCGGAGAAACCATGCCGCGGCCAGCCCGGCGATGCCCCCGCCCACGACCACGACGTGCCGCCGAGTCCCTTCCATGTCTTCAGACGTTACCCGCCTCGGGACACCTCCCGGGCTGGCCACGGCGTGGCTCCGGGCCGGGAGGCGGAGAACGTGACGCCATTGTGACGCGACCCGTCAAACTGCGCGCACGCCGTTCTCGTCAACAAGGACATGAGCAGATTACGGTGCCTCCCGCCCCTGATGGCCGCCATGGCGGCCGTCGTCCTCGTCGTGTCAGGTTGCGGAGGCGGGGCGGATACGCAGTCCAACTCGGGTGCCGCACCCGCGGCCCGGCCCGCGGATCTCGGGCCCGCGGCCCCGGACCAGGCCGGCAAGGAAGGCGGAGCCTCCGAGGGACAGGACTCCCGGGCCACCACGGCGGACTCCTCCAACGTGAAGATCCCGGACCGGGCCATCGTGTACACCGGCGAGATGACGGTCCGTGCCACGGACGTCGCCGCGTCGGCCGAGAAGGCCAAGCAGATCGTCACCGGCGCCGGGGGCCGCCTCGACCGGGAGGAGTCGTCCTCGTACGGGGGCGAGGGCAAGTCCACCCTCGTCTTCAAGATCCCCCCGGAGCGCTACCCGGCCGTCGTCGGCCAGCTCGGCAAGGATCTCGGCAAGCGGGAGTCGCTGAGCCAGGGCACCGAGGACGTCACCGAGCAGGTCGCCGACGTGGAGAGCCGGGTGAAGTCGGGCGAGGCCGCCCTCGACCAGCTCCGCACGCTGCTGAGCAAGGCCAAGACCATCGGCGAGGTGCTGTCGGTCGAGCGGGAGATCTCGGGCAGGGAGGCCGAGCTGGAGTCGCTGCAGGCCCGGCAGAAGTCCCTGGCCGCACAGACCAGCGCGGCCACGCTGACCCTCAACATCGTCGGCACGGCCGCGGTGGTCGTCGAGCCCGACACCGAACCGCCGGGCTTCCTCAACGGCCTCAAGAGCGGCTGGAACGCCCTGGTCGGCACCACGAAGGTCGTCCTGACGCTGATCGGGATACTGCTGCCCTGGCTCGTCGTACTGGCGGTGCTGTGGCCGGCCTTCCTCGCGGTACGGCGGCGCGTGCGGCCCAGGACCACGGCCAAGGAGGCGGCGCCGGACGCGCCGGCGGGTCCCGGGGAACAGGAGCCGCACCGGCCGGAGGTGACCCCTCAGCCCGCGACCGCCGGTGCGCGAGGCTCCACGGCCACGGAGACGACCGTGACCAAGCCCGAGGGCGTTCCCCCCATGTAGGCGTGGGACCGGCGCCGATCAGCGGGCGGAGGCCTCGTGCACCAGGTCGGTGAGGCGGGCGAGCTGGCCGGGGTCGGTCGTGGGCAGCACCCCGTGGCCGAGGTTGAACACATGGCCCTCGGCCGCCCGGCCCTGGGCGAGGATGTCGCGGGAGCGCCGCTCGACGACCTCCCAGGGCGCGAACAGGATGGCGGGGTCGAGGTTGCCCTGCAGCGCCTTGCCTGGCCCGACGCGGCGCGTGGCCTCGTCGAGGGGCACGCGCCAGTCGACGCCCACCACATCGGCTCCGGCCTCGCCCAGCAGGCCGAGCAGCTCGCCCGTGCCCACCCCGAAGTGGATGCGCGGCACGTCCAGGTCGGCCAGCCCGGCGAAGATGCGGCTGGTGTGGGGAAGGACGAACTCGCGGTAGTCGGCGGGTGCGACGGCGCCGACCCAGGAGTCGAAGAGCTGGAGCGCCGAGGCGCCCGCGGCGGCCTGCACCCGAAGGTAGGCCAGCGTGATGTCGGTGAGGCGGCCCATGAGGGCGTGCCAGAGCTCGGGCGCGCCGTACATCATGGCCTTGGTGTGGTCGTGGTTCTTGGAGGGGCCGCCCTCGATCAGGTAGGACGCCAGCGTGAACGGCGCGCCGGCGAAGCCGATGAGCGGGGTGGCGCCTAGCTCCTTCGTCAGCGCCTCGATCGCCTCGGTGACATACGGCACGTCACCGGGGTCCAGGGCGCGCAGGGTGCCGACCCCCGCGAGGTCCCTGATCGGGCGGTCGACGACCGGGCCGACGCCCGGCTTGATGTCGAGGTCGATCCCGATGGCCTTGAGCGGCACCACGATGTCGCTGAAGAAGATCGCCGCGTCCACGCCGTACCGCCGCACCGGTTGCATCGTGATCTCCACGATGAGGTCGGGGGTCGCGCACGCGGTGAGCATGGGGACGTCGGCGCGCACCGCGCGGTATTCGGGCAGCGAGCGTCCCGCCTGCCGCATGTACCACACCGGAGTATGCGGCACGGGCAGCCGGCGGCAGGCACGGACGAACGGGGACTCGGCGGTCTCGGGATTCACGTCTCAAGGGTGCCATGGGAGGTGGCCGGTCCACGCACCGCGTGCAGGGTGGACACGCCTTGTGGCGGGTCCGTGCCGCCAGATACCAAAGCTTGCCGCGAAAAAGATATTTACCCGGGGGATGTCCGGTGATGATGATGGAAGCACCTATCAGTCCACTATGTCGGGTTCGGCGGGGCCGGTCCGTGTCCGAGCCGACGCCGGCCGCGCCAACCCGTTGCCATCCGCAGGTACAGTACGTCTCACGTGAGGTCCGTGATCATGCCGTGGCGTGTTCAAAGGTTCGTCAAATCACCGCGCGGCGCTGATTCGGTGACCACTTTCGGGACACGCCGAGCGCGTTGCGGGGAAATGTCGCCGTGACGTGTCAACGTCGGACCAGCCCTCGAGTTCACGGACAAGGCGCGCGGGGGGAATCGCCGGCCAGGCGACGCGCACTCCTGTCCGTGCGAGATCTCGATCTTGGGACCCGACGAAAGGCCCGCGATGACCGCGATGTGGAGTTCCTCCGAGCACCGCACTGTGCATTGTGCGCTCCGTGCCGGCGAACGGGAGTTCAAGCGCCAACCCCGTCTCGGCAGGCGGGACGACCACCACGACCATGCCTACGTGGAGCGTGGCGTCGCCCCGGTGATGGCGGCTTGATCACCACCCATGTCCCCAGCGCATACCCCCCTGCTTCCGGCCCCGCCCGCTCCGGCCTACGCTGCCATCATGACCATCGGTGACGCGCCACCGGCCCCTGCCGCTTTCCGGCGGGCGCTGGAGAGCCTTCGTCCTACCGAGGTCAGGCCCGAGATCGAGCTGGAGGACATCCCCGCCCCGCAGCGGCTGGCCCCCTACTCCGGCGCGGTGGGCGCGTCCGTCTACCGCGACGACGACGAACTCGCGGTCGGCCGGCTGATCATGTTGTTCGACCCCGACGGCCAGCGAGGGTGGGACGGTCCGTTCCGGCTGGTAGCCTACGTGCGCGCCGACATGGAGCCGGAGATCACCTCCGACCCCCTGCTCGGGCCGGTGGCGTGGAGCTGGCTGACCGAGTCCCTCGACTCCCACCAGGCGCGCTACGCCGCCGCGGGCGGCACGGTCACCCGGGCCGTCTCCGAGGGGTTCGGCAACAAGGCCGACGACCCGGTCACCACCGAGCTGGAGCTGCGCGCGTCGTGGTCCCCGCTCGAGGAGGATCTGTCGGCGCACGTCGCCGCCTGGTGCGACCTCATGTGCCTCGCGGCGGGTATCCCACCCCTGCCACCCGATGTCGCGGCCCTCCCGCCACGGTCCGCGCGTCGCGAAGATCCGGAGTCCTTCAGGACGTGACCGACGACGAACTCATCCCCGCATCCGAGATAGTGCCGCTTCTGGAACCCCGCGAGGGCATCCCGCCGGTCATCGAGGACCCCGCCGCCCTCGCGGCGGCCGTAAGCGCGTTCGCCAAAGGCACCGGCCCGGTCGCCGTGGACGCCGAACGCGCGTCCGGTTACCGCTACAGCGGCCGTGCCTACCTCGTGCAGCTCCGCCGCGCCGGCGCGGGCAGCGCGCTGATCGACCCGATCGCCTGCCCCGACCTGTCGGAGCTGGACGCCGCGCTGGCCGACGCCGAGGTCGTCCTGCACGCCGCCACGCAGGACCTCGCCTGCCTGGCCGAGCTCGGCTTCACCCCCCGGCGGCTGTTCGACACCGAGCTGGCCGGAAGGCTACTCGGCTACGAGCGTGTCGGCCTCGGCACGATGGTGGAGAACGTCCTCGGCCTGCGCCTGGAGAAGGGGCATTCGGCGGCCGACTGGTCGCACCGCCCGCTCCCCGAGGACTGGCTGCGCTACGCCGCGCTCGACGTCGAGGTGCTCATCGAGCTGCGCGACGTGCTCCACGACGAGCTGGCCGCCAGCGGGAAGCTCGAATGGGCGCAGGAGGAGTTCGCCTCGATCCTGGCCGCTCCCCCGTCGCCGCCGCGCACCGACCCCTGGCGGCGCACCTCCGGCATCCACCGGGTGCGGACCCTGCGCGGCCTGGCCGTGGTTCGCGAGCTGTGGACGCTGCGCGACGAGCTCGCCCGTGACACCGACCTGGCACCCGGCCGGGTGCTGCCCGACTCGGCGATCGTGACCGCCGCGCTCGAGCAGCCGCGCACGACCAAGGCCCTGACCGAGATCCCGCCGTTCACCGGGCGCAGCGCCCGGCGCCACCTGCGCGAATGGCTCAACGCCATCGGGCGGGCGCGCGTGCTGTCCGAAGCCCAGCTCCCGCAGCCGAGCGGTCCGGGCGACGGACCGCCGCCGGCGAACCGCTGGGCCGACCGCGACCCCGCCGCGGCCAAACGGCTGGCCGCCGCCAGGGCGGCCGTCGCCGCGCTCGCCGAGACCCACCACATGCCCACGGAGAACCTCCTCCAGCCGGAGGCCGTCCGGCGGCTCACGTGGGAGCCGCCCGCCGACCTCGGCGAGGAGACGGTGGCGGCGCGGCTGCGCTCGCTGGGTGCCCGCGAGTGGCAGATCGCCCTGGTGACGGCTCCGCTTTCGACGGCGCTGATCCGTCTCGCCGACCAGGACCAGTTCGAGAGCTGAGTCGCGCGCCCTTTACGAAGTAAGGTCGCCCTGGGCGCCGGTGAGCCTCCTGACGCTCTCGCGCAGGACGACCTCACCCTCGATGGACTCCTTATGGGGCACGTCGGTGAAGGACAGGGCCAGGTCGAGCGCCAGCGACCCCATGTGCGCCAGCGGCAGCCGCACGGTCGTCAGCGCCGGCACCAGGTCGCGCAGCGAGGCGATGTCGTCGAACCCGGCCATCGACAGATCACCCGGCACGTGGACCCCCTGCTCCCTGAAGGCGGCAAGCGCTCCCACCGCCATCACGTCGTTGACCGCGAACACGCAGGTGACGTCGGTGTCCATGCTCGTCAGCGCCACCGCCGCGGCATGCCCGCCGTCCCTGTCGAACCCGCCGTGCACCACGACCGGCGCGGGCAGCCCCAGCTCGGCGAGCCCTTCGGCGAACCCGGACGCGCGATCGAGGG
Organism: Sphaerisporangium flaviroseum; assembly: GCF_039537005.1. Classification (NCBI taxonomy): domain Bacteria; kingdom Bacillati; phylum Actinomycetota; class Actinomycetes; order Streptosporangiales; family Streptosporangiaceae; genus Sphaerisporangium; species Sphaerisporangium flaviroseum. The sequence continues at coordinate 394,395 of NZ_BAAAZR010000002.1, read as the reverse complement.
CGGTGTAGAGGTACTGCGGCCCGGCCAGCACGGCGAAACGGCGGTGGCCCTCCCCGGCGAGGGTGAGGGCCAGCTTGCGCGCTCCCTGGCGGTTCTGCGGGACCACGGCGTCGGTGCCGAGGAGGTCCTGCCCGATGACCGCCACCCGCCCCCCGGCGGCGCAGTAGAAGTCGAGCTCGCCGCGCAGCCGCCGGATCATGGCCTCGTCGGTGGTACGCGAACCGGCGATCAGCACGACGCGGGCGCGCTGGGCGTTCAGCGTGGCGACCAGGGCGATCTCCCGCTCGGGGTCGCGGTAGGTCGTGCCGAGGGTCACCACCATGCCCTGCAGGTCGGCGGCCCTGATGGCCCCGTCGGCGATGGCCGCGAAGTAGGGGTCGGTCAGGTCCTGGATCACCAGGCCGACGACGTTGCTCGCTCCCCGCGCCAGCGTCTGGGCCGTCACGTCGACGCGGTATCCCAGCTTGGCGGCCGAGGACTCGACCCTCGCCCGCATGGCCGCGCCGACCTGCCGGCTGCTGCCGTTCAGCACCCGAGAGGCCGTCGCCAGCGACACCCCCGCGTGCCTGGCGACGTCTTCCAGCGTGACCATGGTCGTCCTCCCGTGCCTGTGCCCCTTTCATTGTCCAGCGGTCACGGGTGTTCCACGCACGTGTCCGGTGTCCAGGCCCGGTCATCTCATCCCCGTACGGCGTTACTTGACCGGCATCGCCGGCTCGTCGCCCACCCGGCTGTGCCGCCTGCCGTACACGAAGTAGAGCGCCACCCCGATCGCCATCCAGATGATGAACCGCAGCCAGGTCTCGACCGGGAGGTTCAGCATCAGGTAGACGCAGGCCAGCACCGACAGGGCCGGCACCAGCGGGACCAGCGGCGTGTGGAAGGAACGGGGCAGGTCGGGCCGGGTCCTGCGCAGGATGACGACGCCGACCGAGACCAGGACGAACGCGAACAGCGTGCCGATGTTGACCAGTTCGGCCAGGGCCGACAGCGGGATGAAGCCGGCCAGCAGCGCGGTGGCCACCCCGATGATGATCGTGATGCGGTACGGCGTGCCGAACCGGGGATGGACGGCGGCCAGTCCCCGGGGAAGCAGGTTGTCGCGGCTCATGGCGAAGAAGATGCGGCTCTGGCCCAGCATCAGGATCATCACGACCGTCGTCAGCCCGGCCAGCGCGCCGACGCTGATGATCGTGGCCAGCCAGTCCTGCCCGACGACACGGAACGCGCCCGCCAGCGGCGCCGAACGGCTGAGGCGGTTGTACGGCTGCATGCCCACCACCACCAGCGACACCGCGACGTACAGCACCGTGCAGATCGCCAGGGAGGCGATGATCCCGATCGGCAGGTCCCGTTGCGGCTTGCGGGTCTCCTCCGCGGCCGTGGCCACCACGTCGAAGCCGATGAAGGCGAAGAAGACGACGGCCGCCCCGGCGAAGATGCCGAAGACGCCGTACGCGACCGGGGTGAGGCCGAACATGACCTGGATCAGCGGCGCCTGGAGGCCGCCCTCCGCGGGGAGCGGCTGCGAGGGCGGGATGAACGAGGCGTAGTTCGCGCTCCTCACGAAGAACAGGCCCGCCACGATGACCAGGAGGATCACGGCCACCTTGATGCCGACCACGACCAGGTTGAAACGGGCGGACAGCTTGATGCCGGCCACCAGCACGCCCGTCAGGACGAGCACCACGACGACGGCGGGGATGTTGAAGGTGGCCTGCTCGCCGGCGAACGTGGCGGGCAGGTGGACGCCGAACGTGGCGAGCAACTCGGAGAAGTATCCGGACCAGCCGACCGCGACCACCGCACCGCCGAGGGCGAGCTCCAGCATCAGGTCCCAGCCGACGATCCACGCGGGGAACTCCCCGAGCGTGGCGTAGGAGAAGGTGTACGCCGACCCGGCCACCGGCACGGTCGAGGCGAACTCGGCGTAACACAGCGCGGCGAGCGCGCAGACGACGCCCGCGATGACGAACGACAGGGCGACGGCCGGCCCGGCGGTGTCCCTGGCCACCTGCCCCGTGAGGACGAAGATGCCGGTGCCGACGATCACGCCGACACCGAAGACGGTCAGGTCGAGGGCGCTCAGGCTGCGGCGGAGCCGATGTTCGGGCGCCTCGGTGTCCTGCATCGACCGCTCGACGGACTTGGTCCGGAAGATGGACATCGGCACGCCCCCTGATCGTCACTGACCACTCAGGACGCCTCCTTACGAAAGCGCAGGCCATGCCTACCCCAAGAGCGGACGAACATTCCTCCATCGCCCCGCCGACGAGCCGGGATGTCAGCCCGCGGGGTGGTCCTCCAGCATCGAGGAGCGCCGGGCGACCGCCTCGGTGATCTGCCGGGCGAGGTCCTGGCCGGTGAGTCCGATCTCGGCGAGGATCTTGGCCCGCTTGGCGTGGTCGAGGAACCGCTGCGGCACCCCGAACGTGCGCACCGGGACGTCGACACCCGCGTCCCTGAGCAGGCGGGCCACCGCGTCGCCCACCGCGCCGACGCGGCCGTTGTCCTCCACGACCGCGACCAGCCGGTGCTCGGCGGCGGCGCCCACCAGGGCCTCGTCGAGCGGCTTGACCCAGCGCGGGTCGACCACGGTGGCCGAGATGCCCTGCGCGTCCAGCAGCGCGGCCGCTTCGAGCGCCATCTGGGCCATCGGGCCCGCGGCCACCAGCAGCACGTCGGCCTCGTCGCCCCGGCGCAGGATGTCCATCTGGCCGAGCCTGCCCACGGCCTCGATCTCGGGGCCGACGGCGCCCTTGGGGAAGCGCACCACGGTGGGACCGCTGTCGATCCCGACCGCCTCGGTCAGCAGCTCGCGCAGCCGTACGGCGTCGCGGGGCGCGGCCACGGAGAGCCCGGGCACCACCTGGAGGATGGACAGGTCCCACATGCCGTTGTGGCTCGCCCCGTCGTCGCCGGTGACGCCCGCGCGGTCGAGCACGACCGTGACCGGCAGGCGGTGCAGCGCGACGTCCATGAGGAGCTGGTCGAAGGCCCGGTTGAGGAAGGTGGCGTAGATCGCGACGACCGGGTGCAGGCCGCCGAGCGCGAGGCCCGCCGCGCTGGTCAGGGCGTGCTGCTCGGCGATGCCGACGTCGTAGGTGCGCTCGGGGTAGGCCTCGGCGAACGCGGCGAGGCCGGTGGGGTGGAGCATGGCCGCGGTGATGGCCACGATGTCGTCGCGCTCGGCGCCGAGGCGCACGAGCTCCTGGCTGAACACGTTGGTCCAGCCGTGCGGCTTGGGCTGCTCCTCGCCGGTCAGCGGGTCGAACGGCTGCGGGGAGTGGAAGCAGTCCTCGTCGTGGTTCTCGGCGTGCGAGTAGCCGTGCCCCTTGGTGGTGAGGACGTGCACGATGACCGGCCCGCGGAAGTCGCGCGCCTTGCGCAGCGCCACCTCGACCGCCTGCTCGTCGTGGCCGTCGATCGGGCCCACGTACTTCAGGCCGAGGTCCTCGAACATCACCTGCGGCGCGAGGACGTCCTTGATGCCCTTCTTGACGCCGTGCAGCGTTTCGTACAGGGGGGTGCCGACCACGGGCACCCGGCCGAGGTTCTGCTTGACGAACTCCAGCATGTGCTCGTAGTTCTGCGTCATGCGCAGCGAGGACAGGTGCGAGGCGAGCCCGCCGATCGTCGGGGAGTAGGACCGGCCGTTGTCGTTGACGACGATCACCAGCGGCAGATCGGGGTCCTTGGCGTGACCGGCGATGTTGTTGAGCGCCTCCCAGGCCATGCCCCCGGTCAGCGCGCCGTCGCCGATCACCGCGACGACCGTGCGGCCGGTGTCGCCGCGCAGCTTGTACGCCTTGGCGAGCCCGTCGGCGTAGGACAGGGCGGTGGAGGCGTGGGAGTTCTCGATCACGTCGTGGTCGGACTCGGCCTGGCTCGGATAGCCCGACAGGCCGCCTTCCTGGCGCAGCGTGGCGAAGTCGGCGGCGCGCCCGGTGAGCATCTTGTGGACGTAGGACTGGTGGCCGGTGTCCCACAGGATGCGGTCGCGCGGCGAGTCGAACACCCGGTGCAGGGCGATGGTCAGCTCGACCACCCCGAGGTTGGGGCCGAGGTGGCCTCCTATGCGGGAGGTGGTGGAGACCAGCAGGTCACGCAGCTCGGCCGCGAGGGCGGTCAGCTCAGCGGGCTCCAGGCGCTTGAGATCTTCCGGACCCTTGACGGACTCCAGCAGGCCGGTTGGCCCCGAGTCCGGACCATCTGTTCGCTGGCTCCGCTCGCTCACGGAATCATCCCCTCCGCCTACTAATCGACCAGCCTGAGTCTATTTGCCCTAGGGGTGACCCTGCGGCACTCCGGGCTTGGCCTAAGGGTCCCACTCCAATGGCGTCCGAGTGCCGAACACACAAAACCTCCAGATTTTGTCCACACTAGAGCGGTTTTACGACACGTGGGCAGTTCGCATACCCTCGCGGCACCATGCGGACGCCTTCTCTCGCCTTCCTTCTGGTCATCATCGTGACCCTCCTGCCTGGGGCTACGGCTCACGCGGCCCAGGACGCCGACCCCATCGTGCACGCGGAAGCCCTGACGAGGAACCCGCTGTACAAATCAGGCCCTCTTCCAGGCACTCCGTGCGCCGAGCCGCCGGTGAAGGCCGGCGACGTGGCCTCGGTGCGCGGCTATCTGACCCCGCTCGTGAAGTGCCTGGACCAGGCATGGGCGGCCCAGTTCGCCAAGGAGCGGCTGCCGTTCGAGAAGCCGGCTGTGAGGTTCATCACCAGGCCCGAGAAGATCTGCGGCGACGCGTGGGGCGAGCACGTCCAGGCGATCTACTGCAGCTCCACCCGCCAGATCGTGGTCATGCTGGACAAGAGCGTCGTCGACCGGCCGGAGGACCTGTTCCTCATGGACGTGATCGCGCACGAGTACGGCCACCACGTGCAGAACATGGCGGGCATCTGGCGCGCCTACGACCGCCTGCCGAGCGACGACGACGCCGAGTCGTACGAGCAGACCCGCCGGCACGAACTTCAGGCCGAGTGTCTGGCCGGAGCCTTCATCGGCAGCGTCTGGCCCTCGCTGCGCCGTACGGCCGAGGACTGGGAGACCCTCCTGGACGACGACCGTGAGAGCGGCGACGAGACCGGCGAGGCCCGCACCCACGGCAAGGGGCGGAACATGGCCGACTGGCTGGACCGCGGCTACCGGGCGGCGGGCCCCGCCGGCTGCAACACCTGGTCCGCCAGTGCGGCGGCGGTCGCCTAGCGCCCCTCCCCCGGCCTCAGCCCGCGGCCGGGTGGTCCTCCGCGAGCGTGAGCCGGTATCTGGCCCATTTTGGGCCTTTAGCGGGATATAGCGGCTACTCTCCTCTGCTGTGATCACTCGAAAGCCCTCCACAGCGCTGGTCGCCGGGCTGCTCGCGAGCCTCTCCCTCGCCGGCACCGCGTACGCGGCTCCGGCGTCGGCGGCCGGCTATCCGATCAGGAACAACGCCGCGCTGACCCGGAGCACCCTGTACAGCTCGGGCGGGCTCCCCGTCGCGACCTGCCCGGAGCCCCCGGTCACCCCGGGCAACGTGACCTCGGCCAAGAGGTATGTCATGCCGCTCTTCGACTGCCTCAGCCGGTCGTGGGCGGCGCAGCTGAAGAAGGCCCGCATCCCCTTCTCCAAGCCGCGCCTGCAGTTCATCTCCAAGCCACAGCGCGTGTGCGGGGAGAAGTGGCCGAAGAACGCCCAGGGGCTCTACTGCCCCGCGTACCGCCGGATCGTCGTCCTGCTGGACAAGAACCTGACCGAGCAGGCGCAGGAGCTGTTCCTGATGGACGTGATCGCCCACGAGTACGGCCACCACGTGCAGAACCTCGCCGGCATCGAGCGTGCCTTCAACCGCCTGCACTCAGGGAGCAAGACCGAGTACTACGAGCAGTACCGGCGCCTGGAGCTGCAGGCGGAGTGCTTCGCGGGGGCGTTCATCGGCAGCGTCTGGGACTCCCTGGACCGGGACTACGACGACTGGCGGTTCCTGCTCGAGGTCACCCGCAAGAGCGGCGACGAGAGAGGCAAGATCCGCGACCACGGCAAGGGACGCAACATCGCCAACTGGCTGAACCGCGGCTTCAAGGCCGCCGGCCCCGCCGCCTGCAACACCTGGGCCGCCGGCTCGACCATGGTGGCCTCGACCCCGGGAACCTGACCGGCGGGCGGCTAGGGGCCGACGCGGGCGAGGGCGTCGAGGGGGTCGGCGAGGACCTGGGCGAAGGCCAGCTCCGCGGCGCCCACCAGGGTGGTGTCGTCGCCCAGCACCGGGGTGCGCAGGCGCAGGCTCTCTCGGGAGGCGTGCAGCACGTCGGTGACGATGCGGCTGCGCACCTGCGCCGCCGCGCCGAGGTAGATCTCCCTCAGGATGCCGCCGAAGATGACGATCTCTGGGTTGAAGATGTTCACCAGGTTCGCCACGCCCAGGCCCAGCCAGTCGCCCACCCGCGCCAGGGCCTCCTGCGCGACGATGTCGCCGCGGTCGGCGGCGTCCACGACGGCTCGTACCGCGTCGCGTCCGATCTGCCGGCCGAAGCGGCCGGCGGCCTCCAGCAGCGCCCGCTCCCCCACTTCGGCCTCCAGGCAGCCACGCGACCCGCAGCCGCAGGGCCGCCCGCCGGCGTTGATGACCATGTGGCCGACCTCGCCGCCGTAACCGCCCTGGCCGCCCAGCAGCTGGCCCGCCGCGATGACGCCGCCTCCGATGCCGACGTCACCGTGCAGGTAGATGAGGTCACGGCAGCCCGCGCCGACACCTCGAGCCTGCTCCGCCATCGCGCCGAGGTTGGCGTCGTTCCCGACCGCGACCGGGATGCCGAGCGCCAGCCTGGCCTCCAGCTCCTGGCCGAGCGGGATGTCGGACACCCCCATGTTGGGGCTGAACCGGACGACACCGTCGGAGCTGCGCACGCCGCCGGCGAACGCCACGCCCACCCCGACGCAGATCGTGTCGGAACGGGTCTTCTTCAGCATCTGCTCGGAGAACGAGGCCAGGCGCCCGACGACGTCCTCGAGGACGAACGGCCCGCGCTGCCGGGCCGCCTCACGACGGTCCAGGATCACCCCGCCCAGCCCCACCCGGGCGGCGACCAGCCTGTCGACGCCGATGTCGAACGCCAGGACGTACACCCGCGCCGACTCGGGCCGGACCACCAGCGAGGGACGTCCGGCCCGGCCCGTCTCGCGGGGGAGCTCCTCGCGCACCAGCCCGGCCGCGGTCAGATCGGCGGTCAGCGCCATGATGGTGCTGCGGTTGAGCCCCATTCTGCTGGTGAGCTCGGCCCTGGAGGTCGGCCCGCCCAAGTGGACGTGGCGCAGGAGGACGCCCAGGTTATGGCGCCGGATCTCCTCCTGTGAGGGGCCCGCGCGCATCATCCGAGGTCCTCTGGTTCCTTGTGCATCCGGTGGGGGGTCAGCGGCAACGCCGCCGGCGGCAGGACGCCCCGGCGCGGCGGCGGGCCGTCATCGGCACGCCGCCGGTGTCCATAGGAGATCAACGGGGCGAGCGTGACCTCCGGGTCCCGCACGAGACCCGGTTCTGACCCGAGATCATCTCAGGCCCGAGGCGGCGGCGCGCTTGCGGGAGAGGGCGTCGACCCCGGCGGCAAGCAGCAGCACCGACCCGGTGACGATGTACTTCACGCTGGCGCTGTAGCCCATCAGGCCCATGCCGTTGTTGATCACCGCGACGACGGCGCCACCGAGGATGGCGTCGAGCACTCTGCCCTTGCCGCCGAACAGGCTCGTGCCGCCGATCACCGCGGCGCCGACCGCGAACAGCAGCACGTCGCTGCCGCCGGTGTTGGGGTCGACCGAGCTGGCCTGCGAGGCGGCGATGATGCCGCCGACCGAGGCCATGCCCGAGCAGATGACGAAAGCACTGATCCGGATACGGTCCACGCTGATGCCGGCCCGGCGGGCCGCCTCGGCGTTGCCACCGACGGCGTAGACGTGCCGACCGAAGGCGGTGCGGCGCAGGACGAACGTCCAGAGGATCAGCAACGCCAGCACGATCGGGACGACGATCGGCACACCCTTGAGCGAGACCAGCAGGGCGTTGCGGCTGCGCTCCAGGTTGAGGGCGTAGACCGCGAGCCCGCCGAGGACCGCGATCAACCCGACGCGGAAGGCGATGACGGTCGCGGGATCGGCCACCAGGCCCCGGCGGGCGCGGCGGCCCGATCGCACGATCTGCACGGCGGCGTATATGGCCACGCAGCCGATATAGAGGGCCCAGCCGAGCGTCGGCGGCAGGTTCTTGTTCTCGATGGCGATGATCGTCTGGTCGCGGATGGCTATGTTGGTGCCCTCGTTCACCAGGATCAGCAGCAGGCCCTGGAAGGCGAGGAAGGCGGCCAGCGTGACCACGAAGGAGGGGATGCCTAGCTTCGCGACCAGCACGCCCAGCGAGGCGCCGATCACCACACCGGTCACGATCGCGGCGACGACGGCGATGTACCAGGGCTGGCCGTTGTTGGTCAGCGTGACGGCGAGCACCGCGGCGCAGACACCGCTGGTGAAACCGGCGGACAGGTCGATCTCGCCGAGCAGGAGGACAAAGACCAGACCCATGGCGATCACGGAGATCGCGGCCCCCTGGGTGAGCAGGTTGGCGAAGTTGATCGAGGACAGGAACACCGGGCGCAGGATCGCGAAGGCCGTGCAGAGTACGACCAGCCCGAAGACGGCGGGCAGGGCACCCATGTCACCGCCGCGCACCCGTTCCAGGTAACCGCGGACGTTGCCGCCGATGGTCGGCGCCTGGGCGACGGGCTTCTCGGGAATCGTTGTCGTACTCATGCGGTGACTCCGTTGGCGTTCTTCAGGCCGAGCTCTCCGCTACGCCCCGAGGTGATGAGCTCGACGACCTGGGAGTGGGTGACATCGGCCGTCTTGACCTGCGCGGCCATCCGCCCGAGATACAGCGCCGCGATCCGGTCGGACACGGCGAAGACGTCGTTCAGGTTGTGGGAGATCAGGATCACCGAGAGGCCGTTGTCGGCCAGCCGCCGCACCAGCTCCAGGACCTGGGCGGTCTGGGCGACGCCGAGTGCCGCGGTGGGCTCGTCGAGGATCACGACCTTGCTGTTCCAGAGCACGGCCTTGGCGATGGCCACGGTCTGCCGCTGCCCGCCCGACAGGCTGGAGACGAGCTGGCGGATCGACTTGACCGTGCGGACGGATAGACCGTCGAGGGTCTTGGCCGCCATCTCCTCCATCGTGGCCTCGTCCAGGACCAGCCCGCTCTTCTTCTCGCGGCCGAGGAACATGTTCTGGACGATGTCGAGGTTGTCGCAGAGCGCCAGGTCCTGGTAGACGATCTCGATGCCCAGCTCGGCCGCCTCGCGGGGGCTGGCCACGTGGACGGGCTTGCCGTCGAAGATGTACTCCCCCGCGTCGATCGAGTGGATGCCGCCCAGGCACTTGACCAGGGTGGACTTACCGGCGCCGTTGTCGCCGACCAGCGCGGTGACCTCCCCCGCGAACGCGGAGAAGGCGACGTCATGCAGGACCTGCACGGGACCGAAGCTCTTGTCGAGCCCGCGGATCTCCAGGACGGGTTGGGGTGACACGTTGCTCCTCAGAGACTGACGGTACGGCTCGCGCGTCCCGCAGGGGAGGCCCCATTTGGAGGCCTCCCCGGGTGGCGCGTGCCGTACCGGACCTCGTTACTGGATTCCGGCCTTGGTGCACTTGTCGGCGAAGTCGCCGGTGCACAGCTCGTCCTTGCTGACGTATCCATCGGCGACGACGTCCTTGACGTTGTCGATGTAGATCGCCTGCGGGTCTAGCAGGACCGAGGGGACGTCGCGGCCGGTCTCGGTGTCCTTCACCGAACCGCTGGCGGTCGGCTTCTCACCCTTGGCCAGGGCGATCGCGAGCTCGGCCGTGGCGTCGGCCTCTTTCTTGACCGCCTTGTAGACCGTCATGCACTGGTCGCCGTTGAGGATGTTCTGTAGGCCCTGGACGGTCGCGTCCTGGCCGGTGACCGGCACCTTGCCGTTGAGGTTCTGCTTCTTCAGCACGGTGATGGCGGCGTTGCCCAGACCGTCGTTGGCGGCGAGAACGCCCGCGATCTTGGACTCGGAGGTCAGCATCTGCTCGAAGATCGTGCCGGCCTTGGTGTTGTCCCAGTCGGGCACCGACTCGTCCGGGCCCTTCTTGTACTCGCCCGAGTCGTACTTCGCCTTGAGAACGCCGTCGTAGCCCGCCTTGAACAGCGTGGCGTTGTTGTCGGTCGGCGAGCCGTTCAGCTCGGCGATGATCGGCTTCTCCACCTTCTTGTCGGTGAGGCACTTGACCAGGCCCTCACCCTGAAGGGTGCCGACCTTGGTGTTGTCGAAGCTCACGTAATAGGAGGCGCTGCCGCCCAGGGTCAGGCGGTCGTAGTCGATGGTGGCCACGCCCTGCGACTTGGCCTTGTCCAGCACGGCCTTGCCGGTGCCGCTGTCCAGGTTCACGATGACCAGTACGGTGGCGCCGTTGGTGATCATCTGGTCCGCGATGGTCTGGAAGGCGGTCTTGTCACCCTGGGCGTTCTGGATGTCGTAGTCCACGTTCGCGGCCTTGAAGGCCTCTTCGAGGTACTTGCGGTCCGCGGTCTCCCAGCGGGCCGACGACTTGCTGTCGGGAAGGATGACGCCGATCTTGCCCGGTTTGGCGGCGGACGACGCGGACGCGCTGCCGCTGTTCTGTGCCGTGGTCGTGCCACCGTCATCGCCCCCGCAGGCGGTGAGACCGAGAGAGAGCGCCGCCGCGGCGGCGGTCAGGCCGAGGATCCCCTTGCGCATGGATGCACCGGGTCCTTTCTGCAGAGATGGCCACTGGAGGCGTGGCATGGGGGTCTGTTTTGGGAGGTGCCCGGCCGAGCTCTGACCGGGGATGAACGGCTCACACCGGGTCTCGGCTTGGCCGTTTCTTTGAATGTTGTTTGCGGCAACGTATTCCGTCCCGCGCCCGGGCGCCAGACCTGTGACGGCCAAAGTTTGTTGTCTCCGGTAACAATCAGGAAACGCAAGATTAACCGGTGAGGCTCTGCGTGATCAGCACGAAGGCCGAGGCGGCGGCCACCACGAGAATCCCCGCGCGGACGCGCCCGCCGTCCAGGAAACGCCGCAGCGGGCCCGAGACCGCGAAACCCACGATCATGAAGGGGATCAGCGCCGCGCCCGCCAGCAGCGCACGGCCGGGAAGCCTGCCCACTGCCGCGAGGATGCCTAGGGACTGCGCGGCGGACAGGAAGAAGTACATGGCCAGGGTCGCCCGGATCTGCGGCCCCTTGGCGTGCTGGTAGACGATCCCCATGGGCGGGCCGCCGATGCCGGTCGCCGTTCCGGTGATGCCCGACAGGAAACCGGCGGTGGTGAGCGTCGCCCCGTTCCTCGGGATGGCCACGGCGGAGGCGGTGACCGCGACCGCGATGAGCACCATCACGCCGACGAGGATCCCGAGCGTCTGGGTGCTGACGTAGACGACGATGGCCCCGCCGATGACGCTTCCCGGCAGCCTGCCCAGCAGCGCGAACCCGAGGCCTCGCCAGTCGACCTTCCGCCACTCGGCGGCGAGGGTGAACAGCGGCAGCGTGACGTTGACGACCTGGATGGCACCCGGCATCACCGTGGGATCGAGCACGGTGATCATCGGTGCCGCCACCAGGCCCAGCCCGAACCCGACTCCTCCTTGAACGATCGCCCCAATAAATACTGCCAAACCGCCAAGAAATAGCAGAAATACCTCATGACTCATGAAGGGCACGCTAGAGGTCGGCGACCTGTGACCCGCAAGCGGATATCACCGGCCCGGCACGCTGCGGCGCGCCCTCACCCCACGACGTCGTGCGTCCCGTCGACCAGGATCGGCGTCACCGACGTGCCGTTCAGTTCGGGCACGTGATGAGCCTCCAGCGACCGGAAATGGTCTGCCACATCGGCCCGGCTGGACCTTGGGCGAGCACGGACTTGAACGGCCGGCACGGGCGGGCAGGGAGGAACGGCAAGAATGGACGGGGGTGCACGGTCGGCGAGTATTGGCCCCGACTCACCCACCCACCCCAGCTTCCCCGCCGCACAACGGCGCCGACTTCACCGCGACACCTCCCACCGCGTCGGCGCCGCAAGCCCGCAACAAGTACGGCAGTGCACGACGACGGTCCCAGCTCAGTGCTGACCGGCTGTCATACCGGCCGGAGGCCTGTCACAGGGGAGCGCCGCCGAACCCGATCTCGTTCCCGTCGGGATCGCAGTAGGTGATCTTGCGCACGCCGTTGTCGTAGGTCTCCCGCTTGGCCGGGTCGAGTCCTCGCTCGGCGATCTGCGCGACGAGCGCATCGAGGTCGTCGACGAAGATAGTGTGCATGGCGTGGCCGGCGTGATCGGGCCGCTGCTCGATGAACACGTACCGATGTTCCGCGAGCTCCCACACGGCTTCCGTGTCGTTCGGGAAGAACGTCGGCGGGCAGCCCAGCAGCCGTTCGTACCACTTCAGGGCCACCGCACGGTCGGCGACCGGAATTCCTGCGAACAAGTCGAGCGCCATCCTGTGATCATATGGATCCGGCCGGTTCCGTCACCAATGGCGAGTGGCCCGCACCCTCGTACGCGCCCCGACCAAGATGTCTCAGGCGTGCTCCGACCGGCCACCAACCGGACCGGCGCACATCAGCGTGGAACGATCCATATGCGAGGTTCGTCGAGGGGTGTAAGCATCGTCGGACGACCTGGAAGGTGGAATGACGTGAGTGACGATGCGATTCGGCCCAACGAGACGACGGTGCCGTTGATGCCGTGCGCATCGGTAGAGAACACCTTGGCGTTCTATGAGGCGCTGGGATTCGAGGCGACCTACAAACAGAGCAAGCCCTATGTCTATCTGGCACTCAAGTTGAGCGGATTCCAACTGCACTTCGGCCCGGCGCCCAAAGGGCTGGATCCGGCCCGTGAGGAGTCCGGAGGCTGCCTGGTCATGGTCGACGCCGTGGCGCCGTACCACGCGGCGTTCGTCGCGGCGATGCGCCGGGTCCACGGGAAGGTGCTGACTTCCGGCCCTCCGCGGATCACCCGCTACCGGCCAGGCGCGTCCCGATTCACGCTGATCGACCCATCAGGCAACTCGATCATATTCATCCAGCGCGACGAGCCGGCCGAAGTGGAGTATGGCGGCTCGAAGAAGCTGGCAGGCCTGGCCAAGGCGCTCGACAACGCCCGGATTCTGCGTGAGTTCAAGAACGATGATCTGCAGGCTTTCCGCGCGCTCAAGTCCGCGGTGCGCAGGCACGGCGCGGACGCCCCGGTGGTCGAGCGGGGCATCGCCCTGTGCCACCTCATCGACCTGGCCATGGTCCTCGGCGAGCCCACCGATCCGTGGGCGGCCGATGTGCGCGGTCTGGAGCTCACCCCCGACGACAGGCAGCGCATCGAGTCGGAACTCGGGCATCTCCCCGGACTGCAGGAGTGGCTTCCCTGAAGGATCGTCACACCGTGGAGATCCCCTGTGCGCTCCCATACCCGCCGGGCCCTCCTCCAGTTCACTTCTCGTCGGCCGTCTGTCAGGTCCGAACTCACCAGCCTTAGACCGACCGGCAAATGGATCACTTGAGGCGGCGGGCGCACCAGCGCGGCGCCGATGATTCGAATCGCTTCCGTGACCCCGCGCTCGCCGTACTACTCCGTGGTACCGTATAGTGGTACTCGGTAGTACGCAGTACTGGGAGGAGCGAAGAGGAGACCCGCGATGGACGACCTGACGGAGATGCTGAAGGGCACGCTTGAGGGCTGCGTGCTCGAAATCATCGGCAGCGAGGAGACCTACGGGTACGCCATCACGCGCCGGCTGAATGAACTCGGCTTCGCCGACGTCGTCGAGGGGACGGTCTACACCATCTTGCTGCGACTGGAGAAGAACGGGCTCGTTCAGGTGACGAAACGACCGTCCGGGCTGGGCCCGCCGCGCAAGTTCTATGCGCTCAACGACGCGGGGCGCAAAGAACTCGCGACGTTCTGGGCGAAATGGGAGTACCTCTCATCACGAATCGACAAGCTCAAGGTGGGCGGAAGATGAACTTCTGGGAGACCATTACAGGCAGCGATCTCACCAGGGAATTTAAGGCGTTCGAAGCCCGGGCCGCGGTATTGCCGGCCGACTACCGAGCGGCGTGGGAAGAGATCAAAGGTCATCTTTTCCCCTACGGGGACTTCACAGGTCGAAACCTGATGCCGATTCTCGACGGTGCTCTGGGACTGCTCGAAGAGACGGCGGCCGCTGGGCAGAGCATTCACGAGGTGCTGGGTGACGACATCAGGGGCTTCTGCGCGGCGCTGGCCGGCGGAGAAGGGGCTCAGAGCTATCGCGACCGGTGGCGCGAGCAGTTGAACCGAAACGTCGCAAGGAAATTGGGCCGGTTAGGAGGCTGACGTGGGCATCCAGGACATCATCGAGGGCAAGAAGCAGTGGCGGGCGCACATGGCGCGGGTCAAGGCACTCCCACCGGATTACCAGATCGTCTACAAGGAGATTCAGAAGTACTTCTTCAAGGTCGGACCGATCGACTTGTTCGACGGGTCCCTGCTCACAGGGATTGTCGATTTCTTCGAGGAGGGCGTCGCGGCCGGCAAGGGAGTCCTGGAACTCATCGGCAACGACGTCGCTGCCTTCTGCGACGACCTGGTCAAGGACTCCCGCACCTACGCGGAAATCTATCAGGAGTCCATCAGCGGGAAACCCGGCACGGCCGAGAAGTAAGACCCGACCGGCAGCTCAGTGCTGCTCCGTCGATGCTGCTCCGTCGACTGCTGCTCCGTCGATGCTGCTCCGTCGACTGCTGCTCCGTCGACTGCTGCTCTGTCATGAACTGGGGTCGCATGTGCGGCGCCGACGCGGCGGGGGGCGACGCGGTGAACCCGGCGCCGTTGTGCGGCGGAAACCTGGGGTGGGCGGGCGAGTCGGGGTCCATTCTCGCCGATGATCCTTTGAGTCGTGCTCGCCGATGATCGGGGGTAACCGGCGGGCGGTACCGGCAACGGCCACCGGAGATCAGGGTCGGGGGAATGAGTGTGTGACCTCCTCGGTGGTGGTGCCGTCTCTTAGGGTGTGACACTTCCATCCCTCACGCGGAGGCGGACATCGGCACCCGGATCGAGCAGCTCTACCGGGAGCACTGGCCCCTGGTCTGCGGGTATCTGCTCCGCCGGACCCGCGACCCGCACCTCGCCGAAGACCTCGCGCAGGAGACCTTCGTCAAGGCCACCCGAGCACTGCTCGGCTGGCGCGGGGAGTCCGCGGCCGCCTGGCTGCTCAGCATCGCGCGCAACGTGCACGTCGACTACCTGCGACGCAACCGGATCTCACTGCCCCTGCCCGGCCCGGACGAACTCGGCGCGCCCGAGCATGCCACCGACGACGCCGTCGCGGTCCGCGACGTGCTGGACCGGCTGCCCGAGCGGCAGCGACGGCTTCTCGTCCTCGTCTACTTCGACGGGTTCACGCTTGCCGAGGTGGCCGCGATGACCGGCCGAACGACCTCGTCGATCAAGACCGCCCTCTGGCGCGCCCGCGCCGCCTTTGCCGACATGTACGGAGCCACCCGATGAGCGACCAGATCGAACCGGCACGGCAGGAACCGGCACGGCAGGCGCCGCCGGGCGCGGCATCGGAGACGGCAGCGACAGAGACCGCGGAGGCGGAGTTCGACATCCCCGATTTCGACGCACGAAAGACGCGCAGGGCCGTGCGCAGGGGCATCCTGCGCACTAGTTTCACGGTGCTCGCCACGCTGATGGTGATCTCACTGGTGGCGACCATCGGCTCGCCCTGGGTGCAACGGCGGGGCGATCGCGTGCAGCGCATGTATCAGGTGCTCGGCACGGCGCTACAGATGGCCAACCCCGGCTACAACATCGAACTTGGCATGCCCAGCGCCTCCCCGCTGTCGCTCTCCTTGGAGGCGAGCATCAGGCCACTCCGCGCCGTCGGAGGTTTCTCCACCGGAAGGGACTTCGGCGACCAGAAGGACGAGCTGACGCAGGACTTCTTCGGCCATGTGCAGCGTCCACCGCTCGGCTTCGCCACCGAGACGCCGCTGACCTACGGCCTGTACAACGTCGGGACCGGCAACCAGCCCAAAGAGCGGATGCGCGAGGTCCTCGCGCGCCTGCCGGAGACCATGGACGCGCTGGCCGTGGTGGAGTTCACCACTCCCCTCACCCCGGCCCAGCTACTGGCCTTCGGCAAGCAGTACCAGTCGTGTCCGGATCTCGTCGTCTACGAGCACCGGCCGCGGTTCACCCCGATCACCTGGAGCCCGGGTTTGGGGTTGATGAACACCACCGCCCCACCCTTCAGAGGCGAATGCGTCGACTACGTCCCGCGAGGACTGGCGGACTTCCGCACCTGGGTGGGCTCCCTTCGCGATCACGACGACGCCAACCTCAGGCAGTTCGGCCTGAGCCTGGCCAGGCTGCGCACATCGGCGGCCGAGGGCAAGGCCTACGCCTACGTGGACGAGCTCTCCAGCATCGACCGCCTCCGGAAGATCATCGAAGACCCTCGCGTCAGGACCATCCGGGTCGCCGACGTTTCCTACCCGCTGGAGTAACAGCCCCGTGGATGGTCGCAGGGGAGACAGTGCCGTTCAAGTAGAGGGACGACGGGACGCCAACGAGGGCGGCAAGGATGGTCGGGGAGACCGGCCAGAATTGGCCCCGACTCACTCACCCACCCCAGGTTTCCCGCCGCACACGGCGCCGACTTCACCGCACCGCCTCCCGCCGCATCGGCGCCGACTTAAGCTGCTTCGCGTTTCGTGGAACGCCACGGACAGTGTCACTCTCGGGCTGCGTCATTCGCCTATGGGCGCTGGCCATAATCTGCTGGAGATTGTCCCAGCGAAGAACGGGGGCTCCATCTCTGCCCGCTCGCTCGCGCCGACTGGCTGGAAGCCGGCCTGAGGCGTTCAGGATCGGTCCGGGTCGTTCGTCGTGTCCGCCCGGTCGGGCAGGAAGATCTCCTCGATGGTAAGGCCGAAGACGTCGGCGATGGTGAACGCCAGGGGCAAGCTGGGGTCGTACCGCTCGGTCTCGATGGCGTTGATGGCCTGTCGGGAGACTTGGCACCGGTCGGCCAGGGCGGCCTGGCTCCACCGGCGGGCTGCTCGCAGTTCGCGTAGTCGGTTCTTCATGGGTGCGGCGCCTTCATCGGTGCAGGCGGGTGCGCAGGTCGGCGATCACAAGCCAGATTGCCACCCCGCCGATGAGGATCAGCTGCGTGAGCTGATGGAGCTGGATGACGCCCGTGGCGTCGAGCACGGTGGCCACTTGCAGTGCCACGAGGACTGCCGCGAAGGCGATGGCCATGCTTTCCAGCTGGATCTTCCGCAGGTATTCGTCTGCACGCCGGAACGCCCGCAGCAGGACCCAGGCCACGGCGAGCGCGAACACGGCGGTCACCGCAATCCACCAGGCCTTCTGAACGGTGCTCTGGTCGGGATCACTGCCTAGCGCCAGGGCCACAGGGCCCAGAGTGGCCACGGGTAGGCCGTCGATGAGGACAGCGCGGCGGGCCGCGCGCGTCACTTGGTCCTGCTGTTTCACCATGACACGAAGGTAAAGCTACCCTTCCATACAGTCAAGCTTACCTGACTTATTGGAATGCCCACCTTACATTCTTGCCATGTTGAACACGAGAGGACCCCTGAGCCTGACCCGACGCTCGCTGCTCGGCGCTGCCGCGGCGTCGGCCATCGCCCAGCCTCGACGCGCCGCGGCTTCACCCGGTCCGGTCATCCGCTGATGGATCGACCGTCTCCCTCGGACGGTCGCAGCGTTGATGCAACACACTGCACGACCGAGCAGCAGAAGCAGCAGACGCCAACCGTCGGGAAGGGAATACCACCAACCCGAGCACGGACGTGAACGCGTCCAACAACGGTGGGCGGCAGGGCGGCAAGAAGGGACTGGGAGAACGAGCGGCCAGAATTGGCCCCGACTCGCCCACCAACCCCAGCTTCCCCGCCGCACACGGCGCCGACTTCACCGCACCACCTCCCGCCGCATCGGCGCCGACTTAAGCAACACCGTACGACTGAGCAGCAGCAATAGAGGTGGGCCACCAGCCAGTGGTCCAGCTCGACAATCGCCAACCGTCGGGAAGCCACTACCCACCAACCCGAGCACAGACCTGAACGCGTCCAACAACGGTGGGCGGGAGGGCAGCACGAACAGACACTCATGATCATCACGGAGTGGGTCAACATTCACGCGGAACCACAGGGTCGACACGGGAGAACGACCGGCCAGAATGGGCCCCGACTCGCCCACCCACCCCAGCTTCCCCGCCGCACACCGCCCGACTTCACCGCGACACCTCCCACCGTGGGGACCAAGCTCGTGCGCGTGGCAGGGTGGACGGGGTGCCGTTGTCATGGGCGCACACCGGATAGGTGGACGGGATCGCCCGCCAGGCCGCCGCCACCGGCTGCGCGGCGTTCAGGGACGAGCCGTTCAGGAGAGCGTGGACAGGGAGCGGAGCTGGTCGTCAAGGGCGCGGACGTGTTTGTTGTCCGCCCATGGCTGGAGCCGGGAACCGGCTTGCCGAATGGAGTGTGCCAGTCGTGCCGAACTGTGCCCGACGGTGATCTCAGCTGCCATGTGGATCCTGGCAGCGGCGGCGGCGATCTCACGCTTCTGGATGAGCGCTTCTGCCGAGTTCAGCAGGGTCCGGCCGCGCAAGAGCTTCGACGTGATCCCAGAGGTGAGTGTCCGGTCGGCCGACTTCAGCGCCTCATCGGCGCGCCCCCACGCGAGCATGCAATCGGCCGAGCGACTCTGCATCGCGTTGTCCGACCACCAGTACAAATAGATCGGGTCGGTGTCATCCCTCATTCGTCCTGCGAGATTCACCGACCGCGCAAGAGCGTGCTCGCTTTCTCGTACGTCGCCGGTTCTCGCCAGCACTTGAGCCAAACCCATGGCATGGGCGGACTTCATGACGTCACTCTCGCTGCGCTGCGCCCATCCTTGCGCGGCGAACATGTGGTCCAAGGCCCTGCCGGGCTTGCCTTGATACAGCGCCATCCACCCCAGACAGGCATGCACATAGGCGATCATCGTGGGATCGGCGTTCTCGTGCGCGGCGCTCAGCGCGTCCTTGTAGCGGAGCCCGGCCTGGGTGTAGTCCATGAGGTCGTTGCACAGGTATCCCGCCAGCTCGCTCAACTCGGCATAGGTATTAACCAGACGATCGCGGAGTCCCGGTAACAATGATTCCCGCTTGAGCAGTTCCGCCACGAGACCGCGTTGAGCATCCACGACGGGCAGCACGCTTTGGGGACCGAACTCGTCATCGAGCTGCCGGCAGGCCACGTTCAGCTTCTCGATGATCTGGACACTTTGGGAGTCGACTCGGCCGGACGGACCCACGATCAGCGCCAGCCGATCTTTCTCCGGTGGAGAAAGTCGACGGAGCAGGAGCAGGGCCGGAGCGCCGCCGAGCGCGAGGGCCAACTCAAACAACATGTCGCGGCGTCGCATGTCGGCCTCCTCGGCTCCGAGGGCGCGGAGCAGGGCGGCGCAGTCGGCGGGGGCGGGGACCCGGGCCAGGAAGACCGGGACGCCTCTGCCGCCGGTGCGCACCGCTGCTGAGTCCATGCTGACACGGGCGGCGCTCGCGCAGGAGGCGTGGCGAGGCTGCGGAGAAGCGAGATGGCGATGGTCCGTACGGTCGATGAGATCGCGGTCGCGGGCGGAGTATGAGGAGAATGTGTCGTCGGTGATCAGGCGGCGGGCGGCCGTCCGGTAGATCTGGGCGAACAAGCCCAGGGCTCTGGCGGATGGGCGTTTCCCCCGGAGCGGCCACGTCTCGTAGTCGTACAGTCGGCTCTCACGCAGGCAGGCCGTGCCGGCAGCGTCGAGATCGTTGTAGGCGGCGACGACCTCGGCGGCGGTACGCCCGTGGGCGTACCGATGCAGGCGAAGAGGGCTCACATCATGGAAGAGCCCGAACACCTCCGCGACCTGCTCGAACGTCAACCCCATGGCGCGCAGACGCTCACTACGCACGCGGCACTCGCGCAGGATGCGATACCCCTCGCCGGACATGGGTCGTGCACACCTCCCTCGCGACTGTACGAACACATGTTCTCACGTACCGTGACTGATCGGCTACCGAAAATGACCGAGAAGGTGATGTCACTTCTCCGTCGTGGGAGTGGTCACCGTCGTACGACTGACGTCTCTGCAGCTCACCGGGCCGTTCCCCGGGGGACCGATCGTGAGTCGAGCAGGGGTCGGCGAAGGGCGCCGCACGGGCCAGAGTGCTGGCTTGTCCGCACCCCTTGGTTCCCCGCAAGGAGGTGGCCCCGCATGGCCGCCGATCCGAAACCTACTCCCCCGTCCGCCACAGACGAGGCCCTCCCCTACCTCTACGGAGGGGAGCCCGCGCCATGTCCCAGCGAATCGGACCCCGTTCCACGTCCCTTCGAATTAGACGCCGCTGCACGTACCCACGGACCGGACGCCATTCGACGTCCCCACGGGCAGGAGGCTGGTCCACGTCCCTACGGACCGGACGCCGCTCCACGTTCCAGCGGACAGGAGGCTGTTCCACGTCCCCGGGCAGACGAGGCCGTGCCAGGGCTAGCGGGGCACGTCGTTCTCAGTACCGAGGGAGGTCTCGTCGCGACTCCAGGGGGTCTCTTCACGCCGGAAACGTCCGAGAAGACGCCAGTACGGCCGCGTTCGGTGGACCTGCTGTGGCGGCGGGTGTTCCCGGGGCGGCCGGAGCAGGCATCGCAGGCTCGCAGGTTCGTACGGCTCGTGCTGGCCGGCGCACCGATCGTCGAAGAGGCGGAGTTGATCGTCTCCGAACTGGCGGGCAACGCACTGCGCCACACTCGCAGCGCGCCCGACGGCTTCTTCGTCGTCGAGGTCACCTGGAATGCCACGGATGTCCGGATCGCAGTGCGGGACGACGGAGGAAGCGGCGTGCCCCGGTTGGGCGGCACGGAGCCCTCGCCCGACGAGGAGGGCGGGCGTGGGCTGGTCATGGTGGCTGCGCTGGCCACGCGCACAGGGTATGACGGCTCTCCCGAGACCGGACACACCGTTTGGGCACTCCTGGAGCAACGGCCCTCCGCCCCCGCCTAACGGCGCAAACGGTCGGCTCCGGGCCGTGTGTTGCGGTGCCTCGGGGCCGTGTGTTGCGGCGCCGATGCGGCGGGAGGCTACGCGGTGAACTCGGCGCCGTTGTACGGCGCGGTGAGCTCGGCGCCATGCGCGGCGCGAAGCCTGGGGTGGGTGGGCGAGTCGGGGCCCACTCTCGCCGACCATCCTCCCAGCCGACGCTCGCCGTCATCTCAGTTCACCCCGGGCGAGTCACAGCCCACGCCGACGATGTCCGGAAACGTCGAACAGCCCGGCGGATGGGTGTGCCGCCGGGCTGTTCTCTGTGTCGGAGTGATCCCCGAGAGCGAGGCCGCGGCCTCGCCGTACCCTGCTCAGCTCTTGGCGAGCAGGGAGCGCAGGACATACTGCATGATGCCGCCGTGACGGTAGTAGTCCGCCTCGCCGGGAGTGTCGATGCGGACGACCGCCTCGAACTCCTTGTCCCCTGTTCTAACCGTGACGGTCCCCGGGGTCTTGCCCGCGTTGAGCTCCTCGACACCGGTGATGTCGAAGGTCTCCTCGCCGGTCAGGCCCAGAGAGGCGGCGGTCTCGCCCTCGGGGAACTGCAGCGGGAGCACGCCCATGCCGATCAGGTTGGACCGGTGGATGCGCTCGTACGACTCGGCGATGACCGCGCGCACGCCCAGCAGCGCCGTGCCCTTGGCCGCCCAGTCACGCGAGGACCCGGAGCCGTACTCCTTGCCCGCCAGCACGACCAGCGGGATGCCGGCCTCCTGGTAGTTCACCGAGGCGTCGTAGATCGAGGAGACCGGGCCGCCGTCCTGGGTGAAGTCGCGGGTGAAGCCGCCCTCGGTGCCGGGCGCGATCTGGTTGCGCAGGCGGATGTTGGCGAACGTCCCCCGGATCATGATCTCGTGGTTGCCGCGGCGGGAGCCGTAGGAGTTGAAATCCTTCGGGCCGACGCCGTTCTCCTTGAGGTAGCGTCCGGCGGGCGAGTCCGCCTTGATCGAACCGGCCGGGGAGATGTGGTCGGTCGTGACCGAGTCGCCGAGCAGCGCGAGCACGCGCGCACTGTGGATGTCGGTGACCGCCTCCGGCTTGCTCGGCATGCCGTCGAAGTACGGCGCCTTGCGGACGTAGGTGGAGGACGGGTCCCACTCGAAGGTGTCGCCGGTCGGGATCGGCAGCGACCGCCAGGCCTCGTCGCCCTTGAACACGTCGGCGTAGTCGCGCCGGAACATGTCCTCGCCGATCGAGGAGTTGACGACCTCGGCGATCTCCTCGGTGGAGGGCCAGATGTCCTTGAGGAACACCGGCTCGCCGTCCGGGCCGGTGCCGAGCGGCTCGGTGTTCAGGTCGAGGTCCATCGTGCCCGCGAGCGCGTACGCCACGACCAGCGGCGGCGAGGCCAGGTAGTTCATCTTGACGTCGGGGTTGATGCGGCCCTCGAAGTTGCGGTTGCCGGACAGCACCGCGGCGACGGCCAGGTCGCCCGACTGCACGGCCTCGGAGATCTCTTCGGGCAGCGGCCCGGAGTTGCCGATGCAGGTGGTGCAGCCGTAGCCGACGAGGTTGAACCCGAGCTTGTCGAGGTACGGCGTGAGGCCGGAGCGCTCGAAGTACCCGGTGACGACCTGCGAGCCCGGGGCAAGCGAGGTCTTCACCCACGGCTTGCGGGTGAGGCCCTTGTCCACGGCGTTCCTGGCCAGCAGCGCGGCGCCGATCATGACGTAGGGGTTGGAGGTGTTGGTGCAGGAGGTGATCGCGGCGATCACCACGGCGCCGTGGTCCAACTCGAACGACGTGCCGTCCGAAAGCGTGACGGGGGTCGGCTTGCGGGGCCGCTCGCGGATCGGCTCGGCGCCCGGCGAGGAGGCGGCGAGGGGCCGGTCCTCCTTCTTGCCGTGCCCGTTGGCCTGTGCGTTGGAGGCCGGGGCATCGGAGGCGGGGAACGACTCCTTGCCCTCCTCCGTGCCGTTGCTGTCGTTGATGTCACCGGTGTCGGGGACGAAGACGCGCACGTCGCGCCGCCAGGTCTGCTTGGCCGAGGACAACGCGATGCGGTCCTGCGGCCGCTTCGGGCCGGCGATGGAAGGGACGACGGTCGACAGGTCGAGCTCGATGTACTCGGAGAAGACCGGCTCCACGGAGGGGTCGTGCCAGAGGCCCTGGGCCCTGGCGTACGCCTCCACCAGCGCCACCTGCTCGTCGCTGCGGCCGGTCAGCTTGAGGTACTTCACCGTCTCGTCGTCGATCGGGAAGATCGCGCAGGTCGAGCCGAACTCGGGGCTCATGTTGCCGATCGTGGCCCGGTTGGCCAGCGGCACCGCGGTGACGCCGTCGCCGTAGAACTCGACGAACTTGCCGACGACGCCGTGCCCGCGCAGCATCTCGGTGATCCGCAGCACCAGGTCGGTGGCGGTCGCGCCGGGGGGAAGCTCGCCGGTCAGCTTGAAGCCGACGACGCGCGGGATCAGCATGGAGATGGGCTGGCCGAGCATCGCGGCCTCGGCCTCGATGCCGCCGACGCCCCAGCCGAGCACGCCGAGGCCGTTCTCCATCGTGGTGTGGGAGTCGGTGCCGACGCAGGTGTCGGGGTAGGCCTTGCCGTCGCGGATCATGACGACCCGGGCGAGGTGCTCGATGTTGACCTGGTGCACGATGCCGGTGCCCGGCGGGACGACCTTGAACTCGTCGAACGCGGTCTGGCCCCAGCGCAGGAACTGGTAGCGCTCGTGGTTGCGCTCGTACTCGCGGTCGACGTTGCGCTGGAAGGAGTCGGGGCCGCCGAAGAAGTCGACGATGACGGAGTGGTCGATGACCATCTCGGCCGGGGCGAGCGGGTTGATCTTGGCGGGGTCGCCGCCGAGGTCGCGTACGGCCTCGCGCATGGTGGCGAGGTCCACCACGCAGGGCACGCCGGTGAAGTCCTGCATGATCACGCGAGCGGGCGTGAACTGGATCTCCACGCTCGGCGCCGCCTTGGGGTCCCACCCGCCGAGCGCGCGGATGTGGTCGGCGGTGATGTTGGCGCCGTCCTCCGTGCGCAGCAGGTTCTCCAGCAGGATCTTCAAGCTGTACGGGAGGCGCGCCGACCCCTCGACGGCGTCCAGCCGGTAGATCTCGTAAGCCGCGTCACCGACGCGGAGGGTGTCACGGCTGCCGAAGCTGTTGGCGGACACGGAGACTCGCCTCCCTCATTTCGCACTCATCGTCACTGATGATGGGTCGCACACTATGTCTGGTTCGCCCCATAGATCCTGCCGCACCGGTGGAGTGCCATCGCCAGTCAGGCTGCCCTAACCCACCTTGGAGCGCAGCGGATGTCTCGATGTCAAGATATCGGTCGTTTATCTCGACATCAAGTTACTCGCTGGTAGGCAGTCAGATGGACTCCGGCATGAGGCGCGCCGCGAAGAGCGCGATCACGACGATCGACAGCACCGGGCCCAGGATCTTGATCTCGAACGCCCTGCCGGTCTTGATCCCGATGCGGTACGGCAGGACCCAGCGGTGCTTGAGCGGCCACAGCACCGGGCACCCCCGTTCGGTCAGGCAGTCGCCCGTCACGTGGGCAAGGCTTCCGATGGCGACGGCGAGACCCAGCCAGAGGTACCCCACACCCTGGGAGTGGAATGCGACGAAGGTCCCCGCCGTCAGGCCGATGTTGACCAGCGCGGAGGTGATCGTCTTGCCCGGGATGCCGATGCCGACCGCCCGCAACGCCAGCCCGATCATCAAGATGACCACGATGTCGCGGCCGATCGGGTAGTGATCGGCGAGCATGTGGCATCCCAGGCCGGCGGCGATCGCGAACAGCAGCGAATGGGTCGCGTGCCGGTGGCCCCCGCTGGCCCAGTTGAACGCCTTGCTCAGCATCCAGGTGGCAGGCCCGAACGTCTGGGCGATGGTGGCGTGGGGGTGGTCGAGATCGGGGAGCATCGCCGCGCCCGCGCAGACGATCGCCCCGGCGATCAGCTCAGCCGGTGAGAGCACGTTGGCCACGATCGGCGTCAGGCCGCCCGCGATCCCCCCGGCCATCGGGAGCGCGGCGAGACCGGGCGCGACGAGCAACCAGGCCGCCGCCCCACTCAGCGCGTGCGTATGTCCCATCATGCGTAGATCACGATCGGGCACCTTACGGCAAAATCTCGGCGTTACGCCGGAACCCTCTCACCAATCCCCCGGCGTGTCGCCTCGCCGCGCCGCCACTGCCCCGTGGCCGGCCCGCCCTCTGGAGTACGCACCGGCCGGGCCATGACCGGGTCCGGAAATGAGAAGACGGGACCGTTCCGCTCCAAGAGCACCCCCCAGCCCTCTCAGAGCAGAACGATCCCGTCCGAATCCTGATAACGCTCAGATCTCGGGGTCTGTTCCCGTGCTGGCGTGATCTGCGTCACTTCCTCCTGCGGAGGTCGCCGCCGCCAGCTCCCGATCGGTCACCGCGCGCAGGAACGGCACGAACAGCAGGGCCGTGGTCCCCGCGAAGACCGCGAAGGTCATACGCACTCCCACCAGCTCGGCCAGCAGTCCGGCGAGACCGGCGGCGACCGGCAGAGCGCCCCATCCGAGCAGCCGGGAGGCGGCCCCGTACCGGCCCAGCAGATGGCCCGGAACCACGGTCTGGGCGATGACGCGGGAGTTGACCGTCCACAGCGTGCCGCCCATCCCGCCGACCAGCGCCGCGGCGCCGACCGCCCACGGCACCGGCAGGACGGCCGGGACGATCATCATCACGAACGTGCCGACCAGGTCGAGGAACAGCGCCCACCGCATGCCCACCAGCCGGTTCACCACCGAGGTGAGCAGCGCTCCGGCCAGGCCGCCGACGCCGATGGCGCTGATCAGCAGGCCGTACGCGCGAGCATCGAGCGCGTGGCACCACTCGCCGACCGTCCCGAAATCACCCGGCACCCCGGCGACAATCCGGCACCACTCGCCGACCGTCCCGAAATCGCCTGGCCCCCGGCGCCCGCTCCCCCGGGCGGACGAGATGACTTTTCCTCGCGCGACCGCTTGCCCGTCAGAATGTTCTCGATATATCTTTGAAGCATCGAGAACGGTCGAAGGCCGATCGTCACGCAAGGGGGAACGACAATGACGCACACGTACCCAATGGGAGGAACTCCCTGGCCCGACCCGCGGGCGCTTAAAGGCGCCGCGTACGCCGCGCTCGGCTCCATGGCCGCCGCCTGGCAGCACGGGCACCACCACGGCCCTGAGGACCACCCTCACGACGAGAACCCCCGTGACCGCCGGTTCCGCGGCCACCGGGGCCCGCGCCCCTTCCCCTTCGACTTCGGACGCGGCCCCTTCGGGCCCGGCTTCGGATTCGGGGGCGGGCGTCCGCCGTTCGGGCGGGGTGGCCGCAAGGCCAAGCGCGGCGACGTCCGCGCCGCGATCCTGGCCCTGCTCGCCGAGGAGCCGCGCAACGGCTACCAGGTCATCCAGGAGATCGCCCAGCGCAGCCAGGGAGGCTGGAAGCCCAGCCCCGGCGCCGTGTACCCGGCTCTCCAGCAGCTCACCGACGAGGGTCTCGTGCGCGCGGAGGAGAACGACGGCCGCAAGACCTTCCGGCTCACCGAGGCGGGCCTCGCCTATGTGAGCGAGCACCCCGACGAGGTGCGCGCTCCCTGGGAGGACATGACACCGAACGTCGACGACAGCGTCTACGAACTCTTCGATCTGTCCCGCCAGGCCGCCGCGGCACTCTTCCAGATCGCGCAGACTGGTAGCGACGGGCAAATCGGACAGGCGAAGCAGATCCTGGCCGAAACCCGCCGCAAGCTCTACCAGATCCTGGCCGACGGCGACACCTCGGAGGAGTGACCCCTCGATGACCTCGCGGGACGATCTGCGGATCGGTGACGCGGAACGCGACGAGGTGATGGCCGCCCTGCGCGAGCACTTCGCGCGGGGCCGCCTCACCTACGAAGAGCTGGACGAACGGCTCGACAGCACCCTGGCGGCCCGTACGGCCGGCGACCTGAGGCGGCTGACGGCGGACCTGCCCGAGCCCTCCTCACCCCGTCCCACCGCCTACCGCGACCGGCGGGCGCACGGCTGGGCGCCTCCACGACCCGCCGAGCTGGGAGTGTGGAACTCCCCCATGGCCGAGGTCCGTCGCGAGCGGATCCAGCGGCACCGCCGCCACCACGGCCGGCCCCCGGTCTTCCTGTCCGTTCTCGCGATCGTCCTCATCGTCTCCGCGGTGGCCGGCTCGCTCGGGCCGCTGTTCGCCGTGCTGAAGGTGATGCTGTTGATGGGGCTGATCTTCGCGTTCGTGAGAATGGCGCACCACCGGCACCACCACCGGCACCCACGCCTCGGACGCCGCTTCTGACCTCCCGCGAGGCCGATCGACCACGACCGGGCGGACCTTCGCGGTCCGCCCGGCCGTCGCCGTGCCCGCCCGCCGTCCGGCGATTTGGGTCTTGACGCTCCGAGTCGACCGTCTCATGATCGGCCTGTCTTCCGGGCCGTCGTCATTCCCGGGTTTCGCCTCGTGCGGGTCCGGGCATGGTGGCGCACGTCCTCCGCGATGACCTCGCGCCACCAGCCTGTGGCGAGCCGCCTTTGGCTCCGCATCCGATGACGAGGAGTAGCCGATGGTCCCGATAACGGACAATCAACTTGATTGCCACGTTTTCGAGTGGGTGCGCGAGGTGGAGGCGGCGGTCCTGCCGCCTAAGGTGTACGGCGCGGAGTTCCGCGAGGCGTACGAGAGCGCGGAGGGCGTGGTCTGGAAGCTCGAGCGCGCGCAGAACTTCTACGAGCCCTACGAGCCGAGCTGGGTGGCGATGACCGAGGGCGAATGGGAACGTTCCCTCCAGCTGATCGGCGAGCTGCGCGGCTCGCTCCCCGCCGAGTACGAGGGGTACGCCGAGTTCCGGCGCGTCCGGGTCGTGGAGCCGCCCCTGACGCCCTACATGCAGTGGGAGCTGCACGTGCTCGCCGCCCGCGCCGAGGCCGGGGAGCACGCCCGCGTGGTGCCCGCCTCGGCCGTCCGGTCCTACGAGGCGTCCGGTCCGCTGCCCGAGCTGCTGATCTTCGAGTCCACCCTCATGTACGAGGTGCTCTACGACGCCGAGGGCGCCCACCTCGGCGGGCGCCGCATCACCGACCACGACGTGATCTCGCCCTGCCTCGCCGCCCTGGCCGGGCTGTACGAGCAGGGCGAGGAGCTCGCGGCCTACCACCGGCGGGAGGTCGTGCCCCTGCCGGCCCCGCCCGCCCGGCGGGCCGTGTCCTGACACGACCCGCCGCTCACGGGCTCAGAGCCGGGGGTCGACGGGCTCCGACTCCAGGGCGAGGACCGCGAAGACCGGCTCGTGCACCCGCCAGAGTGGTTCGCCGCCGGCCAGCCGGGCCAGCGACTCCAGGCCGAGCGCGTGCTCACGCAGGGCCAGCGACCGCTTCTTGCCCAGGAAGCGGCCACGCAGCACCTCCAGGCTCTCGGTGTAGTCGGGCCCGTAGATGATGCGGAGGTACTCCCGCCCGCGCACCTTGACCCCCGGCTGTACGCGTTCCGCCACCGGGCGCGCGGGCTTGACGACCATCCCCTCGCCCCCCGCTTCGGTGAGCGAGGTCCACCACTCGGTGGCGGCCGCCCGCGACTCCTCGGACTCCAGCGAGACGAAGACGTGCCGGGTCGGGGTGATCACCTCGGAGTCGAGGCGCGCCAGCGTGGACAGGTGCCAGGCGTGCGGTTCCTCCCCCGCCGTCGCCCGCCCCTCCATGGCGAGGATCTGGAACGGCGCGAGCCGCACGCCGGAGAGCCCGGACACCGGCCAGCAGTACCGCCCGTAGGCGTCCCTGTACCGGGCGGCGTTGCCGGAGCGGCGCCGGGTGCGATCCAGGAGATCGCCGACGTCCAGGCCGCGCCCGGCCGCCGCCTCCAGGGCGGCGACCGCCTCGGGCAGCACCGCCCCGGCCGCCGCGCCCACGGACGCGTACTGCTCGCGGATCAGGCTGCCGGCCTTCGCCGACCAGGGCAGCAGCTCGGCGTCGAGGACCAGCCAGTCGGTCCCGAGGTCCTCCCAGAGCCCGGCCCGCGACACCGCCTCCCTCAGCCGGGACACCAGCTCGGCCATCAGATCGGGATCGCCGAAGAACGGGCGCCCGGTGCGGGTGTGCACGATCCCGCAGGTGCCGTCCGCGACGCCGAACCGCGCGGCGGCGACGTCGGGGGTCCGCGTCAGCACCACGACGGCCCGCGAGCCCATGTGCTTCTCCTCGCACACCACCTCGGCGACCCCGGCCCTGCGGAACTCCTCGAACGCCTCGGCGGGGTGCTCCAGGTAGCCCTCCAGCGACGAGGTCTCGGGCGGGGCCATGGTCGGCGGCAGGTAGACGAGCCAGCGCGGGTCGACGGCGAACCGGCTCATGATCTCCAGTGCGGCGGCGGAGTTCTCCTCGCGGATCTTCACCTTGCCGCCGGTCCGGGTCTCGACGTAGCGGGTGCCCTGCACGTCGCCGATGTCGAGCAGTCCGGGGTCGCGCTCGGTGACCGGGGCGAGCGGGCGGGTGGGCTCGTACCAGACCTCACGGGCGGGTACCGAGACCAGCTCGCGCGTGGGGTAGCGCAGCGCGGTCAGCTTCCCGCCGAACACGCAGCCGGTGTCCACGCAGATGGTGTTGTTGACCCACTCGGCCTCGGGGATCGGCGTGTGGCCGTACACGACCATGGCCCGGCCCCGGTAGTCCTTGGCCCACGGGTAGCGGACGGGCAGGCCGTACTCGTCGGTCTCACCGGTGGTGTCGCCGTAGAGCGCGAAGGCGCGCACGCGGCCGGAGGCGCGGCCGTGGTAGGCCTCCTTCAGACCGGCGTGCGCGACGACCAGCCCGCCGCCGTCGAGCTGGTAGTGGCTGATCAGTTTGTCCATGAAGGACCTGGCGGCCTCGCGGAACTCCTCCGGCTCGGCGGCAAGCTGCTCCAGCGATCGCTCCAGGCCGTGGGCGACCGTGACCTTGCGGCCGTTCAGCGCCCGGACGAGCTTCTGCTCGTGGTTGCCCGACACGCATAGCGCCGTCCCGGCGGCCACCATGCCCATGACCAGGCGCAGGACCCCCGGCGAGTCGGGACCGCGGTCGACGAGGTCACCGACGAAGACGGCGGTCCTGCCCTCGGGGTGGGTGGCGCCGTCGGGCCTGCCGGCGTCGTCGCGCCGCAGTTCCCAGCCGAGCGCTTCGAGCAGCGTCTCCAGCTCGGCGCGGCAGCCGTGCACGTCCCCGATGACGTCGAAGGGGCCGGTCAGGTCACGCCGGTCCGTCCAGGCCCTCTCGTAGGTGATCGTCGCGTCGTCGATGTCGTCGCCCCGCAGCACGTGCACCTTGCGGAAGCCGTCCCTGGACATCTTCGACAGCGACCGGCGCAGATCCTTGCGCTGCCGGGTGATCACGTGGGAGCCGAAGGCCCTGTCGGGGCGCAGGGCGTTGCGGGCGACCGCGACCTCCTCGGGCACGTCCAGCACGATCGCGTCCACGAGCACGTCGTGGCTCTTGGCCAGCTCGATGAGCTTCTTACGCGCGTCCCACTGGACGTTGGTGGCGTCCACGACCGTGAGCAGCCCGCGCCTGAGCCGCGTGCCGACGATGTAGTGCAGCACGTCGAACGCGTCCGGGGTCGACTCCTGGTCGTTCTCGTCGTCGGCGACCAGGCCCCTGCAGAAGTCCGAGGAGATCACCTGGGTCGGCAGGAAGTGCTTACGGGCGAACGTCGACTTGCCGCTCCCCGACACCCCCACCAGCAGGACCAGCGACATGGCCGGCACGCTGATCTCAGCCACGGCTGAACACCCCCATCTGGGTCGGCGGTCCGATCTCGGGGTCGGCGTCGCCGACCGGCCGGTACGTCACGCGGTAGCCGTACTCCTGGCACACCTCTTCGGCCCAGGCGGTGAACTCGGCCCGGGTCCACTCGAACCGGTGATCAGGATGCCGCATACCGGTCAGGAACTCGTACCGGACGTTGTACTCGCTGTTGGGCGTCGTCACGACCACGACGCGCGGCCTGGCGGTGCCGAACACGACCCGTGCCAGAGCGGCCAGCCGGGGCGGGTCGACGTGCTCCACCACCTCCATCAGCACGGCGGCGTCGTAGCCGGCGAACCGCTCGTCGGTGTAGGTCAGGGCGCCCTGGAAGAGCTGGAGGCGGGCACGCCGGGCGTCGGGCATACGGTCGAGCTTGAGGCGGCGGGCGGCCACCGCCAGCGCCCGCGCCGAGACGTCCACGCCGGTGACCTTCGCGAACTCGGGGTTCTTCAGCAGTTCCCCGACGAGCTGGCCGGATCCGCAGCCAAGGTCGATGACGGTACGCGCGCCCGCCTCGGCGAGCGCCGCGACGACCGCCTCCCTGCGCAGCAGGTTGAGCGGCGGCCGGGCCGTGGCCTCCGCGACGGCCCCTTCGGCGTCCTGCGCGCCGTCGGCGGCCTCCGGTACCGCGGAGTTCTGCGGAGCGGGCGCCGTGCCCATGGAGACCGGCTCGGCGGCCTCCTCCTCGATGGGGGGCTCCAGATCCTCCTCGACGTCGTCCCCCAGCTCCGCCAGGCGGGCGAAGGCGGTGCCGGTGAGGCTCCGGCGGTGGCCGAGGTAGCGGCGCGTGATCCGTCCCCGCTCCGGGTGGGACGCCAGCCAGCCCTCCCCGGCGCGGATCAGCTTGTCGACCTCGTCGGAGGCCATCCAGTAGTGCTTGGTGTCGTCGAGCACCGGGAACATGACGTAGAGGTGGTTCAGGGCGTCGGCCAGCCTCACCGGCCCGCGCAGCACGAGCTGTACGTACCTGGAGTCGCCCCACTCGGGAAAGCCGCCGTCGAGCGGGACGGCCCGCGCCTCCACCTGCCAGCCGAGCGGCTCGAAGAGCTGGTGCGCGAGCTCGGGACCGCCCCGGCAGGGCAGCACCGGCACCGTGATCTCCAGCTCGATCGGCCCGGCCACCAGCTCGGGCCTGGCCTTGCACAGTCCCGCGCGGGCGGTCCTGAAGACGTCCGCGAGCGCGACGGCCAGCATCGAGGAGGCGGCGTACGGGCGGTCGTTGACGTACTGGCCGAGGCTGAAGTCGGGCGAGGAGGCCCCGCGCGAGCGCACCAGCCGGATCGGGTCCACCTCCAGCATGAGCGCGGCCGTGCAACGCTCCGGAGTGGCCTCGGGGTAGAAGACCCGGGCCACTCCGAACGACTGGCCGAACTCCTGCACCCGGTCCGGGTGCTTGTGGAGCAGGAAGCCGAGATCGGTGGCCGGCCGCGTGGTGGTCGAGATCGTCAGGAGCACGCTGCCCGATTTTTCCCTATTTCCGAGCCGGCTGACCACCGATTTCCCGCGCCGGCTCAGAGGTGCGGAAGGATCTCCGCGGCGATCAGCTCCAGGTGCTCGATGTCCGCCAGGTCGAGCACCTGGAGGTACAAACGCTCGCTCCCGGCCTCGGCGAACCTGCCGATCTTGTCCAGGACCTCCTCGGGGGTGCCGGCCAGGCCTTCCTTGCGCAGCTCGGGTACCTCCCGGCGGATGGCGGCCGCCCTGCGTGCCAGCTCCGCCTCGTCGGCGCCCACGCACACCACCTGCGCGGCCGAGTAGACCATCGACTCACGGCCGGCGGCCTCGCACGCCTGCCGCACCCGGCCGTAGGCCGCCGCGGTGTCCTGGAGATCAGCGAAGGGCACGTTGTACTCGTCGGCGAACTTCGCGGCGATCCGGGGCGTCCGCTTGGCACCGGTCCCACCGATGATCACCGGGGGGCGAGGGTGCTGGGCGGGCTTGGGCAGCGCCGGGGAGTCGGCGACCCGGTAGTACGCGCCCTCGAAGGAGTACGTCTCACCCGGCTTGGTGGTCCACAACCCGGTGACGATCTCCAACTGCTCCTCGAAGCGGGCGAAACGCTCGCCGAGCGGCGGGAACGGGATGCCGTACGCCTTGTGCTCGGCATCGAACCAGCCGGTGCCGAAGCCGAACTCGACCCGCCCGCCGCTCATCCGGTCGACCTGCGCGACGCTGATCGCGAGCGGGCCGGGCAGCCGGAAGGTCGCGGCGGTCACCAGCGTGCCGAGGCGGATGGTCTCGGTCTCACGGGCCAGGGCGCCCAGGGTCACCCAGGAGTCGGTCGGGCCCGGGTCGGGGTCCACGTCGCCCATGCTCAGGTAGTGGTCGGAACGGAAGAACGCGTCGAAACCGAGGCGCTCGGCGGCCTGGGCCACACGAAGCTGGTCCTCGTAGTCGGCCCCCTGCTGGGGCTCGGTGAAGATCCTTAATCTCATGGGGCCCATTATCTCGGCTTGCCGGATGAATCTTCGGGGCGGTATAGGGGTTCGTACACATCAGCTCAGCGGGTAAGAAAGCGCCCATGGGAGGACTTCCTGCCTACACACCGATGCTCGCCCAGATCGGCCCGCTGCCTGCGCCGGCCGAGGACGACGCATGGGGCCACGAGATGAAGTGGGACGGGGTACGGGCCCTGGCGTACATCGAGAACTCCGCCCTGAAGCTCATCTCCCGCAGCGGCAAGGACGTCACTGTCGCCTACCCCGAGTTGTACGCCCTGGCCGGCGCGGTGGACGGACACGACGTCGTGCTCGACGGGGAGATCGTCGCCTTCGACGACGCCGGGCGCCCGAGCTTCTCGGCCCTCCAGCCGCGGATGCACCAGCGGCGCGACGAACGGGTGCGGAAGCTGGCCCAGACGACCCCGGTGACCTACATGCTGTTCGACATCCTGCACCTCGACGGCGACTCCTCGATCGCCCTGCCGTACGTCCAGCGCAGGGAGCTCCTGGAGAGCGTCGTGTCGGCGGGCGCCCGGTGGCAGGTACCGGCCTGGTTCCGTGACGACGGCGCGCACGCCTTGGAGCTGAGCCGGCAGCTGGGCATGGAAGGCATCGTCTCCAAACGGCTGCAGTCGCCCTACCGTCCCGGCCGCAGAACACCCGAGTGGACGAAGGTCAAGAACTTCCGGGCCCAGGAGGCCGTCATCGCGGGCTGGACGCCCGGACGGGGCCGCCGGTCGTCGACCATCGGCTCGCTGCTGCTGGGCGTCCACGAGGGCGACCAACTCCTCTACGCGGGCAACGTCGGGACGGGGTTCACCGAGGACACGCTCCACGAGTTGAGCGAGATCCTGGCCCCGCTGTCCCGCGCCACCTCGCCCTTCGACGGGCCGGTGCCCCGCGAGCAGGCCAAGGACGCCCGCTGGGTCGATCCGGTGCTGGTAGGAGAGGTGCAGTACGCGGAGTGGACCCCTGACGGCCGCCTGCGCCACGCCTCCTGGCGAGGCCTGCGCGACGACAAGGATCCCCGCGCCATCACCAGGGAGGCCGAGCCACCACAGATGGCGGGATGAGCCTCAGCCCTGACGGCGCGCGGCCGCGTTCGGCAGGGTGATCAGCTCGACGAGCTCGTCCAGATCCACGTGGGCGGCGACCTCGGTGACCGAACGGCAGTAGGCCACCAGGAACCCGTACTGGCGCACGCGCAGCAGAGGCCGCCCGTCGAGCTTGATCGCCTGGACCTCGAACCCGCGGCCCCCCACCCATCGCGCCATGGCCGCATCGTAGGAAACGTCAGGTCAAGACGGTGCAAAGCCGACGATCACGGTCAGCCGCGAGGAAGATCGGCCTCGAAGCGGGTGACCGGCGAGGCCAGGGCGGCCTCGGACGGGCTGCCGGGCTCGGGCCGGGCGACGAACCGCCCGCAACAGGACGGCAAATCCGCCCTACGCGGGCTCCGTCGTCGGACATCCGATCGCGCCCGGCGACGTCGGGCAAGGGCCGACCTGCCTGCCGAGCCGGTTCGGCTCCTCCGGCAGTCCACTTCGGCGCCTCGAATGAACCTCTTCGTGAGCCTCTTCGAGAGAGGATCCCGCCAGGAACGCCGCGACCCCGCCGGTGAAGTTGGCGCACTCGAAGATGTCCTTGTGCGGGCAGGCCAAGCCGTGGGCGATGGCGGTGCGTGCCGCCTGAGCCTGGGCGATCCGTTGATCCAGCTCGGCCAGCTTGCGTTGGTACAGCTCGCGCCATCCGTCACCGGCCGGCGAACGAGACGCGATGAACGCTTTGACCTCTCGCAACGTGAAGCCGACATCTCTCAGCATCACCACCACGCCGACCATCCCGACCGCCGATGGCGGATAACGCCGTTGGCCGGAGACCCGGGCCGGCGCCGGTAGGAGGCCGAGCTCCTCCCAGTAGCGCAGAGCGGAGGTGGCGACACCGGTGCGGCCGGCCAGCTCACCGATCGTCAACTGCTCATCCATTTGACTTCAAGCATACTTGAAGTCGTTGACTGGCGATCATGCAGACAGCAGGCACATCTCCCAAGCAACGCGTGATCAGGTACCTGGTGGGCCAGGCGCACCACCCCCGGGGCATCGCCGGGTGGGCGGTCGGCTATATGTTCGCTCATCGCGCCTCCAACCGGCAGCGCAACATCTGGGCGGTGTCGTTGCTGGACGTGCGGCCCACCGACCGGGTGCTCGAGATCGGCTTCGGTCCCGGCGTCGCCATCGCCGAGTTCGCCGGCCGCGCCACCCGGGGCCACGTCTTCGGCATCGACCACTCGCAGGCCATGGTCCGGCAGGCCGCCCGTCGCAACGCCGCCGCCGTCCGCGCCCACCGCGTGCACCTCACGCACGCCTCCGTGGAGCGGTTGCCGAGCTTCGGCGATCCGCTCGATGCCATCCTCGCCGTCAACTCCGTGGGGTTCTGGCCCAACCCGGTGGAGCGGCTTCGCGAGCTGCGCCACCTGCTCGGCCCCGCGGGACGCATCGCGCTCGTCAGCCAGCCCCGCTGCCCCGGCGCCACCCGCGACACCACGGCCCGAGCCGCCCGAGAGCTCCAGGACATGCTCACCCAGGCCGGCTTCACCCATCTCCGGGTCGAAACCCTTGACCTCGACCCGCCCGTCGCCTGTGTACTCGCCACCAATCCAACCGGCACGCCGTCATGACCACAGCCACTGATCACCTCTTCCCCGGCTAAGGAGCCCAGTGCATTGGTGTAGCGGCCACGCTCCCAGCCAGGCGGCGGGTCCGATGAGAACGGCGATCCCTAAGGCTGGAGATCACGGCCAGAGGCTAGGCGACATCCTTGACCAGCAGTGCCACGCACTCGACGTGGTGGGTCATGGGGAACGCGTCGAACGCCCGCAGGTCCACGGCCGGGTAGCCGCGTTCGGCGAACCATGCCAGGTCGCGGGCCAGGGTGGCGGGGTCGCATGACACATAGACGATGCGGGCGGCGTCCAGCCCGGCGACGCGGTAGACCACCTCACGGCCGAGGCCGGTGCGCGGCGGATCGGCCACCACCACGTCGGCGCGCTCGACCCCGAGTCGGTCGAGGGCGTCCTCGACCCGGCCGCGCTCGACGCGCGCCTGCGGCAGGTCGCGCAGGTTGTGCCGGGCGTCCTGCACCGCCCGTGCGTCGGACTCGATGCCGAGAACCGCTCCCTCGGGCCCGGTGGCCTCGGCCAGACCCGCCGCGAACAGGCCGACACCGCAGTACAGGTCGAGCGCCCAGTCGCCGGGACGCACCGCGGCGAACTCCAGCACCGCGTCCAGCAGGGTGGCCGGGGCCCCGGGATGCACCTGCCAGAAGCCGCTGCCGGTGACCTGGAAGTCACGGTCGCCCACCCGTTCGGTGAGACCGGCGCGGCCCCGGACCGCCCGGGCGTGCCCGCGGCCCTCGTCGACCAGAACGTACGAGTCCGCGCCCAGGTCGGGCACCGCGACCGTACGGTGGCTCCTCGGCGTGACGACGACCGCCCGCTCCCCCGTGGACGTCGTGATCGGCTCCACGCTGGAGGCGCCCCGCCAGTTCCTGCGCTCGACGCCGACCCGCTCGACCTCGGGGTGGGCGATCAGGCAGGCGTCGACCGGCTCGATCTCGTGGGAGCGGTGGCGGCGCAGCCCCGGCACGCCGTCGGGGGTGACGGCGAACTGCACGCGGGTGCGCCAGCCCAGGCCGTTCGGGGAGCCCGGAACCTCCTCGACGTCCACCTTCATGTCGATACCGGCGAGCCTTTGGAGCTGCTCGGCGACGACCTCGGCCTTGAACCGGCGCTGGGCGTCGAGCGTGGCGTGCTGCCAGTCGCAACCCCCGCACCTGCCGGGCCCGGCGAACGGGCACGGCGGCGTGACGCGGTCGGGGGACGGGTCGAGGATCTCGATCGCGTCGGCCCGCAGGAACCGGGTGGTCTCCTCGGTGACCTCGGCCAGCACGCGCTCGCCCGGCAGAGCGTGGCGCACGAAGACCACCCGGCCTTCGTGCCTGGCGACACACCACCCACCGTTGGCCACGCGCTCCACGTTCAGTTCGATCGGCACCTCGGTCCCCCCGCTCACGTTTTGACCTGGTCATCCTTACGTGCCACAGCGTACGGCCGGCGCACCGACCCGGGGGCGAACGACTCCGGGCGGCCCTTGAGCCGGTCGGAGGAGACCAGCTGCCACGGCACACTGGTCACCATCACGCCTGGCTGGAACAGCAACCGGCCCTTCAGCCGCAACGCGCTCTGGTTGTGCAGCAAGTGTTCCCACCAGTGGCCCACGACATACTCGGGGATGAACACCGTGACCACATCGCGGGGAGAACGACGGCGCAGGCTCTTGACGTACTCGAGCACCGGGCGGGTGATCTCGCGGTACGGCGAGTCGAGGATTTTCAGGGGCACCGGGATGCCCCGCTCCTCCCACTCCTTCTGAAGCTGCCTGGCCTCGTCGGTGTCGACGCCGACGGTGATGGCCTCCAGCGTCGAGGGGCGGGTGGCCCTGGCGTACGAGAGGGCGCGCAAGGTCGGTTTGTGGATCTTGGACAGCAGCACGATGGCGTGGTTCCTGGCCGGCAGCATCGACTCGTCGACCTGCGTGTCCTCCGGCACGACCAGCTCGGCGGCCACGTTGTCGTAGTGGCGCCTGATGCCGCGCATCATCAGGAACAGCATGGCCATGGCGGCGCAGGCGATCCACGCGCCGTGGGTGAACTTGGTGACCAGCACGACCAGCAGCACCAGGCCGGTCACCGTCGCGCCGAAGGCGTTGATCACCCGCGACCGTTGCATCTGGGCGCGCTTCTTGGCGGCGGTCTCGGTGCGCAGCAGCCGGTTCCAGTGCCGCACCATGCCGATCTGGCTGATCGTGAACGACACGAAGACGCCGACGATGTAGAGCTGGACCAGGCGGGTGGTCTCGGCATGGAAGGCGTAGATCAGCAGCCCGGCCATGGTGGCGAGGATGACGATGCCGTTGCTGAAGGCCAGCCGGTCACCGCGCGTGTGCAACTGGCGCGGCAGGTAGCGGTTCTGCGCGAGCACCGAGGCCAGCACAGGGAAGCCGTTGAACGCGGTGTTGGCCGCGAGCACCAGGATCAGCGCCGTCATCGCGGTGATGACGTAGAAGGCGGGCACGAAGTTGCTGAAGACCGTCTGCGCGACCTGGGCGATCACCGGCCCTGGGTTGGCGACCACCCGGCCCGTCTGGTCGAGCAGTTTGCTGCCCTGTGACGGATCGGCGAACTTCGCGTCCGTGATGTACGCCAGGGCCGTGATGCCGGCGAACATCGTCGCGGCGAGCACGCCCAGCGCCAGCAGGGTGTTCGCGGCGTTCTTCCCCTTGGGCTTCTTGAAGGCGGGCACGCCGTTGCTGATGGCCTCCACGCCGGTCAGCGCGGCACAGCCGGAGGAGAAGGCACGCAGCAGCAGGAAGATGAGGGCGAAGCCGCCGACGCCGACGCTGTCGCCGGTGACCGTGTAGCCGGCCGAGGGGGCCTTGAGGTCGGTGCCCATCGCGAGCCGCACGCCGCCCCAGATCATCAGTCCGAAGACGCTGACCATGAACGCGTACGTGGGGACGGCGAACGCCAGACCCGACTCCCTGATGCCCCGCAGGTTGAGGACCGTGAGGATGGCCACGATCACCACCGCGGCGGCGACCCTGCGATCGGCCAGGAAGGGAAGCGCCGCGCCGAGGTTCTCCACGCCGGACGAGACCGACACCGCCACGGTCAGCACATAGTCGACCATGAGCGCGCTGGCGACCACCAGGCCGTAGTTGGACCCGAGGTTCTCGGTGGCCACCTCGAAGTCGCCACCGCCGCTGGTGTAGGCCCGCACGTTCTGCCGGTACGACGCCACCACCGTCAGCAGGATCACCACCACCGCGGCGGCGATCCAGGGGGTGTAGTGATAGGCCGCCAGGCCGGCGATGCCGAGGGTGATCAAAATCTCCTGCGGGGCGTACGCCACCGAGGAGAGCGCGTCACTGGCGAACACCGGAAGCGCGATGCGCTTGGGCAGCAACTGCTCATGTGCCTGCGCACTTCGCAGGGCGCGCCCCACAAGTAGTCGCTTGACCAGATCTCCAACCTTGACCACGACTGACGATGCTAGTCCTCAGGCCAGGTGCTCCTCACACGGAGCTGGCAGAACGGGCCATACTTGGCCTCGTAGCTGTATAAGGTCCAGGAGTTGCCGCCTCAAAGCCAACGGCGGGGGAGCATGCATATCGTCATCATGGGGTGTGGCCGGGTCGGCTCGACCCTTGCCCACATCCTCGAGGACAGCGGTCACTCGGTCGCCATCATCGACCGGGATCCGCAGGCCTTCCGGCGGCTGCGCGCGGGCTTCCGCGGGCGCCGTGTCACCGGCATCGGTTTCGACCGCGATGTGCTGGAGGAGGCCGGCATCGAGTCGGCCGCCGCCTACGTCGCGGTGAGCAGCGGTGACAACTCGAACATCATCTCCGCGCGCGTCGCGCGCGAGACGTTCGGTGTCGACAACGTCGTCGCCCGCATCTACGACTCCCGGCGCGCCGAGGTCTATCAGCGGCTGGGCATCCCCACGGTGGCGACGGTCCGGTGGACCGCCGACCAGATCCTCCGCCGGGTGCTGCCCGAAGGGGCCGAGCCGCTCTGGCGCGATCC
The DNA here is from genome assembly GCF_039537005.1 of Sphaerisporangium flaviroseum. Classification (NCBI taxonomy): domain Bacteria; kingdom Bacillati; phylum Actinomycetota; class Actinomycetes; order Streptosporangiales; family Streptosporangiaceae; genus Sphaerisporangium; species Sphaerisporangium flaviroseum. The sequence goes on along the minus strand of NZ_BAAAZR010000002.1, from coordinate 354,392 downwards.
CACGGGCGTGATCACCCTCGCCGAGGTCGCCTACAACTCGGCCTGGATCGGCACCCGCACCAGCACGATCGAAGAGGCCGCCGGCACCCGGGTCGCGTTCCTCAACCGCATGGGCGAAGCGCTGCTGCCCAAGCAGGGAACGGTGCTGCAGGAGGGCGACATCCTCCACGTGATCGCCGGTGACAACGACATGGACCGGATCAACAAGGTGCTGACCGCCGCACCCGAGGAGGAGTCCCACTGATGCGCGTCACGATCGCGGGCGCGGGGGCTGTGGGCCGGTCCATCGCCGCGGAGCTGCTGGAGAACGGCCACGAGGTCCTGCTCATCGACATCGACCCCAAGGCCATCAAGATCGACAGTGTGCCCCGGGCGGAATGGCTGCTCGCCGACGCCTGTGAGATCTCCTCGCTCGACGAGGCCGGGCTGAACGCCTGCCACGTGGTCATCGCCGCGAGCGGCGACGACAAGGTCAACCTGGTGGTGTCGCTGCTGGCCAAGACCGAGTACGGCGTCCCGCGGGTGGTCGCCCGCATCAACCACCCCAAGAACGAGTGGCTGTTCAACGAGTCGTGGGGCGTGGACGTCGCGGTCTCCACGCCGCGCCTGCTGTCGGCCCTGGTCGAGGAGGCGGTCAGCGTCGGCGATCTGGTGCGGCTGATGACGTTCCGCCAGGGCCAGGCCAACCTGGTGGAGCTGACGCTTCCCGAGGACGCCCCCGTCGTCGGCCAGCGGGCCGGTTCGGTGCCCTGGCCGCAGGACTCGGCGCTGGTGGCGATCCTCCGCGAGGGCCGGGTGCTGGTGCCCACCGACGACGACCCCCTGGAGGCCGGCGACGAGCTGCTGTTCGTGGCCAGCCAGGAGGTCGAGCAGGAGCTGGCACACCTGCTCGCGCCCCACTGAGCCTCCCGGGCGGGGTGGGCGGCCGCCCACCCCGGCCACGCCGGGTCGTGCAGCGCCGGGCGACCGGCACCGTGGGTCCGGCGCCGGGGGTCCGGCGCGCGGTCCCCACCTCGCGAGACCTCTCGCCGGGCGCGCGAGGGCGCAGGCTCGCCTTGGTGGCGGGCCCGCGGGTCAGGTGCTCGGCGTGGGGCCGCTCGGTGCGATCGGGGTCCTGCCCCGGGCGAGCACCCAGACCATGGCGGCCAGTGCGGCCACCTGGACCGGCCAGCCCAGCGCGACCTTCGCCACCCCGAGGGCGGCGACCTGGTCGGCGTAGTAGAGCGGCAGCTGCACGACCACGCGCAGCAGGCACGGCAGGATCAGCAGCCAGGTCAGCCGCGAGCAGAGCCGCACGATGCCCGGGTCCTGCCGCCAGCCGGTCGGGTCGCCGGTCACCGAGCCGATGAGGAACCCGACCACCGGCCATCGGACGACGATGGAGAGCACCATGGCGGCGGCGTAGCCCCCGTTGTAGAGGATGCCGGGCAGGAAGACGTCCTTGGCCTCACCGGTGCGGCTGGCGAAGAACGCGCCGATACCGATGCCGATCAGGCTGTTGATCACGAACTGCGGCGTGGAGCGCTGCGCCAGCCGCACGAGGAGCAGCAGCACCGCCACACCGATGCTGATCATCAGCGAGGGCTTGAGCTGCTCGGTGACGATCCACGTGATGGTGAAGGCGACCGTGGGCACGGCCGCCTCGATGATGCCCCGCACGCCGCCGAGCGCCTTGGCGAGCTGGGCCCGGATCGCGGCCTCGACGGTGTCGTGCGCGATCCCCTCCTGGGTGGTCGTGCCGGAATTGCTCACAGGCACGCTCCCCAGGCGCTCGCCGGCCGGTGAGGACGTGTCCCGGCCCTGGCGGCCGTCGTCGCGCCGCCTCTCGGATGCATGGTCATTGGTCTCCTCGCCTGGCGGAACCGTGGTCACTGGCCGCTCGCTGGGCGCAGCTCGTAGCGGGGGTTGAACATCACCTTACGGCCATCCTGGACGCTGACCAGGCCCTCGGCCCGCACCACCCGCCCCGGCTCGATACCGACGATCTTACGACGCCCGAGCCAGACCAGGTCGATCACATCAGACCCGTCGTAGAGCTCCGCCTCCAGGGAAGGCGCGCCGCCCCGTGGGCGCAGGGTCACCGTGCGGAGCGTGCCCGCGACGCAGAACCTCCTGCGCTGCCCGCACGAGGCAATGGGCGTCGCTCCGTGACGGTCGAGGTCCTTCTGGAGCTCCGCGGCCTCCAACTCGGCCTGGCTTGTGGTCAATCGCCGGAAGAAGCCGCGCAGCCCGCGTTTGGCGGGCTCTGCCGTACTCATCTCTCGTCCAACTCCTTGGGGAGCCCCATGCGATCCTGCCCGCAGCTTACGTCAGCGAGTCTCGGTGATCTCAGGTCCACGCTCGAACGGATTGAGAGCGGGCCTGCCCTCCTCGGCCGCGTGGTTCTCGACGGCCTGCCGGGCCTCGGCGGGCAGCCGCAGCTCGATCGGCTCTTTGGGGGCCATCGGCTGGTCGCCGCGCACCACGACGATGTCGCGGACGATCTCCTCGAGGGTCTTGGCCGCGTCGGGGTCGGCGATCGCCCGGCCGCTGAGGACACCGCGCAGGAACCAGCGGGGACCGTCGATCCCGATGAACCGGACGGGCTGCACGGCGCCGTCCTGCTTGATCTCGGCGGCCAGCTCGGGACCGAAGGGGCCCTGACGCTCCTCGCAGCTCCCGCCGCCGGCGGTCAGCTCGCGGGTCAGCTCGGCGCGGACCTCGTCCCAGATGCCGCTCTTCTTGGGCGCGGCGAACGCGTGGACCTGAAGAGCGCTCTCGTTGACCAGCACGACGGCGCCGACGATCTGGTCTCCGGCGACATTGAGCTGGACCTCGAACCCCGGCCCGATGGGCAGCCGCATGCCGCCCAGGTCGACCCGCTCGGTCTCGGGATGGGGCTCGTCGGCGTCCCACGGTCCCGACTCGCGGCCGGGAACCGGCGCGCCCTCGGCGACCGGTGCCGGCTCCTCTTCTTCCGCATGACGGCGGCGTCGGAACACTTCGTTCACACTCCTTATCGACTTATCGACCGGTGGAGCCGAACCCGCCGGCGCCGCGCGCCGACCCGGGGAGCCGCTCCACCTCGTAGAAAGCTGCCTTCTCCACCCGCTGGACGACAAGCTGGGCGATGCGGTCACCGCGCCTGAGCCGCACCGCGTCCTTGGTGTCGGTGTTCAGCAACGTGACCTTGATCTCGCCGCGGTAGCCGGCGTCGACCGTGCCCGGCGCGTTGACCAGCGTGACGCCGAACTTGGACGCGAGCCCGGAGCGCGGGTGCACGAAGGCGGCGTACCCGTCGGGCAGCGCGATGGCCACGCCGGTGCCCACGATGGCCCGCTCGCCGGGCAGCAGCTCGACGTCCTCGGCGGCGTGCAGGTCGGCTCCGGCGTCGCCTGGATGGGCGTACGCCGGAAGCGGCAGGCCGGGGTCGAGCCGCTGGATCAGCACCTCGATCATGGATTCACCTCGTAGTCGTGGAACCGCGCTCGGCTGAGGATGTGACCCTGCCGGCCGGACCGCGCGGGACGCGCCCGGGCCGTGCCGGCGAACGGTCCTCCGGGCGCGCCCAGGCCGCCCTCAGCCTCAAGGTACGCCCTCCGCGGGACCGGGGCGGAACGGGTGTGCATGGAGTCACGAACCGAGACCTTACCCGCTGTGCTGCGGCGACATGTCCTTCCCCGCGGCGGGCGCACGGTCCGCGGGTGGTTCGGGCGCCGCCGGTGGCCCCTCGGGCGGGGGCTCGTGCGGGGTGGCGGGCGGCAGCTCCGGCGGATTCCTGCGGAGCTCGGGCAGAGCGCGGTAGACCACGGCCGCGATCGGCACGGCGATCGCCGCGCCGGCGATGCCGCCGAGGATGCCGCCGATGGCCAGCACCAGGATGATCGCGAGCGGGTGGAACTTCACCGCCCGTCCGACGATCAGCGGCTGGAGCACGTGGTTCTCCAGCTGCTGCTCGACGACGAGGATGCCGATGAACACCAGCGCGAACACCGGCCCCTTGGCCCCGAGCGTCACCAGCGCGGCGAGACCGCCCGCGAAGAAGATGCCGACGATCGGGATGAAGCTGGCCAGGAAGATCAGCACCGCGAGCGGCGCCCAGAGCGGCACCCCCATGCCGAACAGCACGATGCCGATGATCACACCGTGGATCCCGGCCACGATCACGGTGCCGTGGATGTACTGCGAGAGGGTGTGCCACGCCGCCCGGCCCGCGCGGTCGACACGGGGCGCCGCGGACCCGAAACCGCGCAGGAACCACATCCAGATGCGGTCGCCGTCCTTGAGCAGGAAGAACGTGATGAACAGCAGCAGGACGATCGACGCGAGCACCTCGATGAACACCGCCGCCGTCGACAGCAGGGTACTGGTGATGGCGCTGCGCTGCGCGTTGATCTGCTTGGCGACCTCCTCCACCATGTCGGTGAGCTGGGTCTGCTTGAGGTGGAGCGGGCCGGTCAGCAGCCAGCCCTGGACGTCCCTCGCGGTCTTCTGGATCTGGTCGACCAGCCCGGGGAACTCGTCGTTCGCCCGCGTGCCGATGATGAACCCCAGACCGCCGATGATGGCGAACGCGAACAGCATGGTGATCCACGTCGCCCAGATGGGGCGCAGGCCCCCTCTGCGCAGCCGGTCGGTGATCGGGAACAGCAGGGCGGTCAGCAGGAGGGCGATCGCCATCGGCAGGGCCACGAAGCTGAGGCGGACGATGATCTGCGTGGAGAAGTAGATCACCACACCGATGACGATGAGGCGCCAGCTCCACGCCGCCATCGCCGAGAGCACCGGTGGCACGGTACGTTCGTCGGTTTGCCGTTCCGCGATCACATCTCCAGACTGGCACGTCAGAGCGCCGAATGCGCGCACGTTACGGTCCCGTCCACGTCCAGACCCGCTGATGCCACGCTCGCCCGCCAGGCCATATCTCCTTTAGACCGGAAAAGCCGGGCCGGTCCCGGCGAGCGTGACCTCGACGGTGATCTCGCCCTCCCGCGCGTCAAGGACGAACTCGTCGACGGCGCCCGCCGCGCAGAGGTCGTCCTGCCCGTGCCGCACGAGCTCGACCGCGGCGCCCGCGACGCTCAGCCGCGCCACCTCGGCCCGCATGGACAGCTTGGCCGAGGACTTGGCCTTGCGTACCTGACGGAGCACCTCGGACACGGCGGGGAGCACCGCCGGGTCGCCCGCGGAGACGATCTCGGCGACCGTCGGCCAGGTGGCGCGGTGGACGGAGCCCTGCCGCCACCATGACCAGACCTCCTCGGTGACGAAGGGCACGAACGGCGCGAACAGCCGCAGCATCACCTCGAGTGCCTGCCGCAGCGCCGCGCGCGCCGAACCCGCTCCCTCGTCGGATCCGTACGCGCGGGCCTTGACCAGTTCCAGGTAGTCGTCGCAGAACTCCCAGAAGAACCTCTCGGTGACTTCCAGTGCCCGGGTGTAGTCGTAGGACTCGAACGCCGCCGTGGCCTCCTCCGCGACCCCGGCGAGCCGGGCGAGCATCGACCGGTCGAGCGCCTCGGTGGCCTCGCCGCCCGCCTCGCCCAGGCCGAGCACGAACTTCGAGGCGTTGAGTATCTTGATCGCTAGGCGGCGGCCGACCTTGATCTGGCCGGTGTCGAACGCCGTGTCGGTGCCGGGCCGCCCTCCGGCCGCCCAGTAGCGCACCGCGTCGGAGCCGTACTCCTGGAGCAGGCCCATGGGCGTCACGACGTTGCCCTTGGACTTGGACATCTTCTTGCGGTCGGGATCGAGGATCCATCCAGAGATCGCCGCGTGCCGCCAGGGGGGCACGCCGTGCTCCAGGTGCGCCCGGACGACCGAGGAGAACAGCCACGTGCGGATGATCTCGTGCGCCTGCGGCCGGAGATCCATGGGGAACACCCGCTCGAACAGGTCCTGGTCACGCTCCCAGCCTGCGACGATCTGCGGTGACAAGGAGGATGTCGCCCAGGTGTCCATGATGTCGGGATCGGCGGCGAAGCCGAACGGCTTGCCCCGCTGGTCCTCGGCGTAGCCGGGGGGCACGTCGCTCGACGGGTCGACGGGCAGGGCCTCCTCGCACGGCACCATGGGCGCGTCGTAGATCGGCTCGCCCTCCGAGTCGAGGGGGTACCAGACGGGGATGGGCACGCCGAAGAAGCGCTGGCGGGAGATCAGCCAGTCGCCCGCGAGGCCCCCGACCCAGTTGTCGTACCTGACGCGCATGTGCGGCGGGTGCCACCGCAGCTCCTTGCCGCGGTCGAGCAGCCCCTCCCGCAGCACCGGGTCGCGCCCGCCGTTGCGGATGTACCACTGGCGGGTCGTGACGATCTCCAGCGGCCGGTCGCCCTTCTCGTAGAACTTGACCGGGCGGGCGACCTTCCTGGGCTCGCCCTCCAGCTCGCCGGACTCGCGGAGCATCTCGACCATGCGTTCCTTGGCGCTGTGGGCGGTCTTGCCCGCCAGCTCGGCGTACGGCTCCGCGGGGACGCCCTCGGGCGGCTCGGGCAGCAGGCGCCCGTCCCACCCGATGACCGGGCGGGTCGGCAGGTCGAGCTCGCGCCACCAGATGACGTCGGTGACGTCGCCGAAGGTACAGATCATGGCGATGCCCGAGCCCTTGTCGCGCTCGGCGAGGCGGTGGGGCAGCACGGGCACCGGGACGCCGAAGACCGGCGTGCGCACGGTCTTGCCGAACAGCGGCCGGTAGCGCTCGTCGTCGGGGTGGGCGACCAGGGCGACACAGGCCGGGATGAGCTCGGGCCTGGTGGTCTCGATGAACACACCGCCGGCGTACTCGGTGTCCGGGACCCCGCCGAACCGGATGCGGTGGAACGCCCCCGGCCACTCGCGGTCCTCCAGCTCGGCCTGGGCCACGGCCGTGCGGAACGTGACGTCCCAGAGGGTGGGCCCCTCCGCGACGTACGCCTCCCCCCGGGCCAGGTTGCGCAGGAACCCGCGCTGGGAGGCCGCCCGGGAGGCGTCGTCGATCGTGGCGTAGGTCAGCGACCAGTCGACCGAGAGCCCGAGGTGGCGCCAGAGCTCCTCGAACGCCTTCTCGTCCTCCTGGGTGAGCCGCTCACACAGCTCGATGAAGTTGCGCCGCGAGACGGGCACCTGGCGCTTGGGATCGGGCTTGGCGGGGGGCCGGTAATCGGCGTCGTAGGGCAGGGAGGGGTCGCAGCGCACGCCGAAGTGGTTCTGCACGCGGCGCTCGGTGGGCAGGCCGTTGTCGTCCCAGCCCATGGGGTAGAAGACCTCACGACCGCGCATGCGCTGGAAGCGGGCGATGGTGTCGGTGTGCGTGTAGGAGAAGACGTGGCCGACGTGCAGGGACCCGGACACGGTCGGCGGCGGCGTGTCGATCGAGTAGATCTGATCGCGCGTCTTCGACCGGTCGAACCGGTAGGTGCCGTCGGCGTCCCAGCGGCCTGCCCATACCGACTCGAGCCCGTCGAGGGAGGGCCTGTCGGGAACCGTGGCATGGCGCAGTCGCTGTTCTGTCATGCCGCCCTATGGTATGGCGTCACAGTGCCGTCCGGCACGAGGGACTAGGGTTCAGCTAGATCGACGAGGGGAGAAGTCATGGCCAAATCGGATGAGTCCGAAAAGCAGGACATGGCGTGGCGGATCATCGGCGCGGTGGTCGCGCTCGGCGTGGGCTACGCCGCCCGCAAGACCATCGAGTTCGGCTGGCAGAAGACCACGGGCAAGAAGCCGCCGGCCGATCCCAACTCGCTGGAGACCGGCCTCGCCGAGGCGATCGGCTTCGCCGTGGTGCTGGGCGTCGGCATGGAGGTCGCCCGCATCGTCGCCACCCGCACCGCCCACAAGAGGTACCGCGCGTGGAAGGCCATCCCGCAGAAGGCAGAGCGGGTGATCAAGGGCTCTTGACGGGCGCGCCGCCCTGCCGTGCCGGCCACACTTCGGTGACCGGCACCGGCAAGGCCGGGCCCATGCCCGGTCTCAGCGCTCCAGGGCCGCGAGGAACTCCCCCGCCCACCGGTCGACGTCGTAGGTCGCCACGCGGCGGCGCATCGAGCGCATGCGGCGCGACAGCTCGTGCGGCGTCGCGCGCATGGCCGCGACCATCTGCCGCTTGAGCCCCTCCACGTCGTAGGGGTTGACCAGGAACGCGTGCTTCAGCTCGTCCGCGGCTCCGGCGAACTCGCTGAGCACCAGGGCGCCCCGCAGGTCGTGCCGGCAGGCCACGTACTCCTTGGCGACGAGGTTCATGCCGTCGCGCAGCGGCGTCACCATCATGACGTCGGCGGCGCAGTAGAGCGCGGCCAGCTCCTCGCGATCGTAGGACTGGTGGAAGTAGTTCACCGGCGGGACGCCGAGCACCCCGTGCTGGCCGTTGATCCGCCCGACCCGCAGCTCGATGTCGTCGCGCAGCAGGCGGTACTCCTCGACGCGCTCCCGGCTCGGCGTGGCGATCTGGACGAACACCGCCTCGCCCGGGCTGACGGTCTTGTCCGCCAGCAGCTCCCCGAAGGCCTTCAGCCGCTGGCCGATGCCCTTGGTGTAGTCGAGCCGGTCGACTCCGAGCAGCACGTGCTCGGGCTCTCCCAGCTCGGCACGGATCTCCTTGGCGCGGGCCAGGATATGCGGCTCGCGTACGAGGCTGTCGAGCTCCCCGAAGTCGACCGAGATGGGGAACGCCTCGGCGCGGACCGTTCGGTCGCCGAAGAAGATCTCCTGACGCTGGTTCTGCAGGCCGAGCTGGCGGCGGCAGAGCCGGATGAAGTTGGAGGCGCCACCGGGCCGCTGGAAGCCGACGAGGTCGGCGCCGAGCAGGCCTTCCAGGATCTCGCGCCGCCACGGAAGCTGCCAGAACAGCTCGGCGGGCGGGAACGGGATGTGGAGGAAGAAGCCGATCTTCAGGTCGGGCCGCAGGGCCCGCAGCATCGCGGGCACCAGTTGCAGCTGGTAGTCCTGCACCCACACGAGGGCGTTCTCGGCGGCGATGTCGGCGGCGGCCCGCGCGAACCGCTCGTTGACCGCGCGGTAGGCGTCCCACAGCACGCGGGAGTAGATCGGCGCGGCGACGACATCGTGGTAGAGCGGCCACAGCGTGGCGTTGGAGAAGCCCTCGTAGTAGAGCTCGACCTCATTGGCCGACAGCGGCACCGGGATGAGGCTCATGCCGTCGTCCTCGAAGGGCTTGAGCTCCTCATCTGGAGCGCCGTGCCAGCCCAGCCACGCGCCGTCGCGGCGTTGCATCACCGGCGCTATCGCCGTTACCAGGCCCCCAGGGCTACGTCGCCATGACGCGGTGCCGTCCGCGGCGATGGTCCTGTCCACAGGCAACCGGTTCGCGACGATCAGGAATGAGCTGCGCACATGTCCTCCCTCGTGATCGGTTTAGGACCACCTTACGAAACCGGGCGCAGCTCTCTGGACAGGCCCTCCGGCGCCGGAGCATGCACATTCCCGACTCAGTGGTGTGTTAACCCATCAACCGGGACAAATCGCCATTAGTCCTCAAGCCGGGAAAGATCTCCGAAAGCAGAGGGAAGAGGGAGAGGGGAAGCGCGAGGGGATGACTAGTCGGGGGAGGGCAGTGCCCGCTGGCGGCGCAGATCCTTGCGTACCGCCTCGGACAGCCGCCTTGTCGCGATCCGGTTGAGCGCGCCGCCGGCGACGGCGCCGGTCAGGAACGGGCCCAGTGTGGTCAGATGACGGCCGAGTGTGCGCAGGAGGCGCTTGCGTAAGCCCGCCTTGGCGGCGGCCCCGAGGGCCATCTGCACCGAGGCCGGCGACAGCGGATCCACGCCGCGCTGCTTGGTCCAGGCGACCGTGAAGGCCATGGCCCGCTGGGTTCCCGTGCCCTGCACCTGCACCCCGTACACCTCGTGCAACTCGCCGATGAGCTTGACCTCGATCGCCGCGACCACGAGGGTCTCCGCCACGAGCTGGGCCGGAGCGGAAAGCAGGAGCGGCGGCGCGGCGAACTCCGCCGCCGCCAGGGCTCCCCCGATCGCCCCGACCGCCATCGTGGCCTTGCTCGCGGTGCGGACAAGGTCGTCGGCGAGCTGGTCACCGCTGAGACCGTAGTGATGGTCCTGCAGTGCCGCGAGATCCCGGATGGGAAGCCGTGGCGCTATCGACGCGAAGACGTCGGCGAGCCAGCGGCCCCTCCCCGCACCGGTGGCACGGGCCCTCTTGCGGGCGGTGACCAGCGCCGCGCTGAGGCGGCCGAGCAGCCGTCGCCGCTCGGCCCCGTCCATGTCGCCCGCTTGGGAAAGCTTCCCGACGAGCTCGGCGACCTCGGCGTTGGCCGCGGCCTCCGTCCCCGGCGACCCAGGCCCCTCGGGCTGGTCCTGCGATGATCGATCCGTTCCAGAAGTCACGGACCCTCCCAGGGTCTCAGGCAGCGCATTCGCGGCAGATCTGCTGCCCGCCCTTGTCGGAGGCGAGCTGGCTACGGTGATGCACCAGGAAGCAACGCGAGCAGGTGAACTCGTCCGCCTGCCTGGGAATCACCCGGAGCGAAAGCTCCTCGTTCGACAGATCCGCACCAGGAAGCTCAAGCGACTCGGCGAGATCGGTCTCGTCGATGTCTATGCTCCCAGAGGACTTGTCGGTCCGCCGGGCCTGAAGCTCCTGAAGGCTGTCTTCACTCAGGTCGTCGTCGGTCTTGCGCGGGCTGTCGTAATCGGTGGCCATTTGCGTATTCATCCCCCTCGTCTATTGCTTGCGCGTCGCGCGTCGCGCGTCTGTAACGTCTGGGCGGTCCATCTTGTGCCCGTATCTCTCGGGGAATTTTGCAATCGGTACCCCGTGGGAACGGTGAACGAACCTCCTAACACGTGAGGGCCTTGCCGCCTTCGCCGCCCGGTTAGCCAAATATGGCGAAAACCTAAGCATTGGCGACAGGACCCATCGTGTTCGACGGCACATCCAACCACATGTCTGGCGTGAACGAGACGCCCCCCGCCGTATCAACCCGCCGGAAGTCTCACCGTCATCACAAGCCCCCCGCCTTCCCGTGGCACCGCCTTCACGATCCCCTGATGGGCACGGACCACCGCACGCACGATGGACAACCCGAGCCCCGCACCGCGAGCCGATTCCACGCGGTCGGAGTTGAGGCGCCTGAACGGCTCGAACAGGTCGTCCACCTCGTACGCGGGAACGTGCGGCCCGGTGTTGGCCACCTGAACAACGGGAGTGCCGTCCACCATTCCCGTTCTGAGCCAGACCTCTCCCGATTCGGGGAGATTGTGTTTGATCGCGTTCTCCACGAGGTTGGCGACGAGGCGCTCGACCAGCACCGGATCGCCCATCGTGGGCGAGGGGCGAAGATCGGTGTGGACGGCGACCCCCGACTTCTCGGCGAAGGACGCGTGCTGCTCCACGACCGTCTGCCCGACGTCGCGCAGGTCGACGGGCTTGCGAACCGCAAGCTCGCGCTCGCTGCGGGCCAGCAGCAGCAGGCCCTCGATCAGGTGCTCGTTCCTGGCGTTGGTCCCAAGCAGTGTGCGGCCCAGCACCTTCAGGTCCTCCGAGGCGTGCGGGTCGCCCAGCGCGACCTCCAGCACGGTGCGGTTGATCGCCAGCGGCGTGCGCAACTCGTGGGAGGCGTTGTCCACGAAACGCCGCTGCGCGTCGAAGGCGCGGTTGAGCCGGGTGAGCATGGCGTCGAAGGTGTCGGCCAGCTCCTTGATCTCGTCGTCCGGGCCCTGCAGGTCGATGCGCTCGTGCGCGAGCGAGGTCTCCGACAGCCGCCGGGCCGTGGTGGTCATCTTCTGGATCGGCCGCAGCGCCCGGTCGGCGACGAAGTACCCGAAGAGCAGAGCCAGGATGCCCACCCCGCCCAGCGCCAGCAGCGACCGCGTCAGCAGCTGGGCCCGGGCCGCGATGACGGTGTCGTGCCGGAACGAGTCCCACCTGTCGTTGATCATGGTCGTGAGGCCCGAGGGAAAGTCGTCGGGCACCTGGAACGGCAGCGGCGGCCAGGAGTCGTAGACGGCCTTGCCGACGAAGGAGTAGATCACGAAGACCAGAAGCGCTCCGGCCGCGAAGAACAGGGCGCCGTAGGTGAGCGTCAGCCGTACCCGGATGCTCATCCGCCCGGACATCTCACGCACCCGCGCCAGCAGGTGGTGGGCGACCGGGGCGGGGGCGACGGGCGGCGGGCCGTCCCACGCGGGAGGCCCGCTGGGCGGCGGTGGCGGCGTCTTCGGGCGGAACAGCCTGCGCGGGCTCTCGACGGTGAGCTGCTCGCTCCTCCAGGCGCCTCCCGGCGATCCGGCCGCGACGGCGCCGACCCGCGAGCCCGCGAACTCGGCGGAGGCCTTCGTGCCGGCGGACCGCATGGGACCGCGTGTGTCACCGGCCGTCGCGGACCTGGCCGAGCCTCGTGAACCCGCAGGACCCGCAGGATCGGCCGGATCTCCTTGATCGCCGCCCTCGTCCGGCCTGCCCGCGCCGGTCGCGGCGCCCGGGGGGACGATCATCGGCTTGGGCGAGGAGAAGGTCGGCCTCCCGGCGGCGCCCCCGGCCTCAGGATCGCGTTCCTCGCTCACAGCTTGTATCCCACTCCCGGCACGGTCTCGATCACCGCCGGCTCGCCCAGCTTCTTGCGCAGGGTCATCATGGTGACCCTCACCACGTTGGTGAACGGATCGATGTTCTCGTCCCACGCCTTGTCCAGCAGATCTTCCTGGCTGACCACGGCGCCCTCGGCCCGCATCAGCTCCTCCAGCACCGCGAACTCCTTCTTGGTGAGCGCGACCTCGACGTCGTCCCTGGTCACCAGGCGCTTGCCCGGGTCGAGACGTATGCCGGAACGCTCGAGCACCGGCGGCAGCGCCGGGGCGGACCTGCGCCCGAGCGCCCGTACGCGCGCCACGAGCTCCATGAACGCGAACGGCTTGGCGAGGTAGTCGTCGGCGCCCAGCTCCAGGCCCTCGACCTTGTCGTCCACCTCCCCCGAGGCGGTCAGCATCAGGATGCGCGTGGCCGTACGCTGCGCCACCAGCCGGCGGCACACCTCGTCGCCGTGGATCTTCGGCAGGTCACGGTCGAGCACGACCACGTCGTAGTCGATGTATCCGGTGCGCTCCAGGGCCCCCGCGCCGTCGTAGGCCACGTCCACCGCCATCGCCTCGCGGCGCAGCCCTGTCGCGATCGCGTCCGCGAGCACCCGCTCATCCTCCACCACAAGCACCCGCACGGCCCCTGGCACCTCCTGTAGTCCCGATCCGGCGCGATCGGCCACGTTTCCCGGCCCCGAAGCGACGCCTGGTCGCCACTGGCCGGGCAGCACAGCTCGCAGGCTCATTCTTGCCACATTTGGCTTAAGCGCATGGTAAGCACTCGCCGCCAGTGCGGCGGACGGGTGACATAAAGCACACCGCGGACATACGGCCTTCGTGGTTTAAGAGCGACAACCAGATGGGTAGACACGCAAGACCCACTCCCACGGCCGGGGAAGATTCTGTGCTCTCCCCAGGCTGTACGTGGCACCACTGCTCCTTCGCCCCTCGAGAAAGAAGGTGAGATGGGCGAGTTCACCACAACGATCGAACACCGGCTCGACCAGGCCTACAAGGGCCTCCAGGAGGCGCGCACCAGCGGCGACGACTTCCTCGCCGACACTCTCACCGCGGAGATAGAGGACCTGCGCCGGATCGCCGTCGACAACGGCGTCGCCATCCAGCCCTGACCAGCCTCATTCGACGACGTAGGTACCCATCCGATCCTTCCGGATGGGTACCTACGTCGTCTCTGTCCTAGGCGTCACGCTCCGGGTCCAGGGGGACCAGCAGGTCGTGGAGGTCCTGGAACAGGGCGGGCGCCGCGCACAGCGTCAGGTCCGGGTTGTACGGCCGGCCGCGCAGCCCGCCGATCCTCGCCCCCGCCTCGGTGGCGATCAGGCCGCCCGCGGCGAAGTCCCAGTACTGCGGACCCCGCTCGTAGTAGCCGTCCACCCGTCCCGCCGCCACCGAGCAGAGATCGGCCGCGCACGACCCGCCCCTGCGGATGTCGCGCACTTTGGGCAGCACGTGCGTGAGCACCTCGGCCTGCACGGCCCGCCGTCCCGGCAGGTAACCGAACCCGGTGGCGATCAGGGCCTGCGAGAGCGGCACCCCGGTGGTGCAGCTCAGCCGCTCCGCCGGAAGGCCCTGCCTGAACAGCTCCGCGCCGCCGCCCTTGCCCGCGGCGAACAACTCGCCGCGCGGCACCACGTTCACCACGCCGGCGACGATCTCGCCGTCGACCTCGACCGCGATGCTCACCGCCCAGTCGGGCAGGCCGTACATGAAGTTGACGGTCCCGTCCACGGGGTCGACGATCCAGCGCACGCGGCCCTGTCCGGTCTCGCCGCCCTCCTCCCCGAGGAACGCGTCGCCGGGCCTGGCGGCCTGGACCCGTGCCCTGATCAGCTCCTCCGAGGCCCGGTCCAGCGCGGTGACCACGTCGGTCCGGCTGGACTTGGTCTCGACCACCTCCGGCCGGGCGGGGCGCTCGGCCAGCAGCATGTCCCCCGCCTCGCGTGCGATGCTCACGGCCAGATCGAGCAGGTCGGTCATGCCACCGACTCCGGGCGCTTCCATTCCTCGCCGAGCACGTGCTGGCCGAGGAAGGCGAGCACGGTCTCGTACCAGGCGACCACGTTGCCCGGCTTGAGTATCCAGTGGTTCTCGTCCGGGAAGTACAGGAACTTCGACTCCACGGACGATCTGCGGAGGTCCCACCAGAGCCGTAGCGCCTCGCCGATCGGCACGCGGTAGTCCTTGTCGCCGTGGATGACCAGCATCGGTGTGCTGATGTCCTCCAGCCAGTGGTGCGGCGACAGCACGCGGTAGCGGTCGGAGCCTTGCGGGCCGAACTCCCGCTGCCAGTAGTGCGCCGAGTCCGTCGTCCCGGCGAACTGCTCCAGGCTCCACAGGGACGCGTGGGTGACGATCGCCCGGAACCGGTCGGTGTGGCCCGCCATCCAGTTGGCCATGTACCCGCCGAACGAGCCGCCCATGACGGCGGTGCGCTCGGCGTCGACGTCGGGCCGGGCGACGGCCGCGTCGGTGATCGCCATCAGGTCGGCGTGCGTGCGGGGACCCCAGACGCCCCAGCCGCGCTGGATCATGTCCTGGCCGTAGCCGGTGGACAGGCAGGGGTCGGGCATGAGGACGGCGTAGCCGTGCTCGGCCATGATCCAGGGGTTCCACCGCCACGACCAGTCGGTCCAGCTCGCGAGGGGCCCGCCGTGGATCCACAGCAGCAGCGGCACCGGATTGTCCGCGGAGGCGCCCGGGGGGAGCGCGAGCCAGCCCCTGATCTCCACGCCGTCGTCGGCGACGGCGGTCACCTCGGTCAGCGTTCCCGGGATGCCCACCGCCGGTGCCGGCGACGGCAGCTCGGTGACCTCCCCGCCGTCGAGCGTGATGCGAACGGGGGTGGCGGGGCCGGCGACCGAGCTGCGCAGCGCGTACAGGTAGCGGCCGTCGGGCGAGGGGCACGGTTCGAGATAGGCGGCGTCGTCCGGCGTGAGCCGTTCCGGGTCGCCCGTGAGGCCCACACGGAAGATCGGACGGCGTCCGTGGTCGTCGGCCGCCACGTACAGGGACTGCGAGTCGGCGGCCCACACGGTCGCCGACGGCGCCAGATCGGTGGTGCGCGGCGCGCCCTCTCCGGTGGCGAGGTCGACGATCCACAGCGCGAACTCGACGGCCCGATCCTCGGTGGCGTGCCGCTCGCGCCAGCAGGCGATGTGGCGCCCGTCGGGCGAGTAGGAGACGGGCCCGGAGAAGTCGTGCTCGTCGGAGGCGGCCAGCACGCGGCGCTCGCCCGTCGCGGTGTCGATCTCCACAAGCTCGGATCGCGAGCCTCCGGCCGGCAGCTCCATCACCCACATGCTGGCGACCGAGGAGCCGTCGGGGGACACCCCGAAGCTCGCCTCCACCAGAGCCCCTCCCGGATCGGGGGTCAGGTCGCGCGGCTCGGTCAGGCCGGGAAGGCCGGCGGCGAACAGCCGCGGCCGGCCAGGGCCGAGATCGCGGTCCCAGAAGCGGATCGGGTAGCCCTCGTGCAGGATCGCGCTGATCCCGGCGTCCTTCCTTGACTTGCGCCGGTCCGCCTCGGTGGCGGCCTCACCGTCGAGCACGTCGGCGTGGAAGACGACCGTGTCGCCGCCGACCTGGAGCCCCCCGATGCCTCCCGGCCTGTCCACCAGCCTGTACGCCTCGCCGCCCCTGGCGGGAAGCGTCCACAGCCCCGGCATCTCGTCCTCTGGCTGGTCCTTCACCGCGGGGTCGGGCCGTTGCGACACGAACAACAGGTCCCCGTTGGGGGCGAACTCGACGCCGGACTCGCCCTTCGCCGAGCGGGTCAGCCGGTGCGGCTCGCCGCCGGGCTCGATGGGCACATCCCAGATCGAGGTGCCGTAGGACTTCCCGTCGGGATTGAGCGACTGGACGACGGAGACCAGGCGGGATCCGTCAGGAGAGAGCCGCAGCGACAGCAGACGCGGCACGCCGACAAATTCACGAATGTCCTTAAATAGGCTCACTTCTCCGAACCTACATCCAGCGGCTCTCCGGCCCCTAGCGGCCCGCACTCCCTCGGATGGGGTTGGATGGGTGGCATGGCACGTTACGACGCGTTGCTGGTCGTCTCCTTCGGCGGCCCCGAGAAGCCCGAAGACGTGATGCCGTTCCTGGAGAACGTCGTCCGGGGCAGGGGGGTGCCTCGCGAGCGCCTCCTGGAGGTCGAGGCCCACTACCAGGGCGTCGGCGGGGTCAGCCCGATCAACCAGCAGTGCCGCGATCTGATCACCGCCCTGCGGCCGGAGGTCGACCTGCCGATCTACTGGGGCAACCGCAACTGGCATCCCTTCCTGGCCGACACGCTCCAGAAGATGGCCGCCGACGGCGTCACGCGGGCGGCGGCGTTCATCACCGCGGCCTACAGCTCCTATTCGAGCTGCCGGCAGTACCTCGACGACATCGCCCAGGCCAGGGCCAAGGTTCCCGGCGCGCCCGAGATCGTCCGGCTGCGCCACTACTTCGACCATCCCGGTTTCATCGCCGCCATGATCGACCACACTCGCGAGGCGCTCGACCGGCTCCCCGAGGAGGACCGCGACCACGCCCGGCTCGTGTTCACCGCCCACAGCATCCCGGTCTCCATGGCCGCCTCCTCGGGGCCGTCCGGCGGGGCGTACGAGGCCCAGTTGCGCGCCGCGGCCTCCCTGGTCGCGGGCGACCGGCCGTGGGACCTGGTCTGGCAGAGCCGCAGCGGGCCGCCGCAGGTGCCGTGGCTGGAGCCCGACGTGTGCGACCACCTGGCCACACTGCACGCGGCGGGCACCGAGGCCGTGGTCCTGGTGCCCATCGGGTTCGTCTCCGACCACATGGAGGTGGTCTACGACCTCGACACCGAGGCCGCGGGCGTCGCGCGCGATCTCGGCATGCGGCTCACCCGTGCGGCGACGGCCGGCACCCATCCGCGGTTCGTGTCCATGGTCCGCGAGCTGCTGGAGGAGCCTGAGCCGCTGCCCTGCGCCGCCACCTGCTGCCCCGCGCCACGGCCGCGCGGCGCGTCCTAGGTCACGTCTTCGGCAGGGCGCGGGGCGCCGGCCGGCTCACGAGTAGGCGTGGGCGTAGGCGTCGGCGATGCCCAGCACCTTGTTGACGTAGTCCCAGGAGTGGTTGTAGCGGTAGACCGCCGAGCGGAGCTTGGCGCCCCCGAGGCCCGCGCCGTTGGCGCACAGGTAACGCGCGGCGGAGGGCACCGCGTCGTACGCGCTCCAGATGTCCGCCTTGCCGTCCCCGTCGCCGTCGACCCCGTACGCCTTCCACGTGGCGGGCATGAACTGCATCGGGCCGAGCGCGCCCGCCGACGAGGGGCCGTTGTTGCGGCCGTGGCCGCTCTCCACCTGCCCGATCGCGGCCAGCACGGTCCAGGAGAGCCCGGGGCAGACGCCCGCGGAGATCTTGTACAGGTCGAGGAAGCTGGCTGGCCGCCCGACCAGGGAGGAGCCGGGCCGTCCGACCGCGACCGGTCGCGTCGCGCTCGGACGGGCCACCGGCACCGGCGGCCTGACCGTCCGTTTGGCGCCGATCACCACGATCTGCGCTCCCCGGCCCAGCAGCCGCTTGATCCGCGGGCTCACGACCGCCGCCTTGCCCGCCGGGGTGTGGACCAGGACGGCGACGCCGGGGATCAGGCCGAGGCCACGGCCGACCTCCTTGGTCACCAGCCCGTCGACGCCCGGCAGGCCGAACGGCGCGGACGCGGCGACCCGGAGCCTGGAGCCGGTTCCCGCCGGGTACTCGCCGCCCAGTTTCAGCATGTACCGCCCGGCGGTCTTGGACTCCGCGATGAACTCCCCGCGCGCCAGCGCGTTCCACACTTCCGGCTCCGCGGCCACGGCCTTGGGCGCCCACGGGCGGAACTCCGCCGGGTCGACCGCGAGCAGGTTCAGCGTGGCCGCCGAGAACCGGACCGCTCCCCCATCGGCCACGGTGACCTTGGTCACGTTCTCCAGCGTGGTGATCCTGCGCAGCGTCGCAGGGCCGATCGGCCTGCGGGCGATGGCGATCAACCTGGGCGGGGTGGTCCTCGGCGGGCGTCCCTCGGGGGACGCCGGGGTGCTCGCCGAGGGGGAAGGGCCCGCGGTGGGCGCCTTGGACGGCACCGTCGCCGGAGCGCCCGACCCGGACGGGAAAGGCGACGAGGGCGGGGAAGCGGAGTCGGACGGAGCCGGGAGCGGGGACACCGGCGCGGTCAGGTCACGGACGTTCGCCAGGGGGGTGCGCACCGCGCCGGACCGTGCGCCCGCCGGGTCGCGGGTGACCAGGAACGCACCGCCGGCGGCGGCGCCGAGGACGATGAGGAGAGCGAGCCCCGTCATGACGGCACGTGTCGGCACGAGCCGCGGACGATGGGACACTTGACCCACGTTAGACCCAGGAATCCTGATTCGTGTACGTTGCCCGGATATCACTTGCCGCCCCAGCGAGAGGTGCGCCAGGGTGAAAAGGGACTGTTCGACGCGTACCGGGGGTGCGCGAAAGGGGCGAGATCGTGGTCGGGCCGTATAGAGGGCTCTTCAGCATGCCCGGCACCAAAGGCTTCGTCATCGCGGGATTCGTCGGGCGTATGCCGATGTCGATGCTGGGCATCGGCATCGTTCTGCTCATCTCAACCCTTACCGGCTCGTACGCGACCGCGGGAGCGATCTCGGCGACCGTCGCCATCGCCTTCGCCGTCGCGGCCCCGCTGTCCGGACGGCTGGTGGACAGGTTCGGTCAGGCCAGAGTACTGGTTCCGCTGGTCTTCCTGCACGGTGCCGCGCTGATCGCGATGATGCTGTTCGCCGAGTACGAGGCGCCGATCTGGACCCTGTTCGCCTCGGGCGTGGTCGTCGGCGGGGCCGCCACCTCGCTCGGCTCGATGGTCCGGGCCCGCTGGTCGCACCTGCTCGGCGGCTCGGCCCAGCTCCACACGGCCTTCTCCTTCGAGTCCGTGGCCGACGAGGTCATCTTCGTCGCCGGGCCGGCCCTGGTCACCGGCCTCACGACCATGGTGAACCTCTACGCCGGCCTGATCGTCGCGCTCGTCTGCACGGTGATCGGAACCGTGGCCTTCGCCTTGCAGCGCAGGACCGAGCCCCCCGCGCGGCCGGCCATGGCGGAGGCGGGAAGCCCGATCATGATCCCAGGGGTCGCGCTGCTGTCCTGCGTGTTCCTGGCGATGGGCGCGGTGTTCGGCTCCGTCGACCTGATCACGGTGGCCTTCGCCGAGGACAACGGCGCCAAGGCCGCGTCGGGCCTGCTGCTCGGGGCCTTCGCCGGCGGCAGCATGGTCTCCGGGCTCTGGTACGGACTGCGGCAGTGGCGGATCTCGCTGCGCCACCGATTCGTCCGCGGCCTGGGGGTGTTCGCCATCGGGCTGACCCCGATCCTGGTCATCGCGGACACCAAGGTCATGGCGGTCGGCCTGTTCTTCGCCGGTCTGGCGATCTCGCCGACCATCATCACCGGCTACGCGCTCATCGAACGGCTTGTCCCCGCGCACCTGATGACCGAGGGAATGTCATGGATCTCCACCGCCGTCGGGTTCGGCGTGGCGCTCGGCGCGTGGGCCGGAGGGCGGCTGACCGACTCGTTCGGCGCGTCCAACGCGTACGCCTTCTCGATCGTCTCCGCGCTGCTGGCCGTGGCGATCGGCGTCGGCGGCAGCACCTGGCTCCGTACCCCTGAGACCGACGCGCCCGGGGCCCACTCCGCGGCGACGTGAGGCCTCCCGCGCCGTGGCCATCATGAGCTTTGTTCATGTATGGCCAATCCGCCTGGTTGGTGATTATCGTGCTCGGACATGAGCGCCGTCTTCCGGAACTGGGCGGGAAACCAGTCCATCACCCCTGCCGAGGTCCGCGTCCCCGCCTCGGCCGCCGATGTGGCGCAAGCGGTACGGGACGCCGCCGCGCGAGGGCTGCGGGTCCGCATGGCGGGCACCGGCCACTCGTTCACCGGCGTGGCGCTCACCGACGGCATCCTGCTGCGGCCGTACGCGCTGACGGGCGTCCAGGAGGCCGGTGACGGGCGGGTACGGGTGGCGGCCGGCACCCCGCTGCGCGTGCTCAACCAGGAGCTGGACCGGCGCGGCCTCGCGCTCGCCAACATGGGCGACATCACCGAGCAGACCGTGGCGGGTGCCATCCAGACCGGCACCCACGGCACCGGCAGGGAGATCGGCGGGCTCGCCGACCAGGTCACCGAGCTGGAGATGGTCCTGGCCGACGGGTCGATCACCACGGTGTCGGAGGGCGAGCTGTTCGACGCCGCCCGCGTCGGCCTCGGCGCGCTCGGGATCCTGACGGCGGTGACCTTCAGGGTCGAGCCGGCGTTCCTGCTGCGCAACGTCAGGCGGCCGATGCCCTTCAGCGAGATCCTCACCTCGCTGGACGAGATCACCGGCCAGAACGAGCACCTGGACTTCTTCTGGCTGCCGCACACCGACACCTGCCTGACCAAGCGCAACAACCGGTCGACCGGCCCGGCCGCGCCGCCGAGCGCCTTCAGGCACTGGCTCGACAACGTCTTGCTGGAGAACACCCTCTTCGGCGCCCTCTGCGCGGTCGGCCGGCGGTTCCCCCAGGCCATCCCCACCCTGAACGGGATCTCCGCGAGCGCGCTGACCTCCTCCGAGTACACCGACAAGGCGTACAAGGTCTTCACCAGCGTGCGGAAGGTGCGCTTCCTGGAGATGGAGTACGCCGTCCCGCGCGAGCGCCTCGGGCAGGCCCTGCGCGAGACACGCGACCTGCTGGACCTGCGGGACTGGCGGATCACCTTCCCCATCGAGGTGCGGGTCACCCCGGCGAGCGACGCGTGGCTGTCCACCGCCTACGGCAGGGAGTCGGCGTACATCGCCTGCCACATCTACCGGCCGACCCCCCACCCTGCCTACTTCGAAGGGGTCGAGGAGATCATGACCCGGCTCTCCGGGCGGCCCCACTGGGGAAAGCTCCACACCCGCGACGCCGCCTACCTGTCCACCGTCTATCCCCGCTTCGGTGACTTCGTGGCGCTGCGGGACAAGCTCGACCCGCAGCGCCTCTTCTCCAACGACCACCTGGACGTCGTGCTGGGCTGACCGGCCGCGTACCCCTTATTCGCCTGAGGTGCCGCTCTGTCCGTCACCCGGGTTCTGGGTGCCCGTGTCCGCGGTCGGCGCCACGCTGGCGTCGCCCGAGCTCTGCGGTGCCGGCGTCGCCGACGGAGCGGCCGGCTCCTCGGAGTTCGCCGGGGTGGGCTGGACCTGCTGGGACGGGCTCGCCGATCCCTTGGGGCGAGGGCTGGAGTCGCCCGCCGGGGTGGACGGTACGGGCGTGGGGGGCGCAGGCTCGTCGACCTTCCCGCCCAAACTGGTGCCCGAACCCTCCTGACCGTGGACGGTGGCGGCCAGGGGCTTGCCGCTGAGCAGTTCGAACGCCAGGATGCCGCCCATGCTCAGCGCGAAGGTGGCCACCGTGGCGACGATCAACGTCACCCAGAGCGGTCTGGGCGCGCCCTCCCGCCTTAACGGCGGCGTCTCGGCCGTCTCGGGATGCAGCGGAGTGGCGTCGGTGACGGTGGGCGGCAGGTCCGCGGGACCGTGGTCCCGTATGGTGGCGTGCACCGCCGTGGCCAGCCCCTCCTCACCTGGATGGGCGGCGGCCGTCTCCTCCTCCAGCGCCTCCCGTTCCCGCTGCCCGGTGATCAGACCGTGGGCCTCCTTGAGCCGGTCGCGGGTCCGCTTCAGATAGTGCGTGTAGACGGCGTTGCCCACCGTGGTGGCCGCGCTCGCCGCCGCGGCCCCGATGACCGTGCCGGTGACTCCGAGGAACGACGCCGCGACGGCCGCCGTGGCCGCCGCCAGAGCGCTGCCCGCGATCTGCGGAGCGCTGAGGTCCAATCCTTCCTTGCCGCCCATACCTGAGATCAGTCCCTTCTCGCAGTGGCGGTCGTCCGGCACATCGAGAGGCACCCCATCCATGGCCGGATCGGGGTACCACCGCATCACCTCTATCCGGGATGCCGGGAGATGAACATCTTTTTCCTTTTCCTCCGGCTTGGGGGTGGCGGAAATTGGGCGCGGCCCGGCCTCACCTCCGCCGCCCACCCCGCCGGACCTGCCGGGCCTCGCTTCCCCGTCCATCAGGACGCCTTCGAATCCATACCGATTTCTTTTGCCGCCCGGATCCCGCCGGCCCATCCCGGTCGCCACCCGTTACACGGCCGTCGCCCTACGGATCCGCCGGGGAGCGCACCGGCGCCTGTGCCACCGCGTCTTCACGGTCGCGGGGGGCCGGACGGTCCTTCGCGCCCTGTGCTGGAACACCCCGGGATTCGTGCCCTGACATCGGGATAAGCGGCGCGGCGTGGGGTAATCATCCGAGGTCCGAGCCTTTCTCAGGCCTCTTGGGTGAAGTGGAGGGCGGCGGCGGGCGTGATTCGCGAGAATCCGTCCAGGACGCCTAACCCGTTTGCTGCATATGGAGCAGCCGATAGATAGGGTGAAAGCGACATATATAACCGCCTCTCATCGCTTCCCACGCCTCCCAGGAAGGCGATGTTCGGACATGCCGGGTACGGTGCTGGCAGGTAACCGGCTCACGCGAGAGACTCAAGGGTCCGGGGGAAGATTGAGCACGACGACGAAGGGACTCGCATGCAGGAGCTCCGACTCGTCGCGGTGAGCGAGGACGGAACATACCTTGTGCTGGCTACGGCCGGCCGGGGTACACGGTTCACGCTTCCCGTCGACGAACGGCTCCGAGCGGCGGTCCGCGGCAACTTCTCCCGTCTCGGTCAGTACGAGATCGAAGTGGAGAGTCCGTTGCGCCCCAAGGAGATCCAGGCCCGCATACGTGCCGGGGAGACCGCGGAGGAGATCGCCGCCACCGCGGGTATCCCGGTCGAGCGTGTCCGCTGGTTCGAGGGACCCGTGCTGCAGGAACGCGAGTACACCGCGCAACAGGCGCAGCGTGTCGCCGTGCGCCTGCCCGGCGAGTCCACCCCGGGGCCCACCCTCGGCGAGCTGGTCACCGAGCGGCTGAGCCGCCGGGGCGTCCCCAGCGACGAGATCGACTGGGACTCCTGCAAGCGCGACGACGGCTTGTGGCGCATCAAGCTGGGCTTCGTGTGGAACGGTCACACGCGCCACGCCGAATGGCTGTTCGACCTCAGGCGCCGCCACGTCACCCCGTACGACGACGAGGCGCTGCGCCTCTCGGCGGCCGAGTACGTCGAGCCGGACGACGACGCCACGGTCACGCCGTTCGTGCCCCGGCTCGCCGCCAAGCTCGCCCCTGTCCCGGCGATCCCCGTCGAGGCGCCCACGACCCTGCCCGGAGTCGCACGGCACGAGCCCGTCGCGCGAAGCCATCACGAGCCCGTCGGGCGAAGCCATCACGAGCCCGCGCGGCCTGACCGCCCGGACCCCCGCGACCTGCCCGAGCCCGCCGAACCCGCCGCCTTCCGCCAGGACCCCACGCCCCTACGCGGCCCCGACCCCACCCCCCGGCACCTCGCCGACCCCACTACACACCACGGGCAGGTAGCGGACTCCGTCGCGCCGCACAGGCACGTAGCGGACTCCGTCGCGCAGCACAGGCAGGCCGGTGACTCAAGTCCCCAGCACAGGCAGGCCGGTGACTCCGCACCGGCCGGTCGGCAGGCGGCGGAGTACTCATCTGGCACTGCCGCCAGGCCCGCGCCGGAGCGTGGCCCTCGGCCGACGTTCGAGCCCGCCGTGCACCAGACCTACGAGCGCGCCCCCCAGCCCACCTTCCAACCGGCCGGCCACCCCGCTCCCGAACCACCGGCACGCCACACCGCCGACCAACCGGCACGCCACGCCCCCGAGCCGGCGGCCACCCAGGCCCCTGCTCCCCATCAGCGGGACGAGCATTTCTCCGAGCAGACCCACAATGCTCCCGAGCAGGCCCAGAATGCTCCCGAGCAGGGCCACCACATCTCCGAGCAGACCCACAATGCTCCCGAGCAGGCCCACCACATCTCCGAGCAGCGTCACCACTCTCCCGAGCAGTCCCAGGTTGCTCGCGAGCAGGTCCACGGCACTACTACGCAGGCCCACGGCACTTCCGGGCCCGCGGCGGCCTACGACGCTCCTGCTTCCGCTGCCGCTCCCCGTCAGTCGGCCGAGCCCGAGTTCGACCGCGCGCCCGCGGCGCCGGACGCCCCTGCCCCCACGCGGGAGGCACGCCAGTCCACCGCCCATCCGGAAGCCGCCACGTCCGAGAGCGCCGAACGCCCGCAGGTGGCCGCGTCTGACACGTCGGCTCACAACGCCGAGGCGCCTCTCCAGGCGGCCACGAGCCAGATGACGACCGAGGCCGGTTCCGAGGCTGCGACGGCTTCCGGAGCCGACACCGACTACGAGGTGGCGCGAGCTGCGGCGGCAGGGCCCGAGGCGATGCCCGCTTCACCCGCGTCTGCGCCCCGCACCGATGTCACCAAGGCCCTCGAAACCGACCCTCAGGGCGACGCCACTTCCCCAGCCAGGAACGCCGCGTCCGCCCCGTCCGACGACGCCACCGCCACTCCGGTACGCGCCACCGCGCCCGCCGCGACCAGCGACGGCCCGCCCGCCCCGGCGAACGAGAGTGCGCCCGCCCCGGCGAACAACGGCATACCCGTCCCGACGAGCGACGGTATGCCCGCCACAGCGAGCCATGGTGTGTCCACTCCGGCGCATGACGGCGTGTCCACTCCGGCGAGCGACGGTGCGTCCGCTCCTGCCGCCCGGGTCACATCCGCACCGGCGGCCGAGCCGAAGCCTCAGGTAGCGGCCGCGTCGCAGACACAGGCCGGACAGCCTCAGCCCACCCGACCCGAAGCCCAGACCACCCAGCCTCAGGGAACAACGCCCGAGGCCCGGACCACCCAGCCTCAGCCCACCCGACCCGAAGCCCAGGCCGACCAGCCTCAGGCCACAAGGCCCGAGGCGCGGGCCGCGCAGGCTCCGGTGTCCGAGGAGACCCGTACCGGTCAGGCCGTGGCCAAGCCTCCCCAGGCGAAGCCGGCACGACCGGCGGCCCCCACGGCCCGGCCCGCCGGGCAGCCTGTCAAGAAGGGTCAAGCGGCAGCCAAGAAGGCGGAGGAGGCCGAAGAGGCACCCGTCGCCGTGCCCGCCGCCCGTACAAGCGGCGAGAAGCCCGAACGGGCCGTCACGGCTGCCGAGCCGGACAAGGTCGACCAGCCAGAAAAGCCGGAGAAGGAGGCGAAGGTCGCCGAGCCGGCCATTCCTCCGCAGGCGAAGCCCGCCCGGCCCGCGCGCAAGGGAGGCCGGGGCCGCCGCGCCTCGGTCCCGACCTGGGACGAAATCATGTTCGGAGCCCGCCGCCAGGACTGAGCCCCGTCCCCTGAGCTCCGGGCATTCCTGGAGCTTCACCGCCCCACTCCCCACCGCCCCGGCGCCGAATCCAAACACACCACACCGACGGAAGCGGTAACCGCAGCGGACGCCACTCCCCCACCCGCTACAAGATCGCGAGACAGGACTTGGCACGGCGTCCACGGGTCGGGGAGGGGGTGGCGTCGGGGTTCGTACGGGGGTGTGGGTTAGGGGGACTTGGTGGTGAAGGGGGTGATCCATTCGGGGGTTACTTCGGCGGCGAAGTGGACGCCCTGGTCCTCGCCCGTGTCGATGGCGGCGTAGCCGCCGCTGCCCGCGCCGACGCCCGCGATCACGCTGAGCACTCCCGAGCGGCGTTGGAACCAGGTCTGGCGAATCGTCCAGCCGACCACGGCCCGGCGCTCCACCACCGCCTGTGTCCGGGGCAGCGACCCCGAACGGACCGACAGCCGCACACCGTCGTACGAATGGCCGAGCGACCGGTAGCGGTCCAGCCCCAGCGGAACGCCCAGGGCCGCCACGATCAGCGCGAGCGTGCCGATCCAGGCCCAGCCGAGCAGGAAGGCCGCGACGGCCACAGCGGCACCCGGAGCGACGGCCCGGAAAAGGCGCCTTCGCCGGGCCTGGACCGGATGAGGCCGCAGCCGGTTCTCGAACGGCCCGATCACCTCGGCCGCCAGCTTCATCGCGAATGCTCGCGGGGCGACGGGCAGCAACTGCCCTCTCGTGCGTGAATCACCGAGGCCTGTGACGATCGCCCACAACCGCACGACCTTCGCCCGCCGCTCCAGTACACCGTCGGCGATCTCGTAGCCCCGGATCCTGCGGTGCTCCAGTGACACGCTGCGCCGTGTGACCAGCCCCCGCTCGGCGACGAGGGAGGAGTCGCGGCGGCGGAGCGTGAAGTTCCAGTTGAAGATGGCGTACATGACGGCGCCTGCCACCGGCATGGTCAGCACCAGGATGACGCCGACGACGATCAGCAGGATCGGCCGGTGCCACAGCCACTCGCCCACGGTGATGGCCACGCGCTCGCTGAGGCCCAACCCGCTTCCCCACTGGAAGGCCAGGCCGATCGCACCACTCACCAGCACGAAGGGAGTGAGCAGGAACGCTCCGGACAGCGGCCCGTACATCAGCCACTTCCAGGGCACTCGCACGTAGACCCGGTCCTCCACGGCGGTGGCCGGGGCGCGGCCTGCGACGGGTCCGGCGGCGGCACCGGACTCCGCCCCCGCCCTCGCGGCGTGGCCGAGGCCGGGCCGGACGTCCCGGGCGCGCCGCAACAGGACCTCGCGCAGCCGCTCCGCCTCGGGAAGGGGAACGCCGTCAAGCTCTCCCTCCTGCTTCTCACCGCCCCCGGCTCCCGTGTCGACGCGTACGACGGCGAGGCCGAAAAGACGGTGGAGGGGCGGCGTCGTCACGTCGACACCCCGGATGCGTTCGAGGGGAATGGTCCTGACCGAGCGGCTGATCAGCGACCGCGTCAGCTCAAGCCGGTCACCGGCGATCTGGTAGGTGAAGGTGGCCCAGCGCACGGCGGCGTACCCGATCGAACCCACGATCGCGAGCATCGCCCAGACGAACGACGACGGCGAGAACCCGCCCACGAAGAGCACACCGGCCAAGGGCAGGAACAGCGAGGGCAGCATCCGCACGGGATCGATCAGCACCACCAGCGGGCTGAGCCGTGACGGCGCGACGCCCGTCGCCCACCTGTCCTGCTCCCCGGGCGGCCGTTCCGGCGTACGCCCGTCCAGGAACCCGGGCTGTCCCGGCTCACGGGACTGAGGAGGCACGCCACCGGCCGTCCACGCGTCCGGCCCAGCGTCCGGGCGCGGCCCAGGACCGGTCTGTGGGGGTCCAGCGGCGTCGTGCCCGCTGGACGGCCCAGATGGCTCCGCCCTGCCGGGAACGCCAGGATCCTCGGTCATGCCACATCGTCCTTATGTACAGGAGCGCGACGGGTGGAACCTGGGTCCTCGGTCATGTGGTCGCCCCTTTGATCACGAACGAGGTAGGCGGCGCCGAAGTCCGCGATCACCTGACCGCCCTTTTGTCCACAAGTCAGGCGGGCCGCGCCAGAGTCCGCGGCCATCGGGTCGTCCCGCTGATCAGGAACGAGGTGGGCGGTGCCGGGGGCTGTGGTCATGTCGCGTCGTCTCTTAGTTCGTGGGCGCGGTGGGCGAGGTCTTCCGCCAGACGGGCGGCCACGCCGACGTCGAGGCCCTTGATCGACGAGGAGCCGGCGTACGAGGCCGTGCGGATCTCGACGGTGGCGAGGCCCAGCAGCCGCTCGAGCCAGCCCTGGTCCTTGTCGACCGTCTGGATGCGGCTGACCGGGACGAAGACCCATTGCCGGCTGAACCATCCCGATCGCGCGTAGACGACGTCACCGGACAGCTCCCAGCGATGGACGGCATAGCGCCACAGCGGCTCGATGACGACGAACGGAAGCTCCACGACGGCTATCGCCACCGGCAACCACCAGATGCGCTCGGAAATCCACGACGGCACCCACGACCAGCCGGCGCCGGCGATCCAGGACGCCGCCAGTGCCGACCCCCCGACGAGCAGCAGGAAACCGAACAGTGCTTCCAGCAGCCACAGTGTGATCGCGCGGCGCGATACCCGATGAGCGGGGTCACGCAGGGGAGCTGTCACCTCATCAGACTAACTAGATCGCCGCGTTCGGCGGCACCGAGCCCGTCCCCGCATGACGAGCCGAGAACACTTCATCCGGAGCCGGCCCGACGCGGCTTTCCGAGATCACCGCCGCTGCTCCCTCCGTGTGCCGCTTCACAGTCCGCATCGAGATACGCGATCCAGCTCAGGATCCGCGGTCCACATCGAAATGCGTAGTCCAGCTTGATCCGCACTCCGCATCGGGATCCACAGTCCAACTGCTGGACCCGCGATCCGCATCGGGATCCACAGTCCAGCTTGATCCGCGGTCCGCTTCGGGATCCGCAGTTCACCTCGGGTTCCGTCCCTGTCAGCGATTTGTCAGCCGCCGTCGGCCGCCGGCGATGGTGGGTCAGAGAAATGTCAGTGTCATGGAGGAGACTTGGGCTCAGTCACCCGGACCGCGAGCCGCGCGTGACCATCAGCACACCCACTGAAGGAGTTGAAGTCATGCGATATGCGGTCCAGGCGGAAGGTCTGGTGAAGCACTATGGCGAGACGCGGGCATTGGACGGTGTGGACCTTGTTGTCCCGGAGGGCCGGCTGCTCGGAGTTCTTGGGCCGAACGGCGCGGGGAAGACCACCGCCGTGCGGATCCTCGCGACCCTTCTGCGGCCCGACGCGGGCCATGCCACCGTGGGCGGGTTCGACGTCACCAAGGAGGCGCACAAGGTTCGCTCCCTGATCGGCCTCACGGGGCAGTACGCCGCAGTCGACGAGACGCTGACCGGCGTTGAGAACCTCGTGATGATCGGGCGGCTGCTCGGCCTCACCCGTGCGCAGTCCAAGGGACGGGCCGGCGAGCTGCTGTCGCGTTTCGACCTCAGTGATGCGGGGGGCAGGGCCGCCAAGACCTATTCCGGTGGCATGCGCCGCCGGCTCGACCTCGCGGCGAGCCTGGTCGGGCGGCCCCAGGTCCTGTTCCTCGACGAGCCCACCACGGGCCTCGACCCGCGCAGCCGCACCGATCTGTGGGATGTCGTGCGTGGTCTGATGGCCGACGGCGTGACCGTGCTGCTCACCACGCAGTATCTCCAGGAGGCCGACGAGCTGGCCGACGACATCGTGGTGTTCGACCACGGCCGTGTCATCGCCTCGGGCACGTCCGATGAGCTGAAGGCCACCACGGGTGCCCAGGTGCTGCAGGTCAGGCCGGTCAACGGGGGCCACCTCGACATCGTCGCCGACGTGATGGCCGACATCATCGGCGACCGGCCCGACCTGACAGGCGGGCAGGCCACGGTGAACGTCAAGGACCTCACGGTCGTCCCCGCCATCGTGCGCCGTCTCGACGACCTGGGCGTCGTCGCGGCCGAGCTGAGCTTGCGCAAGTCCAGTCTCGACGAGGTGTTCCTGGCCCTCACCGGCCACCGCGCCGAGGATGAACCGGCTGTGGAAGCCGTCAAGGAAGAGGTGCCCGCGTGACCACCCTGACCGGGGCCGCGCCCGCGGCCGTCATCCCGGGTCGCATCGGCCCGGCCACCGCCCTGCGGCACACCATGACGCTCGCCTGGCGGAGTCTGGTGCAGATCAAGCACAACCCGATGGAACTGCTCGACCTGTCGGTTCAGCCGATCATGTTCCTGCTGCTGTTCACCTACGTGTTCGGTGGCGCCATCTCCGGTTCGACCAGCGAATACCTGCAGTTCTCGCTGCCGGGTCTCGTCGTGCAGAACATGCTGTTCGCCACGCTGACGACGGCGATCGGCCTCAGCACCGACATCACCAAGGGTGTGTTCGACCGGCTGCGCAGCCTGCCCATCGCCCGATCCGCGCCGCTCGCCGGGCGCATCGTCGCCGACACGCTTAAGCAGGTGTGGGCTTTCGCCCTGTTCGTCGGGCTCGGCGCCGTGCTCGGGTTCCGCATCCACACCGGCGTGGCCGGAGTTGTCGGCGCGCTCGCGCTGCTCCTGGGGTTCGCCCTGGCGATGTCATGGCTGTCCGTCCTCATCGGCCTCACGGCGTCCGAGCCGGAGAAGGTGCAGATCATCGCGTTCTCGGTGATGATGCCGCTCACCTTCACCTCCAACGCCTTCGTCCCCACCAAGACGCTGCCCGAGTGGCTGCAGAGATGGGTGGAGGTCAACCCGGTGACCCACCTGGCCGACGCGGTCCGCGGCCTGCTCAGCGGGGGCCCGGTCGCGTCCCACGCCACGATCTCGCTGATCTGGGCCGTCGCCATCGCGCTGGTCTTCGCGCCCCTGTCCCTGCGTGCCTTCCGCTCACGCGGCTGACCAGGCGAGGGGGCTACCGCTCACGCGGCTGACCAGGCGAGGGGGCTACCGCTCCGCGAGGTACTTCTCCGCAAGGGAGTCGATCTCCTCGCGCGACATGGATCGGCCGCGCTCGAAGCACCGGTGGTACTCCTCCGGGCCGAGCGCGGCCGTTGTCATTTCAGTGATCCGTACGTGGTCGTAGCCGATGACGTCGTCGATGCCGCGGAGGCGGGCCGCCGCCCCCAGCAGGGTCGCCGCCTTCGCGGCGTCCCCTTCGCACACGACCAGGCCGGCCAGTGCGATGAGCATGAGACCGAAGGCGGCGCCGTCATGGGCGTCCAGCGCCAGCCGCAGTGCCTCGGCGTGCGAGCGCCGCGCCGCTCGCAGGTCGCCTGCCTGCTCTTCGAGCAGTCCGAGAGAGGAGAGCAGCAGGGCGCGGAAATGCGCGGGGAAGACCGCCGGGTCCGTGGCGAGGCGGATCGCCTCTTCGTAGTGCAGTCTGGCGAGCCGGTGCTTCCCCTCCTCGCGGGCGAGGTCACCGCGCACACTGTGCACACCGGACTCCCCCATCCGGTCGCCCGCGGTCCGGCAGATGTCCAGCGCCTGGTCCAGCACCCTTTGCGCGCCGGCCCGGTCGCCGGAGGCGTTCAACGCCATGGCCAGGCGGGTGCGCATGTACGGGGTGTCCTCCACGGCACCGATCTCGTCGACCAGCGCGAGGGCCTCCTTGACGACCGCGATCGTCGTGGCGTCGTCTCCGCGGAGCGTGCTCACCTCCGCGAGGGCGCCCATGGCGGTGCCGACACCCCACCGGTCGCCCACGGCCCTGAAGCGGTCGAGTGCCCTGTGGACGTCGGCCTCGCCCTGGGCGATCTGCCCACGGTCGTAGTGGATGTGCGCACGTATGAGGTGGGCGGCGGCGACCACCCATGGATCGGGATCGTCGAAAAGCTCGGTCGCGAAGTGCTCGGGCTCGGGTGCGAGGTCCTGGAAGAGGCCCAGCACCGGCTCGGCGAGCGAGATCATCGCCGGCCATGGCCGCGGGACCGAGGCCCGGGCCAGGCGGACCCCTTTCAGCAGCACCACCTTGGAGTCGTGCCACTGGTTCGTACCGCCCGCCATGAGAATCCCGCAGACCGTAAGAGCGAGCGCCAGCATCCTGGGCTCGACACCGTCGGCGGCGCCTATGTCGGCCATGGCCGCATGGCCCAGAGGAGCATCGCCGTCCATGCCACCGGCGAACCCACCGATCGGACCGCCGGCGGCGACGCCGGGTGCGGCCGAGCCGGCGCCGGGAACCGCGCGGCCCGAAATGGCCGTGCCCGAAATGGCCGTCCCCGGAGCTACGGAGGTGCCGGCGCCCCCAGCGGTTTCGACAGTGCAGGGTGGGGGCGGGGTGAGGGCCCTGGGGGTGGTTACCAGGGCTATCACTTCGGCGGCGCGTTGGGCGCCCTCGGAGCGGCGGCCGGCGAGGAACCAGTACCACCCCAGCGCACCGACCAGGCGCAGCCCGAGATCGTGGTCCTGCGCACCGGCGGCCCAGCGCAGTGCGGCGGTGAGATTGTCGTGCTCGTCGGACAAGGTCGCGAGCCACCTCACCTGGTCGGCCCGGCGGAGCTCCGGTTCGGCCGTCTCGGCGAGACCTGTGAAGAACCGTGCGTGCGCGAGCCGTACGGGACGTTCCTCTCCCGACTCGCGCAGCCGTTCCATGGCGTACGCCCGGATGGTCTCCAGCATCCGGTAGCGCTCGTTGTCACAGATGACGAGGGATTTGTCGACGAGCCTGGCGAGGACGTCCAGCACCTGTTCCCGTGGCAGCCCTTCGCCGGAGCACACCGTCTCCACCGCGTCGAGCGTCGATCCGCCGGCGAAGGCCGCGAGCCTGCGCGCGAGCACCCGTTCGCGCTCGTCCAGCAGGTCCCAGCTCCATTCCACCACCGCTCGCAGGGTCTGGTGGCGCGGTAGCGCAGTACGGCTGCCGCCGGTCAGCAGGCGGAACCTGTCGTCGAGGCGGTCGGCGATCTGCGCGGCGGACAGCGTGCGCAGGCGGGCGGCGGCCAGTTCGATCGCGAGGGGCATGCCGTCCAGCTCGCGGCAGATGCGGGCGACCGCCACCGCGTCGCCGTCCACGACGTAGCCGGGGCGGGCCGTGGCGGCGCGGTCGGCGAACAGGTTCTGGGCGTGCTCGTGGTCGAGCGGCTGGACCGGCCAGAGTAACTCGCCGGTGATGCCGAGGGGCTCACGGCTGGTGGCGAGGATGCGTACGCCCGGGCACTCGGCCAGGATCCGGTCGGCGAGCCGCGCGGCGGCGTCGATCACGTGCTCGCAGTTGTCGAGGATGATCAGCTGCCGCCGCGAGCCGAGCCCGGCCACGAGCCGGGTGGTCAGATCGACCGACTCCGGGGGGACCGCGCCCGGCGGCCATACGGGTGCGCGGCGCGTGTCGCGCAGCCCCAGTGCGGCGAGCACCGCCTGCGGGACGCCTTGGGGGTCGCGGACCGGTGCCAGCTCGGCCATCCAGACGCCATCGGGCGTTTCGTCGGCCAATGCCTCGCCGGATTCGACGGCGAGCCTGGTCTTGCCCGCGCCTCCTGGCCCGAGCAGCGTGACCAGGCGATGTTTCGCCAGCATCGAACCGGTGTGCCGCACGTCCTTCTCCCGCCCGACGAAGCTGGTCAGCCGCGCGCGCAGATTGCCCTTCTTCCCACCCGGCACGTATACCCCCGGCGCCGGCTTCCCCCGCCCGGACGCGGACCCCTCCGATCGCCCGGACCCGCACCCGGATCCCTCCGATCGCCCGGACCCGGACCCGGATCCCTCCGTGAGACCGGACGCGGACCCGGATCCCTCCGTGAGACCGGACGCGGGCCCCTCTGTGTAACCGGACGCGGATCCCCGCGATCGCTCGAACCCGGACGCGGACCCCTCCGGTCGCCGCTGGTCGCGTTGGTGTGCCTCAGGGGGCGGGCCGGCTTGGGTGGGTGGGGATGGTTCGGGGGTGGTGGTGGGAAGGGGGGCTCCGCGCAGGATGGAGAGGTGGAGGGTGGCGAGTTCGGGTGAGGGGTCGGTGCCGAGCCGCTCGGCGAAGTCGGTACGTGCCGCCTCGTAGGCGGCGAGCGCCTCGACCTGACGCCCCGAGCCGTACAGCGCCCGCATGAGCTGCCCGCGCAGCCGCTCCCTGAGGGGATGGGCGGCGATCAGCGGGGAGAGCTCACCGGCCACCTCGGCGTAGGCCCCGAGCGACAGCCCGGCGTCGATCCGGTCCTCTATGGCGGCCAGGCGGAGCCCTTCGAGCCGGGCGATCTCCGCGTCCGCGGCCTCGACCCCGGCCAGATCGGCGAGTGCCGGCCCTCGCCAGAGGGCCAGCGCGTCCGTGAGAACCCGTCTGGCCTCGGCGGCGTCACCACGGGTGAGCGCCGCACGCCCCTCAGTGACAAGACGGACGAAACAGTAGGAATCAACTCGATCCAGAGATATAACCAACCGGTAACCTGACGTCTCGGCGGCCACCAGATCTCGGCCTAAAGACGCCCGCAGACGGGAGACCAGGGCCTGCAGCGCGTTGCCGACCGCGCTGGGTGGATCGCCGTCCCACACCCCCGAGACCAATATGGGAAAGGGCACCGTTTGTCCGGGACTGAGCAGCAGCAACGCGAGGAGCGTCCGCAGCCGCCGGCCACCGATGTCGATGCGGCCGCCGTCACGATCGACCTCCAGCGGGCCGAGCACGCGGAACGTCATGTGCGTGTCCGACTTCGCCCCGTCCATGCCTTGATTGTGGCTGATTCGAGCGCTTCACGCCGCCGCGCATTCGGTCGATGGGGTCAGCGCACCCTTCGGATCCGCGTAGCATCAGCGGGCATGGGGCAGCCGAGAAACTCCGTGCGCGATGGGCGCATGGGACGCAGCGGACGCATCGCCGTGGTCGCGGCGATCGTCGCGACGGCGGCCGCCGGCTGTGGCATCGTGGGTGGGGGTTCGCCGGTCGAGCGTTCGCTTGACGGGCTCAGCGTCTCCAGCCCGCGGTTCCGCGACGCGGCGCCCCTCCCGGCCGACTACACCTGCACGGGCAAGGTCGGGAACCCGCCGCTGCGGTGGTCGGGTGTGCCACAGAAGCAGACCAGGTCGATCGCCTTGGTGGTCGACGCCAACAACGCGCAGGGAGCGGCTGAAGTGCACTGGGTGCTGTTCGACATCAACCCGCTCACCACCGAGCTGGCGCAGAACAGCGTGCCCAGAGGCGCCCTGCAAGGCATGACCTCCAGCGGCAGGGTGGGCTACTCACCCCCATGCCGTCCAGATGACACCTATCGTTTCAGTGTCTACGCGCTCGATTCGAAGCTCGAGCTCAAGGAGGGTGCGAACCTCCGCGAGACCCTCGAGCGCATCGCCCAGCACACCATCGCCCGAGGCCGCCTCTCGGCGGCCCACATCGAGTGACATGCTGAGCACCGAAGGTAGTTATGGATACCAGATCTTCTCGTAGGGTGTGACAACGGTCATAGTGGTCGGACAGAATCAGATGCAATCCCTGTGCGCAGGTGGACAACGGGAGCAGATCGCGTCGATGGCCGCGCGGTCTCACCAGCGCCACTGGAAGGCCATGGCCATGAAGGTGGTGCAATGATCGCGGTCATATTCGGCCTCGTAGCCGTCGTGCTCCTCGTCCTGGTGGTCGTGGCACTCGGCATGCGGTCGATGAACCGCCGGGAGAGCAACCTGCCTCCCGAGCGACTGCGCAAGATGGCCGAGCAGGCGACCGATCCAACCGCCAAACGTCCTGGGCGTCCCGCCGAGGAGACGTTCTTCGAGAGCTTCCCCGAGGGCTTCGACGCCTTCCAGGAGCCTGAGCGGGCGACCGCCCGCCTGCGCCCGGGCAACGGCAGGCCCGCGTCCCGCCCCGCGGGGCGCCCCGGCGGCCGTCCGGCTCCTCGTGGCAAGCAGGCCGCCTCATCGCGCGGCCGCCGCGGCGTCGACGAGTGGGGCGACGCCGACGACTACGACGACGACTACTGGACCCGTGTCCGGGCCGACGACGGCGCTTTCGGTGGCACCATCGCGGCGCGCGTCGGAGCGAGCCGTCCCGACCTCGTCTCCCCTTCCGCCCCCGCCTCCCCGTCCGCCAGGCCCACCCCGCCGAAGGACAGGCAGGAGGCCGACGCGAACGCGGCCACCGTCCAGGCGCCCCTTCCCACCCGGCCGACCGGCCTCGCCGACCTGGTGGAGCCCGCGCGGAACACCTCCTCCGCCGCCGCGTCCGAGCGCACCGCCACCTTCTCCGCCCCGATCCCGCAGGCGCCCGCTCCGGCCGCGTCCGCCGCCGACGTGCTGGGCGCGATCGGCACGTCGCAGCAGTCCTCCCGCACGCGCCGTCCCTCGCGGCCCGACCCCGCCGACCCGCTCGGCATCGCCGACTCCGCGCGGGCGAAGCCCAGGCGGCGCTCCGACTCCGGCGGCGACCCCGGGCGCACCGCCCCCGGACGCGGCGCCGACCCCCGGCGCACCGACGCGAGACGCGGCACCGCGGGCCGCGCCGAGCCCGGTCGCACCGGTGCGGGACGACCCGACGCCGCGGGCAGTGCCGTCACCGGCCCGGCCGGCCGCCCCGCCACCGGCCGTTCCACGGCCGACCCCCTGTCCGGCGGCCCGCTGACGACCGGCCCGCTGCCCGGCGGTCCCCATCCGACCGGCTCCCTAGGGCACGACCCGCTGTCCAGCGGTCCGCTCTCCAACGGCGCGGCGTCCCGTGGCCCCCTGTTCACCGGACCGGGTTCCGGCGACCCCCGTTCCGGCAACTCCCCGGCCACCGGGCCCACGGAGGCCGCTCGCGGCGGCGCGTTCGACGCCGGGCGCTCCTCGACCGGCTCGTACGAGGCACCGCGCGCGACCGGCGGCGCACGTGGCACCGGTTCCCTGCCCACCCCGGGGTCGTACGATCCCCTGGGCACCACCCCGGCGACCGGTGACTCCCCCGCGGGCCAGTCCTGGCCGGCGCAGCCCGCCTACCCGGCCACCGGCTCCTACGACATCCTCGACGGCCCCGCCACTCCGGCGGCCGGTTCGTCGAAGGAGACGTGGAAGGCGTCCGACTACCAGTTGCCCTCCTACGACGGGTACGCGACCCGCGACACCTACACCCCCGAGACCTCGTACACCGCGGCGCCGCCCACCCCGGTGACGCCGTCCGCGCCTTCCTACGAGGTGCGCCCCGGCTGGGCGACGATCGACGACTCCGACTCGGCGAACGGGCCCACTCCCGCGGGCGGCCTGCCGATGGGCCCGTCACGCGCGGGCTCCGCGTATGACACGAACGCCGGTCGCGACCTGCCTCAGGCGCCGGGAGTCGACGACTCGCCCTCCGGATCGGCACTGGGCTACGGCGCCTACGAGGCCGACCGCTACTCCGCGCCGGACACCTCCTCCGCGCCGTGGCCGCAGCAGCCGAGGCCGAACACCGGCGGAAGCTGGCCGTCGTACGGCGAGCTCTACGGCTCGGGCACCGGCGGTGCCGTCACACCCGACCCGTCGCCGACGCAGTCGTCGCAGGCGTCGCCGCGCGGCGGTCACCGCCGACCGGCCGACACCGACTATCCCGACTATTACCGCTGATCGACCAGTGTTGTCCCGTCATATGTAAAACGCGGCGGCCAAAGCCTTAATCAAACGGCCGTCGCGTCGTATGGTCGGCACATGAACGGGGACACGCACAGTAGCCGACTGATAACCCAACGTGTCGTCTCGGTGCTGCGACACGACCTACCGGCCTCGCTGGTGGTCTTCCTGGTCGCCGTGCCCCTCTCTCTCGGCATCGCCGTGACCTCCGGCGCCCCGCTCATCGCGGGCCTGATCGCCGCCGTCATCGGCGGCCTGGTGGCCGGCCCGCTGGGCGGATCGGTCGTCCAGGTCAGCGGTCCCGCGGCGGGACTCGCCCTGATCGTGTCCGAGCTCGTGCGCACGTACGGATGGCGCGCCACCTGCATGATCACATTGATGGCCGGTGTGCTGCAGATCGTGCTGGGCTCGTTCAAGGTGGCGAGGACCGCGCTCGCCGTCTCTCCCGCGGTCGTCCACGGCATGCTCGCCGGCGTCGGCGTGGTGATCGCCCTGTCACAGCTTCACGTGGTGCTCGGCGGCCAGCCGGAGAGGTCCGCCGTGGAGAACATCCTCGAACTGCCGGACCAGATCGTGCACAACCACAGCCACGCGGTGGCGGTCGGGGTCCTGACCATCGCCGTGCTCATGCTGTGGCCCCGGCTGCCGCGAGTGCGCGTGGTCCCCGCCCCGCTCGCCGCGCTGGCGATCGCGGCGGCGACGGCCGGAGTGTTCGGCTGGGACATCGCCCGAGCCGACCTGTCGAAAGGGTTCAGCGAGTGGGCGACACCGGCGGTGCCGAGCGGCGACTGGCACGGCATCGCCGGCGCCGTGCTGCTGGTGGCGCTGATCGCCGGTGTGGAGTCCCTGCTGTGCTCGGTGGCGGCCGACCGGCTCCATCAGGGACCACGTGCCGATCTCGACCGAGAGCTGACGGGGCAGGGCGTGGCCAACCTGGTCTCCGGAGCCCTCGGCGGCCTGCCCGTGGCCGGGGTGATCGTCCGTACCACGACGAACGTGAGCGCCGGGGCGCGCAGCCGGTGGTCGACCGTCATGCACGGCGTATGGGTGCTGCTGTTCGCCGTCTGCTTCGGCTGGACCGTCACGCTCATCCCGCTTGAAGCGCTCGCGGCCCTCCTGGTCTTCATCGGCGTGCGCATGGTCAACCTCGGCACCGCGCGAGGGCTGCACGGGCACGGCGAGCTTCCGATCTACGTCCTCACCATGGGCGCCGTCGTCGTGATCGGGCTGGCCGAGGGGGTGCTGGTCGGTCTCGGCCTGGCCGCGCTGTTCGCGCTGCGCCGCCTCACCCGGGTGTCGGTCATGGTGCGCCTGGAGCCGGACGACCGCTGGCACGTCGTGGTGACGGGCTCGCTCACCTTCGTGGGTGTGCCGCTCCTCACCGACAACCTGCGGGCGATCCCGGCGGGCGCCACCGTCGACCTCGATCTCAACGTCGACTTCATGGACAACGCCGCCTTCGAGGCACTGCACGGCTGGCGCCTGGAGCACGAGCGCGCCGGCGGCACGATCGTGATCGACGAGATCCATGACGAGTGGTACACCTCGGCGGCGAGCGGGACGCGGGTCTCGTCGTCCAAGACGCCGCCACGGGCTCCCGACCGCTGGTGGCTTCCCCGGGCCTACCGCCGGGGCGGCCCCCTGTCCAGCATCCCGGTCCGGCACGGCGACGTCTGGGTGCCCCCTCGGACCGAGCCGCGCCGGCGGGGGGACGCCGTGCCCGACCTGCTGGCGGGCGCCGTCGACTACCAACGGCGCACGGCGCCCCTGATCCAGCCGTTCCTGACCCGCATGGCGCGAAGGCAGGAGACCTCACATCTGTTCATCACCTGTGCCGACTCCCGCGTGGTGCCCAGCCTGATCACCGCCAGCGGTCCCGGTGACCTGTTCACGGTCCGCAACATCGGCAACCTGGTGCCGAGGCACGGCGCGCCCCCTTCCGACGATTCGGTCGTGGCGGCGATCGAGTACGCCACCACCGCCCTCGACGTCCACACCATCACGGTCTGCGGCCACTCCCGGTGCGGGGCGATGGCGACGCTGCTCAGCGCCGGGGAGAAGACGAGCGGGCTGCCCGGCCTCGACCGCTGGCTGTGCCACGGCCACCACACCCTCGCGCGTTACATCCTGTCCTCCGGCGAGGAGGAGGACGAGGCCCCGATGGACCGGCTCTGCCGGATCAACGTCATGCAGCAGCTCGACAACCTGCGCACGTATCCCACGGTGGCCCAGCTGGAGCGCTCGGGGAGGTTGCAGCTGGTCGGCCTGTACTTCGACATCGGAACGGCGCGTGTGCACGTGCTCGACCGCGAGGGCTTCACTCCGGTGGCCGGCGTCCGCTCCTAGCGGATCCGCTGACCGTGAAAGTATCCGGCCGGAGCGGTTCCCGGGTCGAGAGTGGTCGCCATGAGAATTCTGGTGATCGGCGGCTCGGTGTTCCTCGGCCGGGCCATCGTCGAGGAGGCCCTGCGGCAGGGGCACGACGTCACGACCTTCAACCGGGGCAGGTCCGGAGAGGATCTGCCGGGGGTGACCGCCGTCCGGGGCGACCGCGAGGTCCCCGCGGACCTGGAAGCGCTCGCGGCGGGCCGTGAGTGGGACGCCGTCGTGGACGTGTGCGGTTTCACTCCCCGGGTGGTGGCCGCGTCGGCTCGCGCCCTCTCGGGACACGCCTCGACGTACGCGTTCATATCCAGCATCTCCGCCGTCTCCGACTGGCCGGCCGAGCGCGTCGACGAGTCGGCGCCCCGGTGGGAGTGCTCCCCTGACGCCGGGCCGGACGACGGCGACTACGGCGTGCTGAAGGCCGGGTGCGAGCGAGCGGTGGAGCACTACTTCGACGGCAACGCCCTGAACATCCAGCCCGGGTTGATCCTCGGCCCGTGGGAGAACGTCGGCCGGCTGCCCGCGTGGCTGCGCCGCATCGCCAAGGGCGGCCGGGTCCTGGCGCCCGGCGATCCCGGCCTTCCGATGCAGCTCATCGACGCCCGTGACATCGCGACCTTCACCCTGGATCAGGCGGCCAAGGGGGTGAACGACCGTTTCCTGCTCACGGGTCCCGCCGGGAACACCACCTTCGGCAGGTGGCTGGGCGACTGTGTCGAGGCCACCGGCTCCGGCGCCGAGCTCGTCTGGGTGGAAGACCGGTTCCTGCTCGACCACGGGGTGGAGCCGTGGACCGAGCTGCCCCTCTGGAACCCCGTCACGCCCGGGGAGGTGGGCGCGTGGGATGTGGTGACCGAGAAGGCCGAGGCGGCGGGGCTGCGCTGCCGTCCGGTCGGCGAGACCGTCCGCGACACATGGGACTGGTTGAAGGATCAGGACCACACCGCCCTGGAGAACCGTCTCCCCTCCTGGAAGCGGCACGGCATCGCCCCCGAGAAGGAGGCGCGGATCCTCAGCGAGTGGGACGCCCGCTGACCTGCTGCGGGCGCGGCCCGTCGCCTGGATCGTCGTGCGCTCTGCCGCGCGCA
Source organism: Sphaerisporangium flaviroseum (assembly GCF_039537005.1). Classification (NCBI taxonomy): domain Bacteria; kingdom Bacillati; phylum Actinomycetota; class Actinomycetes; order Streptosporangiales; family Streptosporangiaceae; genus Sphaerisporangium; species Sphaerisporangium flaviroseum. The sequence continues at coordinate 313,567 of NZ_BAAAZR010000002.1, read as the reverse complement.
CTACCGCCGCCGCCGTGACCGGCTCTGCGCCGCGCTTCGCACGGTCCCCCGGCATCCGGCTCGACGGCATCGCGGCAGGGCTGCACGAGGTGTACGGGCGTGCGTGACCGGTGTGGTGCAGGGGTATCTGCCGGGATTGGCGGACTAGTGCACCAGAAGGACCTGGGTCATAGTCACTGGTCCTCTTCGAGGGGTTTTAGCCCGTACGCGCACGGCGGGCGATCTTCGGTGTTAGCGTCTGCGACGTGGCGGATTCCGGAAGGACCAGCGGTCCTGATGAGCACGAGTTCGGGACGACCTCTCGGGGTACCCGGCCGGATATGAGCGTGATCAAGACGCTGCGCCCGCAGGACTACAACGAGGTCCTCTACGTGGGGCACTTCTTCCGCAAGGGCCTGCCCGTGGTCATGGACCTCACCGGCATGTCGGACTCGGACGCCAAGCCGCTCGTCGACTTCGCCGCCGGGCTGGTGTTCGGGCGCGGCGGGGACATGGACCGCATCGCGCCCAAGGTGTTCCTGCTGGTTCCCCAGGGCGTGGCGATCAACGCCTGAACCGGGCCCTCACCTGAGACGGCAGCGCCGCGCCCGGGATACCCCGGGCGCGGCACTCGCTGTCGCGTCGTCGGCTCTGGTGAGGCTTAGAGCGGCGGCGTGAGGTTGACGAACGCACCGCAGTTGCCGGGCCAGGCCGGGTTGCCTCCCGTGCCGGGCGTCGGGTTGACCACGCATGTCGTCTGGGCGACCAGACCGGTCAGGCTTCGTACCGTGACGTGCAGGTTGTTCCCCATCACGGCCAGGCTGACGTCGGTCACGTTGCCCGGGTAGTTCGCCAGCGTGGAGATGTCGTTCCACTTCGGGGTGGTGCGTGGGTCCCGGATGAACGTCGGGCCGTTGCCCTGGGCGAGCCCGATGAACTTGTTGTTCCCCTGGAACGCCGTGTCGATGCCGTCACCCCTGCCCCGAGGCCCGGGAGGACCAGGAGGACCGGGCGGGCACTTCTTGCAGCACTTCTTCCTGCTGGAGTTCCCGTCGTCACCGTCATCACCGACCGGTGGCTTCCGGGTGGTGGCGGTGACGAGGGCGGCGGGAGCGTGACCGGTGGTGTGCGTCACCCGGTGTCCCTGGACGGTGCGCACCTCCGTGCCTGCCTGGGCCGTGGCCGGCAATGACAGCGCGACGACTCCGCCGGTGATCGCCGTGGCGACCGCCAAGGACCACGCGGACCTACCAATGAAAGGACCTTTTCCCCGAGGAATCACTCGGTTCCCCCATATCACTTGAATTCCGATGAATCGGACCTTGTACGTGCCACTGCGGTAGCACTGCGACCAGGGAATACCCATTCAGTGAAGCAGTAACGCGGCACGAAAGTAGCGATAGATCAAACAGACGACACAATAACGAAAAGAAATCACGGGACCGCCGGCCCTGAACCATTTACCGGTAGCCGCTAATCGGGAATGCGGCCGTTATTGCGGCATTCGGCGGCTTTCCAGTTATAAGTAGCGATCAGCCGCCCAGAGGCCACATCAGGCCCGTTCCGGCTTCCGGGCGGGCGTGCTCACGAAGGATCGCACGTACAAGGTGCTATCACGGCAATTCACCAAAGGCTGGGCAAGGAGGCGAAGAAGGGGGATCCTAAAGGCACCCTCTCACGGAGTGTTCATGGACGATGCCGACTGGCGACGCCTCATCCACCAGTTGCGACAAGGCGACTGCACGCCAATGTTGGGTGCCGGTGCCGTCGCCGGCACGGTGCCCACCGCCGGCATGATCGCTGATGTGCTGGCCCACCGCTACGGCTATCCCTTCACCGACACCTGGAACCTCGCGCGGGTCACCGAGTACGCCAGCGTCATTTCACGTGACTCGATAGATGTCAAGGAGGAATTCCGCGCCCTGGTGTCGAGGGACGTGCCGGACTTCAATGACCCGAATGACGTGCACGGCCTGCTCGCCGAGTTCCCCATTCCCCTGTTCATCACCACCAACTACGACAACTTCATGCAGGACGCGCTCCTCTTGCGAGGCAAGTTGCCGACGTCGGTCATTCCGCCCTGGTACGAGGAGGTCCCCCGGCGGCCGACCGAGTTGGAGCGCTACTCGCCCAGTGTCGAACAGCCACTCGTCTACCACCTGCACGGCAGCATGTCGTCTCCCGAGTCGCTAGTGCTGACCGAGAGCGACTACCTGGAATACCTGGTGAAGCTCACGGAGGAACGGGTGACCGGTGGCTCGACGCTCGTACCACTGCCGGTGCTTCACGCGCTGACCGCCAAACCGGTGTTCTTCATCGGCTACAGCCTGAACGACTGGACTTTCCGCTTCCTCTTCCACGGTCTGCTCCGGTCCCTGTCCCGAGCCCAGCGGCGCAGGAACATCAGCGTCATGCTGGCTCCGTTGCACAGCTCGGAGGCCGGCGAGGAAGAGGCCAGGACCTTCGTTCTCAGGGATCTGGAGCGATTCAACGTCTCCATCTACTGGGGTACGGTGACCGACTTCTGCAAAGAGTTACGCCTCAAGATCGGAAGCTACCCGTGATCGGCAGGGAAGCCGGTGACGAGCGGCCGTATGTGGGGCCGGTCCCATACGGCTTTCACGACGCCACGAAGTTCTTCGGCCGGGCCCGGGTCGCCGCGGAGATCCATGATCTGTGGGAGGCCACTCAACTGGTGGTCCTGTACGGCCCGCGGGGATCGGGCAAGACCTCGCTCCTCAGAGCCGGAGTCCTGCCGCGCGTGGATCTCGGCGACGCGCACCTGCTTCCGGTCGGCCGGGTGGCGCGCGGGGCGGGCGGCGTCACGCCGGACCAGGGATGGGGCAACGTCCACGTGTTCTCCCTGCTGTCGCACTGGTTTCCCGACGAACGACCGGCGGACCTCAGCGGCGCCACGCTGACGGCCTTCCTGCACGACATCCCGGCCCGGTATGGCAGCGATGGTGATCCACTGACGGTTCTCGCGGCCATCGACCAGTTCGAGGAGCTGTACACGGCCTATCCGAGCCGCTGGCCGGAGCGCGCGGACTTCATGGAGCAGTTGCTCTCAAGCCTGAGCGACCACCCCCAGCTGCACGTCCTGCTCCTCCTGCGCGAGGAGCACCTCGCCGATCTCCTGGCCGACGAGGCCCGGCTGGTGCAGTTCGGTCAGCGCCGCCGCCGGCTGCCTCCCCTCCAGCAGAACGAGGCGTTCCAGGCCATCACGGGTCCGCTTGGCCGCACACAGCGGTTTTTCGCGCCCGGAGAGGCGCTGCGTCTGGCACATGACCTCGCGTCGATCAGCCTGCCCGACGGTATGGGGACCGAGGTGCAGGTGACGGGGCAGTTCGTGGATCCGCTGCGTCTGCAGATCGTCTGTTCGGCTACCTGGACGGGATTGGCCCGCGATCTGCACCAGATCGAGGTCCCGCACATCCCGCCGTTGAGCCGGCTGAGAGACGAACTGGCCGCCTGGTATCGCCGGATGGTCGCCGAAGTGGCGGCCCAGCTCGGGATGCCGGTCGACACCCTGTTCAGCTGGGTGGCGAGCACGTTCGTGGAAGAGGCACGTCGCACCAGGACCGCATGGGAGGGGCCGGCGACAACGCGGGGCATGCCCAACGAGGTGGTCAGGGCGCTCCGCTCCCGGCAGGTGCTGACCGAGGAGCGGCATCTCGGCGGTCGCTGGTACGGGCTCGGCAGCGACCGCTTCGCGGAAGCCGCCCTGCGTGCGGCCCCGCGGCGGGACCAAGCGTTGGTCCGCTACCGGCATCTGGCGGCGGCGGAGGACGCCTGGGTCCAGGGCGCGCTCGCGGCGGCCCGTCATCGCTGCCGGCTAGGCCTTCAAACGCCGTCCGAGGCCGGTGTGCACATCGACCTCCTCGCGCTGCTCGGCCACATGTGCTTCGTCGACGGCGCCCTCACCGAGGCGGCCGGCCATCTGGAGCAGGCGCTGGCACACGCGCACACGATCGGTGACGTCCAGCGCATCGGTGGCCTGTCGGCGGATCTCGGCCGGGCGTTCCGCCAGGCCGGGGACATGGAAGGCACGCTGGCCGTCCTGCATCGGGCGATCGCGCTGGACATCGACGATCCGCGCCTGCTTCGCGAGTTCGGGGGATCTCTGCAGGCGACGGGACGGTACGAGGACGCGCTTCGGGCCTACGGGAGGAGCCTGCAGATGGAGCCGGCTTCCTATGACGTGAGGCTGGCCCACGCGGACGTGCTCATCGACCTGGGCAGGTACGAGGAGGCGCTGGACAGCTCCAAGCTGGCCGCCGATCTGGCGGATAGCCCGTCGAGCCTCGTCCGCGCGCGGGCCGTCGCGAAGCTGGCCGGCGAGCGGCTCAGCCAGATGAGCTGAGCCAGGCCTCCGGGAGCACGACCTCGTCCCGGCGACGTCCGCTCACGAGCAGTCCTGACGGCGCGGGGCCGTCGGCCTTCCTGAAGTCGGCCCGCCCACCGGCGAACGTCACGCCTGCGAACACGGCCACACCTTCGTTCCATGTCGTATCGGAGAACGAGGCGGTCCCGGCGGTGAAGGTCACGCCGGAGAAGTCGGCGGTGCCCGCGAGGAACTTCGCGCCTGAGAAGCCGACGTCGCCGGTGAAAGCGACCCGCTCGAAACCCACCCGTGCTCCGATGAAGGCCACGTCGAGGAAGAACCGCGGACCGGACACGAAGCGTGCGTCGGCGAAACTGATCCGGCCCTCCTGGAGGACCGCTCCGGACAGATCGCCCCCGTCGAAGACCGCACCGGAGAAGTCGAGGTCGCATCCTCGCCAGGAGACCTCGCTGCCCGGCCGGAGGCGGGCGGCGATACACCGGAGCACCGTGTGACGAACCTCGCGGTAAGCCCGGCCTGCTATCTCGTCGTCGGTGACACTTTGGTAGGGAACGCGCAGATAGGCGCACAGGACGTCGACACAGGTCTGGCGGAGCGCGCGGGTGGGCGCGTCGTCTGCCAGACCAGCCAGCCCGTGGACGCCCGCCAGCCGGACCGCCGCCTCCGCGTGCCCCAGCTTGTCGGTCACTGTGGCGAAGCGTTCGTTGAACAGCGCGGTCGCCTCGCGCAGCTCGGCCGCTTCACCGACACGCTGACGCCGGTAGGCCATGACGAGCGCGACAACGCCACCGGCTCCCGCGACGACAGCGAAGGCGATCTTGAGGAGGTCGAACATGGTGGCACCGGTGAGCAGCGGTTCGGTGCGGACATCGGTCACCCCGAGGACCCGCAGGCCGACGAGGATGACCGTCACCAGCACCAGCGAGCCCGCCAGGGCCGCCAGGGCGAGGGCGAGCCAGATGGGAAGCAGACGCGGCGCTGCCTTCGTCGCCATGCGGCGATCCTACGGAGAATCGCTCCTTGCCGGTGGTGAAGGCACTCTTTCGCCGCACAGGGCTTGATCCCAGCGGAAATCACCTATGTACAACGTTGTATGCAACGTTGTACATAGGTGGGGAAAGGATCGTGAGCGAGCCGGATCGGGAGAGTCTTCATGGGTGCCAGAGTCGTTCAGCGCGTGGTCGCGACGTTCACCGGAGTGACCTGCCTCCTCCTGGCGGCTCCGGCCACGGCGACTCCGGTCACAGCAGCCCAGGTCACGGTGGCCACGGATGGCTCGCCGTCAGGCCTCGCGGCTGTGGGCGCCTCCGTCCCGGGCGGGGGCGCCGCGCGTCTCGGCGGTGGGCCGGGCACCTACGTGAACCCGGTCAGCCGCTCCTTCGCCGACACCTTCGCCGACCCTTCGATCGTCAAGGGCGAGGACGGCTGGTGGTATGCCTTCGGGACCAGCGATCCGCTGCGCGAGGGGGAACGAACGCCCCACTACCTCCCGATCTCCCGGTCGCGGAACCTGACCGACTGGAGCTATGTCGGGGACGCCTTCACCGCCGGGACACTCCCCTCGTGGGCCGACACCGCGGCGGGCGCGAGCCTGTGGGCACCCGACATCCGCCGTGTGAACGGCGAGTACCGCCTTTACTACGTGGTCACGCAGACCACCGTCACCCCGGAGCCGAACGACAACGCGATCGGGATGGCCACCGCGCCCACACCGGCGGGCCCGTGGACCGACTCGGGGGCACCGGTCGTGGGCCCGCGCAGGGGCGGTGGCGGCCCCGGCGACTTCAAGTGGACCTTCGACCCCGCCCACGCGGTCGACACCGACGGGACCGAGTATCTCGTCTACGGTTCCTACTACGGCGGGATCTTCATCACGACGCTGGACCCCACCGGCAGGCGCGCCACCGGCGAGCCCACGATGATCGCCATCGACAACCGCTTCGAGGGCGGCTACCTGCTGCGCCGCGACGGCTACTGGTACCTGTTCGCCTCGTCGGCCGACTGCTGCGCGGGCCCGACCACCGGGTACAGCGTCTACGCCGGCCGTTCCCGCTCCATCACCGGGCCGTACGTCGACCGTGAGGGCGTGCCGCTCACCGATTCGCGGGCCGGCGGCACGATCGTCGTCGCCCCGAACGGCAACCGCTGGGTCGGCACCGGGCACAACGCGGTCGTGACCGGCCCCACCGGGCAGGACTGGCTGCTCTACCACGCCATCGACCGCGCCGATCCCTACCTCGACGAGCCGTTCGGCATCAACGAGCGGCCCATGCTGATCGACCGGCTGGACTGGATCGGCGGCTGGCCGACCGTCCGGGGCGGCGCGTGGGCCTCGGAGGACCCGCAGAAGGCATCCGGCGCGGCCGTACCTCCGAAGCTCGCGCCCACTCCCCGGCTCGGCCCCCTCGACCGCGGCCGGAGCGACGAGTTCGACGGCGCGGGGCTGCGACCGGGGTGGACCTGGGTGCGCTCACCCCAGGGAGAGCTCAGCAGCGGGGCTCTGCGCTGGCCGACTCAGGACGCCGAGCTCAACCGCGAGAACAACACCGCTTCGGTCCTCCTGCGCGAGGCGCCCAAGGGAGACTGGACCGTCGAGACCAGGCTCCGCATCGACCTCGGGACCGACACCGTACGCAACTACCAGCAGGCCGGCCTGATCGCGTATGCCGGGGACGACCTCTACACCAAGCTCGTCCACGTCGCGATCTGGAACACCCGGCAGACCGAGTTCGGCAAGGAGATGCCCTACGCCGGCCGCATCGCCTACGGCGGCACGATCGTCGGACCCCCCGCCGACACGACCTGGCTGCGTCTCGTCCACCGCGTCGACAGGCGCAACGGGGAACACGAGCTCCGGGCGGCCACGAGCCGCGACGGCCGTACGTGGACCTTCGGCGGAGTCTGGACGCTACCCGCCGAGGCCGGCCTTCGGGTGGGGCTCATCTCCCTTGGAGGCACCGGGGCCACGGCCGAGTTCGACTACTTCCGCCTGCACCGCCGCTGACCGGGGTTCTCCGGCGGCACGTCGACTACGGCGGTCACCAGGCCGGTGACACGTCAAGCGTGGCGGTCACCAGCCGGTGACACGTCAAGCGTGGCGGTCACCAGCCGGTGACACGTCAAGCGTGGCGGTCACCAGCCGGTGACGCGTCGACTGTGGCGGTCATCAGCCCGGTGACGCGTCGGCTGTGGCGGCCAGGTCATCAACCCGCTGGCCAGTTTCTGAGGACGGTGTCGAGGGCGTCCAGGGTCGCGGACCACGAGGCGTCCGCCTCGCGCGGGTGGCGGCGGAACCCGCCCGCCGTCTCCAGACTCACGTACCCGTGGAACGTGCTGTGCAGCATCCGTACCGCGTCCGTCTGGCCGGGCTCCTGCAGCTCATATCCACGCAGGATCGCCCGCGTCATCTCCGCGTGCCGACGCCCCGCGCTGGTCGGCAACGCCTCCGAGTCGAGCTCCATCTGCGCCGCGGCGTACCTCCCCGGATGCTCTTTCGCGTAGTCCCGGTAGGCGTTCGCGAAGGCCACCAGCGCGTCCTTGCCCGCGCGACCGGCCAGGGCGGCGGCGGCCCTGTCGGCGAGCTCCGCCAGGGCCAGCAACGCCACCCTGACCCTCAAGTCCCGCGCGTCCTTGATGTGTGAGTACAGGGCCGCGGGCTTGACACCGAATCCGCGCGCGAGCGCCGAGACGGTCACGTTCTGGAAACCGATCTCGTCCGCCAGGTCCGCCGCCGCCTGGGTCAGGCGTTCCGCGGTCACTCCCGCGCGTGCCATGTGCCGCCCTTCTCGCTTTCTTACAGGCTTTAAGCATTTGCATACTACCGTTAAGAAAGCTAGCCTCGCCGCCCATGAGACCAGTCACCGAACACGACATCCGCACATCGTTCATCAACTGCTCCAAGGGCGAGGTCAAACGTCTCAACCTGCCCAATGACCTCGCGGACCGTCCCTGGGACGACCTCGACTTCCTCGGCTGGCGAGATCCGGGTGCGCCGGAACGCGCCTACCTGATCGCCGAACGCGACGGCCCTCTCGCGGGAGCAGAACGCGACGGCCCCCTCGTGGGAATCGCGCTCCGGGCCACATCCGGCGCGTCGCGCGGCTTCACCTCACGCAGTATGTGCTCGCTGTGCCTGACCACGCACACCAACGGCGGCGTGGCGCTGATGACCGCGCGCCGAACCGGCGAGGCCGGTCGCCAGGGCAACTCGGTCGGGCAGTACATGTGCACCGACCTCGCCTGCTCCCTCTACACACGCGGCAAGAAGGAGGCCCCAGGGGGCGGAACCATCGACGAGACCCTCACCCTGGAGGAGAAGATCGCCCGTGCCCGGGCCAACCTGTACTCCTTCCTGGACAAGGTGACCGTGTGACCACACGGGCTGTCCATACGCTGGGGCACGGTGCTGCCGGACCGAGCTGGACCGCCCTCTCCCCGGGCTCGCCGTCCCGCGTGCCACCGCACTTCAGTCCATGGAGTTGGAGGAAACCTTCTCCTGTCGAGTGGCGGTGAAGTGAACGAGTCCGTCCGACACGACGGCCGGCTGGGTACGCGCAACACCCAGCGGGCGGTCCGCAGTTGAGTGGATTCTCAGCGTCCCTCAGCGAGGTCACAGGTCGGGCAGGGCAGGCTTCACCGAGTCATCGTGCACGGAGCTGAGGAGTCGGGATGAGAGCCGAGGTGTGGAGCGGGTGGCGTAGGTGGCCGTGCGTTGCGGCGGTGTGGAGCGCGGCCTACGGTGTGGCCCACGTGTGGTGGCTGACAGACCCAGGGGCGCCGTTGGCTCCTCCTGAGGAGCCGTTCTCGCCTGGCCGGTGGATGGCGGTGACGCTCGCCTTCATGGCCACGGCGGTGTGCTCGGTGATCGCCGCCGGGATCGGACACCACTGGGCGGCGCCTGTGCGGTGGGGGCTGGTGGCGCTGGCGTGGGTGGCCGGCGCCGGGCTGATCGTTTATTCGTACATGCTCGCCATCAGCCTTGCCGCCATGCTATTCGGCCAGGTTGACCACTGGGGGAGCCTGTTGACCCGCGCGGCGGGAGCGACGGCGGGCGTGCTGACGCTGGCGTGTGCCGTCGCCGAGCAGCGCCGGGTCCGGCGGGCCTGCTTGCACTGCGCCCGAGTCCACGGCCGTTCGCCGGAGCGGCGCACCGATCCCACACCGCGGTGGGCCTACCTCGCCGCCTATGTCGCGATCGCCGGCTGCGGGGCTCGTGTGACCGCGCTGGTACTCGACTCCATCACGGCGCACAAGCCGCTGCCGTTCGCGCCCGGTTCGCCCTTCGGGATCTTCGTCGCCCTGCTGATCCTGGCCGGCACCCTTCTGCCGCTGGCATTGGTCCACCGGTTCGGCAGGATCTGGCCGCGCTGGGTGGTCCCGCTGGCAGGACGTCATGTGCCGCGATGGCTCGTGCTCGGACCCGCCTTCTTCGTCGGCGCGGGCTTGGCCGGCTACTTCGGCGTGGCCGGGATGACGGCATGGCTCCTCGGCAAGGGCAACCTGGCCCAAGCCCCGGTCTGGAAGGTGTCGATGGAGATGTTCGGCTACACGTTGTGGGGCCTGGGCCTGCTCGCCGCCGCCATGGCCTACTACGGTGTGACCAGGCCGGAATGTCCTTCCCCTGGGCTCGCCATCCCGCGCACCTCACCGTGAAATCCATGACCGCTTCGAGATCACGGCGCGCCCACGTACGAAGATGCGTCACCACGATCTGCGGCACGCCTTCGCCGGTACGGCGCTCGCCGAGGGCGTACTGCACCGTCTGATGACAGGTTCCCAGGGTTCTTGATCCTGTGAAGGACGTTTCCCCTGGTCATACGGTTAAGAGCGGACGAGTCGGCCTATAGGCCGGGTTTTGTCCTTCGCTTGCGCGAAGGGGCGACCATCCATCTAGGGCCGCCGTTGCCGGCGGTCTCAAGCGGTCTACCCGCGCGACTCGGGCGGGTCACCCTCGAACGCCGCGCGCGGGATCCTCCGGGGAGGAACCCTTCTTGACCTTGCTCCAGGTGGGGTTTACCGAGCCGCCCACGTCACCGTGGGCGCTGGTGGTCTCTTACACCACCGTTTCACCCTTACCTCCCCAGTTCGGAGAGGCGGTCTGTTTTCTGTGGCACTGTCCCGCGGGTCACCCCGGGTCGGCGTTACCGACCACCTTGCCCTGTGGAGCCCGGACCTTCCTCGGCGGGGCTTCGAAAAGCCCCGACGCGGTCGCCCGGCCGACTCGTCCGCTCTTCTCCTAGTTTACCGGAACACCGGCCGTCATTGATCCAGAAGCGGCCTCACCAGGTGGGATATGGCGCTCAGGGCGCCATGCGATCAGCGAAGGTGTGCGGTGTCGTTGAGCGCCCTGACCAACGACGGCCCGTCGGGGAAGTAGTCGATCGACGAGAGGGACGCCACGTCGAGGTGCATGCGGTAGAGCGCCTCCGGAGGCGCGAGCAGGGCGAAGCGCAGCAGGAGCTTGATGGGGGTCACGTGTGAGACGACCAGGACCGTCTTGCCCTGATGCTCCACTAGAAGCCTGTCCCTGGCCTCCTCGACCCGGCGGGCCGCCTCCTCGAAGCTCTCGCCACCGGGAGGCGCCACGGAAGGGTCGTCGAGCCAGGCGGCCAGCTCAGCGGGCCAGCGGCGCTGGATCTCGGTGAACGTGTGGCCTTCCCAGGCGCCGAAGTCGACCTCACGCAGCCCGTCGTCGACGATGACCTTGAGGTCGGCACGCGAGGCGACGGCCTCACCCGTCTGCCGGGCACGCCGCAGCGGAGAGCTGACGATCACGTCGATTTGGTACGGCTTGCGCGACAGCCGCGCGGCGGCGGCCTCGGCCTGGGCGACGCCTTTGGGCGTCAGCGCGGGGTCACCGATGCCGGAGAACCGGTGCTCGACGGAGAACGGCGTCTCGCCGTGGCGGAGCAGCAGCAGCGAGGTGGCGGTCCTGGAAGGCCCCATCCAGCCGCCGGCCTTCGACTCGGTGAGGCTCGCGACCGGTTCGGAGGCGACGGGGGCGACGGCGTCGACGGGCGGCCCGGCAGGCCCCGTGACGTCCACCGGCCCGGCGGACCCGGTCGACGCGGAGGCGGGGACGGAGTCGCCCTGCCACTTCGCGCCCTTGGCCGCGGCGTCCATGGCCTCGTTGGCCAGACGGTCGGCGTCGCGGTTGCGCTCGCGGGGAATCCACTTCCAGGTGACGCGCAGGCGCCTGGCCAGGCCGGCCGCTTCGAGCGCGAGCGGGCGCAGCCCTTCGTTCTTGATCTTCCAACGGCCGGCCATCTGCTCGATGACCAGCTTGGAGTCCATGCGGACCTCGACCGTGGCGCCGTCACCCGCGAGCGCGAGCACCGAGCGCAGGCCGGCGATCAGACCGTGGTATTCGGCGACGTTGTTGGTCGTCACCCCGAGACCGTCGGCCGCCTCGGCCAGCACCTGCCCATCGGGGGCCTTGACGACGGCGCCGTATCCGGCGGGGCCCGGATTGCCCCGGGATCCGCCATCGGCCTCGACGACGAGGTTCACAGGCCGGACTCGGGAGTGCGGACCAGGATCCTGCGGCACTCCTCGCAGCGGATCACCTCGTCATGGGCCGCCGCGCGGATGCGGTTGATGTCGGCGATCGAGAGGGAGACCTTGCACCCCTGGCACCGCCCGCCCTGCAGCATGGCCGCGCCGACGCCGTACTGCGCGCGGAGCTTCTCGTACAGGGTCAGCAGGTCGGCGGGGATGTCGGCGACGATGCCGCCGCGCCGGCCCTTGGCCTCCTCGCTCTCCTTGTCGATGCCGCCGTGCGCGATGTCGCGCTTCTCCTCCAGGGTGGCAAGGCCGGTGCCGATCTCGGCGCGCTCGGCCGTCAGCCGCGCCACCTGTGCCTCCGCCGCCTCCCTGCGCTCCATGATCTCCAGGACGATGTCCTCGAGGTCGCCCTGGCGGCGGTGGAGCGAGGCGATCTCGGACTGGAGGTTGGACAGGTCCTTGGGCGAGGAGACCTGGCCCGAGTCGAGGCGCTTCTGGTCGCGCTCGGCGCGGACCCGCACCGCGTCGACGTCGGACTCGGCCTTGGCCTGCTCCCTGGCGAGGTCGCCGATCTCGGTCTCCGCCGAGATCACCTCGGTGGCCAGACGGGCGAGCTTGGCCGAACGCTCGTCGATCTCAGCCAGCTCGGGCAGCGTGCGGCGGCGATGCGCCAGCCGGTCGAGGACGGAGTCGAGCTCGGCCAGCTCGAGCAGACGCTTCTGTGCTTCCGGGGCTGCTTTCACTTATTCCTCGCACTGTGCTGTTGTCGTCCAGGCGTCCGTGACCGTCTCGGAGACGCGCGTCTCCACACTAATCCCCTTGGCGGCCAACCCGGACGTGAGTAGCTCGGCCGCCTGGGGCAACCAGGGCCACTCGGTCGCCCAGTGGGCGGCGTCGATCAGCGCCGGTCCGGCGCCGGCCGCGCCGGACTGCATGAACTCGCTGGCCGGGTGGTGGCGCAGGTCGGCGGTGAGAAAGACGTCGGCGCCGTGGACCGTATCGAGAAGGGAGTCCCCCGCGCCGCCGCTGACGGCCACCGTGCGCACGAGGAGGGACGGGTCGCCGGCGACCCGCAGGCCCCACGCGGTGCGCGGGAGCCCCCGGGCGGCCTGGTCGGCGAACTCCTGGAGGGTGAGGGGCGTGTCCAGCTCACCCACGCGGCCGAGGCCCCGGTGTGGATCGTCGGGTGCGGGCCGGAGGGGGCGCAGTTCCCCGGAGAGCCCGACCGCCCTGGCGAGGGCGTCGGAGACGCCGGGGTCGGCCACGTCGGCGTTGGTGTGCGCGGTGTAGAGGGCGATGTCGTTCCTGATCAGGCGGTGGATCAGCGCGCCCTTCACCGTGTCGGCGGCGACGGTGGTCGTGCCCCGCAGGTAGAGAGGGTGGTGGGTGACGATGAGGCCGGCGCCCCACTCGAGCGCCTCGTCGGCCACGCTCGCCACCGGGTCGACCGCAAACAGGATCTTGTTCACGGGTTGCTTCGGATCTCCGCAAACCAGGCCTACAGCGTCCCAGGGCTCCGCCCAAGCCGGATCATACGTCGATTCAATTTCCGCGATGATCGCGGACAACGCTGTCGGGGACACGTGCGCAGACTATCGGCACGATCTAGTGTAAGTACGTCCTGACACCCGGAGGGCTGGCGAATGGCACCAACGGTAGCGATCATTGGGGCGGGCTTCGGCGGGCTGTGCATGGGGATCCAGCTGCGGAAGGCCGGGATCACCACGTACACCATCTTCGAGAAGGCCGGCGGCCTCGGCGGCACCTGGCGCGACAACACCTATCCGGGTGCCGCCTGCGACGTGCCGTCCCATCTCTACTCCTACTCGTTCGAGCAGCGTCATGACTGGACCCGGCGCTATCCGCGGCAGCAAGAGATCCTCGCCTACCTGGAGCACTGCGCGGACAAGTACGGCCTGCGCCCGCATCTGCGGCTGAACACCGAGGTCACGGCGGTGACGTTCGACGAGTCGCTGAACCGGTGGCGGGTGACGACGACCGAAGGGGACGAAGGGCTCTTCGACGTGGTCGTCTCCGGCGTGGGCCAGCTCAACCGGCCTCGTCTTCCCGACATTCCAGGGCTTTCCACGTATCAGGGCACCGCCTTCCACTCCGCCCGCTGGAATCACGATCACGACCTCACCGGGCGCCACGTCGCGGTGATCGGCAACGGCTCCTCCGCCGCGCAGTTCATCCCCCGCGTCGCCCGCGTGGCCCGCCGGCTCGACGTCTACCAGCGCACGCCGAACTGGGTGATCCCCAAGCCCGACGGGGAGTACGGGCCACGCGCCCGGCTGGTCTTCAAGCGGTTTCCCCTCATCCAGAGCGCCAACCGCGAGCGGATCTACCGGTTCATCGAGGGCGTGGTCTTCCCCGTGCTCGTCGGCGGGTGGAGCAGGCGGCTGCTCATGAAGCGGGCCCAGGACCACCTCGAGCAGCAGGTCCACGATCCCGAGCTCCGCGCCAAGCTGACGCCGTCGTACCCGATCGGCTGCAAGCGCATCGTGATCGACAGCGACTTCTACCCGGCGCTCACCAGGCCCAACGTGGAGCTCGTCACCGATCCGATCACCCGCATCGTGCCGTCGGGCATCGAGACCGCGGGCGGCACGACACGCGAGGCCGACACGATCATCTACGCGACCGGCTTCCAGACGACCGACTTCCTCGCGCCGATCGAGATCACCGGCAGGGAGGGCCGCCGCCTGCACGAGGTGTGGAAGGGCGGCGCGGAGGCGTATCTGGGCGTGGCCGTGCCGTACTTCCCGAACCTGTTCCTGCTCTACGGCCCCAACACCAACCTTGGCCACAACTCGATCATCCTGATGATCGAGGCGCAGGTCCGCTACATCATGGGCTGCCTCCCGCTACTGTCCGCGCACGGCCCGATGGAGGTACGGCAGGCCACGATGGACGCCTGGCGCCGGACGCTCGACCAGGCGATGGCCCGCACCGTGTGGGAGGCGAGCTGTCACAGCTGGTACAAGAACGCGGCCGGGAGGGTCACCAACAACTGGCCCCAGCCGACGACGGTGTACCGGAGGATCACCCAGGCTCCCCGCCCGGAGGCCTACACCTACCACTGACCTCCCTCGTCGCCGGTGAGATGCCCGGGGCCCTCGAATACCGATCAGCCGGGGCTGCGTATACGGTCGGATCAAACCGGACACTCCCTGATCGGGGGGTGCCCCTTCCGGCCGGCCGACTTCCGCGTCGTCCTCACGACGTCCGGGAAGGACCACCGGCAAGCTCGACGGGCGAGAGGAGTCCACACGTGTTCGCTGATCTCCATCAGGACGCGATCGTGGCAGACACCCATAACGACCTGCTCATGGCGGTCTCCGCGAGGCCGCCGGAGATGTGGGCGTCGTTCTTCCGCGAGCAGTGGCTGCCCCAGCTACGCGAGGGCGGCGTCGACGTGCAGGTTCTGCCGGTGTTCATCGACAGCCAGTTCCGCCCCGAGGGGTCTCTCCGGCAGACCCTGCGGATGATCGAGTGCGCCCACGTGCTTGCCGAGGGCAATCCCGACGAGGTCAGCATCTGCTACGACGGGCAGCAGATCGACGAGGCCCTGGCACTGGGGAGGATCGCCCTGGTCATCGCTCTTGAGAGCATGCCGGGGCTGGACGCGAGCGTGGAGCTGCTGCCCACTCTGTTCCGCCTGGGGGTCCGGGTGGCCTCCATCGCCCACTGGGGCCGTACGCCGCTGGCCGACGGCAGCGGGGAGGACGCCACCGGCAGCCGCCTCACCGCCCACGGCGTCGCGGCCCTGAAGGAGATGGAACGGCTCGGCATGATCTTCGACATCTCCCACCTGGGCGCGTCCGGCGTGGCCCACGTGCTGGAGATCGCCACCCGGCCGGTCATCGCCACGCACTCCTCGGCCCGCGCCCTGCGCGACCACCACCGCAACCTCACCGACGAGCAACTGCGCGCCGTCAGCGCCGGTGGCGGCGTGGTCTGCGTCAACTTCCTGGCACCCTTCCTGTCGGAGAACCCCGAGGAGTACACGGCGGAGCGGCTCGCCGACCACATCACCCACATCGCCGACGTCGCCGGCATCGACCACGTGGGCCTGGGTCCCGACTTCATGCGGGAGGTCATGACCGATCTGACGCCCCCCTGCTGCGAGACGGTCGCGTACGGCGAGATCGACTCCCTCGCGGCCATCCCCGGCCTCGAAGGGCCCCGCGGCATGCCCCTGGTCACCGAACAGCTTCTCAAGCGCGGCCTGACCGACGAGGAGATCCGCAAGATCCTCGGTGGCAACGTGATGCGGCTGTTCCGCGCGGAGCTCGGGCGTCCCGGGCCGGAGATCCCCCAGGCGGCGTCCGGCGCGGGGCACGTCAGATGATGCCGGGCGACCTTCCGGTCATGCTGGACGACCTGGAGGAGCTCGTCCTCTGCGAGTCGTTCTCGTCCGATCTCGGCGCGGTCGCGACCAGTGCGGGCGTGGTGGCCACGCTGGGGGCAAGGCACCTCGGCGTGCGGCCCGAGCCGATCGTGATCGACGGGGTCACCCATCTGCGCTGGAGCTTCGGCACGCCGCGCGTGCTCCTGCTCGGCCACCACGACACCGTCTGGCCGACGGGCTCGCTGCGCGAGCACCCGTGGTCGGTCACCGACGGCGTCGCCCGGGGCCCGGGGGTGTTCGACATGAAGGCCGGGCTGGTCCAGCTGTTCCACGCCCTGCGCTCGCTGACGTCGCTGGATGGGGTGTGCGTGCTGGTGACGGGCGATGAGGAGGTCGGATCGCCGACGTCGCGCGCGCTCATCGAGCAGAGCGCCGAGGGATGCTCGGCCGCGCTCGTGCTGGAGGCGAGCGCCGACGGCGGCGCGCTGAAGACCGCGCGCAAGGGCGTCTCGCGGTACCGGCTCGCCGTGCACGGGCGGGCCGCCCACGCGGGCCTGGAACCCGAGAAGGGGGCGAACGCCGGGGTCGAGCTTGCCCACCAGGTGGTGGCCATCGCCGCGATGGCCGGCCCGGAGAGCCCGACCAGCGTGACGCCGACGGTACTGACCGCGGGCATGAGCGAGAACACGGTGCCCGCGCAGGCCGTCGTCGCCGTGGACGTGCGCACCCCCGACCTCGCGGCACAGGGCCTCGTGGACACCTGGATGCGCGCCCTGTCGCCACGGCTGGCCGGGACGCGCCTGGAGCTGACAGGGGGGCCGAACCGTCCGCCCATGGACGCCACCTCCTCCTCGGCCCTGTTCAAGCTGGCCGAGCAGGTCGCGACCGAGCTCGGGCTCGGCCCTCTGCGGGGCGTGGCGGTGGGCGGCGCGTCGGACGGCAACTTCACGGCCGGGGCCGGCTGCCCCACGCTCGACGGGCTCGGCGCGGTGGGCGGCGGCGCCCACGCGGCGCACGAGCACGTGATCGTGGCGGAGATGCCCCGCCGCACGGCCCTGCTGGCGGGGCTGGTGGAAGCGATCCTGGAGGGGCGGTGACCCTCGTCGGCCAGGCCGCCGGGCAGGCGGAGGCGGCGGCCCGGCGCAGCGGGGTCCAGATACGCGAGCTTCGCGAGATCGCCGAGTTCGAGCTGGTCGTCGCCCTGTACGACGGCATCTGGAAGGCCGAGCCCGGCAACGAGCCCGCGAGTGTGGAGCTCATGGTGGCCCTGTCCCACAGCGGCAACTACGTGAGCGGCGCCTTCGACGGCACGAGGCTGGTGGGCGCGACGGTCGGCTTCCTCGCCGGCCCTCCGGGCACGGCACTGCACTCGCACGTCACCGGCAGCGTCACCGGGCGGGGCATCGGCTTCGCCCTCAAGCTCCACCAGCGCGCCTGGGCGCTCGCCCAGGGACTCACCCAGATCTCCTGGACGTACGACCCGCTGGTCCGCCGCAACGCCTACTTCAACATCACCAAGCTCGGCGCCCGGCCCGAGAAGTACCTGCGGTCGTTCTACGGGCGCATGGGCGACGTGATCAACGCGGGTGACGAGTCCGACCGGCTGCTGGCGGTGTGGCGGCTGGCCGAGCCGCACGTCGTGGCGGCCTGCTCGTCCGAGGCCGAGCCGCCGGTTCTCCCCGGCGGGACGGTGGTCGCGCTGGACACCGAGGCCGACCTTCCCGTGGCAGGGCGGGTGGACGGCCGGGTGCTGCTGGTCCGGACGCCCAAGGACGTCGAGACGCTTCGCCGTACCGACCCGGCGGCGGCCAAGGCGTGGCGTCACGCCGTGCGCGAGGCGCTCGGCGGGCTCATGGACGGCGGTGCGCGCGTGACCGGATTCACCGCCGACGGCTACTACATCGTGGAGCGACCATGAAGATCACCGGTATCGAGCTGCGCAGGATCGCGATGCCGCTGGTCTCGCCGTTCCGCACGTCCTTCGGCACCGAGACCGAGCGGGACGTGCTGCTGGTTCGAGTCGTCACGCCCTCGGCCGAGGGGTGGGGCGAATGCGTGGCGATGTCCGGGCCGCTCTACTCCTCCGAGTACGCCGACGGGGCCGCGGACGTCATGCGGCGGTTCCTCATCCCCGCGCTGACCGCCCTGCCGGACCTCGACGCGTACGCGGTCGGCCGGGCGCTGGAGCCGTTCAAGGGCCACCGCATGGCCAAGGCGGCGCTGGAGACGGCCGTGCTCGACGCCGAACTGCGCGCGGCCGGCAGGTCGTTCGCGGGGTTCCTGGGCGCCTCCCGCGACCGGGTGCCCTGCGGGGTGTCGGTCGGCATCATGGACTCGATCCCGCGGCTCCTCGACGCGGTGGCCGGATATCTGGACGAGGGCTACATCCGGGTGAAGCTCAAGATCCAGCCCGGGTGGGACGTGGCGCCCGTACGCGCGGTACGGGAGCGCTTCGGTGACGACCTGCTCCTCCAGGTGGACGCCAACGCCGCCTACACCCTCACCGACGCCCCCCACCTGGCCCGGCTCGACGACTTCGGCCTGCTGCTCATCGAGCAGCCACTGGCCGACGACGACCTGGTGCAGCACGCTGCCCTGGCCAGGCGGCTGCGGACTCCTGTGTGCCTGGACGAGTCCATCGAGTCGGCCGCGCACGCCGCCGCCGCCATCTCCCTCGGGTCCTGCTCGATCATCAACATCAAGCCCGGCCGGGTGGGCGGTTACATCGAGGCCCGGCGCATCCACGACCTGTGCCGGGCGCACGGGATGGCGGTGTGGTGCGGCGGCATGCTGGAGACGGGTCTCGGCAGGGCCGCCAACGTGGCGCTGGCGGCCCTGCCGGGCTTCACCCTGCCGGGCGACACCTCGGGATCCAGCCGCTACTTCGCGACCGACATCACCGAGCCCTTCGTCCTGCGGGACGGCCATCTGCCCGTCCCCACCGGCCCGGGGCTGGGGGTGGACCCGATACCGGAGATCCTGGACAAGGTCACCACCTCCACCGAGTGGATCGCCGCCTCCTGACGCTCCGGCGACATGGCGGCCGGGTCGTCACGAGTCCTTGGACAGGCGGAGGTAGTCCTCCCGGACCCGGTAGCGGGAGAGCTTGCCCGTCGGGGTGCGCGGCAGCTCGTCCCGGTACTCGACCACCCGGGGATGCTTGAAGCGCGCGATGCGGGGCTCGCAGTGCGCCAGCAGCTCGGCGGTCAGGTCCGGGCCCGGGCTGACCTCGGGGACGGGCTGGATCAGCGCGACGACCTTATGTCCCCATTCCTCGTCGGGAACCCCGATCACCGCGACGTCGGCCACGGCCGGATGCTCCAGCAACGCGGCCTCGATCTCGGCGGGGTAGATGTTGACCCCGCCCGAAATGATCAGGTCGGTACGGCGGTCGCAGAGGAACAGGAAGCCGTCCTGGTCCAGGTAGCCGATGTCGCCGGGCGTGTACCACTCGCCTCGCTTGCTGGCGGCCGTCTTACCGGGGTCCTTCCGGTACTCGAAGGCGCCGATGACGGACTTGACGTAGACCATGCCGGGCTCCCCCGGAGGCAGCTCCTCGCCGTTCTCGTCCAGGATCCTCGCCTCGAACGTAGGCGCGGGGCGGCCGACGGTGCCGGGGCGGGCCAGCCAGTCGTGCGGCTTGACGAAGAACGCGATGGTGGACTCGGTCGAGCCGTAGTACTCGTAGAGCACCGGCCCCCACCACTCCATGATCGCCTTCTTGACGGCGACGGGGCAGGCCGCACCGGTGTGGATCACCTGCTGGAGGGACGACACGTCGTACTTCTTCTTGACGTCCGCGGGAAGCTGGAGCATCCGGTGGAACATCGTTGGGACCATCATCGCGTTGGTGACGCGGTACTTGTCGATCAGCTCCAGGATGTTCACCGGGTCGAACCTGGGGGTGATGACCACGGTGTGCCCGAGGTTGAGCGCGATGGAGGTGTGCGCGCACGGCGACGAGTGGTACATCGGCGAGGTGACCAGGTGGACCGCGTCCCCGGGCCGCAGGTCGCACACCTCTCCGGCGAACCACGTGGTGAGCGGGACGACGTCCTCGGGCGCGGAGCCGGACAGCGACCGCTGCACGCCCTTCGGGAATCCGGTGGTGCCGGAGGTGTACCACATGACCGATCCGCTGGAGCGGTTCTCCGGAGTGCCGGGCGACCGTCCCTCGGCGAGCCCGGCGTGCCCCGCGTACACCACCTCCTCGGGGATCCCGGCGGAGGCGCACGCCTCCTTGACGGTCCCCGCGAGCACGCCGTCGATCTCCCCGTACACCACGATCTTGGCGTCGCAGTCGCCGAAGATGTACGCGATCTCGGCGGCGGTGAGGTGCCAGTTGACGGGCACGTAGTACAGCCCGATCTGGCCGGTGGCCAACAGCATGATCACCGCGTCGATGCCGTTGGGCAGCACGCCCGCGACCACGTCGCCCTTCACCAGCCCGCGCGACCGCAGCCCGTTCGACACCTGGTTGACGCGGGCGAGCAGCTCGCCGAACGTGGTGACCGATCCGTCGGTGTCGACCACCGCCCTGCGGTCAGGGTCGGCCTCGGCGATCCGGTAGAAACCAGGCAGCTCGCTGATGTCCATGGGCAACTCCTCGATCGCGGGTCGGGTCACATCACGAGATGACGGGAGTCGGCCGGGTCAGGAGACCTTCTGTCCAAGGCCCGGCGGGTGGTCAGATGACGAGGTCGGCGAGGCGGGTGCGGTGGGTCCGGGACGGGCCGAACAGCACTTCATCGCTCTTCGCCCGCTTGTAGTAGAGATGCGCGTCATGCTCCCAGGTGAAACCGATACCGCCGTGGAGCAGCAACTGGCCGCGCGCCACCTCGAAGCAGGCGCGCCCGACGTACGCCTGGGCGAGGGCGGCGGCCTCCGCCAGCTCCGCCGGCGACTCGTCGGCGGCCCACGCGGCGTACCGCACGATCGCGTCGGCCTGCTCCAGCTTGCAGTGCATGTCGGCGAGCTTGTGCTTGACCGCCTGGTAGGAACCGATCTGGCGGCCGAACGCCATCCGGATCCTGCTGTAGGCCACGATCGCGTCGAGCCCCGCGCGCAGCACGCCGAGCTGCTCGGCCGCGAGCGCGACCGACGCCAGGTCGAAGGCCCGCGCGAGCGCCCGCCCCGCGGCCTCCCCGCCTCCGGCGAGCCGGCCGTGGGCGTGGTCGAGGGTGACGCGCGCCTGGCGGCGGGTCAGGTCGAGGGTCGTCAGCGGCGTGCGGCCGACGCCCTGCGCGCCCGCCTCGACGGCGTGCACCGTGACCTGGTCACCGGTGCCGGCGACGACCAGGATGACGTCGGCGTCGGCTCCGTTCGGTACCGCGGGAAGCTCGCCGCTCAGCGTGTCCCCCGACGCGGTGACGGCGCCCGGCTGCCCGGGGAACGGCGCGACGGTGGCCACCGTGGTCCCGGACGCGATGCCCGGCAGCAGCTCCTTGACGGCGCCGCCCTCGGGCAGCTCGGTCAGGACGATGGTGGCGAACACGGTGGCGAGCAGCGGTCCGGGCAGGAGCGCGGCGCCGGTCTCCTCCAGGGCCACGGCCAGGTCGGCGTGGCCCGCGCCCGCGCCGCCGTACTCCTCGGGGACGATCAGGCCGGCCAGCCCCAGCTCGCCGTTCAGGCGCCGGTAGACGGCCCGGTCGTACCCGTCGGGACCCTCGGCGTCCTCGCGGACCTTGCTGAGCGGCGAAGCGGTGCCGAGGAAGCCGCGGACCGCGGTACGCAGTTCCCGCTGCTCGGCGGACAGGACGAGTTTCATGACTGCGTACCGACTTTCAGGTCCTTGAAGGGCACGTTCTTGTCCACCCGTGGCTCCGGAGGCAGGTTCAGCACCCGATCGCCGATGATGTTGCGCATGATCTCGTTGGTGCCTCCGCCGAGGGACATGGCCGGGGCGAGGGCGATGGCACCGGCCAGCCCGCCCGCGCCCTCGTACGCGACCGCCTCGGGCCCGGCCAGCGAGACGGCGAGGTCCGCCTGGAAGTTGACGAGCTCGGCGAGCAGCAGCTTGGCCGCGCTCCCCCGCGCGCCGGGGAAGACCCCGGCCTTGGTCTCCTGCGAGAGCTTGGCGTTGAACAGCGCGAGCGCGCGGCTCCTGATGTGGAGCTCGACGAGCCCGTCGCGTACGAGGGGATCGGAGGTGTCGACGATCTTGCGCAGGGAGTCGAAGGACGCGGGATTGTCGCGCTGCCCGCTCATGCCGACGCCACTGGAGATCGACAGCCGCTCGTGCAGAAGAGTCGTGACGGCGCAGCTCCAGCCGTCGTTGACCTGGCCCACGACGTTTCCCGGCGCGATGTACACGTCGTCGAAGAAGATCTCGTTGAAGTGCGCACGCCCGGTCATGTCCTTCAGCGGCCGGACGGTGACGCCGTCGGCGTGCATGTCGACGATGAACATCGTCAGGCCCTTGTGCTTGGGCACGTCCACGTCGGTGCGCGCGAGCAGCAGGCCGTAGTCGGCGTGCTGGGCGACCGAGGTCCACACCTTCTGGCCGTTGACGACCCAGCCTCCGTCGTCCGACGGCACGGCCCGGGTCTGCAGGCTGGCCACGTCGCTGCCCGCGCCGGGCTCGGAGAACAGCTGGCACCAGATGTCCTCGCCGCGCAGCAGCTTCTTGATGTGGCGGGTCTTCTGCTCGGGCGTGCCGAGGTCGACGAGCGTGGGGCCGCACATGCCGAGGCCGATGGAGAACACGTAGGTCGGCAGCGTGACCTCGCTCGCCTCGGTGGCGAAGGCGCGTTCCTCGGCCTGGGTCAGCCCCTGGCCGCCCCACTCGGCCGGCCAGGTGATGCCGGAATAGCCCGCGTCGTAGAGCCGTGCCATGAAGTCCTTGGCCGCGGCGAGCCCGTCCTCCTCGGTGGCCCCTTCGGCGCGGGCTCCGGGGGCGTTGGCCGCGAGCCAGGTCCTGGCGCACCGCTGGTATTCCTCGAGATCCATGTTCACTCCACCACGTGGACATCAGTGAGCACTTACTCTAACGAGCGGCGAATCGGGCGTACAGATCATCCCTCTGTTCCGCCATCGACCGCAGACGGATCACCACACCAGCCCGGAACTGGTGAGCGAAACGTCCAGCCGGGCCGCGCCCGGGCCGGAAGGTGGGCACGATGCGGAGCCGTGAGCGACAGCAACCTTCTCAACGGCCGCACTTTCATCATGATCAGCTCGACGGCGAGCGAGGTGAGCGCCGACGATCCCACCCGGTTCGTCTACGAGGAGGAGGACGGCCTCATCTGGGGCGGCTACGGCGGCGACACCGTCACCCACGGCCGCTTCGTCGGCACCAGGGAAGCCGATCGGGTCGAGATCACCTACGTCCACGCGCTGAAGGCGGGGGGACGGGCGGGAGGCCGCAGCTCCAGCCGCATCGAGTCACTGCCCGACGGGCGCCTTCGCCTGATCGAGGAGTTCACCTTCGACGGCGACGACACCCCGCAGGTCAGCGTGTGCGAGGAGGCCTAGCGGGTCAGGTCTGCCGGCGCATGTCGGCGCGGCCCTCCGCGGCGCCGACGAAGCGCATCTTGCCCAGGGGCACTCCGGCCGGGGGCGGCGGGTCGGCGGCCGGCGGGCGGCGCGGCGCCTGGCGGGGGCGGTGGTCGGAGGGGAGCACGTACGGCCGCTTGAGCACTTCGTCCAGGATGAAGACGGTCTCGGTCGCCTTGACCGCGGGAATGCTCGCCAGCCGCTCGGTCACCAGCGCGTGCACCGCGGCGACGTCGGCCATCCTGACCTGGATCATCGCGTCGTGCTGCCCGGTCGTGATCGCGCAGTACTCCACTTCCGGCATCTGCGCGAGCTGGGCCCGGAACTGCTTCCACATCTGCTGCCGCACCGTCACGAAGACCAGCGCGGTGATGCCGAGCCCGGCGCGTACGTGGTCGACCTCGGCGGTGAACCTCTTGATCACCCCGTCTGCCCGCAACGCCTCGAACCTGGTGTAGGCGCTGGCACGAGAGATCCCGACCCGCTCGGCGAGCGCCGCCACCGAGATGCGGCCGTTCTCCCGCAGCACTTCGAGGATCTTCATATGGATCGCGTCGAGCTGGAGGCCGATGCCGATCCGTCCAGGGACGCCGGTCCCGGACGATGGCCCGCCTGACATTTCGGTCATACCTGGTTCCTATGCGTCAGATCCGTCTCGGCGTACTGCCATGAGCTGGACGTTCTAGCGGACAATCCTGGACGACACGCTAACAATCGTCTACATAGCCCAATTCCGGAGGACACAGAATGGCGACCCGTCCGCGGCGCCGTACGGCATGGCAGGCAAAGGCGGCGCTGCTGCCGGTCCTGCTCACCGGCGCGCTCTCCCTCGCCGCCTGCTCCGGTGGCAGCACGCCCACCACGTCGTCTCAGAGCGGCGGCGCGAGCAAGACCCTGGTGATGGACGCCTCCTTCACCCTCAAGACCGCGGACCCCGGCCGCAACTACGAGCCGACCGGGCTGATCATCGGCAAGGCGCTCTACGACACCCTGCTGACCTTCGAGGGCACCGACGTCACCAAGCCGCTGCCCTCGCTCGCCGAGTCCTACGAGCAGTCGCAAGACGGCAAGACGCTCACGCTGAAGCTGAGGCAGGGCGCCACGTTCTCCGACGGCTCCCCCGTCACCGCCGACGACGTCGTGTTCTCCCTCGACCGCGTGCGGGAGATGAAGGGCAACCCGTCCTTCCTGCTCGACGGGGTCAAGGTCGCCAAGACCGACGAGACGACCGTCACGCTGACCTCCAAGATCGCCAACCCGGCGCTGCCGTTCATCCTCCCGAACCCCGCGCTCGGCATCGTGAACTCCAAGGTCGTCAAGGCGAACGGCGGCACCGCCGACTCCTCCGACAAGGCCGAGCAGTACCTCAACGGCGCCTCCGCCGGCTCCGGGCCGTACCAGCTGGAGTCCTTCAACGCCCAGTCGCAGGTGGTGCTGAAGGCCAACCCCAAGTACTGGGGCGCCAAGAAGCCCGCCTACGCCAAGGTGGTGCTCCGCAACGTCGAGTCCGCCACCCAGAAGCTGAACGTCCAGCGGGGTGACAGCCAGCTCGCCCTCGACCTGTCCGGCGACCAGATCAAGGGCGTCAGCGGGAACCTCCAGACCACCAAGACGGCGTCGGCCAACGTCGTCTTCCTGCTCGCCAACCAGGACTCCGGCGTCAGCAAGGTGACCAACAATCCCAAGGTCGTCGAGGCCATCCGCAAGGGCGTCGACTACCAGGGCCTGCTGGAGCTCGCCGGTGAGGGCTCGGTGCAGGCCCCGGGCGTGATCCCGACGATGTTCCTGGGCGCGCTGTCCCCCGACCAGGCGGTCAAGCGCGATGTGGAGGGCGCCAAGGCGGCCCTGGCGGCCAGCGGCGTGAGCGCCCCGAGCATCAAGCTGGAGTACCCCAGCGACATCACGCTCCAGGGCCTGTCGTTCCAGCCGTTCGCCGAGCGCATCCAGGCCAACCTCAAGGAGGTCGGCATCACCGTCGAGCTGGCCCCCGCCCCGGTGGCGACCGCGCTGGAGAACTACCGCAACGGCAAGGAGGAGCTCGGCCTGTGGTACTGGGGCCCGGACTATCCGGACCCGACCGACTACCTGGTCTTCCTCCCCGGCAAGACGGTCGGCCTGCGCGCCGGCTGGAAGGCGGGGGCCGACAAGGAACTGGAGGCCGTGGGCGACAAGGCCGCCACGACCATCGGCGACGACGAGCGCAAGCAGCTCTACACCGACATCCAGAACAAGCTCAACGCCTCGGGGCCGTTCATCCCGCTGATCCAGCCCAGCCAGAACATCGTGACGGCCGCCTCCGTCACCGGCCTCGCGTTCCACCCCGTGTGGACGGTCGATGTCGCAGCCCTCGGCGCCAAGTGACGCTCCCGCGGGTGGTACGGCTCCGCGCCGTACCACCCGCACGGGCACGCGCAGGCCTCTGGCGAGGTTCCTGCTCCGCAGGATCGCCGCCGCGGTGCTGCTGGGCTTCGGGATCACGCTGGTCACGTTCGTCCTGACCAACCTGGTGCCGGGCGATCCGGTGACGGCCAACCTCGGCCAGAGCGCGCTCGGCGATCCGGCCATCGTGGCCCGGTTCCGGGCCGAGCACGGTCTGGACAAGCCGCTTCCCGCGCAGTACCTGACGTATCTGGGCGGGCTGCTCCAGGGCGATCTCGGCATGAGCCAGCAGAGTCACCGTCCCGTCCTCCAGGACCTGGCCGAGTTCGTGCCGGCCACGATCGAGCTGGCGGGCGGGGCGATCGCGATCTCGCTGGTGGCGGGGGTCGCGTTCGGTGTCGTCGCCGCGCTGCGCCGCGACCGGCTGTCGGACCAGGTCCTGCGGGTCATCAGCCTCGTCGGCATCTCGGTGCCGACGTTCTGGCTCGCGCTGGTGGCCTTCTACGTGTTCTTCTTCCGGCTCCAGATCACCCCGGGCAGCGGTCGCATCGCCCCCGACATGAGCGCTCCGCCCGACGTCACCGGCCTGTACACGATCGACGCCGCGCTCGCGGGGCAGTGGGACGTGTTCTCGTCGGCCGTGGGGCACCTGATCACCCCCGCGTTGGTGCTGGCCGCGTACACGATCGGCCTGCTCACCCGCTTCACGCGCTCGGCGGTGCTGGAGGTGCTCGGGCAGGACTACGTGCGCGCGGCCCGCGCCAAGGGCCTGCCGGGCAGGGTCATCCTCTTCCGGTACGTGCTGCGCTCGGCGCTCGTGCCGATCATCACGGTCGCCGGCCTGGCGTTCGGCAGCCTGCTGTCGGGCACCGTGCTGGTCGAGTCGGTCTTCGCCCGGCCGGGCATCGGCCAGTACGCCTACAAGAGCGCCACGACCCTCGACCTGCCCGCCGTCATGGGCGTCGGGCTGGTGGTGGGCGCGGTGTACGTCCTGATCAACCTGGTGGTCGACATCCTGTACGGGATCATCGACCCAAGAGTGAGGCTCTCGTGATCGCGCACGGGGTCATCGGCCGGAAACGCTCCGGCATGGCCGTCCATCCAGGAGAGAGGCTGTGGTGAGGATCCTCTCGCGCCTTCCCGAGGCGTGGCGGCAGCCGCTGGCCATCGTGGGCGGTGTGGTCGCGGTCGCCTGGCTGGTGGTCGCCGTCGCGGCTCCGCTGCTGGCGCCGCACGACCCGCTGGCCCAGGACCTGCCGCGGCTGGCCTCGCCCGGCCCCGGTCACTGGTTCGGCACCGACCAGCTCGGCCGCGACATCCTGTCCCGGGTCATGTACGGCGCCCGCGTGTCCATCCCGCTGACGCTGTTGCTGGTGGCGCTGTCGCTGCTGATCGGCGGCGTCCTCGGCGCCTGCGCCGGATATTTCGGTAAATGGGTGGGAGAGGGGATCATGCGGCTGGCCGACCTGGTCTTCGCGTTCCCCACCGTGATCCTCGCGATGGTCGTCGCCGCGGCCCTCGGGGCGAGCCTGACCAACGCGGTGCTGGCGGTCCTGGTCGTGGCCTGGCCCTCCTACGCCCGGGTGACGCGCGGCCTGGTCCTTGGTATGCGCGAGCGCGAGTTCGTGCTCAGCGGGCGGCTACTCGGCTTCTCGGCCTGGCGCTCCCTGCGGGTCGACGTGCTGCCCAACGTGACCGGTCCCGTCCTCGTCCTCGCCACGCTCGACATCGGCACGGCGCTCCTGCTGCTGTCGGGGCTCTCCTTCCTCGGGCTCGGGGCCAAGCCGCCGTCCCCTGAGTGGGGCGCGATGGTCGCCGCCGGGGTGGACGTGTTCGACAGCTGGTGGGTCGCGACGTTCCCCGGCCTGGCCATCCTCACCGTGGTGCTGGCCTTCAACTTCCTCGGCGACACGCTGCGCGACGCCCTGGACCCCCGTACGGCCCGTGCCATCAAGGAGCGTGCGCTATGAGCGGGCCTGTGGCACCGGTCCTGAGCGTGGAGGACCTGACCGTCTCCATCGGCGAGCACGACATCCTCCGCGGCGTCGGCATCGACCTGCGGCCCGGCCGCGTCCACGGCCTCGCGGGCGAGAGCGGCTCGGGCAAGACCATGACGGGGCTCGCCACGCTCGGCCTGCTCCCCCACGGCGCCCGCACGACCGGCCGTGTCCTCCTCGACGGCCGCGACCTGCTCGACCTGTCCCAGCGCGACCTGAACAAGGTCAGGGGACGCGAGATCTCGATGGTCTTCCAGGACCCGGCGACCAGCCTCCACCCGATGCTGTCCATCGGCCGCCAGCTCACCGAGCACATGCGGCACCATCTGCGGATCGGCAAAGCCGAGTCGCGTGCCCGGGCGATCGAGCTGCTCGGGCAGGTACGGATCCCCGGCCCGGCCGCGGCCTTCGAACGCTATCCGCACCAGTTCTCCGGCGGCATGCGCCAGCGCATCGCCATCGCGATCGCCCTGGCGTGCGGCCCGAAGGTGCTGATCGCCGACGAGCCGACCACCGCGCTCGACGTGACCGTCCAGGCGGGAGTGCTGCGGCTGATCAGAGGCCTGTGCGACGACCTGGGGCTCGCCGTGCTGCTGGTGACCCACGACCTCGGTGTCATGTCGGCGGTCGCGGACGAGGTCAGCGTCATGAAGGACGGCCTGGTCGTGGAGACCGGTCCCCGCTCCCACGTCCTGCGCGAACCCGATCATCCCTACACCCGCGCCCTCCTGGACGCGCTGCCGAGGCAGGGCCCGGCCGCGCGACCGGGCGAGATCCTGGACCCACCGCCCGCAGCGGGCGTGGACACGCTTCCGAGGGAGGGCTCGTGAGCCTGCTGACCGTGGACGACCTGGTCGTCGACCACCGGACCCCGGGCCGTCCGGCCGTACGGGCGGTCGCGGGGGCCAGCCTCAGCGTGGCGGCCGGCGAGGTGGTCGGGCTGGTCGGCGAGTCGGGATGCGGCAAGTCCACCCTGGCCCGCGCGGTGTGCGGGCTCACGGCCGCCGCCGGCGGGACCATCGCGTTCGAGGACGGCGAGGTGACCCGCCTGGGCCTGCGCCGCAGGGACCCGGCGCTGACCAAGATCCAGATGGTCTTCCAGGATCCCTACGCGTCGCTCAACCCCCGGCGGCGGATCGGCGCGCAGATCGCCGACGGCCTGCGGACCGCAGGCGACCGCGAGACGACGCCCGGCGACATGCTGGAGCGCGTCGGCCTTCCAGCCCGGATGGCCGGCCGCTACCCGCACGAGTTCTCCGGCGGGCAGCGCCAGCGGATCGCGATCGCCCGCGCGCTGGCGGCCCGCCCGTCACTGCTCATCGGGGACGAGCCGATCTCCGCGCTCGACGCCTCGGCCCAGGCCCAGGTGGCGACGCTGATGCGCAACCTCGCCGTCGAGTCCGGCGCGGGCCTGCTGTTCATCAGCCACGATCTGTCCGTCGTCCGGCTGATCGCGGACCGCATCGCCGTGATGTACCTCGGGAAGATCGTGGAGACCGGGCCGACCGCCGAGATCTGGGCCGATCCGCGCCATCCCTACACCCAGGCGCTGCTGCGGGCGATCCCCGAACCGGACGGGCTGGGCCGGCTGCCCCAGGAGCTTCCCGGAGACGTGCCCGACCCGGCGGACCCGCCCACGGGGTGCCGGTTCCATCCTCGCTGCCCGATGGCGATGGACATCTGCGCGGAGAAGGAGCCGCTCCCCGGGCCGGTGTCCTGCTGGCTGTACCCGCCCGCATGACCGGCGAGGTCATGGCGGCCGTACTCGCCCGGATGGCGGAGGCGGGACTGGACGCGCTGGTCCTGCGGCCCTCCCCCGACCTGCGGTACGTCACCGGGCACGACGCCTCGGGGTTCCTCGTGCTCACCCCCGGCCTGCCGCCGGGGTTCGCGGCCGACGCCGCGGAGGCGGCGGCGCTGATCCCCGCCTCGGTGTCCCGGGTGGGGGTCGACGCGCAGATGCGGGCACACGAGCTGTTCGTCCTGCGCGTCGACGCCGATCTGGTGCTGGCGTCGGCGGTGCTGGACCCGCTGCGCATCACCAAGCGCCCGGACGAGATCGCCTCGATCGAGCGGGCGGCGGCGGCGGCCGACCTCGTCCTCGCCCTGGCCCGGGACCTCCCGTGGTTCGGCGTCACCGAGGGCGGCATCGCCCGGCGGCTCGCCCTGGAGTCGGGCGCCGAGGGACTGGTCTCCGTCGTCGTGGCCGCCGGGGAGAACACCGCCCGGCCGCGCCACGTGCCGGCCGGCAGGGTCATCAACCCGGGCGACGCCGTCTCGATCCGGGTGACGGCCGTGCACGACGGGTACCACGCGCACGCCAGCCGGGGGTTCGTCGTGGCCGAACCCCCCGAGGACTTCGACGCGCTCTACGCCGTCCTGCTGGCCGCGCGAGACGCCGCCGCCGACGCCGTACGGCCCGGTGTGCCGGCCGCCGCCGTCGACGACGCCGCCTGGACCGTGCTGGACGAGAGCGGGTACGGCCCCTACGTCACGCGCGGGACCGGGCACGGGGTCGGGCTGGACCGCCGCGAGGGGCCGTGGCTCACCACCGCGGACCGGACCGTACTCGCCCCTGGCATGACCATGACGATCGAGCCGGGGATCCACGTGCCCGACCTTTACGGGGCCAGGGTCGGGGATGTGGTGGAATGCACAAAAAACGGAGCCCGGGCGATGAACCGAGCACCGCGCACACTGCAGGTACTTGATCCATAGTTTGTGCCATCTTGCCCTTTCACTGGCCTGGCCGCGAATGATCCGGATTTAGGGTGATCATGAGGCGGACAGGGGGGCACGGTGAGGCTCTGGCGCGACTGGTCCGTACGGGCCCGGCTGGCATGGGTCGCCGGCGCCGTTACGGCCTTGGCGTGCCTGGGCGTCAGCATGCTCGTGTTCGTGGGCGTCCGCGACCTGGCGATGAGCGAGCGCAGGCAGGAGATCACGCTGGCCAACCTCCGCATCGCTCGCATGATCAGAGTGGGCGACCTGCCCCGGATCCTGCCCCCGCAGAGCGTGGCCGCCATCCAGGTGGTGGACGAGGTCGGCCAGATCGTGTCGTCGACCAAGGAGATGGCGGGCAAGCCGCTGATGGCGCCGTTCGTCCCCCCGAACGAGCTCGTCCCGGCCCAACAGGTGACCTGCTCGGTGCCAGCGTTCCCCGACACCTGCATGGGCGTGGTCGCCATACGGTTCTACCGCTACACGGGCGACTGGCTCATCTACGGCGCCGACCCCATAGTCCCGTGGTACGTCGATCCCATGCTCGTGGCGATCCTCGCGGCGGGCTCGCTCATTCTGATCGCGGCGACGGGCTTCGGCACATATCGCATCGTGGAGCGGGCCCTCGCCCCCGTGGACAGCGTCTGCAGGGAACTGGTGGAGATCACCGCGTCGGACCTGAGCCGGCGGGTGCCCCTGCCCGCCAATCGCGACGAGATCCGCAGCCTCGGGGAGACCGTTAACGAGACCCTGGACCGCTTGCAGCAGGCGGTGGAGCGGCAACGGCGTTTCGCCTCCGACGCCGGGCACGATCTGCGCAGTCCCATCACCGCCATGCGCACGCAGGTGGAGGACGCGCTGCTGCACCCCGACGACACCGACTGGATCAAGACCTCCGAGTCGGTGCTGGTGAGCCTGGACCGGCTGCAGGCCATCGTCACCGACCTGCTGATGATCGCCCGGCTGGACTCCAGCGAGAAGGTCACCCACGACTTCATCGACCTGGCCGAACTCGTCCGCACCGAGGCCCGCCGCCGCTTCCGCGGGAAGCGGATCGTGCTGGACCTCCAGCCCGGCGTGGTGATCAGCGGTGACCGGCTCCAGCTCATCCGCCTGCTCACCAACCTGCTCGACAACGCCGAACGGCACGCCACCTCCACGGTCACGATAGTGGTGCGCCGGGAGGACGAGCGGGCCGTACTGGAGGTGGTCGACGACGGCGAGGGCGTCGCGCCCGAGCAGCGGGAGGTCGTCTTCCAGCGCTTCATCCGCCTTGCCGCCGGCCGCGAGAAGGACAAGCAGGGCACCGGGCTGGGCCTGGCCATCGCCAGGGAGATCGCCGAGCACCACGGCGGCACCCTCGCCATCGAGGACGCCCCCAGGGGCGCGCGGTTCGTCCTGAGGCTCCCGCTCCTCGCCGTACGCCGGCATGAGTGACCCGCGGGCGGGCGCGCCCGCCGGGCGCCTCCGCACGGGACGCCCGGCGGGCGCGAACTAGGCGGCGCGGGGCTCGTCCCAGATGCCCATCGCCTTCCAGACGCGGCGGCTGAGCCCGTTGACCAGGCCGAGCTCGACGCACAGCTCCCTGGTCCTGCCCACGGAGTCGCGGATCTGGGCGGCGGTCTCCGGGTTGTCCTCGTAGACCTCCTTCACCACGTCATCGGGGATGTGGAACCTTCTGATCATCGCGCCTGGCGGCGAGAGCATGACCCTGGCCATGAGCCCGAGGATGAGCGGGGCGATCAGCCCGAGGGCGAACCGCCTGGCCCGCGACAGCGCGGGCACCCTGCGGCGAAGGTAGTGCCGGGCGAAGGAGATGTGCCTGGCCTCCTCCGCGACGTGGATGCGGATGATCGCCTCTTCGAGCGGATGATGGATCTTGCCGTCCTTCAGCATCTTGCGCTGGACGTGGTCGATCGGGTCCTCGCCGCCCAGCACGAAGACGAAGAACAGCTCGGTGGAGATGAGGGGGATCCACGGCACCCCCTGCGCCAGCACGCTGAGGTGCCGGGGCATCCCCCGGATCGGGAGCTTCGTACGGTTGACGAACTCCTGGAACATCATGCCGTGATGTCCCTCTTCGATGGTCTCGTGGTAGACGTACCGGAACTCCGGTGACCCGTTGGGCAGCCGGTAGGCGTAGTTCAGCAGGCCGCGCTTGAGCAGGTTCTCGAACTGCAGGCCGACCTTCATCGCGGTGGCCACCCGCCACAGGCCCATCGTGGCCCGGATGTGCTGGGGCTGCCCCTGGTACCACGGATGGCTGCCCAGCGCGTCGACCAGCGGCATCTCCCAGCGCGGATCGGTCTGGTCGACGGCGAAGTCCGGGTCGTCCCAGGGGATGTCGACGTAGGGCTCCCAGTGCTTCTCGACCGACGCCTTCGACAGGCGCTCGATCACCGCCTCGTAGGCCCGCTGCCCGGGGACCCGCTCGTCGTGCTCGATGTCCGGAGTGAGGTTCTTGGCAGGCGTCATCGCGCACTCCCATCACGTTGCCGAGAACCGCAATTGTACGACCGATCCAATAACCTGAAAAGGCGCTTCCGGCGCGAACCCCGTACCGCCCATGGCGGTACGGGGCCGGGCCGTCGGACGGTCAGGGGCCGGTGATCTTCGAGCCGATGAGGGCCAGGTTCTGGATGGCCGCCAGGCCGTACAGGGCGGTGGTGTTGGTGGAGACCCAGATCGCCTCCTCGGTGGGGTTCAGCGTCGTGGCGACCTTCTCCGACCTCCAGGGCAGGTTCGGGCCATAGCCGTCGCCGGTGTAGAACTCCTGCCACGCCCGGGCCGCCAGATCGTCCCGGGCCAGCCGGACCGCCGCGTAGGCGGTGAGGCGGGAGTGGCCCTGCCTGAGGATCAGGTTGCCGAACGCGGCCCCGGTCTCCGCGGTCTGCTCGGCCGCGGTGCCGTTGAAGAGCCGGCAGTACTGCAGCCACGCCTTCTCGAACTCCGGCATCTCGATCAGGTCGATGAGCTCGGCGCAGATCTCCACCTGGCCGAACATCGCCGACAGGTGAGAGACGGCGACCTTCTTCTCCGCCGGGGCGAACTCGCCGGTGGACAGGCTGTAGAGGCCCTCACCGGTGACGAAGCCGTTGGGCATCGCCGCGATGGTCCGCATGGTCGCCTTGAGCTTCTTCTCCGCGATCGGGTCGCCGCCGCGTTCCCACTCGGTCAGCCACGCCGCGGCCAGCCCCGACCAGTCGGTGCCGAGACCGATGGCCAGGGCCTCCGGATCCGGCGTGTAGGGCTCGGTCCGGATCTTGCGGAGCGGGTCGAGCGCCATGAACGTCTTGTCGGAGTCCACCAGCGCCCGCATGAGGTCGCCGACCCGCTCGTCGGCGGTGAGGAAGTAGAAGATCCGCCGGTAGGCCGCGGTGGAGATGCGCTGCTGCTTGGCGCTGCACCCCCAGTGCTGCACGTTGTGCCGGGTGCCGAGGCCGGCCCAGGGGCCGAGGTGGTAGACGTCCACCTCGCCGGTGTGCCGGGTCATCGCCTCGGCGAACCGGTAGATGTCGGCCCGGCCCGAGCGCAGGAACGCGTACCAGAGCCACAGGTCCGGTGACAGCTCGGAGTTGTCCCAGGCGTACCCGCCGACGTCGTAGCGCCACACGTGGCGGTCCTCGTCGTAGGTGTGCATGATGTCGCCGTAGTTCCAGAACCCGTACCAGTGCCGCTGCTCGACCTGCCCCTTGTAGTAGGCGAAGAGGAAGTCCAGGTGGTCCTCGATCGCCTTGGCGGCCGGGACCGACCGGTCGACGGGGGCGAACAGGCCGCCGAACACCTTGGCCGCCACCAGGTGCCCGACCGGGTTGACGAGCTGCGGCGGGGTGCGCGCGGCGTCGGCCATCGCGGCCAGCCGGTCGGCGGCGGGGGTCGCCTCCACGGCCCAGAACGTCAGCTCGCCGGTGCGGGCGATGCCGTACGGCGTACCGAACCCGGGTTCGTAGTCCTCGTAGGTGATGTTGAGTCCTTCGAGCTGCTCGGGATAGGTGTCCTGGCCCAGGCCGTCGTGGTAGAACCGCGTGTCCATCGGGCCGGCCTCCGGCGACCACATCCAGACGGTCACCTCGGCCTCGTCCGACGCGGCGCCCCGGATGTCGAGCTGGGTCGGGTGGCGCTGCCAGAAGTCGCGCAGCCCGAACGCCAGCCCGCCGGAGACGCCGCCGACGTACCCGAGCCCGGAGGCCCGCTTTCCCTGGTCGACGTCGACCCAGCCGTATCCCTTCTTCGTCCGCTTCTTCACCGTGAAGCCCTCGGCGGAGAGCTGGCTGAGCGTGTGGTCGCCCCAGTCCGGGATGAGGTGGACGCGGCTGCTCACCCGGGTGTCCCAGGTGGAGATGTCGGGGAGTCTCGTCCCGGCGACCTGCGCGGTGCGCACCGCGGCCCCCGGGTCCCGGCGCAGGCCGGTGATGCCCTTGACCGCCTCGGTCAGCATGCCGTGCCCGTCGCCGACGAACCTCACGTGCCGGTTGTACGGTTCGTCGCGCATGGGCACGCCGACCCGTACCCCGAGCCCCGCGATGAAGTCCTGCCGCCCGTCGCGGTCGAAGACGAACGTGTGCATCATGCGGATGCTCTCGGCGCCCGCGTAGAAGTAGAACCGCACGGTGAACGGCAGCCACGCCTTGCCCTTCTTGTTCTGGTGCCTGCCTTCGACGCGGACCACCGCACGGGCCGGTCCTGATCCTGACTGCTCGACCGTGACCTTCTGGATGTCGCTCGTATACCGGTCGAGCTGCGTCGTGCTCTCCTCGTCGTCGTCGATCCTGGCCTGCCTGAGGTTGACGAGCCGGAGCCTGCGCGCGACCTCGACCTCACCACGCCAGACCTGGCTGATCAGCTCCGAGCCGTCCTTGCGAACGCGGACCCTGATCACGCCGGTGTCCACGTCGACGTGGTTGCGGGCGTCCTTGACGGTGACCGGCCTGGCCGGGGCGGCGGCCGTACCGGCCTTGAGGGTGTAGGACTCGGCCGGGGCGACGGCGGCGACCGCGTGGGCGGTCCACTTCAGCGAGCCGTCGGGCCAGTAGGCGATCGGCCAGCTCTGGACGGGCACGGCGGTACCGTCGGCGGCGGCCAGCGCGAACGTCTGTCCCTTGGGCACCGCCCCCTTGGGCCAGGGTGTGCCCCAGGTGGATCCGGCGGGGAGCCCGGGGCTGCCCTCCAGCCACTTGATCGTCACCTCCGGTACGGCCGCGGCGGCGGAGGCGTTGTGGAACAGGGACGGCAGGGGCAGGGCGGCACCGGCCCCGGTCGCCACCATCCCCTTCAACATGTCTCGTCGGGCGATTTCCGGCATGGCTGAACTACACCTCCGTGCATAGCTGGTCAGGTCAGGCGTGCAGTGGAGACATTCGGGCGTCCACGGCGACGGCGGCGAGGACGAGCTGGCCGAGGGCCAGCGGGGTGACGAGGGGAAAGGCCGAGCAGACGACCATGGCGACGACCACCGCCATGGCCAGCAGCGCCGTCCCGTACAGGTCGGCCTGGACGGCGGAGCGGAACGCCCGCGGCCAGCCGAGCCCGGGCCGCCACGCCGCGGCGCACCGCAGGGCGAGCGCGGCGGCGGCCAGCGCCACCAGCGGGACCAGCACGGCGAGCGCTTCGTGCCCGGGAAGCCCGGCCCGCACGGCCACCCAGTCGAGCGTCAGCACCAGGCCAAGCGCGACCGGCGCGGCGAAGCCGAGCGGCCCGGCGCGGGCCACGGCGACCAGACGGCGGCCGTAGGGCCGCACGCCGACCGACGTCCGCTCCGCGTCGCGCAGCAGCGCGCACCCGGCGGTCACCGCGGCGAACGTGGTGACCAGCGGCAGCGAGGCGAGGAACACCAGCACTCCCAGCAGGAGCGACTCCGACAGGAGTGTGAACCGGCGGCTCATCCCTTGAGTCCCGAGGTGGCCAGGCCCTGGACCAGGAAGCGCTGGAAGGCGGCGAAGAACAGCAGGATCGGCACGAGGGAGAGCACCGACAGGGCGAACATCGGGCCGAAGGACGCGGCGCTCTCCTGCAGGTCCACGAACTGGCGCAGGGCCAGGGGCAGCGTGAGCCTGTCCGGCGAGGACAGGTAGATGAGCTGGGTGAAGAAGTCATTCCAGGTCCAGATGAACGTGAAGATCGCCGTGGTGATCATCGCGGGCTTGATCAGAGGCAGGGTGATGTGGGCGAAGATCCGGACCGGGCCGCAGCCGTCGATTCTGGCGGCCTCGTCCAGCTCACGCGGGAGCTGCCGGATGAACTGGACCATCAGGAAGACGAAGAACGCGTCGGTGGCCAGGAACTTCGGCAGCACCAGCGGCCAGAACGAGTCGACCATGCCGAGCTGCTGGAAGATCGTGTACTGCGGGATCAGCACCACGTGCTGCGGAAGCATGATCGTGGCCAGCATGAACGCGAACAGCGGGGTGCGCAGCCGGAACCTCAGCCTGGCGAAGGCGTAGGCGGCCAGCGAGCAGGTGACCACGTTGCCGATCACCGCGCCGCCGGCCACGATCGTGGAGTTGAGGAAGTACCGCCAGACCGGGGTGTCGGCGGCCCCGCTCAGCACCGAGGCGTAGTTGCCCAGCGTGAAGGTGTCGGCCCACAGCCCCACGCTGGAGGCGATGCTCCCGCTCGGCTTGAACGAGCTGGCCAGCAGCCACAGGATCGGGTAGAGCATCACGCCGAGCGCGGCCAGCACGGCCACGTGCCAGATCGTCCGGCGGATCACCGCTCGCCACCCCCGTAGTGGACCCAGGAACGGGCCGACCTGAAGATGAAAGTAGTGACGAGCGCGATGCCCACCAGCAGCACCCAGGCCATCGCCGAGGCGTAGCCCATCTTGAAGTCGACGAAGCCCTT
This sequence comes from Sphaerisporangium flaviroseum, assembly GCF_039537005.1. Taxonomy (NCBI): domain Bacteria; kingdom Bacillati; phylum Actinomycetota; class Actinomycetes; order Streptosporangiales; family Streptosporangiaceae; genus Sphaerisporangium; species Sphaerisporangium flaviroseum. Next base: position 275,955 of record NZ_BAAAZR010000002.1, on the reverse strand, counting down.
CTGCCACAGGTAGAGCGTGTAGAACAACGTGGAGTCGCCGGGGCCGCCGGTGCCGTTGCTGACGATGAACGCCGCGTTGAACACCTGGAAGGCCCTGATCGTGTCGAGCACCAGGTTGAAGAAGATCACCGGCGAGAGCATCGGCACCGTGATGGACCAGAACCGCCGCCACCATCCTGCGCCGTCCACCGAGGCCGCGTCGTACAACTCGGCCGGGATCTGCTTCAGCCCGGCCAGGAAGATCACCATCGGGGCGCCGAACTGCCAGATGCCCAGCAGGACGAGCATCAGCAGCGCCAGGTCCGGGTCGGTGACCCAGCCGCCGGTGTCGACGCCGAAGAACGACAGGATCCGGTCGGCCGCTCCCTCGGTGGAGAACATGGCCCGCCACACCAGAGCCACCGCGACGCTCGCGCCGAGCAGGGACGGGGCGTAGAACGCCGAGCGGTACAGGCCCTGCGCGCGGCTGGCCCGGTCGAGCAGCAGGGCCACGGCCAGCGCCGCCACGAGCTGCGCCGGGACGGACAGGACCACGAACTTCACCGTCGCCCAGACCGCGTTCACGAAATGGGGGTCCGTCGTGAACAACCGCGCGTAGTTGTCGAGGCCGACGAACGAGGGCGCCGTGAACAGGTCGTAGTCGGTGAAGGACAGGTACAGCGAGGCGAGCATCGGGCCCACGGTCAGCAGGACCGCGCCCGCGACCCACGGCGAGAGGAACAGGTAGGCCACCCCCGGCCGCTCGCCGTAGGCCGTCCGGGGCGGGGCGGCGGAGGGCGCGGCCCGCGCCCGCTCCAGCGTGGAAGGACGTGTCACCGCGCCCGTCCCCGTGAACGTTTCATGAGCACATCTCCTCGGCCCGGGTCAGCCGGCGATCGTCTGCTGGGCCTCGGCGAAGTACCGCTTGGCCGCGTCGGCCGGGGTCGCCTTGTCGTACATCACGTCCTGGTAGTACTTGTCGAACAGCGTGAACAGCGTTCCCGCGCCCTTCGGGGGAGCCGGCGGCCCGGGCTTGAGCTTGCCGGCGACGAGTTCCTCGTACTCGTAGACCTGCTTCCAGGCCCCGGTCAGCGTGGGCGCGATCAGCGCGCGGTTCTTCATGTTGGCGGGCAGGCCGCGCGCCATGCCGAGGATCTTGGCGGCCTCGGGGTCGTTGATCACGAAGTCGGTCAGCTTGAGCGCCGCCGCCCGCTGCTTGGTCCTGGCGGACACGCTGAGCAGCATGGGCGGCTCGCCGTACAGGCCGAGGTCGGCGCCCACCTGCGGCAGCGGCGCCAGTGCGTAGGGGTTGTCGTAGGCCTCCCAGGCGTTGGGCGCGATCGTGGAGTCCGGCTGGAACTCCGAGGCCGACAGCTTGCGCGGCACCGGCGTCCCGGCCGGGTTCACCGCGGTGATCTCCCCGGGAGTGGCGGCGCCCGCCTTGCGGAACCTGGTGGCCATCTCCCACCAGGTCAGGACATCCTGCTCGGTGTAACCGAGCGCGCCGTCGGCGGTGTACAGGCCCTTGCCCTGCTGCGACAGCCACACCTTGAACCACGACTCGATGCCGCCGAAGTCGCTGGCGCCGTAGACCTTCCTGCCCGTCTTGTCGCTGATCTTCTTGGCGGCCTCGAAGTAGTCGTCCCAGGTCCAGCCGAGTTTCGGCTCGTTGGCCCCGGCCCGCTTCCACAGCACCGGGTTGTAGACCATCACGACGGCGGTCTGCCCGAGCGGCAGGCCGTACAGCTTGTCCCCGAGCGTGCCGAGCCCCATGACGTCGGGCTTCAGGTCCGCCGTCTGGATCTCCTTGCCGACATGCGGCCGAAGGTCCAGCACGGCGTTTCGCTCGGCGTACTCCCGCAGGTGACGGTCGCTCATCTGCATGACGTCGGGCGCGTTCCCGCCCGCGGTCTCGGTGGCGAGCTTCTGGAAATAGGCGTCGTAGATGGCGGTGCTCGTGACGACCTTGATGTTCGGGTTCTTCTTCATGAAGAGCTGGACGACCTCGTTGGTGATCTTCGCCCGCTGGTCGCTCCCCCACCAGGCGAAACGGATCGTCACCTTGCCATCGCCGCTCTGACCGCCGCCACCGCCGCCACAGGCGGCCGACGCCACCATCAGGCCGGCCGCGAGCGTTCCCGCCAGAACCTTACGTATGAGCATCTCGTCTCCTGTGGGGAAGCGCTTTCCCTGGGATGAGGCCCGAAGGCCTCGACGGACATGCTGTTAGCGCTCACCTCGGTGTGTGACGAAGCGCTTCGACTTCGGGCCCGTCACAGGCACCTCAATGTTTACAAGCTCTTTACCGGGGATTAAAACGTTTTCGTCAAAGAAGCACAAGACCCTATTGTCGGCGCCCTTCCCGCCCCGCTCAGGCCTGCGCCTGAGGGCGGACACCGCCCTCGAGGCACAGGCCGAGTCACCGGTGGACCGAGGTCGCTCGGATGGGCTTGATCACCTCTTCGCGCAGGCGGCGCCGTTGAGCGTGAAGGCCGCCGGCGCGGCGTTGGCGCCGCTGTAGGTGGACTGGAAGCCGAAGCCCGCCGTGCCGCCGTTCGCCCCGATCGTGCCGTTCCAGCCCACGTTCTTCACCGTGACCTGGGTTCCCGACTGCGTGGTGACGCCGTTCCAGGTGTTGGTGATCTGCTGGTTGCCGGTGAACGCGAACGCCAGGGTCCAGCCGTTTATCGCGCTGCTTCCGCCGTTGGCGATGGTGACGTCGGCGGTGAACCCGTTCCCCCAGTCGTTCGTCTTGTAGGTCACCGTGCACCCGCCGGGCGACACGGTCGGGGTCGGGGTGGGCGTCCGGGTCGCGGTGGGCGTCGGGGTCGGGGTGGGCGTCAGAGTCGGGGACGGAGACGGTGAGGACGTCGGGCCGGTGCCGCTCTTGGCCGCCATACGGGTCGAGTGCGCGCGGAACACGGCCAGAGCGGGATCGCCGCTCTTCACGCTGTGCGGGTCTCCCCCGGCGTTCTTGTCCGGGTACCACCAGAAGGCCGAGCCGTCCCCGCCCCTGGCCTCGAAATCGGCGAACAGCGAGGTCCACCAGGTGACCCGATCGGCGTTGCCCTCGGTGTTGAACTCCCCCATGAAGAACGGCTTGCCGACCACATCGTGCGAGTCGGAGATCCACCGGCCGATCAGGGTCCTGGTCTGGTCCAGGGTCAGGTTGGCCCAGCTCGCGTTCGGATAGGGGTGCGCGGAGGTGAAGTCGATGAAGGGCGACTGGTGGATGTAGACGAAGGGGTTGCCTTCGTCACCGCCGAAGCCGTACCTGGACTCGTGCCCCTCCAGGCCGGCGCCCACCATATGGTTGGCGTCGATGCTCTTGACGTAGGAGGCCATCTCGTCGACCCACTTGCGCAGGGTGGCGCCGCTCCTGTTCTCGTCGGCGCTGACGTCCTGGTAGCGCGGCTCGTTCATGAGCTCCCAGGCGAAGATGCCCGGCTCGTCCTTGTACTTGAGTCCGCTGTAGTGGTTGGTCCGGTTGAGCGCGTGGTTGACGTAGTTCTTGTACTGGGTGAAGCAGCCCGGGCACCTGGCCTTGTCGAAGAACACGGCCCGGCCGGGGTGCCCGCCGTTCAGGCCCTCCCACGCGAGCCGGGTGTCGATGCCGCCGTAGGCCTCCCAGTAGTTCTCGAACACCGGGATGAGCCGGATGTCGTGGGCCTTGGCCGACTCGATGACGTAGTCGAACAGCGCGAACTGCTGGTCGTTGTAGACGCCCTTGGCGGTCTCGAACCCGTGCCAGCTCTCGTGGCTGAACATCCACAGCCGCAGCACACTGACCTTGTCGGCCTGCAGCTCGGCCATGTGCGCGTCGATGCGAGCCTTGTCCATGTACTGCGTCTCGGTGTCGCCGTAACTGCCGCCGTAGGTGAAGACGTCGTAGGTGTTCGCCCCGGCGAAGTAGTACGTCTTACCACTCACGCAGAAGTGGACGCCGCAGCGCTGCACGAATCCCGAGATCGCCGCGTTGGCACTCGGCAGGACGAGCGCCACGGCACCGGCCGCAAGAACCAGGACCAGCGACAGCAGCGGATAGACCAGTCTGGTCCGTCTTCTCATGGATGTTCCTCGGGCCGGCATGGCAGTGGGAGCGCTCCCGCCAACATAGAGCCCGCCTGCCCCCTCGCCACGGTTCCGGCCGCCCGCCGTGCGCCGTCACACCGGACAACGGCTTGACCTGGTCAGCGTCCGACCAGCCGCTTCCGACCCCATGAAATTTTCACCCCCACCACCACCTCTTGACGGCGACAGTGCCCGCCTGTTCGGACGATGCTCGCCTACGAGACCGCCCTGGGCCGGCGGATGCGCGGCTGAGCTGAAGATCACGCACGTGCGGAAAACGGGGTTAGGCGAGGTTCGCCGCGTGCACCGATACGTCGATCTGGCTCACCTGTTCCGCCCCCATGGCAAGGGCGAGTCCTTCGCTTCGCCGTCGATCTCGGGTGGCCGTCGTTCACTGATATGCCGAAACGCGTCCTGCGCGACCCAGCGTTTCTCGGCATCCTCGATGTCGATCTGAACGAGCCGCACCCCCACGTTGCCTCTGCTGGAGGAGCTCCGAGTGAGATGTCGTAAGCGGAAGCACGATGCGTGGTCCGCCAGAGACCTGAAGCTTTCTCCCGCCAACCGATAGTGGGCACGCCTGCTCGGTTCCCTGCACCACTCGACGATCTCATGAACATTGCCGCAACAGTCGTCGATGCCATGCCGCGAGCGTCCTCCTGGCAATGTCCCCACCGGTTGAAGGCGCCCCTTCTCTTCCCAGGAGTACGTGAGATTCGCCCGGAGTGGGTCCGCCGGCTCGGAGCCCCAGGGAAAGAGGGAGTGTTCACATCCCGCTAGCGTGATCCACTCGGCGGCAGTCGGTACAGCCCACATCTTCCCCGATCGGTAGGCCCTCTTGTTGCACTGGACGAGCAGTCTCGTCAGGTTTTCCGCCAACGCCTCTTCTGGCGCGGGTCGCTCCAGTTCGATGACGTAGGGATAACCGGCCCGGCCCTCCGCCGGTTCCAGATCATGCAGCAGGCGAACGGCGTCGCCCATGGTCAGGGGATACCCTGTGGCCGCGAAGCGGTAGTCGCACAGTTCGCCGGCCGGGATGGATTTCAGTCTGCCGGCGAAGTCGTATCCGTCGGACTGACGGTATGTCCGGGTGAGGCTGCGGAGCCTGCCGAAATGGTGTCGCATCTGAGGTGTGGCGTCGTCGGTCAGCTTACGTTCCTCGACACCGAGGGCCTGATGGAGCTCTTTGCGCAGGACTGGATCGTCGCGAACGACCTCGAAGAGCAATCCCATGACTGAGGAGAAGCGACTGGCGGACTTATCGGCCTTCTTCACAATGTCTTCGACCATCTGCTCTATCGGCCAGGCCGTACGCGGCCCTGAAGCGGCCCGCCGCAGGAGATCGAAAAGAGACGCCCAGGCCATGCGCAGCTGTGTCTCCCGGGCCTGCTCCTTGGCTTTGAGGATCTTCTGACTCTGCTCGATGAGCCACAACCGCGAACCTGGATCTTGCTTGGCCGGGTGCAGGACCATGTCTGCGGCGAGCACGGCCAAGAACTCCGCCACGGAGGTGACGCGCACACCAAGCCCGTGAAATCGAGTCACCGCCTCCACGACCCCGCCCCTGGCCAAGATGGCCTCCAGGATCGCGAGCACGTTCTCCAGCGCATCATCCTGAGCGGCGTCGAGCGGCTTGCGATCTCCTCGGAGGATGTCGGCGGGCGCGGAATGAAACTTCACGTCGTAGCGGGCCAGCAGGTTCGTCAGACGGATGCTGAAGTCAGGCTCGTCGCTTGCGGTCGCGGGCGGTTGCAGGTTCCGGACCTCCACTCGGCCCCAGGTCGCCCCCCACCGCTCTGCGACGGCTTCCGACTCTCCGCAGGCGATCACGCAGTAATAGAGCCCATCACGCGTCGGATAGCGGTGCCCCTTGATGTAGTCGTGCAGCGAGGAGGAGGAGTACTTTCCGTCGATCCGCCTGGCCATCTTCCGCGTAGACGGCCTCCCTCTAAGGACGTGCAGGCGGCGCAGGAGAAGCTGCAACTCCTCCTTTGTCGTGACGGAGGCTAAGTCAACATCGTCGGCTTCCATGAGGCGACCACTAGCCGTCCAGTTTTGTCCAGACATGTCACGACAGCGTAGAAGAACGGCCAGTCGCTGTCTCGGAGTGTTCGAGTATCTACTGGACATCGCCCCCATCGGGTCTTCTGGATACGCAATCACCCGAGACCGAGGAGGCTCCGATGAACGAGGTCTGTCGCCACGCCAAGCTGTACTGGCGTATCCGTATCGTTCTGGAATTCGTGAAGACGGCGCTCTGGGCCGTTCTCCAGATCGCCTGGCACTCGTGGCCCTGACGGCTCACCTTGTGGGTGGCGCGCCTAGACGGCCGGCAGTGGGAGGTACTCGAACCAGTCGAAGTCGGCGGCGGTGCCGGTGGGGTTGCCTTCGCCGGAGAGGTACATGCCGATGTAGGCGCCGATGAAGCCTCCGGCCACCGAACTGCTGAGCACCCGGCCGTCCACCGGCTCGCCGAGCGGTTTCCACTCCCCCGGCGAGGTCGCGTACGACATCTGGTACTCCTGGCCGTGCGCCTCCACGCCGAGCCAGATCCGCCCCGGTGGCACGTCGGCCCGTACGAGCACGCGGTCGACGCCGGCCTCTCGCCTGATGACGACCAGCCCACTGGTCGTCATGACCAGCAGGATGTGGAAGTCGTCGTTCTGGACCAGGGCCAGCCCGGCGCGCTCGTCGTTCTCGGGGGTGAACTCCATGGCGGCGTGGACGGCGAAGTTCTCGTGCTGCTGCCGCCGGGCGATGAGGCTGGGGTTGGTCCACTCCGTGAGCGACTCCGGCCGGCCCCGAAGGCGCAGGTGCCCTGGGCGCTCGGTGAGCGTCCAGTACGGCTCACGCGGTGTGCGAAGGTGGTTCCAGTGGGGCGCGAGCCGCGTGGCGTCGAAGTTGTCGCAGGCGGGTGCGGCCGGCCACCGGTGCGGGGGCAGGTCAGGCCCTTCGGCGGTGAGCTCGACCGGGCCGGCCACCGGCCAGCCGTCCTCCCATCGCACGCGCGTGAGGAAGGTCTCCCGGCCGAGGTTGTAGTGATGGCCGCCGTACGGCCGCATGGCGAGCAGCACCATCCACCACTCGCCCCCCGGGGTCTGTACCAGGTCGGCGTGGCCCGTTCCGACGATGGGGTGGTCGCGGCCGAGGTTGCGGTGGGTGAGGATCGGGTTGCGCGGGCTCCCGGCGTACGGCCCGGTCACGTTCTGGGCGCGCGCGACGCTGAGGGCGTGGTCGTGGTCGGTGCCGCCCTCGGAGACGAGCAGGTAGTAGGTCTTGCCGATCTTGTAGATGTGCGGCCCCTCGGCCCAGACCGCGCCCTTGACCGCGCCGTCCCAGAGCACGTGCTCCTCTCCGAGCAGCTTCATGCCGTCGAGGTCCAGCTCGCGCAGCCAGACCTCGGTGTGGCCTTCGTACCGCTGGGGCCGGGCGGGGCGGCAGCCGTGCGCCCACACCCGCCCGTCGTCGTCGAAGAACAGGGACGGGTCGAACCCCTCGGAGTCGGCGAGCCAGTACGGTTCGCTCCACGGCCCGGCGGGGTCGGTGGCGGTGACCAGGAAGTTCCCCGACTCCATCAGGCCGTCCACCAGCGTGGTGATCATGTAGAAGACGCCCTCGTGGTGTCTCAGCGTGGGCGCGTAGATCCCCCCGCTCGGCCGGATGCCGTCCACGGGGAGCTGCGACGCCCGGTCGAGCACGTGCCCGATCCGCCGCCAGTGCACCAGATCCCTGCTGTGGAAGATCGGCACGCCGGGGAACCACTCGAAGGTCGAGGTCACCAGGTAGTAGTCGTCCCGCACCCGGCAGATCGACGGATCCGGGTGGAACCCCGGCAGGATCGGATTGCTGAAACGCACCACGCGCGGCCTTTCGGTCTGTTCACTTGACCAGCTCGAGCACTCCCCAGCCCGCCGTGCTCAGGTAGGACCGGCCAGAAGCGTCGTTCCAGGTCACGGCCGCGGTGCGAGTGGCGCCCGTGGCGTCGTTGACCTGGATGTCGAAGCCGAGGAGGTCTCCCCTGGCCGGCGAGATCGTCGGCAGTTTGATCGACGCCTCGACGACGTAGCCGCCGGGCACCACCTTGGCCGCGCTCGTGAGGTTGTCCTTGATCGCGAAGGCGTCGAACGTGCCGCCGACGCTCTGCCGGCCCGAGAAGGAGACGCGGTACTGCCCGTCGTCATCGTCGTATCCCTTGGTCTTGCCGTTGCCCGGGTCGACGAAGATCTCGACGGAGTCCTGCTCCCACGGGTTCTGCGACTCCTCGCTGAGCTGCGGGTCGGTGACACGCGCGAGCACGTACAGGCGCCCGGCGTCCCACAGCGCCCGCACCTTCGCCGTCGCACCGGTGGTGCCCTGGATCCAGGTGGCGGTACGGATCTCGGGGGCCTTCGCCCAGGCCGCCTCGGCGACCCCGTCGACGACGGGGGTGCCCTTGGGCGCCGCGGCGTGCCTCACGGCCGGGGTGAGGGTCAGCTCACCCTTCCAGGAGACGTCGCTCCTGGCATCGTGGGCGAGCAACTCGAACGGCAGCTTCCCGCCGAGCGCCGCCGAGGCGGGCAGGAGGGCCTCGACGCGGTATCCGCCCTGGACTGCCCGGGTGCGGTACCACCGGGCCCGCCCGTCGCGCCTCATCACATGGCCGGTGTCACCGAGCCGCACGGTGACCGTGTCCGCCGCGCCGCGCGAGGGGTCGCGTACCTCGGCGAGGACGGCGAGCCCGGCGGAGGACCAGCGTGCCTGGAAACCGGCGGCCAGATCACCGACCCGGGCGATCGGGGTGTCGGGGAGCAGGTTCCACTGGAGCTCGCGCTCGCCGTCGATCGTGACGGTGGCCTGCGGCGCGTCGAGCCGGCGGGTCAGCGGCGGAAGCCTCGCCGGGTCTGCCACGCCCCAGTAGGCGGGCTTGGCCTGCAGCTCGTCGTCGAACAGCAGCGGCGGGTTGAGCCGGGTGATCGGGAAGGACGACAACCATGTGCCGTCGTCGGCGAGGCCCCAGACGGTGACCGAGGACAGGTGGGACGCCTGGCGGCGGAAGACGTCGAAGATCTCCTTGTAGCGGTACCCCTGCTGGGCCAGGACCTCGGCCGGCACCGTGGTGTAGGAGGAGACGAAGTCGGTGTAGACGCTGACGTCCAGCTCGGTGACCTGCTGGTCGACGCCGAGCCCGGCGAAGAGCTCGATCGTCTTCTCGATCTCCGAGGCGGGCGGCTGCTCGATGTTGACGTGGAGCTGGTGGCCGACCGCGTCCACGGGCACGCCTTCGGCCTTCAGCTTCCTGACCAGCTCGAAGAAGGCCTGGCGCTTGCGCGGCAGCTCGGTGTTGTAGTCGTTCAGCACCAGCTTGGCGGCCGGGTCCACCTCGTGGGCGACGCGGAACGCCGTGCGGATGAAGTCGTACCCGGTGACCTCGAACCACGGGCTGCGGCGCATGCCGTCCGGCTGGTTCTCGTCGACGACCTCGTTGACCACGTCCCACGTCTGGATCCTGCCCTTGTAGCGGCCCACGACGGCCCTGACGTGGCTCTCCAGCCGCCGCAGCAGCAGGGCCTTGTCCTCGGGCGTGGCGGTCAGGCTCCGGTCCCCGTCCTTGAACACCCAGTCGGGGGTCTGGCTGTGCCAGGCGAGCGTATGTCCGCGGAACTTCAGCCCGTGCTCGGTGGCGTAGTCCACCAGGTGGTCGCTCTCGGCGAAGGTGAACTCCCCTTCCCGCGGCTCGGTGGCGTCCCACTTCAGCGCGTTGCCGGGGGTGACGCTGTCGAAGTGCTTGGTGAGCAGTTTCCCGTGCTCGCCGAGCGTCTGGGCCCGCGCGATCGCCGCGCCCACGTCGAAGGACGGCACGTCCTTCAGCGACGGGATGTCGGCCTGGATGGGCTTGGGCGGCACGTAGGCCAGTGTGAAGTCGTCGATGTAGAACGGGAAGGTGCCGCTTGCGGATTCGACGTACACGCTGAGGAAGTCCACGTCGTAGGCGAGCGTGTATGAACCTTTCAGCTGCGTCCACCCGCCGGCCGTGATCGCGGTGGGCGCCACCACCCGGTCGTAGCTAGCGGTGCCGGCCAGCCGCCGCTCCACCGAGAGCCCGAGGTCACCGGAGGCCGTGTCCGGGCCGAGCCGCACCCACAGGGACAGCGTGTACTTCGACCCCTTGGTCATCTTGCCGAGCACGCCGAGGGAGGGCCCGTCCCAGGAGGCCGACCTGCCGGTGGTGAGCAGGGCGGCGGTGCCGCCGTGGGCCTCGGCGGTGCTGACCGCCAGGGACGCGGAGGCGCGCGGTGACCATCCCTGCGCGCTGCCGCTCTCGAAGTCGCTGGTCACGCCCGACTGGCCGGGGTCGCTGCTGGAGGTGATCGTGATGTCGTCCAGGTGGTACTGGCTCGTGGCGTCCGAGCTCTCCGCGTAGAGCTGCAGGGTGGAGTCGGCCGTGTAGGTGTACGTGCCCGCGATCTCCACCCAGGCGCCGTCGGTGACCGTGCCCGCGCCGACCCGCTCGTAGACCGCCGTCCCGCCGGCGGGCGTGCGCTCGACGGTGAGGGCGATCGTGCTGGACGGCTGACCGGACGCGAGGCGCGCGTGGGCGGTGATCGCGTACGTCACCCCCTTCTCCAGTGGCGGGCTGATGGCCGCGCCGTGCCAGGTCTCGGTCCTGCCGGTCGTCAGCAGGGAGCCGCTCCCCGAATGCGCCACGTCCGGGGCCACCCTGACCGAGACCCCGGAACCTCGTGGCGTCCATCCCTGCGTGGTGCCGTCTTCGAAGTCATATTTCGCGATTTGTACCGCCTCGGCGGCTTCCTGCACCGCCTGCGCCGCGGGGGACGACAGGACGGACAGCGGAAGGCATAACAGGAGCGCCGCCACCCAGGAACGGGGTAACCGCATGCTGGTCTCCTCAAGGTCAGGTAGAGGAAGTACGGATCAGTGGCCATCGGCTCCCCGCCGTAGGGCGGCGCCTGCTTCGCCGTACCACGACCCACGGTCTCGGCGCCGGCGAGCCGGGCACGGGCGTGGGAGGCGGGGGGAGGTCGGGTCGGGTCGCGGTCACGTGGGATCGTAGGTGCAGGTCAGGTGGGGTGAGATCAGGCGAGGTTGGAGGTGAGGAGGTCGAGCAGGGGGTCGCGCCGCACGCAGTTGCCGAGCGCGAAGGAGTCGGCCAGGGCGAGCAACTCGCCGTCGTCCAGGCCATCGAACAGGGAGGCGTACTCCGGCACCAGCGCCTGCGCGATGAGGATGTGCCGGATGAGGTCGTCCGCCTGGTAGCGGGCACCCCAGGGATACGGCTCCCACAGGGGGAACTCGCTCTCCACGAGATGGTGCAACGGCGCCAGCACGTCACCCGACTCCTGCGTGGTCGAGCCCCAGCGGTCCGCGCCCAGCCGCTTCTTCTTGGCCACGAAGTCCCCGAACCGCCCGAGGTACGGCCCGGCGGGGTCGGCGTGGACCAGTCCTTGGAGCCCCACGTCCTTGTAGGTCCACAGCGACCAGCCCGCCTCGTACCCGTCGAAGATCTCGAGCTGGTCGGCCAGGATCTGGTAGCGCTGCTCGTCGATGGCCGGGTCACCGGTGTAGACCGGACCGAACTCCCCGACCCACAGCGGCGTGCCGGTCTGCCGCTGGAAGGTGGTGCGCTTCTCGAAGGCCCGCTCCAGGTGGCCCCGGTCCACCCACTCGCCCAGCGTGTACCCCGGGTACGGCCCACCGTGGGCGAACCCGGCGAGCGCGTAGTCATGGCAGACGAACACGGTGTTCTCGTACACCTCACGGAAGATCGAGAAGTCCGTGGAGTAGGTGTTGCCGTCGAGGAAGAGCACGTGCGCGGGGTCCACCGCGCGCAGCGCCTTCACCAGGCGATCGTAGAACGGCCCGATCACCCGGCCGCCGACGTCGCCGGGCTCGTTGATCGGGTTGTATCCCGCCACCCACGGGTTGTCCTTGTAGTGGTCGGCGATCGCCTCCCACAGGTGGACGGCACGGTCCTGGAAGTGCCGGTGCCGCCAGAAGGAGGCGACGTGGGTGGGGTTGTCGGAGTGCCAGTGCTGGTTCTGGGAGCCCGGCAGCGCGTGCAGGTCGATCACGCTGTAGATGCGGTGCTCCGCCAGCAGGTCGATGACGCGGTCGAGGTGGCGGAACCCGGTCTCGATGATCTCCATCGGCCGGTCGTCGGACTCGAAGTGGCGGTAGTTCACCGGGATGCGCACGCAGTTGACGCCCATGCCCGCGAGCAGGGCGGCGTCCTCGGGGCCGAAGAACGACGTCAGCAGCCGGTCGAAGAACAGCTCCTGCCGGTCCTCTCCGATCACGTTCCGTACGGCCTCGCGCATCGAGGATTCGTTCGCGGGGTAGCCGGTGATGAAGTTCTCCATGTTCATCCAGCCCCCAAGGCCCACTCCGCGCAGCCTTACGGCGGTGCCGTCGGCGGCGACGAGGCGGGATCCGGACACACGCAGGGTCATCAGCTACTCCTTGGGTCAGAGCCGTACAGGCCGCAAAGCTCGGAATACCGTGGGACGCGGGTCATCCCTTTGTCGCTCCCGCGGTGAGTCCGCCGATGAGCTGACGCTCCGCGACGGCGTAGAACGCGAGGGCGGGAACCATCGCGAGAACGACATAGGCGAGGATCCGGGCGGTTTGGGCGGAGTACTGTCCGTAGAACTGCTGGACGCCGAGCGGGATGGTCCACCAGTTGGGGTCGTTGAAGATCACCAGCGGCAGGAAGAAGTTGTTCCAGCTCGCCACGACGGCCAGCACCGACACGGTGGCCAGGGCGGGCCGGGCCATCGGCAGCAGGATGCGCCAGAAGAAGCCGAACGAGGTACAGCCGTCGATCGTCGCGGCCTCCTCCACCTCCCGGGGGATCGTCCGGAAGAACGCCCGCAGGATGATGATCGTCATGGGGAGTCCGAAGGCGGCCTGCGGCAGGATCACGCCGAACGGGTTGTCCAGCAGCCCCATGGTCCGCAGCAGGACGAACAGCGGCAGGATCGCCACGGCGAACGGGAACATCAGCCCCATCGCGAACAGCGTGTACAGGAACTCCCTGCCGCGGAAGGCGAAGCGGGCGAACACGTACGCCGCCATGGCGGACAGGCCGACGACGATGAGCGTCGTGGCGACCGCGACGAAGACGCTGTTGACGAGCTGGCGCCAGAACGAGGCGGCGAACAGCACGTCGGTGTAGTTCTCCGGGACCCATGGCGAGGGCAGGCCGAAGGGGTTGGTCGACAGCTGGCCGGTGTCCTTGAAGCCGCCGATCAGAGCGAACAGCAGCGGCACGACGACGAACGCGCCGAGCACGAGCACGACCGTGTGCAACGAGATGGTGCGGAGCCTGCCGAGGCGGGAACCTGACTGCTCCTTGCCGTGCGTGGTCATCGCTGGTCTCCCATGGTCGTGATCGCTCCTTGGGTGTCGCGGCGCATGACGAACCGCTGATAGCCGAGCGCGAAGACCAGGCTGATCAGGAACATCACGACGCTGATGGCGCTGCCGTAACCGATCTGGGAGCGCTTGAAGCCGAACTGGAACATGGTGACGGCCATGGTCTCGGAGGAGTGGATGGGCCCACCGGCGGTGAGCACCCACACCAGGTCGAAGAGCTGGATCGCCCCGATGATGGACAGGAAGACGCTGATGCGGATCGTCGGTCCGAGCAGCGGCAGGGTGACGTAACGGAACTGCTTCCAGGGGGTGGCGCCGTCGATCGCGGCCGCCTCGCCGAGCTCTTTGGGGATGCCCTGCCGGCCCGCCAAGTAGAGGATCATGTGGAAGCCGAAGTACTTCCAGGTCATGACCACGAACAGCGACATCATGACCGTGGACGGCTCGGCCAGCCAGCTCGACTGCAGACTCTCCAGGCCGACGGCACCGAGGATCTGGTTGGCCAGGCCCGTCTCCGGCGAAAGGATCATGGTGAACAGCACACCGGTGATCACTTCGGAGAGCACGTACGGCGCGAAGAACAGCAGCCGGTAGAACGCCCGGCCGCGCATCTTCTGGTTGAGCAGCATCGCGATCGCCAGGGACAGCGGAAGCTGGATCACCAGCGACAGGATGATCAGCAGCGCGCCGCGCCGCAGGTCGCCGAGGAAGACCTCGTCGGCGAACATCCGGGTGTAGTTGTCCAGCCCGATCCAGTTCTCCGGCAGACCACCGAGCCCGTTCCACTTGAACAGGCTCGTGTACGCGGCCACGGCGATCGGCGCCAACACCAGCAGCAGGAACAGCACGAGCGCCGGCAGCAGGAACAGCGTGATCGTCGCCAGACCCCTGAACCGGCGACGACGTGAGGAGGGGGTGGAGCCCGGGCTCGCCCTACGCGGTAGGCCCGCCGCGGTCTTCGGCCGGTCGGTCAGCACGGGTCGTGTCATCGTCTTCCCCCAGCGTGGAGCCCCGGGCACAGCCCTGGGGAAACGCGGCACGGTGCCGCTCGGTGGCAGGTGGATGGGCGCCGTCCGCGGGAACACCCGGGGAGGGCGCCACGCGGTGGCGTGTGGGAATGTGCCCCTCCGCGGGAAGACCCGCGATGGGCGCCCCGCGGTGGCGGATGGAAGGGCGCCCTCCACAGCAAGATCCCAAGGAGGACGCCTCGCGGTGGCGGATGAGACCATGCGGTCTGCGGGGCCGCTCCGAGGAGGGCACCCCGAGGCGGTGGGCGTGCCGTAGCGGGAACCACGACGCCACCGAGCCCGTGAGGTACACCACCGGCGAGCGCCGGCCCGAGCCGGGCCCGCCGCCGGTCACGGCGTGCGTGGTTCCCACTTCGCTGTCCGCGCCTTCGTTACTCGGACTTGGCGGTCTCGGTGATGGCCTGGGTGACCTGCTCGGGGGTCTTGGAGCCGGCGATCAGCGCGGCCACGCTGTCGTTGACCTCCTGCCCGACGGCGGGCGGGTAAGCCTGGTCGAGGTAGAGCTGGAACCCGGTGGCGCCGGCGAGCTGCTTGGCGACGACGGCGAGGTTCGGGTCCTTCACCACGTTCTCCTCGCCCTTGAGCACAGGCTGGATGCCGCCGGTCTGCACCGCCTGGGCGTGGATCTCCTTGCTGGAGAGGAACTTCAGGAAGTCCACGGCCTGGGCCGGGGCGTTCACGCCGACCGCGTAGCCGCCGCCGCCGCCGAAGGCGTCGGTGGCGGAGCCCTTGCCGCCGTCGACGGCAGGGAACGGGAAGAAGCCCAGCTTGTCGCCCAGACCCTTGCCCGCGTCCGCCTCGACGGTCGGCGCCCACTGGCCCATCAGCTCCATGGCGGTCTTGCCGTTGCCCATGAGCGCGGCCTGACCGTCGGGAGTGGAGTAGGACGCGCCGAGGAAGCCCTTCTGGAACGGCTGCAGGTCGGCCAGCTCCTTGAGCTTCTGGCCGGCCGCGATGAAGTCGGGCTTGTTGAAGTCGTCGTCGATCGCGGCCTGCTTGAGCGCGTCCAGGCCGGCGATGCGCATGGCGAGGTAGGCCCAGTAGTAGTGGCCGGGCCACTTCTCCTTGCCGGCGAGCGCGATCGGGGTGAGGCCGGCCGCCTTGAGCTTCTTGACGACGTCGAGGAACTCGGTCCAGGTGGCGGGCGGCGCGGTGACGCCTGCCTTCTCGAACAGCGTCTTGTTGTACCAGAAGCCGACCATGCCGATGTCCTGCGGCACCGCGTAGGTCTTCCCGTCGAACTGGTAGGCCGCCAGCGCGGCCGGGGTGAAGTCGGCGATCCAGGTGGCGGCCTCGGACGAGAGGTCCTTCACCAGGCCGGCGTCGATCTGCTGCTTCAGCACGCCACCACCCCAGGTGGTGTAGACATCCGGGGTCTTCCCGGACTGCGTGACCGTGGAGAGCTTGGCCTTGAACGCCTCGTTCTCGATGGGGACGTTCTTGATCGTGACGTTCGGGTGCGCGGTCTGGTACTCCTTGACCTTCTGCGCGTAAAAGCTTTTCATTGGTTCGGTGGTGGAGATGTTCCACCACTCGATGGTGACCTTGCCGGCCGACGTGGTCCCCGTCGCCGTCCCACCCGTGTTCGTCTGCCCGCCGCAGCCTCCCGCCAGCAGCACCGCCGTCGCGGCCAGTAAGACCACACTTCGCCGACTCAACGACATCCTCGTGGTTCCTTCCTCATTTATGCACCCGCTGCGAGACCTACGGACTCCGCGCCGAGAACTTTGAAACTTTCTTTGACACCCCCGAATATTTCGTGACCCGGAGAGTACGTAAACCCCCCGTAATACGTCAATAGCCGCGCAGGAGCGTGTTCACGATGCCGAGGACAGCATGCCGTCCCGAAGTGCACTCAGAACAGCGGCTCCGGCTGGGAACTCCCGAAAGCTTTCGGATACACTCCGTCGCATGTCAGTGAAGAGGCGGGTCACCATCGCTCTGATCGCCGAAGAGGCGGGGGTGTCGGTCCCCACGGTCTCCAAAGTCGTCAACGGGCGCCCCGAGGTCGCACCGGAGACGCGCCGCCGCGTCGAGCGCCTGCTTCACGAACACGGATACAAACGGCGCACCGGCCAGGGGGACGGCCCGGTCGGCCTGATCGACCTCGTCTTCGCCGAGATCGAGAGCCCGTGGGCGATGGAGATCATCCGCGGGGCGGAGACCGCCGCCCGCGAGGCCGAGGCCGGCGTGGTGGTCTCGGTCCTGCACACCCACTCCGGTCCGGGCCGTGACTGGCTCGACCGCATCGCGGCCCGCCGCACCGACGGTGTGGTCCTGGTCGCCTCGCGTCTGACCCGTCGGCAGCACGGCCAGCTCCTGGCCCGTTCCATCCCCTTCGTCATCGTCGACCCGGAGGGCGAGCCCGCCGCCGACGTCGCATCGGTGGGGGCCACCAACTGGCATGGCGGCCTCGCCGCCACGCGCCACCTGCTGGAGCTCGGACACCGCCGCATCGGGATGATCGGCGGGCCGCCCGAGATGCTGTGCAGCCGGGCACGCATCGACGGCTATCGCGCCGCCCTGGAGACCGCGGGGGTGGCCGTGGACCCGGAGCTGATCCGCTACGGCGACTTCCTCGTCGACTCCGGCCACGTGCACGGCAAGGCGTTCCTCGAACTGCCCGACCCGCCCACCGCGATCTTCGCGGGCAGCGACATGCAGGCCTTCGGCGTGTTCGAGGCCGCGCGCCGGGCCGGGCTGCGCGTTCCCGACGACCTGAGCGTGGTCGGGTTCGACGACCTGCCGCTCGCGCGCTCGGCGTGGCCGCCGCTGACCACGATCCGCCAGCCCCTGGAGGAGATGGCGGCCCTGGCGACCCGCATGGCGCTGGAGATCTCGCGGGGGGTCTCCCCCGAGAACCGCAGGGTCGAGCTCGCCACCGACCTGCTGATCAGGGACAGCACCGTCCCGCCGCGTACCGCCTGAGCGGCCTTCCCATCCGAAAGTTTCGCACCCTCCTCTTTCGTGACATGAGGAGGTCTTGACGTATGCCACTATGCCGCTTTAGTTTCAGGGCGCGAAAACTCTCGTAAAACTTCTGAAACTTTCGGAAGGAACCCGGTGCCCAGACGAGCGTACGTCACCATCGCCGCCGGGCCGGGCCTGGCGCGGAAGCGCCACGGCGACGACGGCGCCCAGGTCCTGGTGGGGAGGCACACGGGATGATTCGCGTCGCCATCGTCGGCACGGGCGGCATCGCCGACCTCGGCCACATGCCCGCGCTCGCCGCCGAACGCCACCGGGTCCAGGTCGTGGCCGCGGTCGACGTCGACGGCTCCCGGGCCAAGGCGTTCTGCGCCGCGCACGGCATCCCGCAGGCGTACATCGACCTCGGCGAGATGCTGGCCCGCGAGCGGCCCGACCTGGTTCACATCTGCACACCGCCCTACCTGCACGCGCGCCAGGTCGTGGAGTGCCTGCGCGCCGGAGCGTGGGTCTGGTGTGAGAAGCCGCCGTGCCTGTCACTGGCGGAACATGATCGGATCACGGCGGCGGAGAGCGGCACCTTCGCCGCCGTGATCTTCCAGCACCGCTTCGGCTCCGGCGCGCGCCACCTGCGGCGGCTGGTCACCGGCGGGGAACTCGGCCGCCCGATGGTCGCCCTGTGCGTGACGGCGTGGTACCGCGACCACACGTACTACTCGGTGCCCTGGCGCGGCAGGTGGGAGACCGAGGGCGGCGGCCCGACCATGGGGCACGGCGTCCACCAGATGGACCTCATGCTGTCGGTGCTGGGCGACTGGGAGGAGATCCGTGCCATGGCCCGCCGGATCGACCGCCCGGTGGAGACCGAGGACGTGTCGATGGCGTCGGTCAGGTTCGCCAACGGCGCCATGGCCTCGGTGGTCAACAGCGTGCTGTCACCCCGCGAGGAGAGCTACCTGCGCTTCGACTTCGCCGAGGCGACCGTCGAGTTACGGCACCTGTACGGGTACAGCAACGACAACTGGACCTGCACTCCCCCGCATCTGTGGAAGCCGCCGGACGACGTGCCGAGCTCCCACGCCGCCCAGCTCACGTACCTGCTGGACGCCTACGAGCGCGGTGAGCGACCGCCGCTCAGCGGCGCGGAGGGGCGCCAGACGCTGGAGTTCGTCACCGGACTGTACGCCTCGGCGTTCACCGGGAGGCCCGTGCGGCGCTCCGAGCTCACCATGGACAATCCGTTCTACCATCGCCTCGACGGGGGGTGACCTGTGACAGGCACCGGACGGATGGCCCCATGAACGCGAGCGCCCTGAGGGACACCGGCACCGAGTTGATCGCCGAGGTGGCCGGCGTCGAGCTGATGCGGTACGTCTACCGGCCCGCCATGCCGGCCTTCGAGGGGGTCAAGCCGTACTTCCATCCGCTGCGCACGACGGCGGGGGACATCGTCACCGGGTACCGGCCGCACGACCACCGCTGGCACAAGGGCCTGCAGATGACGGTCTCCCACCTGTCGGGCCAGAACTTCTGGGGCGGGGGCAGCTACGTGCGGGAGCGGCGGGACTACGTCGACCTGCCCAACGTCGGGTGGATGCGGCACGAGGAGTTCACCGCGCCCGGCCGCGAACGCCTCACCTGGCACACGCAGGCGGGTGAGCACTGGGTGGACGAGGTGCGTGAGCTGAGCGTGGGGGACGTCGAGGACGGCTCCTGGGCGCTCGGGCTCGCCACCTCGATGACCAACGTGCGAGGGAAGCCGCTGCGCTTCGGCAGCCCGACGACCGAGGGCAGGCCCATGGCGGGGTACAGCGGGCTGTTCTGGCGGGGTCCGCGATCCTTCACCGGCGGGCAGGTCATCGCCGGCGGCGGGCAGGGCGGCCCCGAGATGATGGGGCGGACGGCCTCGTGGCTCGCCTACGTCGGGGAGCACGACGAGGTGGACCGCGCCTCGACCCTGCTCTTCCTCGCCGAGCCGGGTACCACCTGGTTCGTGCGCACCTCCCCCTTCGCCGCGGTGAACCCCTCGCTCGCGTTCTTCGAGGAGGTGGAGCTGCCACCCGGCGAGACGTGGAGCCACCGCTACCGCGTGGTGGTCGCGGACGGCGCATGGGACCGCGATCGCCTGGAGGCGTACGTGCGAGCCCATCCGCTGCGGACCGGCGAGGAGGCTCCGACGACGGCGGCGGACGCGCGGGCCCGTTCCCTGGAGACGGATGCGAGGGCGCGGCCATGAGCTTTCCTGGAGGTGTGGGCGTGTCCGGTCTGCGCGTCTACGACTGGGCCGCGGCCGACGGGGTCTGCGGCGGCTCTCCGCACATGCACCTGCTCTGCTCCGAGGCCTACATCGTGGTCGAGGGCACCGGCTCGGTCCAGACGCTGACCTGGGAGGGGTACGCCGTGACGCCCCTGGAGCCGGGGGCCGTGGTGTGGTTCACCCCGGGGACCATCCACCGGTTGGTCAACGACGACGGGCGGCTGCGGATCGTCGTGGTCATGCAGAACAGCGGCCTGCCCGAGGCCGGGGACGCCGTCTTCACCTTTCCGCCCGCCGTGCTGGCCGACCCGGCCGCGTACGGCGAGATCGCCGCGATCACCGACGCCGAGGGGGCACGGCGCCGCCGTGACGTGGCGATCGAAGGCTTCCTGCGGCTGCGGGACCAGGGTCGTGACACCCTGGCGACGTTCCACCGCCAGGCCGCCGCCATCGTCTCGGGCAAGCTGGACGCCTTCGAGAAGCGGTGGCGGGACGGAGCCCTGCAGGCCGCCGAGGTCACAGGTGTGCACCTCCAGGCGCTTCGCGAGGGGAACGCCGACCACCTCAGGGACGCCCGGATCCTGACCGCGGCGCCAGAGGCCCGGCTCGGCATGTGCGGCCGGCTCGACACCTACCTCCTCGGCGGATGACCGCGCCGGTCGGTCAGGGGACGGAACGGATCTTCCACACCAGGCCCGCTCCGAGCAGGCCCAGCGCGGCGGCGGTGAGGTACAGCACGGGATAGCCGCCCATGCTCGCCACGATCGGACCGGCGATCACCGGGCCGAGCACCTGCGGGCCGGAGTTGGCGATGTTGATGACCCCGAGATCCTTGGCCCGGCCGGCCGCGGCGGGCAGGACCTGGGTGACCAGGGCGTTGTCGACCGACAGGTAGATGCCGAAGCCGATCCCCATGATGACGGCGGCCACCATCACCATCGTCCACTGCGGCCAGAACGCCATGATCACGGCGGGCACGGCGCTGATGACGCCCGACACCGTGACCAGGGTCTTGCGGCGGCCCAGGCGGTCGGAGATCACGCCGCTGGTCACCGCGGTGAGCACCACCGTGACCGTGTAGATCAGGATCAGCACGAGCAGGCCGTCCTCGGCCTTCTGCCCGGGGAAGAGCCGCTCGTAGTGGACCGCGTCGGTGAGGAAGTAGAGCAGGTAGAGCAGGGCGATCGCGTTGCCGAGTTGCATCAGGAAGCGCGTGAGCCAGGCCCAGGCGAAGTCGGGGTGGGCACGCGGGCTGATCCAGAAGCCGCGCAGGAACTCCCGGGCGCTGAACGGCGGCCGGTGCTCGGCGGGCAGCCGGGCGTCGGGGGTGGTCAGCACGAACGGGAGCACGCAGAGGGGGATCAATCCGCCGATCAGCAGATATCCGGATTGCGTGGTGGTGGCGACCATCGTCACGAGAACGACCGCGAGCACCACCCCCATCGTCTGCGGGATGCCGATCCACCCGGACACCTCGCCGCGCTGCCGCACCGGAACGTGGTCGGGAACGCCCGCCGTCAGCGCGGCCTGCATGGCGTTCAGCCCGGCCTGCGCCAGGCACCAGCCGATCGCCACGCCGACGACCGTGCCCTGGAACGCCAGGAAGGCCAGGGCCAGGCCACCCGCGAGCCCGCCCAGCAGCGTCCAGGGATGGCGCCTGCCGAAGCGCCCCGTCGTACGGTCGGACAGCGCTCCGGCCAGCGGGTTGAAGACCATCGCCACGGCGGCGCCGATGCCGGTCACCCAGGCGAGCGTCGCCTCCTTGCCCAGTGGGTCCGCCAGCGCGATCTGCTTGGGCAGCAGCACCTGCAACGGGCCGAAGTAGCCCATCCACAGGGCGAGGTTCGCCAGCGAGATGAGGGCCACCCAGCGCGCCCCCACCCGCCTGACGGGCTCGGCGAGCGCGTCCGGGAGGTCCTGCGGCGGCCTGACGGGGGGTACGGTACTCACCAGCGTGGCTCCATGTAATGAGGCGTGCTGGGATGGTAGTCGCCCTGGCCCCTCACGATAAAGACCTTCAGGGCGCCCGGTTCTTACGGCCTGCGGGCCACGACGACCTCCGTGGCGATCTCCTCTTCCCAGGTCTCGGTGGGGTTGGACTCCACCAGCGCCTGCTCCAGCCGCTCCAGGAACGCGGGCAGCCGGTCCCCCAGCCGTGCGGGTGAGGAGTAGGAGAACGACAGCTGCAACCCGATCACGGCCTGGGTGTCACGCACCGCCGTACGGTGGAAGGAGGCGGTGGACAAACGGCTGAAGGGCGACTCGGCGAGCAACTCGGGATGGTGCCGGCCGGTGCGCTGGAAGGAGCCGTTCCCGACCGGCCACTCAAGGGCGAACGACTGCCGCACGGCCTGTGCCACCGGCTCCCAGGGCGGCTCCACCAAGGTGGCGGTCGGCCCGACGAGCACGACGGCCCCCGTGGGGGGAAGCATGCCGTCGAGGTCGGCCAGCACGCGGGCGCGATCCATCCAGTGGAACGACCGGCCCATGACGACGTGGTCGACGCGGCGGAGCGGTAGCTCCTTCAGGCGGCTCGAATCGCCTTTCAGCCATTGCACGTTCGCGGGCGACCGGCGCCGCCCCTCGGCCAGCATGTCGTCGCTCGGATCGACGGCCACGACCGCCCCGGCGAACCGCGCCAGCGGGATGGCCAGCGTGCCGGGCCCGCAGCCCAGGTCGAGCACTCGCGATCGCCTGCCCAGGGCGAGCTCCCTCGCCATGTGATCGACGACCTCTTCGCCATACCCGTGGCGGTACCGGTTGTAGTAAACGGCGGCACCATCGAACAACAGCCCAGGTTCCACGCCGACAAGCCTACCGACGTCCGCCGCGCCGGCCCGGACGGTTCCCCTGGCCTCACGCGGACGCCGTCGAGCGGCGTCGCCGTGGCTTGACGGACGCTTACGGTTCGCATAGATGACACCATGGTCGGGTCTAGATAAATGCGAAGAAAGGTCATTTCCCGGTGAGGCGACTTCTCGCGGTCCTGCTGGTGGCCTGTGCGGCGCTGGCTGTGGCCGTCGCCCCCGCCCAGGCCCACAACGTGCTGACGGGCAGCGACCCCAGGGACGGCTCGACGCTCTCCTCCGTGCCCGGCAAGGTGACGCTGACCTTCGACCAGCCGGTCAGGGCCGACTTCGCCCAGGTCGCGCTGACGAGCCCCGACGGCATCGTCTCCGCTGCCACGGTGGAGGTCATGGACAACGAGGTGACGGCCACGCTTCCCGCCACGGTCGCGGCCGGCGCGTACATCGTGGGCTACCAGATCGTCTCCAACGACGGCCACCCCGTCAGCGGCAAGATCGGCTTCACCGTCACCGGTGGGACCGGGCAGACCCCCGCGACGACCGCGAGGCAGATCGCCCCCTCGGATGCGCCGGTGCCGAGCAGTGGCGGCTGGGTGTGGGGCCTGCTCGTGGTCGCGCTGCTGCTCTCGGGGCTCGGCATCCTGATCGTCGCGCGCAAGGGGCGCCGGAAGAAGGGCTCCCGCGGGTGAGCACCACCGACGAGACACAGACGCCGTCCACCGGCACCGACCCGTCCCAAGCGCCCACCGGTACGGGGACGGACTCCCCCCGGCCGTCCACCGGCACCCACCCGTCCCAAGCGCCCACCGGCACAGGGACGGACTCTCCCCGGCCGTCCACCGGTGCCGAGCCGTCCGGGGCGCCGTTGCCTGCCGACGCGAACGGCCACGCCCCGGACCAGGTGCCGGCGGAGGAGGCCAGGCGGGTGCCGGCCTTGGGGCTGGCCGGCGCCGGGCTGCTGGCCGTGGCGGTGTCGACCTGGTGGACGGCGCCCGAATCCGTCCCGGGGATCACGCTTCCCGGGCCGCTCGTCGAGTACGGCCTGCCGGTGGTCCGCCTGGTGCTCGATCTGTGCGCGCTCGCGACCGTCGGGCTCAGCCTGCTGCCCAGGTTCCTCGGATTCGACGATCAGGAACGCACCGAGCCGATCCTGTCGAGGGCCCGCGTCTGGGCGGTCGTGGCGGCCTTCGGATGGGCGCTCGCGGCCCTGGTGGCCATGGTGCTCAGCGCCGCCGAGATCACTCCCGGCCGCATGCCCGACCCCGCCGTCTACGTGAGCCTGATCGGCGCCGGCCAGGGCCTGGTGATCAGCGCGGCGTGCGCGCTCATCTACACGTTCTTCGGGCTGCTCGCCGTGCGTTTCGGGGAGAAGGTGCCCGCGGAGCTGCGCGTGGTCGTGGCCGTGTTCGGCCTGCTCCCGCTGCCGGTCAGCGGGCACGCCTCGAACTGGTACTGGCACGACCTGAGCATGGTGTCGATGGAGCTGCACGTCGTCGCCGCGGCGGCGTGGACCGGCGGCCTGGTGGCGCTGGCCGTGCTGCTGACACGTGACCGCGAGCTGCTGGCCAGGGCCCTGCCGAGGTTCTCCCGGCTGGCCACCGTGGCCCTGGTGGTGGTCGCCCTCTCCGGGCTGTTCAGCGGCCTGGTCGAGCTGGCGCTCTCGCCGGCCACCAGCCTGCCCGGGTCGCTGTTCACCACCCACTACGGTCAGCTCGTGGTCGCCAAGGTGGTCTTCGTGTGCGCGGTGGGCGCGCTCGGGGCCAACATCCGCTGGCGCCTGCTGCCCGGTGTGGCACGGCGGCAGGCGACCTCCTTCGCCGCCTGGGCGGCGCTGGAGCTGGGCGTGATGGGCCTGGCGTACGGTGTCGCGGTGGCGCTCACGCGCGCCCCGGTCGCCTGACCCCCGCTGCCCTGGACCGGGGAGCCGCCCTTACGGCCGGGGTGCCGCCCTTACGGTACGACGGGCGCGGTGACGGGCAAGGGCGCCTGGGCCTCGGGCTCGTCGGAGCGCCTGCGGGCGTACCGCTCGGCGCCGAACCACCCCGCACCGAGCAGGACGGCCGTGACGGGCGCGGAGGCGAGCAGGAACGGCGGGGCCTCCAGCAGCAGGTCCTGCGCGGCCAGCCCGCCGTAGACCGCCGCGGTGACCAGCACGGCGCCGAGCGCGGCCCGTACGGCCGGAATCCGGATCAGGAACGCCAGGTCCACGCATACGGCCGCGGCGAGCAGGAAGAACGGGACGGCCGACGGCGGGAAGTGGAAGACGACGAGCAGCGGCCAGATGGCGGTGCGGAAGCCGACGTAGACGGCCGCCACCGCGGTGGCCGACCAGTGGCGGCCGATCAGCTTGCGCGCCAGGACCAGCACCAGCACCGCGGCGACGCCGAACCACATGGGATACACCCAGTCGGGGACGGGCAGGGAGAACGCCTCCACCATGCCCCGATCGACCGGGCGGCCCATCTGCTCGGCGGCGAAGTTGATCAGTGACGGCTCGGCGTAGGGCCGGCCGCGATCCCACGAGGCGAGCTCCAGGATGCCGTACTCCTGGTGCTCGCTCGGGAAGAGCGTGTTCTCCAGGAAGAAGACGAAGAGCGCGCCGAGGACGATGGAGCGCCGCCCGTCCTCGGGCGCGTAGAGGTACCACCCGCGGATCACTCCGGCGATCATGAACGCCGTGCCGACGTAGAGCAGCATGTGGGAAGGGCTCCACGAGGTGATGTCGACGCCGTTCACCCGGTGGTTGATCAGGTCGATCGGGACCGCGATCAGGAACGCCCCCGTGCCCCACTGGATCAGCCGCTGCGCCGTGCGGTCCACGCCGTACCCGGTGTAGCTGTGCACGATCGTCAGCGTGAGCACGATGGCCGTGCCGGCGCTGTTGAGCAGGTGCGGAGGGGCAAGGTCGTCACGCAGCCACTTGAAGTGCCAGGAGACGTCCCATGAGGCGCCGGCGACCTTGAGGACGAAGGCTCCGATCCAGCCGTAGTACAGCACACGGAGAAGCTCGGGTGGGGTCTCACGGCCCGCCTCACCCCTGGTCCAGTAGGGGAGGGCCCACTCGACTCCGCGAGTGGCCTTGTCCTTCAAACCTGCGCCTGGCTTCACGCGATGAATGATGCCGGTCCTCGACATGCTCCGCAATCGGGGATTTCCCCGAGATACCCCGCATCGACCTCGGGCGGGGCGTCTCAGCGGACTCTCAGGGGCGGTCAGTAGGCTCTCGGCATGAAGCTTGCGGGGAAGCGGCCGGTCGCGTTGATCGTCGCGACGGTGCTGGTCCTCGGCGCCGCGGTGTGGATGCTGTGGCCGTCACCCGCGCCGGTGAGAGGGCTCGACCAGAGGATCCCCGTCGTCGACGGGCCCGGTGACGACCAGCGCGTCACGCTGGACGCCACGTTCTTCCCGCCGGCCGGGGGCGGGAAGGCGCCCGTCGTGCTTCTGGCCCATGGCTTCGGCGGCAGCAAGGAGAGCGTGCGCGCCGAGGCCGTGCGCACGGCGGAGGAGGGGTACGCCGTGCTGACCTGGTCGGCCCGCGGGTTCGGCGCCTCCACCGGCCAGATCGCGCTGAACTCCCCCGACTACGAGGTCAAGGACGTCAGGCAGCTCATCGACTGGGTGGCCCGGCGGCCCGAAGTCCTGCTGGACTCCGCGGGCGATCCCCGCCTGGGCGTCGCCGGAGGCTCCTACGGCGGGGCGATCAGCCTGATGGCCGCCGCCTACGACGACCGCGTCGACGCGATCGTCCCGCAGATCACCTGGTACGACCTCGCCGACGCCCTGTTCCCCGGCGCCACCGGCGAGGGCCCGGAGCAGGGCGTCTTCAAGCGCATGTGGGCCGGGCTGTTCTTCAGCAGGGCCGTCGGGTCGCCCCTGGCACCGGGCGCGGACGCTCTGGGAGGCCTCACCGGCGGCCCCGGCGGACCCGGTGAGGCGCCGCCGGCGACGGGCTCCCCCGATCCCGCCGTCCAGGCGCGTGAGGTGCGGTGCGGGCGGTTCCTCCCGGCGATCTGCGAGATGTACCAGCAGGTCGCGACGACCGGCCGCGCCACCCCCGGCGCCGTCGAGATGCTCCGGCGGTCGAGCCCGATCTCGGTGCCCGGGAAGATCCGGGTACCGGCACTGCTCATCCAGGGCAAGCAGGACTCGCTGTTCCCCCTCGGCCACGCCGACGCCAACGCCAGGGCCATCGCGGCCACCGGCGCCCCCGTCGAGGTCGCCTGGTTCGACGGCGGCCACGACGGCGGCGACGGCGAGATCGACTGGGTGGCCGACCGGACGATCGGCTGGTTCGACCGATGGCTCAAGAAGGACGGCACCCCCGCAGGAGACGCCTTCACCGTCACCCGTGACGGCGGGCGCGACCCGGGCACGCGCCGCCCCATCCTCGTCCATGCCGCCACGGCTCGCTATCCCGGCCTGTCGGGCACGGCGCAGACGTCCGTCCAGCTCACAGGCCCGGACCAGCCGGTGGCCAGCCCGCCGGGCGGGTCCCCCGCCTCGATCTCCACGGTGCCGGGCGTGGGCGGGCTGCTGGCCAACCTCGGCGGGGCGGGGCTCGCGATGGACATGCCCGGACAGTCGGCCGCCTTCCAGTCCGCGCCGCTCACCGCGCCGCTGGAGGTGACCGGCGCCCCGGTGGTCAAGGTGCGGGTGCGGGGCAAGGGGGAGGTGACGTTGTTCGCCAAGCTCTACGACATGGGCGGTCAGCGTCCGGCGCTGCCGCAGGGCCTGGTGGCCCCGGTGCGGGTCACCGCCTCCGAGAGCGGCACGCCGGTCTCGATCACGCTTCCGGCGATCGACCACCGGTTCGACGTGGGGCACCGGCTGCGGGTCGTGCTGAGCACCACGGACATGGGTTACGCCTCCCCCTCGGCTCCCGCCGTGCACCGGGTCGGCCTGGCCTCACCGGCGCTCACCGTGCCCACGGACACCTCGCTGAGGGCGGGCGCCCCCGGTCTGGCCTGGTGGACCTGGGCGCTCCCCCTCGCGGCGCTCGCCGTCTCCGCCGTCCTGCTGCTCCTTGGACGTACGCGACGTACGGACGAGGCGGAGCCGGAGCTGGCCGGGGTGCCGCTGCAGATCACCGGGCTGACCAAGAGGTACCGCAACGGCGAGCTCGCGGTGGACGACCTGTCGTTCAGGGTCGAGCAGGGTCAGGTCCTCGGCCTGCTCGGGCCGAACGGCGCGGGCAAGACGACGACGATGCGCATGCTGATGGGCCTGATCCACCCGGATGCGGGCGAGATCCGCATCTTCGGGCACCAGGTCAAGCCGGGCGCGTCCGTCCTGTCGCGGCTCGGCTCGTTCGTCGAGGGCCCGGGATTCCTGCCCCACCTGTCCGGCAGGGAGAACATCGAGCTCTACTGGCGGGCGACCGGACGCGCGCGGGACGACGCGCACATGCAGGAGGCGCTGGAGATCGCCGCCCTCGGCCCGGCTCTCGACCGGGCGGTGCGCACCTACTCCCAGGGCATGCGCCAGCGCCTGGCCATCGCGCAGGCCATGCTCGGCCTGCCCGACCTGCTGGTGCTCGACGAGCCCACCAACGGCCTGGACCCGCCGCAGATCGCCGAGATGCGCAAGGTCCTGATCCGCTACGCCGCACAGGGCCGCACGGTGATCGTGTCCAGCCACATGCTGGCCGAGGTGGAGCAGACCTGCGACCACGTGGTCGTGATGCACCGCGGCCGGCTGGTCACGGCCGGCCCGGTAGCCGGCCTGCTCGGCGGCGCGGTGTCGTCCAACGGATCGAAGGGACGTCTCGAGGACGTCTTCCTGGACCTGATCGGGGACAAGGCATGAGCGCGGCACCAAGGTGGACGCGATGAACGCGATGACCGACCGCACGGCCGGCAGCAAGGCCTACGCGCCCGGACGTACCCTGCCGCTGCGTGTGGAGATCGTGCGGCAGTTCAAGCGTCGCCGCACGCTGGTGATGTTCGGCGTGCTGCTGGCGCTGCCGTGGATCCTGGTGGTGGCGTTCTCCCTGGGCCCGGGCCCGGGCCAGCAGAACTCCCTGCGGCTGTCCGACCTGGCCACCCAGGGCGGCCTCAACTTCGCCGCCTTCGTGCTCTCGGTGTCGGCCACGCTGCTGCTGGTGGTGGCCGTGGCGCTGTTCTGCGGGGACACCGTGGCGAGCGAGGCGAGCTGGGCGTCGCTGCGCTACCTTCTGGCGGCCCCGGTGCCCCGCGACCGGCTGCTGCGTCAGAAGCTGGTCGTGGCGCTCGGCTACTCGGCGGCGGCGGTGATCTCGCTGCCGTTGATGGCGTTGCTCGCCGGCACCGTCGCCTTCGGCTGGAACGACATCCACCTGCCCGGCAGCGGTGAGATGATCCCGGCCTCGACGGTGCTGCCCCGGTTCGGCATCGTCATCGGGTACGCCCTGGTGAACCAGCTCGTCGTGGCCGCCCTGGCGTTCCTGCTTTCGGTGAGCACCGACTCGCCGCTCGGCGCGGTCGGCGGCGCCGTCGGGCTCGTGATCGTGAGCAACATCCTGCAGGCGGTGGAGGCGCTCGGGGTGATACGCGAGTTCCTGCCGACGTTCTGGAGCACGGCGTGGCTGGACGCGCTCTCGCCGGAGCTCGACTGGAGCGGCATGATCAAGGGCTCATCCCTGTCGGTCACCTACGCGGCGATCCTCATGGCCCTGGCCTTCCGCCGCTTCCGCCGCAAGGACGTGGTGTCTTGACCCGACCAGCCGACGCGGATTTATCCGGAAATATCCATTTATGACGCCCTCCGCAGGCACCAGCCATGGAATGGGCCCACTCAGGGGCCCCCTGCGCATGGTGACATTCAGGAGACGGATGTCCGTTTCGGCAAGCATGTCTGCCGACGTTCTGGAATGATCCCCTCGGATAATCCTGTCGGACATCGAGAATGACGGACAGAGACTGATGCCCCCCATCGATCAGATAACCACTTTCGCGTCGGACCATCCCGTTGGAACGGCCACGATTTGCGTGTCCGCCCTGGTGGTTATGGTCCTGGCGTTCTTCGCGCTTCGCGCCGCCTATCGCGCCGTCGCCCGCGCTTACCGCCGGTTCGCCGAGAACCGCTCGGCCGAGGACATCCTCACCATCGTCGCCGCCAGCATCGCCACCGGGGTGTCCGCTCAGGGCATGTGGCGTTTCGCCGGCGACGTGCTCGGCTTCGACGGGCCGCTGCGGCTGCTGCTCTTCGCGTTCATCGAGGTGGCCGTGATCACCAGCGCCGTCCGCGCCCGCCGCAACATGCGCGAGAACTACTCCGCCGGCATCGACGGCATGGCGGTGTGGGCGCTCACCAGCCTCTCCGCGATCCTGTCCAGCCTGGATGCCCGCAGCCCCGCCGAGGCGATCTTCCGGCTCGCCGCCCCGCTCGTCGCCGCGTGGCTGTGGGAGCGCGGCATGGCCATCGAACGGCACCGCATCACCGGGCGTTCGCGCATCAAGTGGCGGCTCACGCCCGAGCGGGCGATGGTCCGGCTCGGGCTCGCCGAGGTGAGCGACCGCACCGCCAGCGAGGTGGACGCCCACCGCAGGCTGACCCGGGTGGCCCTCGCCGCCAAGCGGGCCCGCGCGATGCGCGAGGACGGCGCCTCCGACCGCAAGATGCGCGCGGCCCTCGCCAGGCTCGACCGCATGATGGACCAGGCCGTGGAGCACACCGGGCTCGCGGTCGACCCCAGCCGCCAGGAAGCCCTGTTGTCGCAGATCGGCGCGCTGTACAACACGAACGCGCTGATCGACCTGCGACCGCCGGTCCCATGGGCTCCCGAGCCCGAGCCCCAGCGGCCTCATGCGCTTCCCGTGGCCTCCTCACCGGTCGCGGCGTACATCGCCGACGAGGACGAGGACGCCGAGATGCTGGAGCCCGCCCCGGCCGTGGTCGACACCGCTCAGCGTGCGGCACTGATGCGCGCCGCCCGCGCGTACTGGGACAAGCAGATCGACCGCAAGTTCGTCCCGCGCGCGGCCGACATCGCCAGGGAGACCGGCGTCTCGCTGGCCACCGCCCGGGAGTACCGCGCGCTGTGGAAGCTTGAGCCGAGAGCACACGCGCTGATCGAGATCGCCTACAACGAGCACGGCATCGTCGACACCGGCACCTTCCCCGCGATCGTGGTGCCGGACGGCCCGGAGCGGCAGGAGCGCGTGCTCACGATGAACGGCTCCACCCCGTCGGCCGACCCCGTCGGAGCCTGACGCGGCGCGCCGGCGCGCACGAGCGGCGAGCCGGCGCGATCGCGGTCAGCCCCAGTGCGGGGGGCGCTCCTCCAGAAGGTGGGACACGTCGTCGGGTGGGCGCCAGTCGCCCCAACCGGAGTCGGTGTCGTCGCTGGTCTGGTCGGGCAGCACCGGCAGTCCCTCGTCGAAGAGGTCCACCGGACGCAGGTCATCCGGCTCTCGCGCAGTCACGCCACAATGGTACGCGCCCGGCGGGGGCGGGCGATCGTCCCGCGCCCCGGCGACTTCACCGGTCCCCCGCCTGAGCGCGTGCCGGGCGGGGTTCCGCGGCGGCGGCCTGCTCAGCAGATCACTCTCAGGCGTACATCCGTGGCACAAAGACAGCTAACGGCCCGCACAGGTACGATGCGGGAGCAGGTAGCACGCCGGAACGACCCCCCGTGAGGCGGCCCATGGCAACGCCGGCAGGATGGCGAAGAGAGGGAAATCTCCCCGCGGAGCTGACCAGCTTCGTCGGCAGAGAACGGCTGCTTGCCACCATCAGGCAACGCCTCCAGGAGTCCCGTCTGGTCACGGTGACGGGCATCGGCGGTGTGGGCAAGTCCCGCACCGCGCTGCGCATCGCGCACCAGGTCGGCGGGCAGTTCCCCGACGGGGTCTGGTACGCCGACCTGTCCCGCCTGCAGGACCCCACCATGGTGCGGCACGCCGTCAACGCGGCGCTCGGCATCGCCGACCAGTCGGCCCGGTCCGAGGCGGACACCCTCACCGAGTGGCTGAACCCGCGCCGGCTTCTCCTGGTCATCGACTCCTGCGAGCATCTCCTCAGCGCCTGCGCTGAGCTTGTGAACCAGGTCCTGCGCAGCGCCCCGCAGGTGCGGGTGCTGGCGACGAGCAGGCAGTCCATGGGCGTCCCGGGTGAGCAGACCATCCCGGTCGCGCCACTGCTGGTGCCCGGCGACGACGACTCCGAGAGCCCGTACGTCAACGAGTCGATCCAGCTCTTCGCCGAGCGCGCGTCCGCCGTCGTCCCCGGTTTCTCGGTCGACGAGGAGAACATCGCGGCGGTCTCCGAGCTGTGCCGGCGGCTCGACGGCATCCCGCTGGCGATCGAGCTCGCCTCGGTCCGCCTCCGCGCGCTGTCGGTGGAGCAGATCCTGACGCTGCTGACCGACCGGTTCAGCCTGCTCGCCGGGGCCAGCCGCACGGCGCTGCCCCGCCACCAGACGCTGCGCGCGGCCATCGGGTGGAGCCACGAGCTGTGCGAGCCCGCCGAGCGGCTGCTGTGGGCCCGGCTGTCGATCTTCTCCGGCGACTTCGAGCTGGAGGCGGCCCGCTATGTCTGCGCCAGCGAGGACCTTCCGGCCGAGAACGTCATGGAGCTCGTCTCCGGCCTGGTGGAGAAGTCGATCCTGCTGAGCAGCAACGAACGGGCCGGCGTCCGCTATCGGCTCATCGACACCCTGCGCCACTACGGCAAGGAGTGGCTCGACAAGCTCGACGAGACCGACTGGGTCCGGCGCCGCCACCGCGACTACTACCTCCAGCTCGCCGAGCGGGGCGAGCACGCCTGGTCGGGGCCCCGGCAGGTCTACTGGTTCGGGCGGATGCGGCAGGAGCACGACAACATCCGCGCCGCGCTCGACTACTGCCTGAACGACTCCGCCGAGGCACGCACGGGTCTGGAGCTGCTGTCCTCGCTGTGGTTCATGTGGGTCGCCTGCGGGTTCGCCCGAGAGGGCCGCCTGTACCTTGAGCGGGCCCTGCACGCCTGCCCCCAGCCCAGCAAGGAACGCTGCAAGGCGCTGTGGGTCCTCGCGTACGTCCGCAGCGCCCAGGGGGACACCGTGGGCGCGCTGGACGCGGCGGAGCAGTGCGCCACCGACGCGGTGCGCGTGGGCGACTCGATCGCGGTGATCCTGGCGACGAAGATGCAGGGCACCGCCGCCTTCCTGCAGGGCGACCTGCACAAGGCGACCGCTCTGCTCGGAGTCGCGATCGAGTTCCACCGCAGCGGGCGCGAGCTCAACCCCGGCCTGCTTCCCGCGATCGTCGAGCTCGCGGTCGTGCTCACCCAGCAGAACGAGCTCACCGAGGCCGAATCGCTGCTTCGCGACTGCCGCCAGCTGTGCGCCGAGCGCGGGGAGCTGTGGCTGCGCTCGTACGCCGTCTGGGCCACGTCGGCGATCGAGCGGATGACCGGGCGCACGACGGACGCCGTGATGAGCGCGCAGGAGTCCCTGCGGATCAAGCGCCACTTCCACGACGTGCTGGGCGCCGTCCTGGCGATGGAGACCCTGTCCCAGCTCGCCGTCGACCAGGGCGACCCCACGAGGGCGGCGCGCATCCTCGGCGCGGCGCAGGCCAACTGGCAGCTGTTCGGCCTCCCGCAGTTCGGCTCCCCGTTCTTCAGCACCGAGCACGAGCAGTGCGTCAAGGAATGCAAGCGGTCGCTGGGCGAGGAGGCCTACATGGCCGCCTACCAGCAGGGCACCACGATGAACTTCGAGGAGGCCGTCAGCTTCACCATGGGCGAGATCGACCCGGGTGATCCGCCCGTGGCACAGCCGGCCGGTTGAGCGGCCGGCCCCGGCTCAGTGTCTCTCGTGGCGGATCACGCGCGGAGCCGAGGTGCCCTGCCAGGCCCGGGTGTACCTCGTGCTGGTGAGGGAGTAGTCGATGCTCCCGCTGATCCAGTGCTCCAGGCCCCGCACGTAGCCCGTGACGGCTTCGGACCGCAGGCTCTCCAGCTCCGAGCGCAGCACGAGCATCCGCAGGATCGCCTCGTCGCGCATCCTGCCGATGTGGTTCATCGCGTGCTGGATCGACCGGTGCCGGTGCCTGGCCAGCACGCTCACGAGGTTGTTGCGCGAGTTGACCCCGTGCCGCTCCTTCGCGTACGACAGCAGGTCGTTGTCCCAGACCACCACGTCGTTGGCGCTCTCGGTGATCGCCCGCACGTCGGGGTGGCGCCAGTCGTCAGGGGTCAGGGGATGTCCGGTGGCCAGGTCGATCAGCGCGAACACCGTGAGCATGGCCCCGGTCCTGCGCCGCATGAAGATGTAGTCGCCGTATGTCGGCACGACGGCGTCCTCGCGGTTGGCCGCCTCCCAAACCTGCGCGAACAGGTAGTCCTTGGTGACCGAGCGCCATCGGTCGAGCTGGTCGGCGTTCGCGGACGCGATGACGCGGCCCTTGATGTCGAGCATCGCGCGGGCGAACGGGTTCTCCACCCGCACGCCGGCGAGGTCGTCCACGTCGTCGAGGACGGTGAGCAACTGCGGCAGGGCGCGGGCGATCTCGGCGGCACGCCGGTCCGACTCGCAGAAGGCGTCGTCGAAGGCGAACAGCCATACACACCAGTCGGTCACCAGGCGGAGCATGTCGTGGTCGGCGTAGGGATAGGTGCGGGCTCCGAGCCGACCGTAATTGGCCTCACGGTAGCGGGCCAGCTCGACCGGATCGTCGATCATGCCACTCGCCACCAACCAGGAGAAGGTCTCCTGGTTCACCTGGTCGGCGTACGGGCTGATCAGGCTGGGGAACGGACACGACAAAGGGGGTAGACGAAGCCTGGAAGGCGCTAAATCAGCCATCTCCACATCATGGCAACAAAAACTCCCCGTAACTACTCCGCGACACACCCGGATCTGGGGTGCTATTTCCCTATATGACCGACCCATATGAGGAATTCGGCATGTCCGAACATCTGAGCAGTATCGATCGCGGACGGCGCGCCCTCCGCCGGATCGGCCCCGGCGTCGAGCAGTGCCCGCACGACCTCGGGCTGCTTCCCGAACACCGCCACCGCGAGGGGGGTCTGCCCGCGGTCGTTCGCACGCCCGGAATCGGCCCTCCGCGAGAGCGGCGCCGCGACGGTCTCCTCGGTCCCCATACCGAACCGTGGGCGGCGCTCGACTCGCCCAGCGGAATCCCCAGGACATCCCATAGGTTCTCTCTTGAGAGACGAAAGAAAGGCTGGGACCCAAGGTGTTCGACCCGACGGATCTTTACCGGCTCAGCGGTGATGTGCCTGAGCTGACCGATCCGGTGCTGCTCTACCACTTTGAGGGTTTCGTGGACGCGGGAGGAGCCGGACGGCTCGCCATCGGCCACCTGCTCGCCGAACTGGAGCACCGGGTCGTGGCGACGTTCGACGTCGACCGGCTCCTGGACTACCGCTCCCGGCGGCCACTGATGACCTTCGACACCGACCGCTGGGTCGACTGCGAGGCCCCCGAGCTCGCCGTCCACCTGGCCCAGGACGCAGGGGGCACGCAGTTCCTGCTGATGAGCGGGCCGGAGCCCGATCGGGAGTGGGAGCTGTTCACCGAGGCGATCGGCGCCCTGGCCACCCGGCTGAACGTCGGCAAGCTGGTCACCGTGCACGGCATCCCCATGGCCGCCCCGCACACCCGCCCGCTCGGGGTGACCGCGCACGGCACCAGGCGCGACCTCATCGCCGGTCCCGGCAGCCCGTTCGGCAGGATCCAGGTGCCGGGCAGCGCCGCCGCCCTGATCGAGCTGCGGCTCGGGGCCAGGGGACACGACGCGCTGGGCTACGCCGTGCACGTCCCCCACTACCTCGCCCAGGCGGAGTACCCCCGCGCGGCGGTGACGGCCCTTGAGGCCGTGACGCGCAGCACCGGCCTGATGTTCCCCCTGGAGGACCTGCGGGACGCGGCGGAGAAGACCACGGCCGAGATCGAGGAGCAGATCGTCGCCTCGGCCGAGCTTTCCACCGCCATCCAGGGCCTGGAGCAGCAGTACGACGCGTTCACCGCCGGCTCGGAGCGGGAGAACCTCATGGCCGAGTCCGCGCCCATGCCGACGGGGGACGAGCTGGCCGCGCAGTTCGAACGCTTCCTCGCCGAGCGCGACGAGAGCGATTCATGATCAAGGTGGGCCTGGTCGGATACGGCCCGGCCGGAGAGTTCTTCCACGCGCCGCTGATCGCCGCCACGCCCGGCCTCCGGCTCGACGCGGTCGTCACGGGCGACCCCGGGCGCGCCGAGCGGATCGGGCGCGACCATCCGAAGACCCAGATCGTCCCCTCGGCCGACGACCTGCTCGCGCGCGATCTCGACCTCGTGGTCATCGCCTCGCCGAACCGCACCCACGTCCCGCTGGCCACGCTGGCGCTGACGGCGGGGCGGGCCGTCGTGGTCGACAAGCCCCTTGCCGCCACCGCCGCCGAGGCCCTCGGCCTGGTGCGGCTGGCGCGCGAGCGCGGCCTGATGCTCACGGTCTTCCAGAACCGGCGGTGGGATGGTGACTTCCGCACGCTGCGCACCCTCGACCTGGGCGAGGTCCACCGCTTCGAGTCGCGCTTCGAACGCTGGCGGCCCGTGCCCAAGGGCGGGTGGCGGGAGAACGGCGGCCCCGACGAGCTCGGCGGCCTGCTGTACGACCTGGGGAGCCACCTGGTCGACCAGGCGCTGCGCTACCTCGGCCCGGTGACCGGCGTGTACGCCGAGACCGACGTCCGGCGGGCCGGGGTGGGGGCGGACGACGACGCGTTCATCGCGCTGGCCCACGCGAACGGCGCCAGGTCCCACCTGTGGATGAGCGCCGTCGCCGGGCAGCTCGGGCCCCGGTTCCGGGTGCTCGGATCGCGAGGGGCGTACACCAAGTGGGGCCTCGACCCCCAGGAGGACCGGCTGAGGGCCGGCGAGCGGCCGGGCGGCCCGGGATGGGGCGCCGAGCCTCCGGAGCGCTGGGGCGTGCTGGGCGTCGACGGCGACAGCCGCGCGGTGGAGACGCTGCCCGGGGCCTACCAGGACTTCTACGCCGGCGTGGTCGCGTCCCTCACGGGCGGCGCGCCCCCGCCGGTGGACCCGATGGAGGTCGCCGAGGCCCTGGCGGTGCTGCACGCGGCCCGGACCTCCGCGGCGGAAAGCCGCGTCGTCACGCTCGCCACGGACGCGGAACCGGCCGACGGCACCTAGATCGCCGCGGACACGGTGCCGACCGACGGCACCCAGATCGCCACGGACACGGTGCCGACCGACGGCACCCAGATCGCCACGGACACGGTGCCGACCGACGGCACCCAGATCGCCACGGACACGGTGCCGACCGACGGCACCCAGATCGCCACGGACGCGTAACCGGCCTGCGGCACCCAGGTCGCCGTGGGCCGTCCTGGCTCAGTCGAGCAGGCGGGAGCGCAGGGCCGTGGCGTCCTCGTCCGTCCAGCCGTGCTCGCCGAGCCAGCCGAGCGGGCCCTGGTGCCTGTAGTCCAGCACCCGCAGGAAGTTCTCCATGAACTCCGGGCGCGGCATGTGGCTCTCGGCCGGTCGTGAGTCCATGTCGGCACGGTAGGTGTCGCTGCGGCGCAACCGCCCGAGGATCGCCTCCAAACGGTCGCCCGTCGCCACGTAGTCGGCCACGATGGCCTCGCGGGTCACCCCGGCCACCGAGAGGGCCAGCGCGGAGACCACTCCGGTCCGGTCCTTTCCGGCCGCGCAGTGGACGATCGCCGCGCCCTCGCCCTGCGCGAGGACCCGCAGGGCGGCGAGGATGGAGTCGGGGCGGTCACGAAGGTAGGCGTAGTAGAAGCCCAGGACCCTGACCTCGGCGAGATCGTTCTCGCGCCTGCCCTGCCAGGGCAGCACCCGGTCGCCTTCGATCCGCGTGTTCCCGACGTCGCCGGTGTCGGCCTCGACATCGGTGTACCGGCCGCCCTCGGCGAACAGGGTCAGGTGATGGATGCCGACCTCCGGCACCCGGGTCAGCGGGCCGGGGCCTTCGAGGGCGACTTCGGCGTTGGAACGCAGGTCGATCACGTCGCGCAGTTTGATCTCGCCGACGAGCCGTTCCACGTCGGCGTCCGTCAGGCCCTGGAGGTTGTCGGACCGCAGCACGCGCCCGAATCTGGTCGTCTCGCCGTCGACCGTGGGAAGACCGCCAAGATCTCGCACGTTCACGGCACCGTCAAGAGCTATCCACCTCGTTAGTTCATTCATCACTTGCAACCCTATATGCGCTGTATGTCCACGCGAAGAAGGCGGTAGGAGCACAGTGGCAAAAGAACATGTCCAGTACGTGGCGTCTGCCATCGTGGCGTCGACCGGCGCGTGATGTAAAGGAGTGAGCCCGACATGGGCTCCGCCACCTTCCCCCCGAGGAGGTCAAGTGGACCCACGTAAGCCCACCCCGGAGCTTGTCCTCGACCCGTCCCTGCCCGCCAACGTCGCGCAGATCCTCCGGAGCAGCCCTGGGGCGCTCAAGTCCGCCCGCGCCGGAGTCGTTCCCCGGCCCTGCGGCCCCGGCCGGCTCACCGTCGTGACCGTCGCGTTCCTCCTGCTCCTCGCCCTGCTGCTGACCGGCCCCTGGGGCATGTTCGTGCTCGGGGTCGTCGTCACGGTCCTCCGCGGCGCCCAGGTGGCGGCGGGCGACCCCAAGCAGCGTGAGGCCCGCCGGCGGCTCCGCGTGGCCGTCGAGCACTCCGACCGGTTCGTCCTTCCCGAAGACCTCGACCCCGCCTGCCGCGAACTGCTGGCGCGAGCCCAGGGGGCCGTGGAGGACGTGCTGGCCTCGCAGGTCGACGGCGCCGGCCTGCTGGATTCCATCGACAACTCCGTGACCCTGCCGGCCGAGGTCTGGCGGCTGGCGACGCGGCTGGCCGATCTGACCCGTACGCGGGCGGAGCACGAGCGGATCGTGCCCCGCGACGTGCCCGCCGACATCGCCGGGGTCTTCACGCCGTACGACGAGGTGCTCGACCAGGCACGCCGCTCGCTCGCGGCCCGGGTGACGGCGCTGGAGGAGTACGCCCGCGAGGTGCGGAGGGCCGACGCGGTCTACCGGGCCTACCGGCAGCTGGGGGTGCTGCGGGAGCGCACCCCCGACTACGAGCGGCTCCTGGCCGAGACCGTCCAGGACCGGCTGGCCATCCCGCACATCGACAGGCTGAGCGGGCAGGCCCGGGAGGTGGAGCGCGTGTTCAACACCAGCATCGACGAGGCCAGGCGCGCCGGCAGCCATCTGCTCTCACTGACCGCCGCCTGACCTCGGCCCGGCACATATGTGCGCTTCACTCAAGCAGCGAGATCACCTGGCCGGCCTCTCTCTGTTACCCGGAAATTCATCACCGGCGTTCGAAACACCCCCGTAACGCGCACGGGCGCCGGCTTCATCCCCCCGTAATTCAGCTAGCCGTAAGCGCATGATTCGGTCACGTCTTCTCAGACACGGCTCCCCACCCGCAATTGCGCTCAGGTGTTGATCTCCCCTTTAATCTCCTCTGGACACAGGTCCGGTACGAGCTCCCGCGCAGCTCCGCACTTCGAAAGGAGATGGGTGATCCCGTCATGACCGCGCTCATCGAGGTCCGTGACGCGACCGTCCGCTACCTTTCGACCGGGCAGGCAGCCCTTGGCCCGACCAGCCTCACCGTCGAGCCCGGGGACCTCTCCCTGGTCAGCGGCCCGTCGGGGTGTGGCAAGAGCACACTGCTCCGCCTGGTCAACGGCCTGATCCCGCACGCCTACCGCGCCCAGGTGACCGGCGAGATCCTGGTCGGCGGGCGCCCGGTCGCGGGCCGGTCGATCCGCGACATGTCCGGAGTCGTCGGCACGATGTTGCAGGATCCCCGCAAGCAGATCGTCGGCACGACCGTGGCGGCGGAGATCGCCTTCGGCCCCGAGAACCTCGGCCTGCCGCGGGACGAGATCCGGCGGCGGATCGCCGAGGTGGCCGACCGCGTCGGGATCTCCCATCTCCTCGACCGCGCCACCGCCGGGCTCAGCGGCGGGGAGCTGCAGATGGTCGCCTTCGCGGGCGTGCTGGTGATGCGGCCCAAGGTCGTCGTCGTGGACGAGCCGCTGGCCAACCTCGATCCGGCGGCGAGCCTGCGCCTCATGCGGGAGGTCCGCAGGTTCGTCGACGAGGGTGGCGCCGCCGTGGTGGTCGAGCACCGGGTCGAGGAGATCCTCCGGTTCGAGCCCACCCAGGTGCTCTACCTGGAGGAGGGCTCGACCCGGTACCAGGGATCCGTCGAGGGGTTCCTCGCGATGGCGCCGGCCGGGCACGTCAAGCTGCCGTTCGCCACCCTGGTCGCCCGTGCCGACGAGCTGCCCGCCGTACCGGTGCCGCCCCGCCGGGAGGGCACAGGCGGCACCCCCCGCCTGGAGTACCAGGGAGTCACCCTCGGATACGGCACGCGGACCGTGCTCGGCGACATCGACCTCGTCCTCGGCCCGCACGAGCGGGTGGCGGTGCTGGGCCCCAACGGGGCGGGCAAGTCCACGCTGCTGCGCGCCGCCGTCCTGCTCATCGCCGCCTCACGCGGACAGGTGCTCGTGGACGGCTCCCCCGTCGCCGATCGGTCGATCCTGAGCCTGGCCACGACCTTCGGCTACGTGTTCCAGAACCCCGGGCAGGCGCTGTTCAGCGCCACGGTCGGGCAGGAGCTCGCGTTCGGCCCGCGCAACCTCGGCATGAGCCCCGCCGAGATCGCCGAGGAGTCCAGGAAGGTGCTGCGGGCCATGCTCCTCGACGGCGAGAAGGACATCATGGACCGGCCGCCGCGCACGCTGTCGTTCGGCCAGCAGCGCCGCCTCACCGTGGCGGTCGCCCTGGCCATGCGGCCGCGCACGCTGATCCTCGACGAGCCCACGGCCGGGCAGGACCTGCACACCACCACCGAGTTCATCGGTCACGCGCTCGCCGCCGAGAGCGTCGAGAGCGTCTACTTCATCACCCACGACGTCGACCTCGCGCTCACCTACGCCGACCGCATCGTCGTCGTGGACGAGGGACGCGTCGTCGCCGACACCTCCCCCGCCGAGCTGGCCCGGGCCGGCGACGTGTGGTCGCGTGCGGGACTCGAGGCCACCGGCCTGGTGCGGGCGGTCCGCGACCACCTGACCGACATCGGGCCGATCCCCCATCCCTTCGACCTGGCCCGCCGCCTTTCGCTCCTCTCACGTTCCAACCCATCCCCCCAGGAAGGAACCACCCCCTCATGAACGCAGACGCGACAACCCCACGCGAACCGGTTCTGGCCATCTCCTCCCGCACGGTCGTGTTCGGCGCGGTCGGCGCGGCCCTGTACGCCGTGCTCGGGCTGTTCAGCTTCCTCATCCCCGGCACGCAGGCCGTCGCCGTCCGGCCCGCCTTCGCGCTGGTGCCGTTCTTCGGCAAGCGCTTCGGGGTCATCGCCGGATTCTTCACCGGCCTGGTCGGCAACATGATCATCGACCTGCTCACGGGCAGCGGCCTGACCTACTGGAACTGGAGCATCGCCAACGGCCTGGTCGGCGCCATCGCCGGGCTGATCTTCGCCTACATGCCCCCGATCGCCAACGAGGCCGTGCGCCTGATCGTGACCGCCCTCGGCGCGCTGCTCGCCACCGCCCTCGGCCTGCTGTTCGTCATCACCGACATCTGGGTCCAGGGCATCGACTTCAACACCTTCCTGACGCTGAACTACGGGCCCGCGCTGCTGTCGAACGCCATCGCCGTCGTCATCCTGACCCCGGCGCTGGACGCGCTCTGGGAACCGCTCTCCAAGCGGACCGGACGGTAACCAGGTGGATGTCACGCCGCGCTACCTGGGCGCGGGTTCCTTCCTGAGCCGCCGCGATCCGCGCCTGCTCCTGCTGGTTCCCGTGCTCTACCTGGTGGCCGTGGCGGGGATCGACGACCTTCGCGGCGTGCTCCTGTGCGCCGCGGCCGCCGTGGTGTACTACCGCGCCGCGGGCATCCCGTGGCGCGGTGTGCGGGCCAACTGGGCGGTCATGCTGGCCTTCACCACCGTTCTGGTCGTGGTGAACAGCATCCTGACCTCGGTGGACACCCGCTCCGCCGGGGACGCCGAGGTCCTGTTCACGGTCCCGGTCACCCACAGTGCCGTCACCTGGACCACCCTGTCGTACGCGGCGACCATCTTCCTGCGGTACACCACTCTCGCCATGGTGGGCTTCCCGGTGGCGTTCAACATCGCGCCCTCGGACCTCGGGGTGGCGTTCGCGCGGCTCGGGCTGTCCCAGCGGCTGGCCTACGGCGTGGACCTGACGTTCCGGTTCCTGCCCTCCACCTGGGCGAGCCTCCAGGAGACCGTGGACGCCCAGCGGCTCAGAGGGTACGAGCACAGCCGCAGCCGTAACCCGGTGAAGAGGCTGATCACACTGGGGCCGGTCGTCCTGCCCGTGACCGTGAACGCGCTGATCGACGCGGAGGACACCGTGAACGCCATGGACCTGCGCGGCTTCGGCGGCAGGCACCGCACGTGGATGCGCGAGCTCGCCTTCGACCGGGTCGACTACCTGGTCCTCGCGGGCTTCGCCGTCATGGCCGCGGCGATGGTCACCGCCAAGTTCCTCGGCCTGACGGAGACCGTATGGGTGCCGTGATCCACTCGGCGCCACATGTCATCCCGGTCTCGCGCCCGCCCATCCTCGATGGCGCGATCGCCGTACGGCGGGGCAGGGTGCTCGCGGTCGGGCCCCGCCGCGAGATCCTCGCCGCCCATCCAGAAGAGGAGGAGGTCCGGTGGCCGGGGGTCGTCGTCGCCGGCCTGGTCAACGCCCACACCCACCTGCAGTTCACGCGCATGGCCGAGGTGGGCCGGCGCGCCTACGACAGCTTCGAGGAGTGGTCGGCCGCCTTCGACGCGGTCTACTTCTCCCCTGTGAGGACCGACTGGGCGGCGAGCGCACGCGAGGGCGCCCTCCTGGCGCTCCGCCACGGCACCACCGCCGTGGCGGACGTGGTCACCGACGTCGAGGCCATGCCCGCGCTCAGCCAGACGGGCCTGGGCGGGATCTCCTACCTGGAAGTACTCGGCGACACCGACGCGAGCTGGGCGGAGACCGGGCGCCACCACCTGACCTCGACGGTTCGCGAGCTCGGCGGCGCGGGGGACGCCGGGACGGGCTTGATCGGGATCTCGCCTCATGCCCCCTACACCCTCGACACCGGGGTGCTCGCCGATCTGGCGGTCCTCGCCCGCAGGTTCGGGCTGCGCCAGCACATCCACCTGCTGGAGTCGGTCCACGAGCGTGAGTACACGATCTCGGGCACGGGACCGATCGCCCGCCTGGTGCGCGACCTGGGTTTCGACTTCGAGATCCTGCGCGCCGGAGGCACCGGTCACGGGCCGGTCGCCTTCCTTGACGCGCTGGGCCTGCTGGGACCGCACTGCCATATCGCCCATGGCGTCCACCTCGACGCCGGGGAACGGGCGCTGCTGCGCGAGCGCGGGGTGAGCGTGGCGCTGTGCCCGCGTTCCAACCGCACTCTCGGCCTCGACGGGCCGCCGGTCGCCGCGCTGCTGGCGGAGGGCAGCGCGATCGCGGTCGGCACCGACTCGCTCGCCTCCTCGCCCTCGCTCGACCTGCTGGAGGACGTCCGGCTGCTGCACGCGCTCGCCCGGCAGCAGGGGTACCGGTCGCCGGATCTCGCCCGCCGCCTGATCGAGGCGGCCACCATCGGAGGCGCCCGGGCGCTCGGACTCGACGAGGGGCCCGACCGGATCGGCGCCCTCGACCGGGGCGCGCGTTGCGACTTCGCGGTGTTCGCCATCGACGCGGACGAGAGCG
Organism: Sphaerisporangium flaviroseum; assembly: GCF_039537005.1. Taxonomy (NCBI): domain Bacteria; kingdom Bacillati; phylum Actinomycetota; class Actinomycetes; order Streptosporangiales; family Streptosporangiaceae; genus Sphaerisporangium; species Sphaerisporangium flaviroseum. The sequence goes on along the minus strand of NZ_BAAAZR010000002.1, from coordinate 232,794 downwards.
ATCCCTACCGCACGTTGATCGAGGACGGGCCGGGGCGGTGCGTCGCCACGGTGACGGGCGGCGACCAGGCCGGCCGCGTGCACCTCGTCAACTCCGCCACGGAGGTCGGCCGTGGGTGCTAACCTCACAGCGATCTTTTCGCAATTGGGCGCGGTATTAGCAAGAAGTACCTTTTATAGGCCTCACGCAAGGCGCGGAGACATGGCCCCTCAGAATCGTACTATTCGGTTTAAGTTATACTCGCTGCTCAGCCTGCCGATTGTCGCGCTAATCGTGCTCTGGAGCTTTATCACCGGGCACATCGTCGGCGACTACTTCGATCTGCGCAGAGCCGTCACCCTGTTCGATCAGGTGGCGACCCCGGCGGGAATTCTCGCCAACCACGTCCAGCAGGAGCGGCAGCTTTCCGCCATCTTCCTGAGCGGCACCTCGCCCGACGGCGGGCGCCTCTCGGCCGCACGCGAGGAGACCGACAGGGCGGTGACCCTGTTCCACCAGCGCGCCACCTCGCTGGAGGGCCGCTCGGCGACCGGCCCCGACGTGGTGCAGAGCATGGCCGAGCTGGAGAGGGAGCTCGACAGGCTCAGCGTGATCCGCGAGGACGTCGACGCCCGCGCCACCGACCGCCTCCAGGCGGTGCTGGAGTACACCGAGATCCAGGAATCGCTCTACCAGATGTACGACCAGCTCGTCACCGTGCCCGAGCTGGCCCTCTACAGGAAGGCCGCGGGCCTGCAGACGGTGGTCAGGTCGCGCGAGCTGCTGTCCCAGGAGGACGCGCTGCTGTCCGGCGCCATCCTGCAGGGCTCGCTGACCGAGGAGGAGCAGCGCGCGTTCGCCCAGATGGTCGCCGGTCGCCGGCTGCTGCTCGGCCGCGGTCTCCAGGCGCTCGACACGGAGCTGCGGCAGCCGTACGACGAGCTGCTCGCCTCTGCCGACTACAAGCGGTTCACCGCCATGGAGAACCAGGTGGTGTCCCGGGGCGACCGTCCCGAGCAGTCCGCCGCCTGGCAGCCCCTGGCGAACCAGCTCGGCTCGCGGACCGACCAGCTCGTCGCCAGCCGCGCCAAGCTGCTCAACGAGCGAACCGACGCCACCGCCTCGGGGATCATCGCGCAGATCGTCATCGCCGCCGGTCTCGGCCTCCTCGCGATCATCCTCGCCGTGGTGCTGTCCGCGCGGCTCGGCCGCGGCCTCGCGCAGGAGCTGGCCGGCCTGCGCAGCTCGGCCCTGGACCTGGCCGACGTACGACTCCCCCGTGTCGTGGCCAAGCTGCGCGCCGGCGAGGCCGTGAACGTCGAGAGCGAGGCGCCGCCGATCCCGGTCACCGGCACCACGCTGGAGGTGCAGGATGTGGCCCAGGCGTTCTCGACCGTGCGCAGGACCGCCGTCGAGGCCGCGGTGGGCCAGGCCGATCTGCGCAAGGGCATCAGCCTCGTGTTCCGCAACCTCGCCCGGCGCAACCAGTCGCTGCTGCACCGCCAGCTCACCCAGCTCGACTCGATGCAGCGGAAGACCAGCGCCCCCGACGCCCTGTCCGATCTGTTCAGGCTCGACCACCTCACCACGCGCATGCGCCGCCAGGCGGAGGGCCTGATCATCCTGTCCGGCGCCCCAGCCGGACGGGCGTGGCGCAAGCCCGTCCCCATGCACGACGTCGTACGGGGAGCGGTCGCGGAGGTCGAGGACTACACGCGTGTCACCGTGATGCCGATGTCCGACGCCGCGGTGGTCGGCACGGCGGTGGCCGACGTGATCCACATGCTCGCCGAGCTGGTGGAGAACGCCACCGTCTTCTCCCCGCCCAGCACCCGGGTGACCGTCAGGGGAGAGCTGGTGGGCCGGGGCTTCGCCATCGAGGTCGAGGACCGGGGCCTTGGGATGAGCGAGGAGGACCGCGGCGAGATCAACCGCCGGCTGGCCAACCCGCCGGAGTTCAACCTGGCCGACAGCGACCGTCTGGGGCTGTTCGTGGTGAGCCAGCTCGCCATCCGGCACGACATCAAGGTCAGCATCCGCCGCTCACCGTACGGCGGCACCACCGCCGTCGTCCTCGTGCCGCACGCCCTGATCATCCTCACCGGCGACGCCGCGCCGCTGGACCAGCGCGACCTGGACCCCCGCTCCCTCACCTCCGCCCCGGAACCCACCCCCGAGCCGGACAACCACCTCTGAACCTCGCGGTCACAGACCGCGCTCGGCGAGGACGGTGGCGATCTCGGGGATGCCGTCGACGATCATGTCCGCCTGGAGTGCCCCGGGGCGCTCAGCGTGCAGGTAGCCCCACGGGCCGCGGCGCAGCAGCGCCGTGCGCATCCCGGCCTCGCGGGCCGGGAGCACGTCGTTGTCGAGCCGGTCCCCCACGTACAGGATCTCGCCGGGGTCCCGCCCGGCGACGGCGGCGACCTTCTGGAAGAATTCGGGTCGCGGCTTGCTGACGCCCCACCCGGCCGAGGTGTGAACGGCGTCGACCGGAAGGCTCATCGCGACGAGCGCGTCATAGGCCTGCGGGGGTTGGTTGCCCGCGACGATCAGCTGGTACCCCGCCGCGCGCAGCGCCGCCAGACCGGGCCGTACGTCAGGGTAGAGGTCGTCGGCGTCGAAGTTCTCGCGCAGCCCGCCGGGATCGTCGCGGCGCCAGGCGTCGATCTCGGCGTACACGTCGATGCCGGGCCGCACCACCTCGAAGGCGTCCTTGTGCGACCGGTCGAGCGCGGCCATCCCGCCCAGCACCCCGAGCATGACGAAGCGCGAGACTCCCAGCCGGTCGGCCCACCGCGACCAGATGCGCGTCTCGTCGATCAGCGTCTCCCCCACATCGAACACCAGCGCCCGGACCACTCGGACTCCTCCCCTTTGATGTGCCATCCGACCTTACTCGGCCGGGTGTGCCCGCCCGTCCTGGAGGTGCCGAGGACCTCGCTCGCGCGCCAGGCCGGATCGGCCCGCGCGGGCCGAGGATCGGCGGAGGCCTCAGACCCCTGAACCCGTCCAGATGTAGCGGTGCTCGGGACGCCCCATGGTGCCGTACCGGGGCTGGAGCGCGGCTCTGCCCGACTCGCACAGGTACTCGAGGTAACGGCGGGCGCTCACCCGGGACAGCCCCGTCAGCTCGGCGGCCTCGGCTGAGGAGAGGTCCGACCCGGCGGTCCTCAGCGCCTCGGCGACCAGAGCGCAGGTCGCGGCGGACAGCCCTTTCGGCAGGGCGGGAACGCGGGCCACGCCGAACAGCCTGTCCACGTCGCTCTGATCGGCGCTGGGGCCGAGCGCGGCGAGCCTGTGGCGCGACTTCGCATAGTCCTCCAGCCGTTCGGTGAGCGCGGCCGGCGTGAACGGCTTGATCAGGTAATGCACCGCTCCGCCCCGCATCGCCGTACGCACCGTGGACAGATCGCGGGCCGCGGTGATGACGAGCACGTCCACCGGGATGGCGGAGCCGCGCAGCGCACGGAGTACCTCCAGCCCTGACATGTCGGGCAGGTAGATGTCGAGCAGCACGAGGTCCGGCCGGTGGGCGGCGACCGCGGCGAGGGCGGCTTCGCCCGTGTGGGCCATGCCCGTGACGTGGAACCCGGGTGTCCTGGTCACGTAGCCGGTGTGGACCCGGGCCACCATGAAGTCGTCGTCGACGACGAGTACCCTGATCATCGCGCCTCCGTGGGGAGCAGGGCGGTGAACACCGCACCGGAGTCGTTGTGCAGACGCACCCACCCGCCCCGCCGCTGACACGCCTGCCGGGTGAGCGCCAGTCCGAGCCCACGCGCCCCCGCCTGCGCGGCCTTCGTGGTGAACCCCTGCCGGAACACCTCTTCTGCGAGTTCGGGCGCGATGCCCGGGCCCGAGTCTCGCACCTGTATGCGCAGCCCCTCATCATCGGTGGCCAGGACGACCTCGACGCCTCCTGGTTTGCCGTCGAGCGCGTCGAACGCGTTGTCCACGAGGTTCCCCAGCACCAGTACGGCGTCGTGGGGATCACCGATGAGCGACGGGTCCACACGCGAGTCCGGCGAGACCGTGAGAGTCATTCCGCGCTCGGCCGCCTCCGCCGACTTGGCGAGCAGGAGCGCGGCCAGCGTGGGTTCCGCGACGCGCTCGCCGAACGTCCCGGCCAGGCGCTGGTGGGCGTCGGTGGTCTCGGTGATGTACCGGATGGCCTCGTCGAACTCCTTGAGGGACAGCAGGCCGACCACGGTGTGCATGCGGTTGGCGAACTCGTGTGCCTGTGCCCGGAGGGCGTCGGTCGTGCTCGACGCGCGATCCAGGTCCTGCGTGAGCCGGACCAACTCGGTGCGGTCGCGCAACGTGACCACCCAGCCGAGGCTTCGCTCGCCGAGGGCCACGGGCATCCGGTTGAGCACGAGCACGCGGTCCTCGTGCGGCACGATGCTGTCCTCCCCGGCGTCCTCTCCTGCCAGCACGTCCCGGAGCCGCTCCGAGATGGGCATATCGGTCAGCGTTCCGGTGGTCGCATGCAAACCGAGCAGTTGGCGTGCGGCGTCGTTGACCACGGTGACACGTCCGTCGAGGTCGAACGCCAGCACGCCCTCCTTGACCGCGTGGAGCACCGCCTCCTGCTGCTCGAACAGCGTCGCGATCTCGTGCGGCTCCAGGCCGAACGTCTGACGGCGCAGCCTGCGGGCCAGCAGCACCGCCGCCATCGCCCCGGCGAGCAGCACGGCCAGCACGGTCCAGATCAGCGGCGGAAGGGCGGACCCGAACTGCTCGGCCACCGCCTCCTCCAGCACTCCGACCGAGACCAGGCCGATGACCCGTCCGGACGAGTCGAGGACAGGGGCCTTTCCGCGCAAGGATCGCCCGAGGGTGCCGGTCTGCGTCCCGGTCCAGGTCCGCCCGGCCAGTACGGGAGAGCCGTCCGTGGAGAGTCGTTTGCCGATGAGCGAGGCGGTGGGATGGGCGTAGCGGATCTGGTCGCGGTTGGCGATGACGACGTAGTCCGCGCCTGTCCGCCGCTGGACGCCGAGCGCGATCGGCTGCAGCAGATCCTGCGGCCGGGCGGCGGTGAACGCCTCCTGGACCGCGGGCATGCCGGCGACCGACTGGGCGATCGCGAGCGCGCGGTGCTGGTTGCCGACGTCGAGCTGGCGCCTGGTGTGCTGCGTCCACACAGCCGCCGTGCCCCCCACCGCCAGGAGCACGATCACCATCAGGAGCACGAACATCTGGGTGCCGAGTGACAGTCGCCTCATGATCCTATCCCGCGGGTCAGGGCCTCAGCGTCGCACCGCCGGATAACGGATCGATGACGAGGCGGGCGACCAATATGACCAATACGATGCCAAGCTTCCAAAGCATCGACGCGCGCACCGCCAGCGCCCACGATCCTCACCACATCTCGTCAGAAGAAGTGGGAGCGATGTCATGCGCATCGGAATCCTCGCCGCGCTCGCCGCGCTGGCCATCACCACGGTGTCCGGATGCGGCGGCGCGGGACGGCAGGAAAGCGGCTCCACCGCACTGCGGATCATGGTTCCGGCCGCGCCCGGCGGCGGCTGGGACACCACATCCCGCACGGTGCAGCAGGCGCTCGCGACAGCCGAACCAGGCAGGAAGGTCGAGGTCTACAACGTGCCGGGCGCGGGCGGCACGATCGGCCTGGCACAGCTCGCCGGCGAGAAGGGGAACGGCAACCTGCTGATGGCCATGGGTCTGGTCATGGTGGGCGCGGTCGAGCAGAACAAGTCCAAGATCACCCTCTCGGAGGTCACTCCGATCGCCAAACTGACCGAGGAATTCGAGATCGTCGTGGTGCCGGCGGCTTCGCCGTACAAGAGCATCGGCGATCTGGTGACCGCGTGGCAGGCGGATCCGGCCAAGGTCGCCATCGCGGGCGGCTCCGCCGGCGGTACCGACCACATCCTCGCCGGGCTGATCGCCAAGGCCGGCGGCGTGGATCCCAAGCAGGTCAACTACATCGCCCACTCGGGTGGCGGCGAGGCGCTCAACGCCCTGCTGGGGAACAAGGTGGCGGCAGGCATCTCGGGCGTCGGAGAGTTCGCCGAGCACGTCAAGTCGGGCAAGCTGCGCGCGCTGGCCGTCTCCGGGCCGCAACGTGACCCGAACGTGGACGCCCCGACGCTGAAGGAGGGCGGGCTGGAGGTGGAGATCACCAACTGGCGTGGTCTCGTCGCGCCTCCCGGCCTGAGCGACGCCGACAAGCAGGCGCTGACCGCGCTGGTGACCAAGCTGCACGACTCGCAGGCGTGGAAGGACGCGCTCAGGACCAAGGGGTGGATCGACTCCTTCCAGAGTGGTCAGCAGTTCGCCGACTACCTGGCCCAGGAGCAGACCCGAGTCAAGGCCATCATCGCCGAAATGGGCCTCGTGTCGTGACAAGTCCGGACCTGGAGGCGAGCCGCATGGCGAACGCGGGTCTGCGGCAGAAGTCCGAGCTGGTGCTCGCCGGGCTGGTCCTGGGGCTCGGGATCTTCGTGATCGCCGGAACCGCGGGGATCACGGCCGCCGGCTCCGCCATCGGCCTTGGCCCGCGGTTCTTCCCGTTCCTGGTCGGCGGCGCGCTGATCATCGTCGGCGGGTGCTACATCGCCGACGTGCTGCGCGGGGGCCGGGGTGACCCCGAGGAGTCCGAGGACGTCGACGAGTCGGCCGGGTCCGACTGGCGCGCGGTCGCCCTGGTCGGCGGCGTCTTCCTCGGCTTCGCCCTGCTCCTGGACCTGCTCGGGTTCATCGTCGCCGGGGCGCTGCTGTTCGCCGGGGTCGCCTGGGCGCTCGGCGCCCGGGGGCTGCCGCGCACCATGGCGGTGGCCGTCGTCCTGTCGCTGGGCAGCTACCTGATCTTCGTGAAGGGGATGGGCGTGACCCTGCCCGCCGGGATCCTGGAAGGCGTGATCTAGATGGACTCCTTCCGGTTGCTCCTGGACGGGTTCGCCACGGCGCTGACCGTGCAGAACCTGCTCTACGCCCTGCTCGGCGTCACCCTCGGCACCTTGGTGGGCGTCCTGCCTGGCATCGGGCCTGCGATGACCGTCGCCCTGCTGCTGCCGATCACCTTCACCGTTCCTCCGGCCAGCGCGTTCATCATGTTCGCCGGGATCTACTACGGCGGCATGTACGGGGGGTCGACCACCTCGATCCTGCTCAACACGCCCGGCGAGAGCTCCTCCATGATCACTGCGCTGGAGGGCAACAAGATGGCCAGGCGCGGGCGGGCCGCGCAGGCTCTGGCGACCGCCGCGATCGGATCGTTCGTCGCGGGCACCATCGCCACGGCCCTGCTCGTGGTCGCCGCTCCTGCGGTCGTCGATTTCGCGATCTCGTTCGGGCCCGAGGACTACTTCGCGCTGGCGGTGCTCGCCTTCATCATGTGCTCGGCGGTCCTGTCCCGCTCGCTGGTGCGAGGCCTGGCGTCCCTGGGGATCGGCCTGGCCATAGGTCTGGTCGGCATCGACCAGCAGACCGGCCAGGCGCGGCTGACCCTCGGCATTCCGCAGTTGCTCGACGGGATCGACGTCGTCATCATCGCGGTCGGCCTGTTCGCGGTCGGCGAGGCGCTCTACGTGGCCTCCCGTCTCCGGCACGCCTCTCCCGACGTGGTGCCGGTCGGCCGCGCCTGGATGGGACGTGCCGACTGGTCGAGATCATGGCGGCCCTGGCTGCGCGGCACCGCCCTCGGCTTTCCGATCGGCGCCCTCCCCGGAGGAGGAGCCGAGATCCCGACGTTCCTGTCGTACGCGGTGGAGAAGCGGCTGACCCGGCACAAGGACGAGTTCGGGTCGGGCGCCATCGAGGGAGTGGCCGGGCCGGAGGCGGCCAACAACGCCTCGGCCGCGGGAACGCTCGTGCCGCTGCTCTCGCTCGGCCTGCCGACCTCGGCCACCGCCGCGATCATGCTGGCGGCGTTCCAGCAGTACGGCCTCCAGCCGGGCCCGCAGCTCTTCACCCACAACCCGGCCCTGGTCTGGGGGATGGTGGCCTCGCTGTTCGTCGGCAACGTGATGCTGCTCGTGCTGAACCTGCCGCTGGCTCCCCTCTGGGCCAGGCTGCTGCGCATCCCGCGGCCCTATCTCTACGCCGGGATCGTGTTCTTCGCCGGGCTCGGGTGCTACGCCGTGAACAACTCCTGGGTGGACCTCGTCATCCTGTTCGTACTCGGCCTCCTCGGCTTCGCCATGCGCCGCTTCGGCCTGCCGATCGCTCCGGCGGTGATCGGCGTGATCCTCGGGCCGATGGCGGAGATCCAGCTGCGCCGAGCGCTGGCCATAGGCGCAGGCGACGCGACGGTGCTGGTGAGGAGCCCGATCGCGGCCGTCCTCCTCACAGTCGCCGTGCTCGCCCTGCTCGCTCCGCTCCTGCGCCGCCGGATCTCGCGTGATGTGCCATCGGAGGTCAGGCGATGAGCTGGGACATGGCCTTCTGGATGCGCTTGTCGGAGACGGGATAGGGGGTGCCGAGGGTCTGGGCGAAGTAGCTGACCCTCAGCTCCTCGAGCATCCAGCGGATCTCCGAGACGGCGTCCTCCGACCTTCGCGCGGCGGGAAGCCTCTCGACCATCTCGTCGTACGCGTCGCGCATCTGGTCGAGCTTGAGCATGCGCTCGCGGTCGCGGAAGGGGTCGTCGGGAAGCTTCTCCAGGCGCCGCTCGACCGCCCGGAGGTAGCGCTGGAGGTCGGGCAGCCGCCGGTATCCGGTCGCGGTGACGAAGCCGGGGAAGACCAGTGAGGACAGGTGCTCCTCGATCTCGTCGAGGAGGTCCGCCGGCCCCTTCATCGCGCCGAGCGTGTTCCGCACGCCCTGCCAGATCACCAGGATGCCCTCGACCCTGGCCACGATCTCGGACACGGTGTCGAACAGCTCGGCCCGTACGTGCTCGTGGACACGCTTGAAGTCGCCGGGCCGCCACGCCGGGCCGCCCGACTCGGCGATGAGCTTGTCCACCGCGCAGGTGACGCAGTCCTCGAAGAGCTCGGCGGCGTCCCGGTGCGGGCTGTGGCTGAGGGCCAGCTTCTGCCGGGTGGTGAGGCCGCGCAGGATGGCCTTGGCCGGCGAGTTGACGTTCAGCAGGACGAGCCGCCGCATGCCCGCCCACATCGCGGACCGCTGCTCGGCCTCGGTCTCGAAGACGCGGATCGCGACGCTCGCGCCCTCGTCGACCAGCGCCGGATAGGCCTTGACCCGGCCCTGCTCGAAGAGCTTGGGCAGCTCGCCGAAAGTCCAGGCGCGTAGCCCTGTCCGTTCGAGCTCCTCGCCCGCGCGGGCGAGCGTGGCACGCATCTTGGGCGCCAGCCGCCGTTTCAGCGCCGACAGGTCCTTGTCCTCGGCGACGGTGCGCCTGTGCTCGTCGACCACGCGATAGGTGACCCTCAGGTGGTCGGGCAGGCGCCCGGGCTCCCAGGCGTCCTGCGGCACCCGCACGCCGGTGAGGTTGAACAGCTCGCGGCCCACCGCCTCGACGAGCGGCTCCCTTCCCGGGCTCACCCGTTCGAGCACGGCCTTGGCGAAGTTGGGGGCGGGCACGAAGTTGCGCCGGATGGGCTTGGGCAGCGACCGGATCAGCTCGACGACCAGTTCCTCCCGCAGCCCGGGGATCTGCCAGTCGAAACCGTCGCCCTCGACCTGGTTGAGCACCTGGAGGGGGACGTGCACGGTCACACCGTCGGCGTCCGCCCCGGGCTCGAACTGGTAGGTGAGCCGCATGCGCTGGCCGCCCTGCCGCCAGGCGTCGGGATAGGCCTCCTGCAACCCCCCGGCGTCGGCCCCCTCGTTGATCAGCATGTCGGCGGAGAAGGTCAGCAGGTCGGGCTCACTCTGCCGCTTCTGCTTCCACCAGGTGTCGAAGTGGGCCGCCGACACGACGCTCTCGGGCACGCGCTTGTCGTAGAAGTCGAACAGCGTCTCGTCGTCGACCATGATGTCGCGCCGCCGCGCGCGGTTCTCCAGCTCCTCCACCTCGGAGAGCAGCCGGCGGTTCTCCTTGAGGAAGCGGTGGTGGGTCTCCCAGTCGCCCTCGACCAGGCCGTGGCGGATGAACAGCTCCCGCGACAGGTCAGGGTCGATGCGGCCATAGTTGATCTTGCGCTCGACCACGATCGGCACGCCGTACAGGGTGACCTTCTCGTACGCCATGACGGCGCCCTGGTTCTTCTCCCAGTGTGGCTCGCTGTAGGTGCGCTTGACCAGGTGCTGGGCGAGCGGCTCGACCCACTCGGGCTCGATCTTGGCGACGACCCGCGCCCACAGGCGCGAGGTCTCCACCAGCTCGCCCGCCATGACCCAGCGGGGCTGCTTCCGGTACAGCGCCGACCCAGGGAAGATCGCGAACCGCGCGTTGCGGGCGCCGATGTACTCGCGGACGCCCCTCCGGCGCGGGCCGTCCTCCTTCTTGTCGGCCTTCTCCACATCCATGAGCCCGATGTGGGAGAGCATCCCGGCGAGCAGGGAGACGTGGATCTGGTACGGATCGGGGCGCGTGGTGTTCAGGGTGACGCCCATGCCCTTGGCGACCTGCTTGAGCTGGCTGTAGATGTCCTGCCACTCGCGGACGCGCAGGTAGTTGAGGTAGTCGGCCTTGCACATCCGCCGGAACTGGCCGGAGGACAGCTCTCTCTGCTGCTCGCGCAGGTGGTCCCACAGATTCAGATAGGTCAGGAAGTCGGATTCCTTGTCGGCGAAGCGCGCGTGCTTCTGGTCCGCCTGGGCCTGCTTGTCCGCCGGCCGCTCGCGGGGATCCTGGATGGACAGCGCCGCAGCGATCACCATGACCTCGGTGGCACAGCCGTTGGCGTCGGCGGCCAGCACCATGCGGGCGAGCCTCGGGTCGACAGGGAGCTGGGCGAGCTTCTCGCCGATCGCCGTGAGCTTCTTGTGCTCGTCGAAGGCGCTGAGCTCCTGCAGCAGGTTGACGCCGTCCTTGACCTGCCGCTGGTCGGGCGGCTCGACGAACGGGAACGCCGCGATGTCGCCCAGCCCGAGCGAGGTCATCTGCAGGATGACCGAGGCGAGGTTGGTCCGCAGGATCTCGGGGTCGGTGAACTCGGGCCGCCCGAGGAAGTCCTCCTCGGAGTACAGCCGGATGCAGATGCCGTCGGAGGTCCGGCCGCAGCGGCCCTTGCGCTGGTTGGCGGACGCCTGGGAGATCGGCTCGATCGGCAGGCGCTGCACCTTGAGGCGGTGGCTGTAGCGGGAGATGCGGGCGAAGCCGGGATCCACGACGTACTTGATGCCGGGAACGGTCAGCGAGGTCTCCGCGACGTTGGTCGCGAGGACGATGCGGCGCCCGCGGTGGGCCTGGAAGACGCGGTGCTGCTCGCCGGACGACAGGCGCGCGTACAGCGGGAGCACCTCCTCCTTGCGGTCCTTGAGCGCCTCGGCGGTGTCCCGGATCTCCCGCTCTCCGCTGAGGAAGACCAGGATGTCGCCGGGGCCCTCGGCGCACAGCTCGTCGACCGCGTCGACGATGGCCTGCGCCTGGTCCTCCTGGTCCTCGCTGATCGGCCGGTGGCGCACCTCGACGGGGTAGGTGCGGCCGGACACCTCCACGATCGGGGCGCCGCCGAAATGCCGGGAGAACCGCTCGGGGTCGATGGTGGCCGAGGTGATGATCAGCTTGAGGTCGGGGCGCTTCGGCAGGAGCTGCTTCAGATAGCCCAGGATGAAGTCGATGTTGAGGCTGCGTTCGTGCGCCTCGTCGATGATCAGTGTGTCGTACCGGGACAGCAGGCGGTCGCGCTGCATCTCGGCCAGCAGGATGCCGTCGGTCATGAGCTTGACCAGCGTGCCCTCGCCGGAGTGGTCGGTGAAGCGCACCTTGTAGCCGACGGCGTCGCCCAGCGGGGTGTCCAGCTCCTCGGCGATCCGCTCGGCCACCGTGCGCGCCGCGATGCGGCGGGGCTGCGTGTGACCGATCTGGCCGCGCACTCCGCGGCCGAGCTCCAGGCAGATCTTCGGGATCTGCGTGGTCTTGCCCGAGCCGGTCTCCCCCGCGACGATCACCACCTGGTGGTCGCGCACGGCCTGGAGGATGTCGTCCCTGCGCTGGCTGACCGGCAGGCTCGCCGGATAGGTGATCGCCGGTACGAGCGCCCGCCTGGCGCCGACGCGGGCCTCGGCGGCCTCGATCTCGGTGGCCACCTGGTCGGTGATCGCCCGCAGGGCCTTCCCATCGCGAACCCTGCGCGCGCCGTCGATGCGGCGGCGGAGCCTGAGCTCGTCGCGCAGCATCAGGCCAGGCAGGCGGTCACGCAGATCGGTCAAAGGCGATTTCAACGAAGACGTTCCCATGGTCGCTTTCCGGCCGTCTCGTCAGACGACCGCCACCGGCAAGGATAAGCAACCCGCCCCCGGTCCACGCCAACGGTTTACCGGTGACCCCCGCGCCCCCGCCCCGCGACGACGGGGGAACAGCGGTCAGTGAGTGGTGAGCAGCTCGCCGGGCGAGTCACGTGTGAAACGCAGCATCTTCTCCAGGCAGACGATCGCCCCCTGGCGCGGACGGTTGATGAAACGCACGTCGTCGGCCAGGGCGCGCATGATCTGGAGCCCCCGGCCATGCTCGGCGAGCGGAGAACGCGCCTGGACCTTCTCCGCGTCGAACCCGCTCCCGGTGTCCACCACTGTGATCACGAATTTGTCGGCGACGAGTTGCGCGCTGACGGTGTATTCATCGGTCTCGGAGGCGTGCCTGATCACGTTCGAGCACGCCTCGCTGAGCATCAGCTGGATGTCCTCCTTGATCTGCTGCTCGACGCCGAGCACTTCAAGCTCCGCGCCAAGGATCTGCCTGGTCACGGACACGCTCGCTGCATCGCGCGGCAAGCGCAATGCGATGGTCACCTCCACGGTGCCTCCTTCCGGCCCACGAGTTTAAAGGTGCCCTCAGGATCCGGCCCAAACACCGAACCTCCAGGTAAATGAGATCGTGGCCGTGTCCGGCCACGGCGTGGAGGCGATCAGCGGGCGGCCGTGGCCGCCAGCGCCGCCCCGATGATGCCCGCCTCGTTCAGCAGGACGGCGGGCACGATCGGCGTCCCCGGCAGCTCGATGTGGGGCAGCCACTTCTCGGACTTCTTGCTGACGCCGCCGCCGACGATGATCAGCGACGGGGACAGCAGGGCGCGGATGTGCTCCAGGTACTCCTGCACGCGGTGCGCCCACTTGTCCCAGCTCAGGTCGTGGACCTCTCGGGCGTGGTCGGAGGCGCGGTGCTCGGCCTCGTGCCCGTCGATCTCGATGTGCCCGAACTCGGTGTTCGGGATGAGCACCCCGTTCATGATCAGAGCGCTGCCGATGCCGGTCCCGAAGGTCAGCATCACCACCAGCCCCCCGCGGCCGTGGCCCGCCCCGAACGTCGCCTCCGCGACGCCCGCCGCGTCGGCGTCGTTCAGCACGGTGACGTCGAGCCCGGTCGCGTCCTCGAACAGCTTGCGCGCGTCCATGCCGATCCAGGCGTGGTCGACGTTCGCCGCGGTCTTGGTCACCCCGTCCACCACCACCCCAGGGAACGTCACCCCGACCGGCCCCGTCCACGAGAAGTGCTCCACCACCTCACGCACCACCTGGGCGACGGGCTCGGGCGCGGACGGGCTCGGCGTCGGGATCCGCCGGCGCTCGTCGAGAAGCTTCCCTGTCGTCGTGTCCACGGGCGCGCCCTTGATCCCTGATCCGCCGATGTCGATACCCAGTACGTTCATGTCACTCCTCACCAAGCGTGTGCAGCCCTTATTGCCGTTATCCGGCCACCGATGCAGAACTACCACCAGTTGGCGGGATTAAAGGACACCAGACATGTGCACATCTGGTAGGGATGTTCGGATGAAGCCGTTCACGTTCAGGGCGCCGCTGGCAGTGGCCCTCGCCGCCGTGCTCACCGCGACCTGCGCATCAGCGCAGCAGGCCGCGGCGAGTTCCGCCACGGTGGCGCGCCCGCCGCGGATCCCGCCGGGCACGACCGCGAGCTACATGGTGTTCGACCGGGTCACGGGCAAGGCGACGCTGGGGTACAAGGTCCACAGCCGGTTCAGGTCGGCCTCGGTCGTCAAGATCCTCATCGCGCTCGACCACCTGGAGTCGCGCGAGCCCGGCACCGCCATCCCCGCCCGTGATCGCGGCCTGCTCTCACGGATGCTCCGTTCCAGCGACGACGACGCGGCGTCGGCGCTCTGGAGCCGCGGCGGCCGCGCGGCGATCATCACCCGCATGGTCCGCCGCGTCGGCCTGACCGACACCGGGCCACCGCCCGCGTCCAAGCCCGGTTTCTGGGGCTACACCGCTTTGAGCGCGGCCGACGTGGTGCGCACGTACCGCTACCTGTTCGACAGGGCGAATCCGCAGGTGCGCGACCTGATCCTCGGCCATCTGAGGGAGGCCACGCGCTGCGCCACCGACGACTTCGACCAGTATTTCGGCATCCCGAGCGCCGTGCCACGGCCGTGGGCGGTCAAGCAGGGCTGGTCAGGCTACGGCTCCACACCGGCCGTGCGATGCGCCGGCACGCGTACGAGCAGCCTGAGGCAGGCCGCGGCGGAGACGGATGCCACCGATACCGCCGCCACGGCCGAGGCGCGGACCACAGGTACCGCGGGTGCGGCAGAGGCGGAGACCACGGGTGCCGCGGGCACGGCGGAGGCCCGCCCGGGTGTGAACCTGATCCGCCCGGTGCTCCACACGACCGGAGTGGTGGGCAAGGGTGATCGCCTGATCGTCGTCGTGCTGACCCTTCAGCCGGCGGGGTCCTCCTTCACCTCCTCCGCCGCCCGGCTCACCGCGCTCACCAGGGACGTCCACCGCGCCGCCCTCCCCAAGTGACCCCGGGGCCGCGCGGGTCAGGGCCTGCCGCTGTCGTACCGGCCGGCAGAGGGGTCCGGCCTGCGTGGCGTGTCCGGTGACACCGCTCTGAAGGGAGAGGTGTTGTCGTCGAAGGTCCATCGGGACGTGGAGTCGAGCGGGTCGAGCCGCCCGTGCCGGGGATCGTCGCTGCCGACCACGAACGGATCGCTCTGACCGGAGGACGAGCCGGCGTAGGAGTCCCTCTGGTAGGAGGCGCCGTTCTGGTAAGAGGCGCCGTTCTGGTAGGAGGCGCCGTTCTGGTAGGAGGCGCCGTTCTGCAGTGAGGCGCCGTTCTGGTACGACGACGGGGAGGCCGGCGGCTCCCTGAGGTAGGCGGTCGGCGTCACAGAGGAAGGCTCGGTCAGATAGGCGGCGGGTTCCTTGGAGTAGGACGCCGGCGTGGCGTAGGCGTCCGTCCGCCGGGCGGAGGTCGTCTCGTAGGAGGTCCGCGCCTGGTAGGAGGGCTCCTGCCGGGGGGCGGACGGGGTCTCGTACGAGTTCTGCGCCTGGTACGACGGTTCCTGGCGGCGGGCGGAGACAGGGCTGATCGCCGCGGCGGCCCTGCCGTTGCCGGAGGAGAACAGGTAGGAGTGGATCCCCTCGACCAGGCGCTGCGCGTCCTGCCTCGGCCGGACGACCAACCGGAGGAACTGGCTGCTGGAGCCCAGCTTGTTGCCGCACTCGCGGACGAACACGTTGTGCGCGGAGAAGAGATGGTCGCGCAACGCCTTGCCGTCCCTGCCCTGGGGCAGCTTCACCATGAGGAAGTTGCCCTGCGAGGGGTACACCGTGAGCCCCGGCAGCGCCGACAACTGCTGGAACATGGACCTGCGGTCGGCCGCCAGCAACCGGAGGCTGTCCTGGTACTCGCGCATGTGCTCCTTGAGCATGAAGACCACCGACTCCGCGAAGGAGTTCAGGTTCCACTTCGGGAGCCTGCGGCGGACCGTGGCGGCCAGGGCGGGGTTGGCCACCAGGTAGCCGAAGCGGATGCCGTGCAGCCCGAAGTTCTTGCCCAGGCTCTTCAGCACGATCACGTTGGGCCGGATGGCGGCCTCGTCGGCGACGCTGGGGTTCTGCTCGGCGTCCACGAAGTCGATGAACGACTCGTCGACGACGACCAGGTCCAGGTCGGAGAGCCTGTCGAGCAGGTCGACGACCTTCTCGCGCGGCAGGTATCCGCCGTCGGGGTTGTTCGGATTGCAGATCACCGCGACCCGTGACCCGCGCCTGCGTATGAACTGCACGTAGCTCTCGACGTCGAGCGAGAAGCCCTGGGACTCCGGCAGGGGGTACATGTCGACCCGCTTGCCGGTCTCCAGCGGCTGGTCGGTCCAGCGGCCGAAGGTGGGGATGGGGATGGCGAGGCTCTCGTGGACGAGCAGGTGGTCGATCCAGGTGATCAGCTCGGTCGATCCGTTGCCCATGACCACCGTCTGCGACTTCAGCCCGAGGACCGCGCTCAACTCGGCGGCGATGGCGTCGGTGTCGCTCGGGTAGTACTTCAGGATCGTGGTTATGTTCTGCCCGAGGCGTTCGAAGACCTCAGGAGTGGGGAAGTAGGGGTTGCAGGGAATACAGAAGTCCACCGGAGCACCTTGAAGCCCGGAAGTCCCCCGCAGGAGCGAGAAGTACGACGGGCTGTGCGCCTCAGCGCGTAGCAGGTTGAGATCGGTGGATCCGGCCAAGGGTGGCCTCCTCCATGACGGCGGACCGGGGCAGGACACCTGGAGTTACGTGGCTTGGCCGTCGCCGGTTCATCCCGTTTCGCCGGGGGCCCGGTCCGGGCCCCTCAGCTCCGCGCCTCACTTGGACCGGGCCCCTCAGCTCCACGCCTCACTTCAGTACGTCAGTGCCTCCGCACATCCGTCGTCGGCAGGAGCCGGCCCGCCGAATACCGCCGATAGGGGTCGGCGCATCGGCGGGCCCGGCGTCATCTGGGGGATCCCACCGTCACCGGCTCCTCCGGAGCCGCCGGCGGCGGCGTGTCGTCCTCCTCGTCCACGAACGTCGCCTCGTCGAACGGGAGCCGCCCGGCCAGCACCTCCTCGGCGCGTTCCCGGTCGAAGTCCCGTACCCACGTGCCGATCAGCACGGTGGCCACCGCGTTGCCCGCGAAGTTGGTCAGCGCGCGGGCCTCGGACATGAACCGGTCGATGCCCACGATGAGGCCGACGCCGTCGACCAGTTCCGGCCGGTGCGACTGGAGGCCTCCGGCCAGCGTGGCGAGCCCGGCGCCGGTGACCCCGGCGGCGCCCTTCGAGGCGATGATCATGAAGATCAGGAGCGACACCTGCTCCCCCACCGACAGCGGGGCGCCGGTCGCGCTGGCCACGAAGAGCGTCGCCATGGTCAGGTAGATGGCGGTCCCGTCGAGGTTGAACGAGTATCCGGTCGGCACGGTGATGCCGGTGACCGCGCGGCTCACGCCGAGGTGCTCCATCTTCGCGATGAGGCGCGGCAGCGCGGACTCGGACGAGGAGGTCGAGAGGATCAGCAGGAACTCCCGGCCCAGGTAGCGCAGCAGCGAGATCAGGTTCACCCGGGCGCCCAGCCACAGCAGCGGGCCCAGGACCAGGCCGACGAACAGCAGGCAGGTCGTGTAGAACCCGAGCATCAAGACGGCCAGGCTCCGCAGCGCGCCGAACCCGCCCGCCCCGACCACCGCGGCGATCGCGCCGAACGCGCCCACGGGGGCGGCCCACATGATCATGGCCAGGACGCGGAAGACGAGCCGCTGGATGTGGGCGATCCCGGCGAGGATCGGTGCCGCCCGCTGCCCCATGGACTGGAGCGCGAACCCGGTGAGCAGGGCCACGAGCAGGGTCTGCAGCACCTGGCCTTCGGTGAAGGCGGAGACGAACGTGGTGGGGATGATGCCGAGCAGGAACGACGTCGTGTCGCTCTTCCCGCCCTTGGCCGCCTCGTCCTCGGCCGCCTTGCGCAGGTCGTCGGTCAGCTGCAGGCCCTCGCCGGCGTGCAGCATGTTGCCGACGACCAGGCCGATCACCAGTGCGATCGAGGACATGATGAGGAAGTAGCCGATGGCGAGGCCGCCGACCTTGCCCACCTTGGCGGCCTGGGCCACCGATCCGACCCCGAGCACGATCGTGCAGAAGATGATCGGGCTGATCATCATCTTGATCAGCGCCACGAAGGCCGTCCCGAGCGGCTTCATCGCGAGGGCGAGGTCCGGCGCCAGCACACCGACCGCGACTCCGGCGAGCACCGCGACGATCACGGCCAGGTACAGATAGCGGGTACGGTCCCGTTGCACCGTGGGTGCCGGGATTTCCGGGGATGGAGGCGTGGTCACGCGACCCTCCTTGTCTTTCGTACGTGTGTACCTGCGTACCTTCGTACGGGGGGAAGTGAGGTTCCGGTCGAGTGACTATGCGTCGGTACAGTGACCTGGGTCACTATTGCGTACATATCGTGCACGACCGTTCTCGCCGGCGCCCGCCCGGCTCCCCTACCCGTGAACCCGCCGATACACGAACCGGTGACCGTGAAGACCCTGACGACGATCTCCTCCCGCCTCGGCCGATGGAGCCTGGCACGCCAGATGCTCGTGCTGCAGATCGTCGTGGTCGGGGTCACCGTGGTGGGCGGGACCCTTCTCACCTTCTCCCATATCCGGCACCTGCTGAACGACGAGGCGGCGAAGACCGCCAAGGCGGTGGCGATCAGCGTGGCCGCCTCACCGGCCGTGCTGGCCGCCCTGAGCGACCCCGATCCGTCGGTCGCGCTCCAGCCGTACGCCGAGAGGGTGCGCAGGGAGGCCGGGCTGGACTTCATCACGATCATGAGCCGTGAGGGCCGCAGGTACACCCACCCGAATCCCTCGCAGATCGGCGGGCACTTCCTCGGGAACACCGCTCCCGCCCTGGAGGGACGCACGTTCACCGAGACCTACACCGGGACGCTCGGCCCCTCGGTGCGCGCCGTCACGCCCGTCCGCGACGCGAGCGGGCACGTACGCGCGCTGGTGAGCGCGGGCATCACCGTCGACAAGTTGAGCGCGCGGCTACGCGACCAGATCGCGGCGGCCGCGCTCACCGGGCTGATAGGCCTGTCGGCGGGGATCGCGGGCGCCTCCCTCGTGTCCGCCCGCCTGCGCCGCCAGACGCACGGGCTGCGCTCGGCCGAGCTCAGCCGCATGTACGAGTACCACAACGCGATCCTGCACGCGGTCCGCGAGGGGCTGCTCATGGTCGACGGCGACCGCCGGCTGACGCTGGCCAACGACGGCGCGCGCGAGCTGCTGGAGTTGCCCGCCGACGCGGAGGGACGGCACGTGAGCGACCTTGGACTCCCGCCCTCCCTGGCGGAGTCGCTCATGTCCGGGGAGGACCGCGCCGACGAGATCCATCTGACGGGTGACCGTGTGCTGGTGGTGAGCGCCGCCGCGGTCCGCTCGGGCACCCGCTCGCTCGGCACCGTGGTGACGCTCCGCGACCACACCGAGCTGCAGGCGCTCACCGGCCAGCTCGACGCCGAACGCGGGTTCGCCGAGTCGCTCCGTTCCGCCGCCCACGAGGCGGCCAACCGGTTGCACACGGTCGTCACGCTGGTCGAGCTCGGCCGTGCCGACCAGGCCGTGGAGTTCGCCACGGCGGAGCTGCGGGCCGCCCAGCAGCTCACCGACCGGGTGGTCGGCGCGGTACGCGAACCCGTGCTCGCGGCGCTGCTCCTGGGCAAGACCGCCGAGGCCGCCGAGCGCGGGGTCGAGCTGTCCATCAGCCCGGACAGCGTGCTGGACGACGTCGTGCTGGACAGACGTGACCTGGTGACGATCCTCGGCAACCTCCTCGACAACGCGGTCGAGGCGGCCATGTCCGGAAGCCCGCCCGCACGCGTCGACGTCCACCTGCGGGCCGAGGACGGCACGTTCCTGGTCCGCGTGGCCGACAGCGGCCCGGGG
Organism: Sphaerisporangium flaviroseum; assembly: GCF_039537005.1. NCBI lineage: Bacteria > Bacillati > Actinomycetota > Actinomycetes > Streptosporangiales > Streptosporangiaceae > Sphaerisporangium > Sphaerisporangium flaviroseum. Next base: position 213,071 of record NZ_BAAAZR010000002.1, on the reverse strand, counting down.
CTCGGCGCGCAGACCGCCAAGGACGTCTTCCGGCGCGGATGGACGACGAAGGGAGACGGGCGAGGGCTGGGGCTGGCCATGGTCGGCCAGGCGGTGCGCCGCCTCGGCGGCGCCATCGAGGTCGGCGACGACGGTCAGGGAGCGGTGTTCACCGTGCGGCTGCCGCTCCCGCGCGACGGGGTGGACGGAGAGGCGTCGTCATGATCTCGGTGCTGATCGTGGAGGACGAGGAGCTGACCGCCGAGGCGAACCGGCTGTACGTCGAGCGGATGCCGGGTTTCCGGGTCGCGGGGGTCGCACGCTCGGGTGGCGAGGCGCTGCGGTTCCTGCGGCGCGAGCCGGCGGACCTGGTGCTCCTCGACCTCTACCTGCCGGACATGCACGGGCTGGACGTGTGCCGCGCGCTCCGGGCGGCCGGCGTCTTCTGCGACGTCATCGCGGTCACCTCCGCGCGTGACCTGTCGGTGGTGCGGTCGGCGGTCTCCGTAGGGGTCGTGCAGTACCTGCTCAAGCCCTTCACCTACGCCGTGCTGAGCGAGAAGCTCCAGCGGTACGCGGAGTTCCGGTCGTCGATGGGCGGCTCCGGAGAGGTCAGCGGCCAGGGTGAGGTGGACAGGGCGCTGTCCACCCTCCGGGGGACCGCCCGCGCCCCCTTGCCCAAGGGGATGACCGCGGCGACCCTGGAGGCGGTGGCGGGCCAGCTTCGCAAGGCTCCAGGCGGGGTGTCCGCCCAGGCCGTCGGCTCGGCGATCGGGGTGTCGCGGGTGACCGCGCGGCGCTACCTGGAGCATCTCGTCGACAGCGGGAGCGTGCGGCGCGTGCCACAGTACGGCGGGCTCGGACGTCCGGAGCTGCTCTACCAGATCACCTGAGCCGGGGGGAGCCCACAGGTCTCCGGGTCAACCGGCGAGAGCCTTGCTGACACCGCTCGGGCCTTCGTACTCCTTGTCGGGAAGCCGCTGGAGGGCCTCCAGCGCCTGCTTGTCCGCACCCTGCTTCTTGGCGTGCTCCACAAGCTGTTCCTTGGTCGCCGGGTAGTCAACTCCGGACAGAAACTTCTGAACGTGGATGAAGTCCACCTGCGTCATGATTCCTCCTTTGTCGCAAAGTGGTTACTGTCCCAGGTCACTGACCGAGAAACCGCACATTCCACCTCTGAGGGCCGGGATGTACGAGTCTTTGCACCCGGTCCACGACCGGCTTTCGACGTGTCCGCAGCCCATTTAAGACGTGGCCGGCTCCTGACCGGAATCCGGATTCAGGACAAACCGGGGCAGTGAAGTGTGCTCGCCTGGCGCCCGTACGACCCGTGCCGGACGGCGGTATGCGAGCCCGCCCCCCGAGATCCCGAGCATTGTTCTAGCGCAGGCCACAGCAGGTGTACCCGATCCTGCACCGTCAAACACGGTTAACGGAGGAATTTTCCCGAAGTCACCGTCACGCGCGCCTCTTAACCAAAAATCACAGGTCAAGAGGGGCAAGAGTGACAGGTATCACGAATCAATAGTGACACTGGCATATGACACCTGTGGATACCGTCACTAGGCACGGCTGGGGTTATCCGTAATTCTCCTTCTAGCGATCGACCCGATCGAGCGAGGAGAGGGGTGTGGGAAGTGATCGACAGATATGAGATCTATTGCCTAGCCGATCCACTGTTTTACGACACCCTTGACACTCAGCGCACCAAGTACCCTGACTTTCCCATTGCCGGTCGGGCCGTCCCCGCCGGCTGGGAGCATCGTGCCACCGACACCTGGCTCCACTACGGCCCGGAAGACCGGTCGCTCCCCCTTCAGGGGTGGAAGATCCACGTCTCGTCCTGCCTGGACGACGCGGAGAAGACCCTGGACGCGGTATGGGACTACTGCGTGAGCCGCCGGCTCAGCTTCAAGTTCCTCCGCGGGCCCCGTGTCGTCATGATGCTCAGCTCCAAGTACGCCGACCGGGGAAGCAGCGGCAAGCTGGTCACCATCTACCCGGCGGACGTGAACGAGCTCGAGCTGGTGCTCAAGGAGCTCGACGAGCTGCTGCACGGTGTCCACGGCCCGTACATCCTCAGCGACCTGCGGTACGGCGACGGCCCGCTGTTCGTCCGGTACGGCGGCTTCGCCGAACGCTACTGCATGAACGGCAACCGGGAGCGCGTCCTTGCGATCGAGGACACGGAGGGCACCCTGGTGCCCGACCGGCGAGGGCCCTCCTTCTCCCCGCCCTCCTGGGTCACCCTGCCGGACTTCCTCGAACCCCACCTGGCCGCGCGCAACGCGGTGACCTTCACGGACCTGCCGTACCAGATCGAGAAGGTGCTGCACTTCTCCAACGGCGGCGGCGTGTACAAGGGCCGGGACACCCGCACGGACCGTCAGGTCGTGCTCAAGGAGGCCAGGCCCCACGCCGGGCTCGACGCGGCCGGCCGTGACGCGGTCACCCGCCTCAAGCACGAGGCCGACATCCTGCGGCGGCTCGAAGGGCTGGACGTCGTCCCCGCCCTGTACGACTACTTCACTCTCGGTGAGCACCACTTCCTCGTCCAGGAGTTCATCGACGGGACCACGCTGAGCCAGGAGTCGGTGCACAGGCATCCCCTGACCCGCGCGACCGTCGACGCCGAGGACGCCGCCGAGTACACCGAGTGGGCGCTCGACATGCTGGCCCGGGTCGAGCGGGCGGTGACCGCGCTGCACGAGCGCGGGGTCGTGTTCGGCGACCTGCACCCCTTCAACGTCCTGGTGGACGGCGAGCGAGTCGTGCTCATCGACTTCGAGGTCGCCACCCTCGCGGAGAACAGGACCCGGCCGACCCTGGCCCACCCCGGCTTCTGCCCGCCCCCCGACCGGCTCGGCGTCGAGGCCGACCTCTACGCCCTCGCCTGCCTGCGCATCGGCCTGTTCGCCCCGATGTCCACGGTGCTGATACCGCTGCACCGGCCCAAGGTCACCCACCTCGCCGAGATGGTCTGCGACACCTTCCCGGTGCCACGCGCCTACGTGGCCGAGGCGGTGCGCACCATCCTGGGCAAGGAGGCGACGGCCCCCGCGGCGGCGATGCGCGACCTGCCCCTCCCCGGCCGGGCGGAGTGGACGTCGATCAGGGACGCGGCGTGCCGGGCCATCATCGCCTCGGCCACCCCCGAGCGGAACGACCGCCTCTTCCCCGGCGACGCGGCGCAGTTCCAGCCGGGCGGCGGGCTGAACATGGCCAACGGCGCCGCCGGCGTCCTCTACGCGCTCGCCGCCACCGGAGCCGGCCGCTTCCCCGAGCACGAGTCCTGGCTGCGTCAGCGGGCCATGGCGCCCGAGCCCGGCACCGGCCTCGGATTCTGGGACGGGCTGCACGGCGTGGCCTACGCCTTCGAGGCGCTCGGCCGACGGCAGGACGCCCTGGAGCTGACCGGCCTGTGCCTGCGGGAGAAGTGGGACCAGCTCGGACAGAGCCTGTACGCGGGCCTGTCCGGCATCGGCCTGAACCTGTTCCACCTCGGAGAGGCGACGGGCGAGCGCGAGTTCCGGGACACCGCGATGACCATCGTGGACATCGTGGCCGGCCGTCTCGGCGCCGTCGACAGCGTCCCCGAGGTAAGCGGCGGGGGCAACCCGCGCGCCGGGCTGATGCGCGGCTCCTCGGGTCCCGCACTCCTGTTCCTCCACGCGTACGAGGCCACCGGCGACGCCTCCCTGCTCGATCACGCGAGCATCGCGCTCCAGCAGGACCTGCGCCGATGTACCCGGCGCGACGACGGACAGCTCCAGGTCCAGCAGGGCTGGCGCACCAACCCCTACCTGGACGAGGGCTCGGCGGGCATCGGGCTGGTCCTGCGCCGGTACCTGGCGCACCGCGACGACGACGCCTTCCGTGAGGCCCTGCGGGACATCGGCCCGGTCGCGACCCTGGACTACTACGTGCAGTCGGGCCTGTTCGCCGGGCGCGCCGGAATGATCGCGTCCCTGGCGATGGGCCTGCGGCCGGGCGTGGACCCCGCCGGCCCCGAGGTGGCGGACCAGATCGCGCGGCTCGGCTGGCAGGCCATGCCGTACGGCGGCGGGCTCGCCTTCCCCGGCAACCAGCTTCTGCGACTCTCGATGGACCTCGCGACCGGCACCGCCGGTGTGGTCCTCGCGCTGGGCACCGTGCTGCACGACCGGCCGGTGCGCCTGCCCTTCATCTCCCCGCCTGGCACTCCTGCCGGGACGGCGGACCCGACGAATGACGAAAGGAGGTGACTTTCATGGCGCTTTTGGATCTTCAGGACATGGAGCTTCCCACCGGCGGCGGCGGTGGCGGCAGCAACCTGAGCCTGTTGGGGTGCACCCCCCACGAGAACAGCAGCCTCAGCATCCTCTGTGGCTGACCCTCCAGCAAGACAAGACGAAAGGGCGTAACCGAAATGGCGCTTCTCGACCTGCAGGAGATGGAACTGCCCACCGGTGGCGGCGGCGGCGGCAGCAACCTGAGCCTCGTGGGGTGCACCCCCCACGAGAACAGCAGCCTCAGCGTCCTCTGCCACTAATAGCTGACCAGTGCCTGGGGCGGCCCTCATCCGGCCGCTCCAGGCCTGTCCATACCCGGACTCTCTGAAGAGGAAACCTATATCATGCCGGACACCCAGGCGGCCAGTGGCCGGGTGACCGGCAGCCGGGCATCGGACCCCACCGTGCCCGGCGACGGGGGCGACACCCCCGCGCCGGGCACGGGCGCCGAGTCCGGGATCGGCCGGGCGAGCGACGCCCGCAGGGCGGACCGCCTGCTCCTCGAAGTCCTCCACCGCAGCGGCCGATGGCCTGCGGTGTACGCCGTCGCCGCGCTGGCCGGCGCCGTGGTCGAGCTGCTGCTCCCCGGCGCCCTGGGCCGCGCGGTGGACGTCCTGGTCACGCCCGGCGCCGCCACCGGCGACGCGTTCCTGATCTGCGTGGCGCTCGTCGTCACGGTCGTCGCGTGCGACGCGGTGGCCGTGCTGGCGGCGGGCGCCGGCGGCGCGCAGGCCGCACGCTGGCTCCGCGAGCGGGTCGTACGGCACGTGCTGGCCGTCGGTCCCGCGATCTCCCGGCGTTTCCCGGCCGGCGACCTGGTCACCAGAGCGGGAGCCAACGCCGAAGAGGTGGGGGCCGCCCCCGAGGCGCTGATCACTGCGGTGGCCCTCCTGGTGCCGGCCGGCGGTTCCCTCATCGCCCTCGCGCTCATCGATCCCTGGCTGGCCGTGGCGTTCTCCGCCGGCCTGGTGCTGATCGGGATCGTCCTGCGCGCGTTCCTGCGCGAGACGACGAGCGTCGCGACGGGTTACCAGGAGGCGCAGAGCGACATCGCCTCACGGATGGTCGACGCGCTCTCGGGCGCACGGACCATCGCCGCCGCCGGGACCGAGGACCTGGAGACCCGGCGCGTGCTGGCGCCGCTGACGCGCCTGCGCGAGTACGGCATGGCCCTGTGGAGCGTCAACGCCCGCGCCGGCGTGCAGGCGGCGATCGTCGTGCCCCTTCTGGAGACGGCCGTGATCGGCGTGGGCGGCATCCGGCTCTCCGCGGGGGAGCTGAGCGTCGGAGAGCTGTTCGCGGCGGCACGGTACGCGGTGCTCGGCGCGGGGATCGGCTCCGCGCTGGGCTACCTGAACCGGCTGGGCCGCGCCCGCTCGGCGGCTAGACGGGTCCACCAGGTTCTGCGCCGGCCCGCGGTCGCCTACGGCGAGCACGACCCGCGGGACCAAGGGCCGGGGCGGCTGGAGCTTCGCGACGTCACCGTCAGCGTGGAGGGGAAGCCGGTGCTGCGGGACATCGACCTGGTCGTGCCGGGAGGCGCCGCGATGGCCGTGGTCGGCAGGTCGGGAAGCGGCAAGTCCCTTCTCGCCGCCGTCGCCGGCAGGCTGACCGACCCCGACCGTGGCGAGGTCCTGCTCGACGGGGTGCCGCTGCGCCGTCTCAGCCGGACGGCGCTGCGCCGATCCGTCGCCTACGCGTTCGGGCGACCCGTGCTCTTCGGCTCCACGCTCGCCGAGGCGATCACCGTGGAGCGCCCATCCGGCGTGGCCAGAGGGGCCGCCAGGGCCGCCGCGGCCGACGCGTTCATCCGCAGGCTGCCCCACTCGTACGACACGCCGATCGACGAAGCGCCCATGTCAGGGGGCGAGCGGCAGCGGATCGGGCTGGCGCGGGCCTTCGCCCACGGCGGGCGGCTGCTCATCCTCGACGACGCCACCTCCAGCCTGGACACCGTCACCGAGCACCAGGTGGCCAGGGCGCTGACCGAGGAACTGCGCGACCGTACGCGCGTGATCGTCGCGCACCGGGCCGCGACGGCCGCACGCGCCGATCTGGTCGCCTGGCTGGAAGGCGGGCGCATCCGGGGTCTTGGTCCCCACGACGTCCTGTGGCGCGACCCCGCCTACCGCGCGGTCTTCCAGATCACCGGCGCGGGGCCGGGATGAGGGTCAGAGATCTGCTGTGGCAGGCGGTGCGGCGGCGGCCGCGGCACCTGGCGCGGCTGCTCTGCTGGTCGTTCGCCGAGGCGGCGCCGTCCTTCGTATCCGGGCAGGCCATCGCGCACGCGCTGGACGACGGGTTCGGCTCCGGCCGCCCGCTGGTCGGGCTCGGCTGGCTCATGATCCTGGCCGCCGCCTGGCTGACCGCGGCGCTCGGCGCGCGGCAGGTGCTCCTGGCGATCGCCGGGATCGTCGAGCCGTTCCGCGACACCCTCCTGCGGCAGGTCGTCGAGGGCACCCTGCATCGCACGGCCACTTCGGGCATGCGGCCGGACACCGGCGCCGTCGCGCGGCTCAACCGCCAGGTGGAGCTCGCCAGGGACTCCTTCGGCGCCGTGATCGCCGTGGTGAGGTCGTTCCTGTTCTCGATCATGGGCGTGGTGTTCGGCGTGCTGACGCTGATGGGCGCCGTGCTGCCGCTGGTGGTCCTGCCCCTGCTGGCGGGTCTCTCGCTCTTCCTGATGTCGCTGCCCGCCATGGCGAGGCTCCAGCGGCGGCTCATCCTCGCCGAGGAGCGGACGGCCTCCTCGGTGGCCGCCATGGTGGACGGCCTGCGGGACGTCGCCGCCTGCGGGGCCGAGGAGCGCGTGGCGGCCGGCGTCCAGCAGGACGTGGAGTTCCAGGCCCGTACCAGCCAGGCGCTCGCCCGGCTCACCGCCGTCCGCACCCTGTCGCTGGCCGTCGGCGGGTGGCTGCCCATCCTGATGGTGCTGGCCGCCACACCCGCCCTGGTCCGCGACGGTGCGACCGCCGGGATCATCCTCGGCACGCTCACGTACGTGGCGCAGTCCCTGACCCCCGCGCTCGGCAGCCTCGTGCAGGGGGTCGGGGTGAACGGCGTGCGCCTGGTGGTGGCGCTTGAGCGCATCGTGACGACCAGCGCGCGGCCGCCCGCGACGTCGACCGGGTCGGCGGACATGCCCAGGGGCATGCTGCTGCGCCTGCGCGGGGTGACGTTCGCGTACGGCCCGGACGCCGACCCGGTGGTCTCGGACCTTGACCTGGCCGTGCGGGACGGCGACCATCTCGCCGTCGTCGGCCCCAGTGGCATCGGCAAGTCCACCGTGGCGGCGCTGATCGCCGGGATACTGCGGCCCGACGGCGGGCGGATCCTGATCGGCGGGGTTCCCGTCGACGCCATCGACCGCGCCGCCATGTGCCGGGCCCGCGTGCTCATCCCGCAGGAGGCGTACGTCTTCCGCGGCACTCTGGGCGAGAACCTGACCTACATGGCCGAGGGCCGGTCGCAGGCCGACATCGACAAGGCCGTCGACGCGGTGGGCATGACGGAGCTGGCCGCCAGGCTCGGCGGCTGCGCGGCCGAGGTGGACCCGTCCGAGCTGTCGGCGGGTGAACGGCAGCTCATCGCGCTCACCCGCGCGTACCTGTCCCCCGCGCGGCTCGTCCTGCTCGACGAGGCGACCTGCCATCTGGACCCGGCGGCCGAGGCCCGGGCGGAGGAGGCGTTCGCCGCCCGCGACGGCACGCTGATCGTGATCGCGCACCGCCTCACCTCGGCCCTCCGTGCCCGGCGGGTGCTGGTCATGGACGGGGCCCGCGCCCAGGTGGGCACGCATGAGGAGATGGTCGCCGCCTCGCCGCTCTACCGGGATCTGATGGGCCGCTGGGAGGCTCCGGTCACGGCGGAGGCGTAGGGCCCCGCCCCCCGAGAGCGCTCCGTGTCCCAGGCCCCCTTCCACCGCCCTGGACGGAGTAAAAAGCAGACATTCGGTATAAAATAGCCTTATATCTCCTTACACAGGGGTACGTGCGAATTTAGCCGGTTGTGCCTTCCTATTCGGCGACGCAGGCCAGTCCTGCTGGAACGGAGGACAACGAGGTGAGCACACAGATGAACGAAACACCGGGCCAAGCGGCCGAGGTCAGGAGCGCGCGCACGGGGTCGCAACGGGGCGCGGAACTCGTGAGCGAGCGCGGCAGGACGACGATCGCCGACACCGTGGTAGCCAAGATCGCGGGAATGGCCGCCCGCGAGGTACCCGGGGTGTACGCGATGGGAGCGGGGATGTCCCGGGCCCTCGGCGCCGTACGGGAGCGCCTCATCGGAGGGGCCGGCGTCACCCAGGGGGTCGCGGTCGAGGTGGGCGAGCGCCAAGCGGCGATCGACCTCGACGTCATCGTCGAGTACGGGGTGTCGATCCCCGATCTCGCGGCCGGCATCCGGCGCAACGTGATCAACGCCGTGGAGAACATGTGCGGCCTGGAGGTCACCGAGGTCAACATCACGGTGAACGACCTCCACCTGCCCGGCGACGAGGCAGCCGAGCCGCAGGAGACCCGAGTCCGATGAACCCCGCCGGGACCGGCGAGACCCATGAGGTGGGGCGGCTGGCGGACCGCATCGCCGAGGCGGTGGCGGGCTGCCCGGACGTCGCCGCACTGGCGGGAGGGCCGGTGGCCACCTACCTTGCCGGCCGCAGCGTCGCCGGAGTCGCCGTACGCGAGAAAGAGGTCGAGGTCGCACTGGTCGCCCGCTACGGGCGGCCGCTCGGCGAGATCGCCGCGGACGTGCGCACCGCGGTCGAGGCGCTGGCGCCCGGCCTGACCGTCAACATACGGGTCGAGGACATCACCTTGCCGGACCCCGGCACCGGTCCTTCCAAGCCGGAACCGGGCACCGGCCCGTCGAAGAAGGACATCACCCGGCCCGCGAGCGGCGAGGTCTCCCCCGAGCGGTCCGGCGATGCCCCGGTTTCCCCGTGAGGGAGTGCCCCTCCACAGTGGAAGGTGAGCGAAATGGATGAATCCCGCTGGTGGCCGGCGGTCGGCCTTCTGTTCGGGACCGCGCTCGGGTTCGCCATAGTGGTCGGCGGCCTTACCGCGTTCCTCATCGTGCTGGTCCTCGGCGTACTCGGGTTCCTGGTCGGCCGGGCGCTGACCGGCGAACTCGACATGAGCGGACTCCTGGGCGGCACCCGGAGACGCACGTGAACACCGAGATGGCCATGCCCCCTCCGGGCGGGCACGGCACCGAACCGGTCCCGGAGTCGCACGGCGGCGCCGGGCCGGTCGAGGCGCGCGGGCGCACCGACATCGCCAACCGGGTGCTGGAGCGGATCGCCACCTGGGCGGTCACCGAGGTGGACCAGGTCGGCGGGGGCGCGCCCCGGCTGCTCGGGGCGCCCCTCGGGCGCGGCACGCCTGGGGGGGCTCCCCGGGTGAGCGCCCACGTGGACGGGCACCTGGCGATCGTGCGGGTGACGATGTCGGTGACCTACCCGGCGCCGATCCGGCAGGTCGTCCACAACGTCCGGGAGCACGTCAGGACCCGTGTGCACGAGCTGACCGGTCTGGACGCCAGGCAGGTGGACATCGATGTCGCCCGGCTCATCCACCCGGCCGAGCAGAAAAGGCGGGTGCTGTGACCTCCCCGGAGCTCCACCCCGGCCCTGAGCCCGTCCCCGAGCCGCCGCAGGTGGACGAGCGGGCCCAGCGACGGGCCGCGGCGCGCGCGTTCCGCCCCAGCCGGAAGGTGCCCGCGACCGTGACGGCGGTGCTCCTCGCCGCCGCCGGCCTGGCGACCGTCATCGCGGCGGTGGCGGCGGCGACGCGCGGGCGAGCCCAGCAGCCGCCGCTGACGTGGCTGGCCCCGCTCGGCCGGGCACGCTGGGACGATCCCGCGACGCTCATCACGGCCGCCGTGGCGTGCCTGCTCGGACTGCTGCTCCTCGTCCTGGCGCTGACTCCGGGACGTCCCCGGCTGATCGCGCTGGCGTCCGAGGATCCGCAGACGATCACCGGCATCACCCGTGCCGGGCTGCGCCGCCACCTCGCCACCGTCGCGGCCGGCGTGGACGGGGTCTCCCGGGCGCGGGTACGGCTCGGGCGACGACGCGTCGAGGTGAAGGCGGCCACGCCGCTTCGCGACGCACGAGAGCTGCCCGGCCAGGTCACCCAGGCGGTCACGACGCGCCTGGAGGAACTGCGCCCGCTGAGGCCGATGCGCGTGCACGTCAGCGTACGGGAGCGAGAGGAGTGAGCCGGTGAGCCATCGCACCGCCGTCGTCAACCGCATCGGCCTGGCGCTGGTGGGCCTGATCCTGCTCGTGGCGGGCGCCGCGGCGCTCGCACGTGGCCTGGGCCTGGCCTCCGGTCTGCTCGGGTCGCGCACTTCTCCCGTCGTCTCCAAAGCGATCGCCGCCTACACGGCCCGCAACTCCTGGTTCTGGCCCGCGCTGGCCATCGTCGCGCTGCTCGTCACGCTGCTGGCCCTGCGCTGGCTGCTCCATCAGGCGCGCACCGGCACGATTCGGTACGTCAACCTGGAGCCCGACCCCGGCCACGGTGCCACGCACCTGTCCTCCCGGGCCGCCGCGGCCGCGCTGGAGGACGACGTCGCCGACAGCGTTCACCAGGAGGGGGCGGCACGGAGCGAGCGCGTCCACGCCACCCTCGACGGCGCCCCCAGCGCCCCCCATCTCGCGCTGGCGGTCGTCCTCCCCGACCGGGCCGATCCGACCGCCGCCAGGCACGGGATCCAGCGAGCAGTGGACCGGCTGCGGCGGTCCCTGGAAACGGATCGCCTTCCGGCCACCGTCCAGATGCACACCACCCGGACCCACTGATGTTCGGTGAGGAGGGTCGTGACATTCGCCGTCCCGCGCGACGCGGGCGGAAACAACGGGGCTCGGAATGATCAACCCCGGCAACACCGATAGACAAGACAGATCGTCGATCAGACGAAGGAGGCGTCAATGGGCACGCACGCGCGTGATCTGACCCGAACGCCACTGCAGATGGCCGCGCTCATCATGGGGATCGTCTTCCTCGTGGTGGGAATCCTCGGGTTCATCCCCGGCGTCACCACGAACTACGGCTCCATGGCGTTCGCCGGCCACAACTCGAACGCGCATCTGCTGGGCCTCTTCCAGGTGTCGGTCCTGCACAACATCGTCCACCTGCTGTTCGGCCTGGCCGGCCTCGCGCTGGCCCGCAGCTGGAACGGAGCGCGCAACTTCCTGATCTGGGGTGGTGTCATCTACCTCCTGCTGTGGATATACGGCCTGGTGGTGGGACATGACAGCCCGGCCAACTTCGTCCCGCTCAACAACGCGGACAACTGGCTGCACCTGCTGCTCGGCATCGTGATGGTCGGCCTCGGCGTCCTGCTCTCCCGCCGCACCTCGCAGTCGCGGAGGACCTTCCCCGTCTAGGAAGGAACCCGCGGGCCTTCCCGGCTCGCGGCGTGGCACATCTCGGCTCCGGCGGCCCGATCGCCGGAGCCGTGGCATGCGGGAGGAGGGGCGGCGGTGGCCTGGAGAGTGTCCTGACCTGCGGTGATGTGAGCACATCACGGCGATTCGCGTTGCCCCGCGCGCCCGGTTCTGATGGGGTGGCGCTGGGGGGTTGCCATGCTGCGGATCATCGGAGTCGGCCTCGGTCGCACCGGGACGATGACGCTCAAGAAGGCACTGTGCCGGCTCGGGTTCGGGCCCTGTTACCACTTCACCGAGGTGTTCGCCCATCCCCGGCACCTCCACGACTGGGCCGCGGGGGCCAACGGCGTGCCCGAGGCCTGGCGCGGGCCGCTCACCGGATACGTCTCCACCACCGACTGGCCGGGCGTGACGTTCTGGCGGGAGATGGTCGAGGCCTATCCCGATGCCAAGGTGATCCTGACGAGCCGGGACGCCGCCGCGTGGTACGAGTCGGTGACCAGCACCGTCTTCGCGGCCATGTCCGGCCGGTTCCCGGAGGCCGCCGAGCGGTTCCGCTCCTTCGAGACCGCCGAGCAACTGGCCCAGTTCGGCCGGTTGGGGGTGATCGGCCGGTGCTTCGACGGCCGCATCGACGACCGGGACCATGTGATCGCCTGTTACGAGCGGCACAACCAGGCGGTCCGGGAGACGGTCGCGCCCGAGCGACTGCTCGACTTCCAGGTGAGCCAAGGCTGGGAGCCGCTCTGCGCCTTCCTCGGCGTCGAGGTGCCAGAGGACCCGTTTCCGCACTCCAACGACCAGAAGTCGTTCCGAGCCACCGTACTCACGAATCCGAACGACTGAGCGGCACGCCCGACGCCACTCTTCACGGACGACCGAGCGGCGTGCCCGATGCCGATCGCGGGGTCAGCGTGCCAGACGTGTTAGCAACGAGTAAGACCCTGATCACGATTGGACCAACGCCATGCGGACCCGCACGCTCGGAAGCACCGGCCCCACCGTCTCGGCACTGGGACTCGGCCTGATGGGCATGTCCGACCTGTACGGGGCGGCGGATGAGGCCGAGTCGATCGCCACCGTCCACGCCGCGCTCGACGCCGGCATCACCCTGCTCGACACCGGTGACTTCTACGGCATGGGACACAACGAACTGCTCCTGCGTGACGCGCTGGCCGGTAAGCCACGGGAACAGGCCGTCATCAGCGTCAAGTTCGGCGCCCTGCGCGACCCGGACGGCGGCTGGGCGGGCAACGACGGCCGCCCCCGCGCGGTCAAGAACTTCCTCGCCTACACCCTGCGCCGGCTCGGCACCGACTACGTCGACATCTACCGCCCCGCCCGCCTCGACCCCGACGTATCCATCGAGGACACGGTCGGCGCCATCGCCGACCTCGTCCAGGCCGGGCACGTCCGTCACATCGGCCTGTCCGAGGTCGGCGCGGCCACGCTGCGGCGTGCCAGCGCCGTGCACCCCATCTCGGACCTGCAGATCGAGTACTCCCTGCTGTCACGCGACATCGAGCGGGACATCCTGCCCACCGCGCGCGAACTGGGCATCGGCGTCACCGCGTACGGCGTGCTGTCCAGGGGCCTGCTCAGCGGACACTGGAACCAGGAGCGCGAGCTTCCCGCGCACGACTTCCGCAGCTCCAGCCCGCGCTTCCAGGGCGAGAACCTGCGGCACAACCTCGCACTGGTGGAACAGCTGCGCCGGATCGCCGAGGCCAGGGGCGCCACCGCGGCCCAGGTCGCCGTCGCCTGGGTCGCCGCTCAGGGCAAGGACATCGTGCCTCTGGTGGGTGCACGCCGCCGCGACCGCCTCGCGGAGTCCCTGGCCGCCGCCGACCTGGAGCTGAGCGCCGAGGAACTGCGAGACATCGAGCAGGCCGTCCCGGCCGGCTCCGCGGCGGGCAGCAGATACGCCGCCCCCATGATGCGCCACCTCGACAGCGAGGCCTGAGTTCTGGGTGCTGGGTGCTGGGTTCTGGGTTCTGGGTTGTGGGTGCTGAGTTGTGGGTGCGAGTTCTGCCGTGGCGTTGGATGTTTCGCCCACCCGTTACCCATTTGATGGGGGCACCCGTGTGCTTCCCACCCAGATCATCACCTTCCCTCAGAATGCCGGGGTATGGCACGACCTGGCGCTCGGAAAACTGGACCCTGCATGACACGCTCTCGCCGGGTCACCGCTCCCCGCCTAGAGGAGATCTCAACCTTGGCGGGAAACACACGGGCACCCCGATCAAACGGGTGCCGGGAGGGCCATTAATGAAGGAACGAGCCCACCCCTGAACACATAATCGTCCCGCCCCCTTGGGCATCGGAGGATATTCCCCACCCGTTACCCATTTGATCGGGGCACCCGTGTGCTTCCCACCCAGATCATCACCTTCCAAGAATGCCCGGCCATGACACATCCTGGTGCTCGCGGGGCCGGTGGCACCACGGCGGTTCTGGCTCGCGTATCGACTGCTCGTCATACTCGTTGCGGCCTAGCATGAATTCATGGCCACGATAGGAGAGCGGGTCGTCAACCTTCGTAAGCGGGCCGGCATGAGCCAAGCGGAGCTTGCCTCGATCTCCGGGGTGTCCGCGTCTCTCATCAGGAAGCTTGAGCAGGGGTCCCGCTCAGATGTGAGGTTGGAGACCGCCCGCAAAATAGCCGCAGCGCTCCGCGTACCCACCACCGCGATCATCACCGACCATGTCGGCGATCAGGCGGACGCGGAGACGGTTGACCATTGGGGAGCGGTCCGTCGCGCTTTGCACGGTCTTGGCGATCAGTCCGGCGAACCGCCGACCGTGGATGGCATTCGTAGGGCGTTGGACGCCTCGATGCCGCTGTGGAGGGGCGACAAGTACGCGGAGTTGGCCACGACCCTGCCCAAGCTGCTGGCGGACACTGACACGCTAGTGGGCACCGATCGGTCACAGCGGTTCGTGCGGTCTCGCCTGCTTCACCTCACGGGCTGGCTCCTTACTCAGACCCGGCAGTTCGAAGCGGCGGAGCTGGCCTTACTGCGCGGTCTTGACGACGCGGACGACCTTCTCGAAGCGGCGGCGATCGTCAGTACCCGGTGCTGGCTGCTTCTGCGCCGAGGGCGGCTTGAGCAGGCGCGGCAGTTGGCCATCAAGTGGGCGGACGACGTCGAACCTCGCATCTCCCGTGCGACGCCTCGGGACCTGTCGGCCTGGGGGTGGCTGCTCCTGCGGTCGTCGGCGGCTGCCGTACGGGACAACCGGCCTGGCGAGGCGGAGGACGCCATTCGGCTCGCGCGTACGGCCGCCGTTGCGATGAGCCGTGATATCTCTCCGGGGGACGACTTTCTACGCACCTTCGGCCCGATCACCGTGGCGATGAAGCGGGCGGAGAACGCCATGGTGGAAGATCGTCCGGACCTCGTCTTGCGCATGTCACAGGCCATCCCCACCAACGACCTTGCTCCTACCTCCAACAACCGCAATCGTCATCTCCTCGATGTGGCGGATGCCCATCGCCGGTCACGTCAGTACGGTGAGGCATTCGATGTCCTGCGCCGGATCAGACAGGACTCTCCAGAGTGGATCGTCAACCAGGGCTATGCGAAAGACATCCTTAAGGGAATCTTTGCCGGTAGACGCACCCTTACCAGTGATATGCGCGACCTGGCAGATTTCGTCCGGCTGGACTACTGAATAGTGACACGGGATGTGTCACTTCGCTTCCCGATCTCCACAGAGTGATACAAAGTCGATCTAGCCGTATGGTATTGCGCGGTCATACGGTTCCCCCATGCGAATGCCGGATGCGAGAGAAGAGCATTACGGGGGCGATGGACATCCCACCTCCAGCCCGGATCGGGAAACCAAGGGAACGCTGTTAGGTGTTACCGATCTGATCGGCTCTCCGGAATCTGTAGCCCGAGCACGTGAGTACATCAGGCAAAAGCTCGGTGCCGGTCATCCAGCGCTGGAAAATGTAACCCTGCTTGTTTCCGAGCTCGTCACAAACGCTGTGATCCACTCCAATTCCCGGAACGGCGGCAGAGTCACCCTCGCTCTCGCTGACTGCTATGACTTCATACACGGTGAGGTCGTAGACGAGGGAAGCGGTTCCGTTCCGCAGGTGTGCGCGGACATGTTCGCGGAAGGCGGACGAGGTCTCTTCCTCGTGGAAGCCATCTCCGACCGCTGGGGTGTCTATACGGACTGCGCCGGGCAGACGGTGTGGTTTCAGGTGAGTTACCAGCGAGGTGACATTCCATTCCGGCCTCGCTAGCGCACGCCTGACGACTTACCAGAGCGGAGTGAACAGCCACGCGCTGGACGGCGAAGCATGCCGCCCGCACCGTTGCGTAAGGCCTTGAGCAGGAACCGGAACACCGCCTGATCGACCGCTGGAATCTCGACCAAGACGGGTTGAGGGAGACGGCACACAGCCTCACCTTCCCTCAGAATGCCGGGGTATGGCACGACCTGGCGCTCGGAAAACTGGACCCTGCATGACACGCTCTCGCCGGGTCACCGCTCCCCGCCTAGAGGAGATCTCAACCTTGGCGGGAAACACACGGGCACCTTGATCAAACGGGTGCCGGGAGGGCCACTCAACAAGGGACGGGCCCGCCCCTGAAACACACCATCGTCCCCATCCTGGGCGTCAGCGAAGATCCCCCACCCGTCACCCATTTGATCGGGGCACCGGGGAACAACCGGTACACCCCAGTGGTTACATAACCTGTGGCCGGTGTGTCCGGTGTCCCCGGGCCTCACCTATCGCCTTCGCGGAATACCGTTCGGCTGGAGCCGCGTTGAGCTTTCCGCCGAGAGGCGACCCGCACACCGGTCCGCGAACGTGAAAGTCCCCGCCAAGGGCTCCCTTGGCGGGGACTTTCACGTTTCCCTGGTCGGGAAGAGCCGGGGCTCACTCCGAAGTGCGGGGCGGCGACGCCGCGTAGCTCGTGTCAGCGGCCGGCGGCGCTGGATATGAGCGCGCGGGGATCGGCCGCGCCGGCGAGCACGCCGTCCGGTCGTACGTCGATCAACTGGGCGTGCCCGAACGATCCGCCGTACGGCAGTTCCTGGACGACGTGCCCGCGCCGGCGCAGCCCGTCGGCCCACGGCGCCCCCTCCTCGACGTCCAGGGACGCCTCGTCCGGGTCGTCCCAGGCGTCGAACCCCGTCAGACCCGGACCGAGCCGCCACCGGGACGCGCCGATCGCCTGCCCCGGCGACTCCGCCGAGGCGAGCAGGCGCGCCAGCACCTGCAGGAGGATCTGCGGCTGGGAGTCCCCGCCCATGGTCCCGAGCACCGTACGCAGCGACCCGTCCGGCCGCGTGACCAGGGCGGGGGCAAGG
This sequence comes from Sphaerisporangium flaviroseum, assembly GCF_039537005.1. Classification (NCBI taxonomy): domain Bacteria; kingdom Bacillati; phylum Actinomycetota; class Actinomycetes; order Streptosporangiales; family Streptosporangiaceae; genus Sphaerisporangium; species Sphaerisporangium flaviroseum. Next base: position 196,088 of record NZ_BAAAZR010000002.1, on the reverse strand, counting down.
GTGTGCGGCGGGCGGCGGCCTGGCCCGTACTCGGCGGGATGCCCGGGGACCAGCGAGAAGCCGAGGCCCCGGTTGTGCAGGTTGATCCCGGTGGACGGTTCGAAGAGCATGCTGCCGAACCCTGCCGCGTTCGACTGGATGAGGGAGACCCCCATCCCCTCGGCGTCCACCGCGCACAGGTACGTCGTGTCGCCGGGCGAGGTGAGGTCCCTGACCCGGGCGCGGCGCGAGGGGTCGATCATCGCGCGCCGCTCGCCGGCCGAGGCGAGCACATGGCCGACCGAGGCGCCGTCGAACAGCACGTCGGTACGGTCGTGCCCGGCGGTCCTCGCGGCCTCGGTGAGCAGATGGGCCCAGAGCGGGTCGGCCGGATCTTCGGGCAGGTCGAGCCCGTCGGCGATGGCCAGCGAGAGCAGCAGCAGGTAACCCTGGGAGTTGGGCGGAATGGTCCACACGTCGTGGCCGAAGGCGCGGGCGCGGAGCGGTTCCATCCAGTCGGCGCTCACACGCGCGAGGTCGGCCTCGTGGTACTCGCCCTCGCTCGGCCCGCCCACCGTGCCGTCGCGGCCGAGGGCGATCAGTCCCTTGCCGAACTCACCGAGGTAGAACCCATCGCGCCCTTCGGTGGCCAGCGCGTCGAGGACACGGGCGACGCCGGGCCGCCGGATCAGGTCGCCCGGGGCCACCGGGTCTGCCACGCCGGGCAGCATCGAGGCGGCGGGGGCGAGCAGCGGGGAGGCAGGGAAGCCCTCATCGGCGTACCGGACCGCAGGGGCGAACAGCTCGGACAGGGGCAGGCGTCCGTACGTCGCGTGCAAGGCGAGCCACCCGTCGGCGCAGCCGGGGACCGGCACCGACCGGATGTCCCGCTGGAACGGCATTCGCTCATGCCCCTCGGCACGTAGCCGGTCAGGGTCGGCCCCGGATCCGGACCGCCCGGAGGCGTTGAGCGCCCGCGGCGGGCCTGCGCCCTCGTGGACGAGGGCGAACAGGTCTCCTCCGAGGCCGCAGGCGTGGGGGGCGGTGACGGCCAGCACGGCGTTCGCCGCGATGGCGGCGTCCGCCGCCGAGCCGCCCCTGTCCAGCATGGCGAGGCCCGCCGTGGAGGCCAGGTGATCGACACTGCAAACCATGCCAAACCTGGCAAATCTGGTGTGCTCCATGCCGAAACTGTACGACGCACCGGAAACACCGGTCATCCGCCGCCTTTCGGTGCTCCGGCGCCGGTCTCAGACCCCCGGTTCGTCGGCGAGGCGCCGAAGGTACCCTGCGAACCGGTCCCGGTCGCGCTGGTCCCACGTCGCGGTGAGCTCCTCGAAGGCGTGGCGCTGCCAGTCGCGGTGCGAGGGTCAGTGGTGGTGGGTGGCGTCGGCGTGGTGCGGGTCGGCCGGGTGCTCGAAGCCCGGCCGCAGCCGCACCTGCTCGGCGTACCGGCGGTCCAGCCAGGCGGAGAAGGCCTGCTCGATCGCGACCGCGGTCAGCTCGGCCGCGATCTCATCGCGCACCGACTCGTACGGTCGCAGGCCACCCGGCTCGATCCGGTCCACCCGCACGGTCCACGGCCCGCCCGGACCCATCACCGGCCCGACCGTCTCCCCCTCCGTGGCGGAGAAGATCGCCGCTTCGAGGTCGCCGGTGAGCTCGCCCCGCCGCACCGGGCCGAGCGACGACCCGCCGGCCCGGCTCACGTGACGCGCCTCCGGACGGGTGAACCGGTCGAGGTTGCGGTCGTAGTAGTCCCGGACCTCCTCCTCCGGGACGGCGACCCCGGCCGTGACGGCGCGGCGTAGCTCCCGTGCCAGGGGCATGGACGCCGTCACGGCCGCGACGACGCCTCCCGTACGGAGCGCTGCGGCCAGGGTCAGCGCGCCGGACCGCGACCCGCCGTCCGCGGACCCCGGCGGCCGTCCACTCTCCTCCGTACCCGGCCGCGACCCGCCGTCCGTCGCGAGGAGCCCGAGCGCCGTGGCCTCCTGCTCTACGAGCGCCTCTGTCACCAGCACCTGGACCAGCCAGCGGCGCAGGTTCCTGCCCTCGGCGCCGTGGGGGTGGGGCAGCCGCGCGGCGAGAGGCCCGGCACGCAGTTCCGCCTCCCGGGCGTCGACCTGGGCGACCGGGATGACCCGCGCGCCCACCTCGGCGGCCACCGCGACCGTGGCGGTGGGCGCGGTCATCGTAGGACCTCGATCCGCACGGCCTCGGTGTAGTGGAGTTGCCCGGCGCTGGCCAGCTTGACGACCGCCCACCAGTGGCCCGGACGGGTGCCGGGAGGCGCCTGGACGTCGAAGCGGAGCCGGGCCTCTCCCCTGGCGGGAACGACGACCCCGGTGTTCCACTCCGGGATCAGCTCGAACGTGTGCCAGGGACTGATCAGCTGCGCCTGCACGGAGACGTCCGTGCGCGCCGGGGACCGCAGGAGCACCTCGACCGCGCCGGACGCCGCCGCGGAGTCCCCCGGGGTCAGCCGCACGTGCGGCGTCTCCACCACGACCTCCAGGCGGGTGTCCTGGCCGCCGCCGACGTGCAGCCGGGTCACGTCCTCGTACGCCTGCCCGCCGTGGGACGTGCCCGCCCGCAGCCAGTACACGCCGGGCTCGGCGCCGTCCGCGGGGACGACCCTGACCGGGACGGACGCGTGGCCGCCGGGGGGCAGCGCGTACGGCCGCTCGGCGGGCTCGCAGGTCCATCCGTCGGGGGCCGTGAAGGTGACGACGCCGGACACCTCGCCTTCGGTGAGCCCGGAGGCGATGGTGACCTCCAGCTTCACGGGTCCGGAGACGGCGACGTCGGTCCGCGACAGGTGCACCGCCACCGGCATGTTGCCGGCGGGGGCCGGTCCGGTGTTGTTGAGCCAATAGCGCGTGTAGACGGGCTGGTACGGCTCGGCCTCCGGTCCCAGCGCCGCACCGGGACGTCCTTGCGGCGGCGCGATCGCCGCGGTGAGCGTGGCGATCTCCATGCCGGTCAGCTCGATGGCGTCGGTGGAGATGGCAGAGAGGGGACGTTCGAGCAGGTCGGTGCGGTGGGCGTCGCCGAGGGGCAGCCCGGTGACGACGCGCGCGGTGACCGGCTGTCCCGTCGCCTCGTACAGCCGCAGGGTGATGCCGCCGATCTCCCCGGCCTCCCTGCCGGAGGCGAGCGGGTTGCCGCCGGCCTTCAGCGCGGCGAGCACGACCTTCCCCGCGGGTTCCACGGCCAGGAACGAGGTCGTCGCCGCGAGTTCCCCCTCGTGCTCAGGCGCGGGGACCGCGGTCAGCGGGTGGTTGACGTCGTGCCCGTGGTCGACCAGCCGGGCCTCGCGCCAGTCACCCGCCCCGGTGACCAGGGAGTACTCGAAGGAGTGGGTCCAGTGCTGGAGCTGGAAGTTCGACCCGTCGGGGGCGGTGCGGCGGGGCGGGTCGATCCACACCCCGGACGGCCAGCCGGTGCAGGAGCGCAGCAGCGACAGGTGCAGCGCGCCGCCCGCGTCGACGGCGAACCCGGGGACGCCCCGGTTGACGATGCCGATGGTGTAGTCGTCCAGCGCCGGCTCGGTCAGCGCGGCCAGTTCGGACGGCTGGCTCACCTCGATGACCGCGTCGTCGAGGTCGGCGACGAGCTCCTCGGCGGCGCCCTCGCCCGCGACGATCAGCACGGGAAGCGCACGCGGCCCGGTGAGATCGGCGCTCGGCACCCACACCTTCTCCAGCGGCTCGGCCGCGGGGACCCAGACCCGGGCCCGCCCGGACGAGGCGAGGCGCTCGCGCAGCAACTGCGCGTAGCCGGGTTCGGCCGCAGCCAGCACCTGTGCGACGAAGGGGTTCTCCTCCGGCGTGCCCAGCGCGACCCGCACGTCGGGCAGGTTGGAGTCGACGGCGAGGTCGCCGTACCGCGGGCCCGGGGCGCTGGAGCAGGTGGCGGTCACCCCCTTGCGGACCAGCGCGACCGCCAGGTCACGCGGCTCGCCGCCGATGATCTCGGCGATGCCGATGGCACGGTCGCCGATGGGCGTGCCGTCCTCGGCGCGCAGCGCGACCCGCGCGGTGGAGGACAGGGCGAACCAGCCGCCCGCCGGGTTGTCGAGGGTCCACGGGTGCTCACCGGAGTCCACGTCGATGAGGCCGAATCCCCGGCCGACCACGGCGTCACCGACCTCGCTGACGGGCAGGGCGCCGGGGATACGGGCGGGCCAGCGCAGCCGGATGAGCTGGTCGGCACCGTCGAACTCGTCGATGTGGGTGACGCAGTCGACGCGGTCGAGGCCGTGCCACAGCGTGATCCGCTGGGTGTAGGTGGCCGGGCCGACCTCTCCGGTGACCGTGACCCGCTCGCCGAGCGCGCACGTCTCGACGGTGACCGACGCGGCGGGCCGCTCGGCGGAGCCGGTGACGGTTCCCTTGGGCACCAGGTGCCAGGGGCCTTCGTGGAACTCCGGGTGCGCCGAGTACTCGTCGTACACGACCAGCTCGTTGCCCACCCGGCCCGGCTGCAGCAGTTCCCGGTCGCGGACGACGTCGTGGAACCTGGACACGCAGCCGCCACGCGAAGGGTCGACCTCGATGTGGTGGGTCGCGGTGGCGATCGCCAGGCCGTCGCGCGCGGTCCAGCCGAGCGGCGCGGCCTGGGTGACCGGCTCGGCGCGCAGGGTGCGGCAGCCGAGGGCGGGCACGGCGGCGGCGAGCACGACCACGTCCACGGCGGCCAGGCCGCCGGCCTCGTCGTACTCGGGGTTCTCCAGCAGCACGGGAAGCTCGCCCCGGTCGGGGTCGGTGACGCGCACGCCGTTCGCGCCGGGCAGCGACAGCGCGAGCCGCACCCGGACCAGGTCGGTGCGCTCCCACGACGAGGAGTTCCACACCACCACGGCGGTGCCGGCGCCACGGGTGTCGACCCGCGCCGTCAGCGCGCCGAGCGAGGCCTTGAGCACCCCCGCGCCGATGTCGTGGGCCTCGCGCCACCCGGTCATCAGGTCGAGGTACACCTGGTCGGACTCCGAGCCGGTGATCGCGTCGTGGTGCGCGCCGTACACGAGCTGCCGCCACGCCTTGTCGAGCGCGGCGTGCGGGTAGCGGGCGCCGGTGGCCGTGGCGGCGAGCGTGGCGAACTTCTCCGCGTCGGAGACCAGCGACTCGGCGGACCGCTGGGCCTGCTTGGTGTCGATGAACGAGACGTCCTTGCCGGTGTACACCGGGTTCATGTCCCGGGTCTGCGGCGAGGGCGCGGGCAGCGACGATCGCACGGCCTCGAAGAACTCCCTGGGCAGCGCGCAGACGAACTTGGGCGAGACGTAGCGGGCGTTCCAGTCGCGGTGGATCTCGGTGACCCACTTGTTCGGCGGCGTGTAGTCGGTGCCGACGGGCAGCAGCAGGTTGCGTGTGGCCGCGACCTTCTTGAGCTGGACGAACAGCTCGTACACCGCCTCCTCGGCGGCGGCGAGGTCGGCGGACTTGTCCATCCACCAGCCCGCGCTGTAGTGGGCGGGCATGTAGTGCGTCAACACGCCCTTGCCGGACGGCGACAGCCACTCGAACTCGGCGGGGAACTGCATGGTCGAGGGGTCGCCCCAGCCGTCGCGCTCCAGGTCGCGGCCGGTGAGCATCGGACCCCACTGGTGGTGGGGACCCCGCGCCCAGGAGCTCGAGGTCAGGCCCGCCTCGGCGATCAGGCCGGGGAACTGCGGGTCGTGCCCGAACACGTCGAGCTGCCACGCGGTCGCCGGGTCGCCGCCCACGATGTCGCGCTGGAAGCCGACCCCGTACACGATGTTGCGGATCGTGGACTCGGCCGAGGTCAGGTTGGTGTTGGGCTCGTTGTACGTGCCGCCCATCAGCTCGACCCTGCCCTCGCCGAGCAGCCGCCGCAGCAGCTCGCGGTCGCTCGGGTGGGCGTCCCAGTAGGGCTTGAGGTAGTCGACCTCGGCGAGCACGAACTTGTAGTCGGGGTCGCGGCGAGCGGTTTCAAGGTGCTCGCGCATCAGGTCGAAGCCGGCGTTCTGCCGGTCGCCGCGGAACTCCTGCGCGACCTCGCCGGCGTCGTCCCAGGTCGTGGTGTAGGCCGCCTGGGTGTTCCACCACACCGGGTCGTAGTGGAAGTGCGGCACCATCCACACCGTCCAGCCGGACTCGGCGACCACCAGTTCCCCGGTCGCGACCGCGTCTCCGGCGGGGTCCTGCGCCGAGGCGTCCCCCGACACCGTCACCTCGATGGGGATCCGCGTTCCCGGCTCGGCGTCCGACGTGACACCCACCTCGACCGGGCGCTGTGCCGTACGGCTCACGCCGGCGGCGCCGGAGCCGATGACACGGACCTCGATCTCACCCGGAGGCCCCTCGACGTGCACCCGGACGACCTGCCCGGATTCGACGAAGAGCTCGGTGGATTCGACGCTGGTGATACGCAAGGGTCAACCCTTCACTGATCCGGCGAAGCTGAACGATCCGGCGAGGTACTTGTTCACGGCGACGTAGAGGACCACGGCCGGTGCTGTGTAGATGATCGAGAAGGCGGCCAGCTCACCGTAGGCGACCTGGCCGTACTGGGAGAAGAAGGTGTAGATGGTGACGGCCGCCGGCTGCTTCTCGGGCGTGTCGAGCAGGACGAAGGGGACGAAGAAGTTCCCCCACTGGCCGACGAAGACGAAGATGGCCACGACCGCGACACCGGGCGCCATCAGCGGCATCACGACGCGCAGGAGCGACTGCACCCAGCCCGCGCCGTCGACCCAGGCCGCCTCCTCCAGGCTCACCGGCACGCCGTCCATGAAGTTCTTCATCATCCAGATGGCGAACGGCAGCGCGCTGGCCGCCAGGAACAGCACCATCGCGGGGATCGACCCGTACAGGTTGAACCGGAAGAACATCGAGTAGACCGGCACCATGATGGCCGTGACCGGCAGGCCCGTGGTGAACAGCAGCGTGAGCATGAAGTGCCGCTTGAAGCGCAGCTTGTAGCGCGAGAGCGGATAGGCGGCGAGCCCGGCGACGACCACCGTCAGGACCGCGGTGGTGCCGGAGATGATGATCGAGTTGATGACCGGCTGGTAGACGGTCTCCCAGGTCAGCACCGTGCGGAAGTTCTCCAGGGAGAACTCGAAGGTCGGCTTGGCGATCAGGTTGGCGTGGGGCTGCAGCGAGGCGAGGACCACCCACAGGAACGGCCCGACGAAGGCGATCGTGATCAGGCCGAGCGAGATGAGCGCCGCGGTCCGGGCGGCCATGCGAGTCATCAGGCGTCCACCTTGATCAGCCGTAGGTACACCAGGGAGAACGCCGCGCCGATGACGAGCATCACCAGCGCCATCGCGCTTCCGTACCCGATCTCGAAGTAGCGGAACGCCTGCTCGTACATGTAGAGCGGCGTGGTCTGGCTGGCGGTGCCGGGACCGCCGCCCGTGAGCGCGTAGATCAGGCCGAAGCTGGCCAGGGTCTGCAGCGTGATGAGCATGAGGTTCGACAGGATCGAGCGCCGGATCAGGGGCAGCGTGATGTGCACCAGCCTGCGCCAGGTGCTCGCTCCGTCGACCGACGCGGCCTCAAGCAGGTCGGCGGGCACGTCGGACAGCGCGGCGGAGTAGACGAGCATGGAGAACGCGGTGCCGCGCCAGACGTTGGCCAGGATGATCGCGAGCATCGGCGCGGTGAACAGCCAGTCCTGCGAGAGGCCGAGCCCGCCGAGCAGCCCGTTGAGGGTGCCCTCCTCGGAAAGGAACGAGTACCAGCACGCCGCCGCGACGACCTCGGGCACCACCCAGGCCGCGATCACGACACCGTTCACCACGCTTCTGACCGCCCTGGCCCGCCCGCGCTGGAGCAGCGCGAGGATGAGGCCGAGGGTGTTCTGCCCGATGACCGCGGAGCCGATCACGAAGATGAAGGTCAGCAGGAACGAGTTGCGGAAGGCCTCGTCGCCGAACATCTTGACGAAGTTGTCCACGCCGATGAACCGCGAGTTCACCGACGCGGCGCCGGTCAGCGTCTCGTTGGTGAAGGCGATGTAGACGCTCCACAGGATGGGCCCCGCCATGAAGATCACGAGCAGGATCAGCGCGGGCCCGAGCGGCAGAAGCCACCGCAGAGTCGTCCCGACCCGCCGGCGCGGCTCCCCCTCCTGGGGGGAGCCGGCCAGCCGCGGCGGTGTCGCGGTGCTGACGGTCATGACCCTGAGGTCACCTTGTCAGGGCCGCCCACGACGCCCGCCAGCGCGTCCGCGTACTCCTTCGCCGCCGCGTCGGGGCTCTTGGAGCCGGTCGTCATGGCCTCCATGACCTTCTGCACCTCGGCGGAGACCTTGGGGTAGACCTCGTACGCCGGGCGGTAGTGGGTGACGGAGGCGAGGTCGGTCCAGAACTTCACCGCCGGGTTGTCGGCGCTGTAGCTGGGATCGGCGGCCACGTCCTTGCGGGGGGCGAGGTCGCCCGACCCGACCGAGTACGTCAACGTGTTCTTCTTGTTGGTCACCACGCTGATGAAGTCGAAGCCCTCCTTCTTGTCCTTGGCGTAGGAGCTCATCGCCATGACCCAGCCGCCGGACATGCTGACCGCGCCCGGGGCCTCGCCGTTCTGGGTGGGCATGGGGGTCCAGCCCATCTTCGTGGTCCACTCGGGCCACGGCTTGGTGCCGGTCGGCTTCCACGCCGAGGAGAGCCAGGCGCCGTCGAGGTCGATGCCGAGCTTGCCGCTGGGGAACCAGTCGTGCCCGATCTTCTCCCCCAGCTTGGGGTTGAACGCGTCGGACTGCTTGGGGCCGAGGTTCTCCCGGTAGATCGTGTTGATGAAGCCGAGCGAGTCGGTGATGCCCTTGCTGGAGGCCACCCACTTCTTCTGCGTGTCGTCGTAGAGGGTGCCGCCGGGGGTGCCGTACAGGAGCATCTCGAAGCCCTGCATGGTGGCGGCCTCGCCGTGCGGCTTGGTGGAGTACATGCTGAAGGGGATGACGCCGGGGGCCTTCTCCTTGATGGCCCGCGCGGCGGTCAGCACGTCGGCCCAGGTCTTGGGCTCCCACGGCACCGAGATGCCGGCCTTGGCGAAGACGTCCTTGTTGTACCAGAGGCCTCGGGTGTCGGTGCTGATCGGAACGCCGTAGATCTTGCCGTCCGGGCCCTTGGCGGCCTGTTTCACCGAGTCGGCGTACTGCGTGCTCCAGTCGGCCCACGAGCTGAGATAGTCGTCGAGCGGGGCGAGCTTGCCGGCGGCGACGTCGGCGTTGACCTGGAACGTGTCGTGGAGGTACACGTCGGGAGCGGAGTCGGCCGAGCGGTTGAGCAGGGCCAGCTTGGTGTAGTAGACCTCGTTGTTGCCCTGGACCGGCGTGAGCTTGATCGTCACGCCCTTGTGCGCGGCCTCGTACTCCGCCTTGGCCTGCTTGAGCACCTTGTCCATGTACGGCCAGGTGGGCTCCATCTTGTAGAGGACCTCGATCTCCTTGGCCCCGCCGACGCTCTTCTCCGCCGTGTCACCGCCGCATGCCCCGGCCGTGGCGGCAACCGCGACCGCCAGCATCGAGGCCACCATCGCTCGTCTCATCGGACTCCTTCTCCGGTCATGCCGCCGGCCACATAGCGCAGCCCCGGGGCCCCGAACCCCGCGCTGGAGTAGCCGTCCGACCGTGTTTCGACCGTGTTTCCTTGGGTGACGAGAACTTAAGTCTTTTTGATTTACTAAGTCAACGGGTTGTGCGATATTGCCGGAAGACCTCAAGGATGCAGGGAGTTATGCATGCAGATGGGCACAAACCTGCCGAAAGTAGGCAGCTACAACCGTGCCGTCGTCCTTGAGGCGATCCAGGTGTCCGACGGCATCAGCCGCGTGCAGATCGCCAAGCGCGCCGGGCTCACCGCCCAGACCGTCTCCGTCATCGTGCGCAAGCTCCTGGAGGAGGGCCTGGTCATCGAGGACGGATCGCTCCCCTCCAGCGGGGGCAAGCCGCGCACCATCCTGCGGGTCGACCCCGCCGCCGGGTACGCCGTCGGCATCCACTTCGACCCGGGCGAGATCTCCTACGTCCTGGCCGACCTCGCCGGACAGCCGGTCACCAAACTGCACACCGACGTGCGCCCCGGCCTCGCCCCCGACACCGTCATCCGCGAGATGGCCGCCACCGCCCGGCGGATGCTGGGCGAGGCGGGCGTCCCCGACGGCAAGGTCCTCGGCATCGGCCTGGCCTGCCCCGGCCCTCTCGACGCCGACGGCGTCATGAACTTCCCGCCCCGCCTCACCGGGTGGGACCACGTGCCGATCAAGCGCCTGCTGGAGGAGCACACCGGCTTCCCGGTGACCTTCGACAACGACGCCGCGGCGGCGGCCATCGGCGAGCGGTGGGCCGGGCTGGCCCGTGCCACGCCGAGCTTCGCCTACCTGTACCTCGGCACCGGCATCGGCGGCGGCCTCTTCCTGGACAACCAGATCTACCGGGGCCGGTCGCTGAACGCCGGCGAGTTCGGCCACATCACCGTGGTGCCCGACGGGCCCGACTGCTACTGCGGCAACCGCGGGTGCGTCGAGGCGGTCTGCTGCCCGAGCGCCATCGAGGCGACCGTACGGGCGCGGCTGGCCGGCGGGGCCCGCAGCACGCTGGCCGCGGAAAGCCTCGACCACGCGGCGATCTGCGCCGCCGCCGCGTCCGGCGACCCGCTCGCCCGGGAGGTCATCGGCGAGGTCGCGGCCCGCCTCGCCGACGCGGCCGTCAGCATCGTGAACATGCTCGACATCGACCTGCTGGTGCTCGGCGGGCCCGCGATGCACAAGGTCGCCGACATCTACCACCGCGTGGTCGCCGAGGCCGTGGCCACCCGGCCCCTGGCCCGCCGCCTGCACAGCGTCCAGGTCGAGACCTCCCCCATCGCCGCGGACGCCGCCGCCATCGGAGCGGCATCGCTGGTGTTCCACGCCACCTACGCACCTCGCCTCGGCGCCCTCCTGACATCCTGATAACGCCTTACCCCCCATTCCGAGCGACGAGGAGCTCATGATCCCTTACGTGCTCGCCGCCGACATCGGAGGCACGAAGCTGGCCGCTGCCATGATCGGCACGGACGGCACGGTGCTCCGCCGCGTCGAGGCGCCCACCCCGGCCGCGCCTCCCGGCCAGGCCGCCGTGGTGAGCGCCGCTCTGACGGGCCTGATCCACCAGGTGGCCGGTGACGCCCCGCCCCTGGCGATCAGCGTCGCGTCGGCGGGGCCGCTCGACCTCCTCGCGGGCACGGTCAGCCCGGTCAACATCCCCGCCTGGCGGGAGTTCCCGATCCTCGCGCGGGCGTCCGAGGTCGTCCCCGGCGTGCCCGCCCATCTGGTCGGAGACGCCGTGGCGGCGGCCGCGGGAGAGTCCTGGCGCGGCGCCGGGCGGGGTGCGGCGTCCATGCTCGGCATCGTGGTCTCCACCGGCATCGGCGGCGGGCTCATCCTCGGCGGCGTGCCCTTCACCGGGCCGACCGGCAACGCCGGCCACATCGGGCACATCGTGGTGGATCCCGGCGGCGAACCCTGTCCCTGCGGCGGCGCCGGATGCGTGGAGACCATCGCCAGCGGCCCCTCGATGGTCCGCTGGGCCAGGGCCCGGGGATGGGCCGGCCCGGACGCGCGCGAGCTGGCCCGCGCGGCCCACGGCGGTGAGGCGGTCGCCGTGGCCGCCTTCGAGCGGGCGGCCGGCGCGCTCGCCGACGCGATCCTCTCGGTGGCCGCCATCTGCGACCTCGACCAGGCGGTGATCGGCGGCGGGGTGGCCGGCGCGGGCGAGGTGCTGTTCGCGCCGCTGCGCCGGGCCGTCGCCGACCGGGCGCGACTGGACTTCGTGCGGCGCCTGCGTGTCACGCCCGCCGCCCTGGGCGGGAACGGGGGCCTGGTCGGCGCGGCCCGCATGGCCCTGCTCAAGTGATCTTCCGCTGATCCGCTCGACGGCCCGGCGGGGCCGTGGGATGGCGGATCGACGGGCCGATCGCCGCCAATGAGGGGACCTTCGGCCCTGATCGGTGCCACCGGCGTCGGGCAATCTGGACCCATGACACTGGATTCGGCTGGGCTGCAGGTGCTGTCACGCGCCGAATGCCTCGCGTTGCTGGCCTCGGTCCCGGTCGGGCGCATCGTGTTCACCGACCGGGCGCTCCCGGCGGTCCAGCCCGTCGGCTTCGTCCTCGACGGCGAGGACGTCGTGATCCGGACCACCGCCGGTTCCAGGCTCGCCTTCGCCGCCAGGAACGCGGTGGTCGCGTTCGAGGCGGACGAGTTCGACGCGCGGATGAGCACGGGCTGGTCGGTCACCATGGTGGGGCACGCCCGAGCCGTCCAGGATCTGGCGGAGATCGAACGGCTGTCCCTGCTCCCTCTGACCCCGTGGGCGCCCGGCGCCCGGGAGCAGTTCATCGTCATGTGCCCCCAGGAGATCTCCGGACGCCGGATCCACGCCGAGACCCTCCTCAGATGAGCGCCTTGAGCTCCTCCAGCGCCTCGCGGAGATAGCCGGTGAGGCGGTGGAGGTCGGGCACCATGTCGCGGCAGGCGAGGAGCCCCACCGCGATCCGCCCGTTGTAGGAGAAGGCCGTGATGTTGAGCCCTCCGCTCGCGTCGGTGACGACCGAGACGGGGTACTGCGCGAGCAGCCGCCTGCCGCACACGTACAGCGGGATCTGCGGGCCGGGGATGTTGGAGATGATCATGTTGATCGGCGGCGAGGTCTGCGCGACGAGGCCGAAGGCGGCCCGGTCGGCCAGCCCGGTGAGCGCGGCGGGCATGCTCTCGCTCAGGTGCCGCAGCCAGGGGGCCGGGGCCAGGTTGAAGCGGTCCTTGATCCGCCGCATCGCCTGGTGCACGGCGTCCAGCCGCTCGCGCGGGTCGGCGACCTGCGTGTCCAGTGAAGTGATCATGAGGGTGACCTGGTTGCCCGGCCCGTCCATCCCCGCGTCGCGCAGCGAGAAGGGGATCCCCGCCACGAGCGGCTCGGCGGGGAGGGCGTCGTGCGCGATCAGCCAGCGCCGTACCGCCGTCGCCGCCAGCGTCATCACGACGTCGTTGACGGTGACGCCGAAGGCGTTCTTGACCTGTTTCACCTCGTCCAGCGAAAGATCGACGAACGCGAAGCGGCGGTGCGCGGACACCGGGCCGTTCAATGGGGTGCGGGGCACCGACAGCTTCGGCAGCTCGGGGATCTCCGGCCCGAGCCCCACCTGGCGGGCCAGCCAGCGGGTGGCCCGCGACACCGGAACCGCGCCGGGAAGCCGGGAGATGACGGGGATCTCGTCGAGGTAGGGCATGGCCCCGGCGAGGAACCTGAGCAGGTGGGCGGGGTTGGCCACCAGCCGCGCGGCGGTCCTGACCAGCATCTCCGCGGTCTCCGGGGCGAAGTCCGGCTCCACCGGCCGCTGGGGGACCCGGCGCTTCGGCCGGGGCTCCACGTCCATGAACGCGGCCAGCACGTCCGCTCCGCCTATGCCGTCGATCGCGGCGTGGTGCAGCTTGGTGTACAGCGCGGTACGGCCGCCCTTCACCCCGTGGATCAGGTACATCTCCCACAGCGGGTGGCGCCGGTCCAGCCGCCGCGAGTGCAGCCGGGCCACCTGGGCGGAGAGCTGCCGGTCGCTCCCGGGGGCCGGAAGGGCGAGCTCACGCACGTGGTAGTCGAGATCGAGCGTGTCGTCCTGGACCCAGTAGGGATGGTCGAGGCCGAACGGGACCGAGACGATCCTCTGCCGCAGCGGCGCGATCAGCGCGGCCCGCTCCCCGACCAGGCGGACGATGTCGTCCCGGCCGACCTCACCCTCGAGGATCGACAGGCCGGCGACGTTGGCGACGTTGGTCTCGGTCTCGAAGTTGAGGAACTGCGCGTCCAGCGCGCTCAGCTGACGCAAGGTCCACCTCCTCGATCCGAAGCGTACTGCCCACTACCTGCCCCCTTGCGTCCCGTACGACGCCCGGCGCTCAGGGGCGGAACCGATGGACGGAGATCAGGCCGGCGTAGGGGCCTGGCGGGCCGGTCGCCAGGCGCGCGGCCCCGTCGAGGGCCGAGCCCGCCGCCGGGCCCAGCCGCGCGCGCGGGACGCCGGCGGCCAGCCGTGTCCTGAGCGGGCCGAACACCTGCTCGCCCGCGGCGAAGACCCCTCCGGTGCAGGCCACGGGTACCTCGCCGGTGCCACGCAGGAAGGCCACGGCCGCGCCGATCGTGTCGGCCAGGTCGGCCGCGGCGTCCTCGACGATGGCCGAGGCGACCGGATCGCCCTCGGCGGCGCACGCGAGCACCCGGATCGCGAGCCGGGCCACGTCTTTGGTCAGGGTGGGCGAGGTGTAGAGGCGGGTGAGGTCCTCGTCGAGCGCGCCGGCGAGCGCGGTGGCCGGGCCACGACCGTCCCTGGCCCGCAGCGCGGCCACGAGCCCGGCCCGTCCGATCGCGAAGGCGCCCCCCGCGTCCCCGAAGAGGTAGCCCCACCCGTCGACCCGGTGCCAGGACCCGTCGGCGTCGACCGCCAGGCAGACCACCCCGGTGCCCGCGGCGAGGACCACGCCGTAGCCCTCCGGCAGCGCCCCGGCGTGGGAGGTCACCATGTCCCCGCACAACCGGACCTCCTCGGCCCCCAGCACCCGCGCCACCCCCGCGGCCAGCACGGGCGAGGTCCCGGCGTCCAGCGTGATGCCGGAGAGCCCGAGGCACGCCACCGCGACCCGCTCCCGGGCCGCCGCGTGCGCCGTCCCCTCCCCCGCCGCGTGCGCCGCCAGGCGTACGGACCGGATCACGGCCTCGACGCCGTCGGAGACGTGCACGTAGCCGGGACCGGTTCCGGTCCGGCCGTCCGGTAACCACCGCATCCGCAGCCCCGACTGGCCCCCGTCGACCGCCGCCCATCGCGTCACGCGACCCCACCTCGCTCGTGCCCGTCGCCGATATGCCGGTACGGCCCACGCCACCCGGAGGCGCGGGCCGTACCGTAGATCATGGGTCAAGGAGCGGGGACGGTGTCCACCCACCGGGTGGCGGCGGAGCGATACCCGTTGACCCGGTTCACGACCTCGTTGGGCGCCACGACCTCGTTCTTGGCGTGGTAGAACCAGTCGACCTGCTGGACGTAGGAGCGCTGTGTCGAGCTGCCGACCAGGCCGCCGCTGATGAACCACAAATTGAAGTTCACCGACTGCACGGTCTCGGGGTAGTAGATGTCACCGTGCTGGGCGAACAGGGCGCCGTCGATGTAGTACTTGATCTGGCCGCCGGAGACCTGCAGGACCAGGTTGTGCCAGCCGGCGTAGCTCGCCCTGACCTCGTTGTGGACGTTGACCGCCAGCCACGGCTCGTTGCGGTAGGTCTCCCACGAGGTGGCGTACATGATGTTGCCCGGCTCGCCCCAGCCGCCGTTCGGCAGGTACTCGAAGTCCTGCTCGCTGTAGTTGGGGTCGAGGTCGGCGGCCAGCGGGGTGATCGTGAAGAAGGTCTCCACGATGTTGTCGCCGTCCGGGCCGCTGACGGGGGCGTCGGAGAAGTTCACGCGCGCGGCGTAGGTGCCTTCGAGGAACTTGCGCTGGTGCAGGAACTCCGCCTGCTGCGTCCCCGCGCCGGTGCCGTCACTGACGGCCTTGAGCTGCAGCGCCTGGTTGCCCGTGCCGATCGAGGGGAAGCTGACGTTGCCCTTGGGCCAGCTCGCGCCGGGAACCCCCGGACCACCGGAGTTGGTGCGCACGGTCCACTTGTGCGCGGTGATGTTCGGGTCGTCGGAGTTGGTGTAGGCGAAGTCGTCGAAGACCACTCCGGCGTTGCCCCCGGGAGGCGGCGTGACGGTGGGGGTCGGTGAGGGAGAGGGCCCGCCTCCGGCCGGCGCGGTTCCCCAGACCAGGGCGCCGTTCCGATAGACGGTCACCTTGGTCCAGTCCCCGTACGTCGTGCGCGCGGGCCCGAAGGAGTGGTCGTCGCTCTGCGTGGTCGTCTGCCAGTCGGTCCGGTGGAAGCGCAGTTGCAGGTCGCCGGTGCGCGCCGCGGCCGCCAGGTTGCCGGAGGTGAAACCGACCTCCAGGTAGCGGTCGGCGCTGGCCGTGCCGGGGGAGATGGCGCCGAACGTGCCGGTCACCGTCGAGCAGGAGATCACGGCCCACGAGCAGGCGAAGCGGTACTGCTGCGAGGGCGAGTCGGCCTTGAAGTAGTAACGGATCTTCACTTCGCTCAGCGGCACCGCCGAGGGGCCGTCGTTCACCAGGTCGAACCACGGCTCCACCTGGTCGGCGGTGGCGCCGGTGGCGCTCGTCTTGTACTGGAGCCGCAGCGACTGCGCGGCCCCGGCCGGTCCCGCGGCGCTCACTCCGATCGTCGTCGCGAGCAGGGCGGACACCAGCCCGCCGAGTAACAGTCTTCTGGACGTTCTTGGTCGTCTCGTTTCGCTGGGCACTTTCGTTCCTTTCCTGGGCGGGTCCCACGAGGGAGGGGTCCTCGCGAGTGCGGCCTGGGTGGCGTCCGGGGGCCGCTACGGGATGAGCGGCCCCACGCGGACGCCTTGCGCGGTCAGCCGGGCGAGGTGCGGGTCGAGCCGCTGGAGGAAGTCCGGATAGTCACCCGGGGACCCCCAGGCCACCTCGGCGAAGGCGCAGAGCCGGGGGAAGGCCATGTACTCGACCTGCTCGGGCGTCGGCATGTACTCGGTCCAGATCTGGCACTGCACCCCCCGCACTCCGGGGTCCGGGGCGAAGCCGTAGGCGTCGGCCAGCGTGACCACCCCCGGCTGGGCGGGCGGCTGCCCCGGCGCGTCCGAGGGGTAGTAGTCCAGGTACGTCCGCGTGTGCGGGGCGAGGATGATGTCGGTCCTGTCCCGCCCGGCGTGCTCGTCACGCCACACCATGACGGTCGTGCCCGGAGTGGGCTCGCGGTCCGGCTCGTCCCAGCAGATGAGCTCGCGCCCGTGCCGCGACAGGTGCGAGGCCATCCGGCCGATGAACCATCCGCACGCCTGTGAGGGGCCGGACAGCCCGAGTTCCTCCAGCCGCCGTCGCGCGCGCGGGCTGTGCTCCCACTCGGCCGGCGGGCACTCGTCGCCGCCGACGTGGATGTACGGGCCGGGGAACAGCTCCACCACCTCGTCCAGGACGTCCTGGCAGAACCGGATGGTGGACTCCTCCAGGTTGAACACGTGCTCGCTGATCCCCCACTCGGACCAGACCTCCAGCCGGCGCGAGGGCTGGTTGCCCAGTTCGGGGTACGCGGCTATCGCGGCCTGGACGTGGCCGGGCATCTCGATCTCGGGGACGACGGTGACGAACCGCTCGCCGGCGTAGGCGACGATCTCGCGGATGTCCTCGCGCGAGTAGAACTCCGGGGTGCCGGTGGACCCGACGCGCCGGGCGCCGACCTCGGTGAGGCGGGGGTAGCGCTCGATCTCCAGCCGCCAGCCCTGGTCGTCGGTCAGGTGCAGGTGCAGGATGTTGAGCTTGTGCTCGGCGAGCAGGTCGATCAGGCGCAACACGAACGCCTTGGGCATGAAGTGGCGGGCCACGTCGAGCATGACGCCGCGCCAGCCGAAGCGTGGCCTGTCCTCGATCGTCCCGTACGGCACGGCGGCGCCGAACTGGGCCAGGGTCTGCAGGCCGTAGAACCGGCCGGCGCCGCCTCCGGCGGTGAGCCGGATGCCCGACGGGCCGACGTCCAGGCGGTATCCCTCCTCTCCCAGGGAGTCGTCCTGCGGCGCGAGCCGTACAAGATCTGGGTGGAAAGCGACGGAGCCCCCGAGGACGGCCAGCTCACGCGGCCGCGGAATGATCACGTGGTCTCTTCCTTTCACAGCTTCACAGCTTCACAGCGAGGGTGGTGGACGGGCGGGAAGAAGGCAGGGCGGGACCGGCGGCCGGCGGCCGCCGTGGTCACAGGCACGGGTCAGCCCTTGACGGCGCCGGCGATCATGCCGGAGGTGACCCTGCGCTGTAGTACGAGGAAGATCAGCAGTACGGGGAGCATGAAGAGGGCGGCGGCGGCCATCGTGGCGCCCCAGTCGGTGCCGAAGATGTTGCTGAAGGACGACAGCCATACCGGAAGGGTCCGGTCGTCCTGGTTCTTGATGATCAGCGCGTTGGCGAAGGCGAACTCGTTCCACGCGGTGATGAAGCCGAACAGCGAGGTGGACATCAGGCCGGGGGCGAGCAGGGGCAGGACGACCCGGCGGAAGGCGACCGTGCGGCCGGCGCCGTCCATCATGGCGGCCTCCTCCAGTTCCGGCGGGATCGCCGCCAGGAAGCCGCGCAGGGTCACGATCGTGAACGGCAGCGTGCACATGAAGTACAGCAGGGACAGCATGGAGAGCCGGTCGAGCATGCCGGTGTCGCGGGCGATGATGAACATGGAGATCAGCAGCGCCTCCCAGGGCGCCATCTGGGCGATGAAGACCATGAGGATGAACGCCCGCCGGCCGCGCCAGCGCATCCGCGCGACCGCGAACGCCGCCAGCAGCGCCACCACGAGCGAGAGCAGGACCGCGGAGACGGTGACGAGGAGGCTGTTGCGCCAGAACATCCAGAAGCCGTCGGCGTCCACGGCGGTGGCGAAGTGCTCCAGCGTGGGGTGGGCGGGCCAGAAGCTGGGCGTGTCCGCCTGGATGTCCGCGGTCGGGGTGAACGCGGTGACGACCATCCAGTACACGGGGAAGACCGACACGACCAGGACCGCGACCGCCGCCAGGTTCAGGGCCGCCCGGCGGGACGCGCGGCGGAGCACCGGGCGGGACCCGGCCCTGGCGCGGGCGGGCGGTCCGAGAGCGGTCACAGCGCCTCTCCTTCGTGCTTGAGCATCCGGCGCAGATGGGTGATCAGGGCGGCGAGCAGGATGAGCACGGTCAGCGTGGAGATGGCCGAGCCGAGGTCGTACTTGTGCAGCGACTGGGCCACCTGGAAGGCGTAGATGGGCAGGGTCGTGGTGGCCCCGTCGGGGCCTCCCTTGCTGATCGCCCAGATCTGGGCGAAGCACTTGAACACCCAGATCACCTCCAGGGAGGTGATCAGCCCGAACAGGGGGCGCAGGATGGGGAAGGTGATGGTGCGGAAGATCTGCGAACCGCTCGCCCCGTCGATGCGGGCCGACTCGTCCAGTTCGGCGGGGATCGTGGTGAGGCCCGCGTACAGGGTGAGGGCGGCGAACGGGACCGACTGCCAGACCACGAGCATGACCAGGATCGCGAACGTCGACGTGCCGCCGGCGAACCAGGTGTAGTCCTCGAACGAGTCGAGTCCGAGCCTGACCAGCAGCCAGTTGACCACCCCCAGCCGTGACTGGAACAGCCACTGGAAGATCGTGGTGGCGGCCAGGACGGGCGTCGCCCAGGTGAGCACCAGCGCGCTCATCACGGCCAGCCGCATCCGCTTCCCCAGCCGCGCGATCATCAGGGCCGCCAGCGTGGAGATCACCATGATCAGCACGACGTTGACGGAGGTCCAGATAAGGGTGCGGCGCACCACCGACCAGAACTCCTCGCTGCCGAGGACCTCCTGGTAGTTGTCCAGCCCGACGAACGCCGCCCCGCCTCTGATCAGCTCTCCTGTCCTGAAGTGCTGGAAGGAGATCACCACGCTGCGCGTCACCGGGTACAGCAGCAGGAAGGCGGTCCCCGCGACCGTCGGAGCGATCAGGAGGTACGGCCACCACCCGGCCGCCCGCCGCGCCCACGACCCGCCCCTTCCCGATGCCTCCGGAGCCGGGGAGCCCTCCGGCCGCCCGGGGGTCTCGCGACCGGTGGAGGGCGCGGGGAGGTCGCGGGGATCTCCGGCCGGGCGGGCGGGCGGCCCCGGCACGCCCTTGCCGCGGCCGCGCCGTGGCGCGGGGAGCGGGGGTGAGACGGACAAGACACTCCTCGGTCGATGGGTGACGCCGTACCCCGGCGCTTGGGACCTGCCGATGCCATGCGCTCGGAGGCTCAGGGCGTGGTGTTCAGGATGGTGGTGATGACCTGCGGGGAAGCCGGTCTCCCGGAGGATCAGGACGTGGTGTTGAGGATGGTGGTGATGACCTGCGAGGCCGCGGCGGCCTCCGTGGCCGGGTCTCCGCCGGTGAGCGCCTTGGTCATGTACTCCTTGATGACGTTCTTGGCCTCGACCGCCGCCCAGTTGGGCGAGTTGGGCGTCGCATGGCCGTTCGCGGCTCCGGCGGCCATCGCCGCGGTGCCCTCGTCGCCGTCGAGCGCAATCCCCAGAGAGACGCGGTTCGGCACGTAGCTCATCTCCTTGGCCATGTCCCGCTGGAACGTCTCCCCGGCGAGCGCCTTGACGACCTCGTAGGCGGCCTCCTGGTTCTTCGACCCCTCAGGGATGATCAGATCCGAGCCGCCGGTGAACACCGCGCCCGGCTTGTCGGCCGTCTTCCCAGGGATCGGGAAGAATCCGAGCTTCCCGGCCAGCTTGGGGTTGGCCTTCTCGATCGCGACCGCGCCCCCGGGGGTGGAGATGAGCTGCGCGACGTCGCCCTTGGCGAACACGTTCGCCTGCGGGGGCTTGCTCTCGTCGGCGTCCTTCGGACCCTCGCCGAGGGCCTGGAGGCGCTTGTAGAACTCCATGCCGGTCAGCGCCTGCGGGGTGTCGAGCGTGCCCTTCCACGCGGCGCCGTCCTTGACCGCCAGGTCGCCGCCCTCGTCCCAGATGAACCCGGCCAGGGTGTACCAGTTCTGTCCCGCCAGGTAGATGCCCTGGTCACCGCCCTTGTTGAGCTTGGCGGTCGCGGCGAGCCACTCCTCACGCGTCTTGGGCGGCGCGCTGATGCCGGCCTTGGCGAACAGGTCCTTGTTGTAGATCACGACGCGGTTGGCCGCGTACCACGGGATGCCGTACTGGCGCCCGTCGATCTTGCCGGGCTCGGCGAGGCCGGGAAGCCAGTCGGTGCCGCCGAGGTCGGCGACCTTGTCGCTGAGGTCCTTCACGCCGCCGCTGGCGGCGTACTCGGCGACCTGGGTGTTGCCCACCTCGATCACATCTGGGGCGTCGTTGCTGGCCAGGCCGCTGGTCACCTTCTGGCCGATGCCATCCCATTCCTGGATCTGGATGTCGAGGGTGATCTTTGGATGGGTCCGCCGGAATTCAGTGGTGAAGCGGTCGAGGATCGCGTCGGAGAAGCTGTCCCGCATCACCCAGACAGTGAGCTCGGCAGGGGCCGCGCCGGCTTCCGTAGAGCCCGCGGAGCCGGTGGACGGGGAGGGGGAACCGCACGCGGTCAGGCCGGCGGCGAGCGCCACGACTCCTGTCGCGGCGAGAAGGCGATACCTCACGGGGATCTCCCATTGGTCAGATATTGGTAAGCAATTCCGCCCGATGGGGATAGAGTGGTCTTAACCAGTTGGCGCGTCAAGACCCCTTTTTGCGATATATACCGGCAAGGCATTCACGATTGGTAAGACGCTGGTAAGGTCACCGGTGTGACTCTGAACATGCGAGCCGGGCTCAAGCGTGATCGGGTGCGTGACTTCCTTCTCGACTTCATCGCCGACAAGCGGCCGGGTGAGGCCATCCCGTCCGAGCGTGACCTGTGCAAGGAGCTCGGGGTGTCCCGCCCCACCCTGCGAGCGGCGATAGACGATCTGGTCAGGTCGGGCCTGCTGGTCCGCGAGCACGGGCGCGGCACCTTCACCGGGCCGCACAGGGTCACCCAGGCACTGGCGGCGACGCCCAGCGGCTCCTTCTACGCCCCGCCCGCCGAGGGCCACTGGCTGAGCCGGATCCTGGAGTTCGGCCTCGCCCCGGCCGGCCCGCAGCTCGCCACCCGGCTCCAGCTCTCCCCCGCCGACCCGGTCCTGCGCGTGGTGCGGCTGCGTATCGTGGACGACGAGCCGATGGCCATCGAGCGCATCCAGCTTCCCGGCGCGCTGGTCGAGGGCCTGGTGCCCGCCGACATGGAGTCGGGGTCGTTCTACCGGCTGCTGCGCGAGAGGTTCGGCGTCGACGTGCGCAGCGCCGTGCAGACCATCGAGGCGACCGTCACCGACGAGACCGAGGCCGAGTTGCTGCACGTGCCACAGCACTTCCCGGCCCTCGGCGTGGAACGCACCACCCGCGACGCCGACGGCAGGATCGTCGAGTTCGTCCGCTCCATCTACCGAGGCGACCGCTACCGCGTCACCTCCGAACTCCACTTCGACGCCAACTCCGGCTGAGCCGCAGGGGCGTGAAAAATAACATCGCAGATCGGCAACGGACCAGAAACAATTTTCACCGTCCTCGTTGACATGATCCGGAACATGGTGTGACTTCGCTGATAAGGGTGCAGAACACCGACCTGGAGGTTGGTCATCAGCATGTTCAAAGGTGGGAAGCGCTTCGCGGCGCTGGGCCTGGCCCTGGTGCTCGCGGGCACCGCGACTCCGGCACAGGCCGTGCAGGAGCCGCAATCAGGCAAGAAGATCGTCCGGCTCGGCGTGACGCAGAGCATGGACTCGATGAACCCGTTCCTGGCACTTCGTCTGGTGTCGACCTCGATCCACCGCTGGATGTACGGCTACCTCACGGTGCCGGACCCGAAGACCCTCCAGCCGAGCCCTGACCTGGCCGAGTCGTGGGAGACCTCCAAGGACAAGCTCACCTGGACCTTCAAGATCCGTGAAGCCAAGTGGTCGGACGGGCAGCCGGTCACCGCACGCGACGCGGCCTGGACGTTCAACAAGATCATGACCGACGACGCGGCCAAGACCGCCAACGGCAGCGCCGTCGAGAACTTCGACACCGTGACCGCCACCGACGACCGCACCTTGGTCATCAAGACCAAGAAGCCCCAGGCGTCGATGCTGGAGAACCCGATCCCGATCATGCCCGAGCACGTCTGGAAGGACGTCCCGGACATCGGCACGTTCGAGAACGACAAGTACCCCGTCGTCGGCAACGGGCCCTACATCGCCGTGCAGCACAAGAAGGACGGCTACGTCCGGCTGCGGGCCAACCCCGGTTACTGGCGCGGCGCCCCCAAGATCGACGAGCTGGACGTCATCTTCTACACGAACCCGGAGGCGGCCAACGCCGGGCTGAAGAAGGGCGACATCGACCTGATCGGCCGCCTGCAGGCCCCCCAGTACGAGGCCCTCGGCGGGGACCCGAACATCGTGCAGTGGAACACCCAGGGCAGACGCTCGGCGTACCTGCAGCTCAACCCGGGCGCGGCGACGGCCGACGGCGAGCCGGTCGGAGACGGGCACCCCGCGCTGAAGGATCCGAAGGTGCGGCAGGCGATCCACCACGCCATCGACAAGAAGGCCCTCGTCCAGCAGGTGCAGAACGGGCTCGCCGTTCCCGCCGACGGGTCGATCGTGCCTCCGATGTACCCGGAGTTCTTCTGGAAGGCCGAAGGCGCCGACCTCGTCACCTACGACGCCGCCAAGGCCAACGAGATCCTCGACCAGGCCGGGTACAAGAAGGGCGGCGACGGGATCCGGACGATGCCCGACGGAAAGCGCAAGCTGGAGATGCGCTTCAGCATCCACACCGACACCCCGACCGAGGACAAGCTGGCGCAGTTCCTCACCGGCTGGCTCAAGGACATCGGCATCCAGCTCACCACCCGCAAGCTCGACTCCAACAAGTTCACCGAGGAGACCGGCAGCACGGGGCTCTACGACATCGCGATCAGCGGCTGGTCGGTCAACCCGGACCCGGAAGAGGTCCTGGCCACCCACCTGTGCAGCCGCCGTCCCACGGCGAGCGGCGAGGGCGGCGGCACCGAGTCGTTCTACTGTGACAAGGAGTACGAGGGGCTCTACCAGCGGCAGCTCAGCGAACTCGACCGCGCGGAACGGGCGGAGATCATCAAGCAGATGCAGAAGCGGCTGTACACCGACGCGCCGGTGATCGCCCTGTACTACCCGAACAACCTGGAGGCGTACCGCAAGGACCGGATCACCAGCATCACCCCCATCCCCGAGAACAAGGGGATCCTGTACGGCGGCAGCGGCTACTGGCCCGTCTACTCGCTGCAGGCGGTCGCGACCCCGGCCGGCTCCGCGGCCGGCGGCTCCGGTACCGGCACCACCATCGCCGTCGTGGCGGGCGTCGTGGTGCTCCTCGGAGCGGGCGGCCTGTTCCTCGCGCGGCGCCGGCGCGCTTCGGCGTACGAGCGCGAGTAGCCGTCCGTGGCCGCACCTCTCGGAACACCGCTCGACAGCGATCCCGTCGCCGGACCGGCGGCGGGACCCGAGGCGGAGCAGCACGCCAGCAGGGGCGGCGTGCTGCGGTACGCCCTCGCCAAGCTCGGCGGGGCGGCGCTGAGCATCGCCATGGTGATCG
Source organism: Sphaerisporangium flaviroseum (assembly GCF_039537005.1). NCBI lineage: Bacteria > Bacillati > Actinomycetota > Actinomycetes > Streptosporangiales > Streptosporangiaceae > Sphaerisporangium > Sphaerisporangium flaviroseum. The sequence goes on along the minus strand of NZ_BAAAZR010000002.1, from coordinate 171,918 downwards.
TCGCGACGTTCTTCCTCTTCCGCCTGGTTCCCGGCGATCCCACGATCGCCTACACGCGCGACGTGCCGATCACCCCGGAGCAACTGGACCTGCTCCGCCGCCAGATGGGACTCGACCGGCCCCTGCCACAGCAGTTCATCGACTTCGTGCTGAAGACGCTTCGGCTGGACCTCGGCACCTCCTACGAGTACAAGCGCCCGGTGGCCGAGCTCATCGGCGAGCGGGTGGGTCCGACACTGCTGCTCGCCGGGGTCGGGCTCGTCGTCGCGGTCAGCCTGGGGCTGTGGCAGGGCACCCGGGCGGCGTGGCACCACGGAGGGCGGCTCGACCGCGTCTCCACCGGCATCTCGCTCGTGCTGTGGTCGGTGCCGACCTTCTGGCTGGGCCTGCTGCTGCTCATGGTGTTCGCGGCCGGAGTCGGGCCGGTCCCTGGCATCTTCCCCACCCGCGGCATGGAGGGGGTCGACGCGCCGGACGGACCGGCCTACCTGTTCCACGTCGCCCAGCACCTAGCGCTCCCCTGTCTCACGCTGGTCGCCGTGGTCTACGCGCAGTACCTGCTGGTCATGCGCTCCTCGCTGCTGGAGGAGATCGGCCAGGACTACGTGACCACCGCACGGGCCAAGGGCCTGCGGGACGACGAGGTACGGCGGCGCCACGCGGTGCCGAACGCGCTGCTGCCGACGGTGACGCTGGTCTTCATGCACATCGGGTTCGTGGTCGCCGGGGCGGTGTCGGTTGAGACCGTCTACTCCTGGCCGGGGCTCGGCCTGCTGTTCTACAAGGCCATCCAGGGGCCGGACTTCGCCGTCATGCAGGGCACCTTCATGGTGCTGTGCGTGGCGGTGATCGTCATGAACACCCTCGCCGACGTCGCCTACCACTTCCTCGACCCAAGGGTCAGGTCCACATGAACCAGTTCACCTGGAGCCGCCGGCGCACGGCCCTCTCGCGGTTCTGGACGGAGTTCCGCCGTCACCGGGCGGGGCTGCTCGGCGCGGTGGTCCTCCTGGTCGCCGTGGCGCTCGCCGTGATGACGCCGTTCGTCAGCGACCCCGCCGACCTGGACGTCACCAGGGCGACCGGGGACAAGATGGCGCCCCCGGACCTGTCGTTCCCGCTCGGCACGGACGAGTCAGGCCGGTCCATCCTGGTGATGCTCCTGTGGGGCTCCCGCGTCTCCTTGCTCATCGGCTTCATGTCGGCACTGCTGAGCATGGTGATCGGCACGATGATCGGGGTCCTGGCCGGCCACTTCCGCGGCTGGCTCTCCGCGGTGCTGATGCGGATCACCGACTGGTTCCTCGTCCTCCCGACGCTGGTGCTGGCGCTCGTGCTCGCGGCCGTCCTCGGCGGCGGGTCGTCCACGCTCATCCTGGCGATCGGCGTGACCTCGTGGGCGTCCACCGCACGGCTCATCAGGGCCCAGACGCTGGCCGTCGAGGCACGCCCGTACATCGAGCGCTCCAAGGTGCTCGGCGCCGGGCACTGGCACATCATGACCCGGCACGTTCTTCCGAGCGTGGCGCCGCTTGTGCTGGCCAACACCACGCTCATGGTCGGCACCGCCATCGTGCTGGAGTCCACCCTGGCCTTCCTCGGCGCGGGCTCGGGGCAGGTGTCCTGGGGCGGCATGCTGCGCGGCTCGTACGACTGGGGCGCGGCCACCTCCGGCGCGTGGTGGTACATCCTGACCCCCGGCTTCTGCATCGTCGCCGTCGTCATGGCGTTCACGCTGTGCGGCCGGGCGCTGGAGGCCGTACTGAACCCGCGCCTCAGGGAAGCGGGAAGGTGACCGTCCCCGTGGGCGGCGAGATGACCGTGCCCAGGACGACCAGGCAGGAAGGTGACCGTGCCCCAGGGAGCGAGAACGTGACGATGCTGGAACTCCGCGACCTCACGGTGACGTACCGGATCGCGGCGGGCGAGGTGCCGGCCGTACGTGGAGTCTCGCTCGCCCTCGCCAGAGGGGAGGCGCTGGGGATCGCGGGCGAGTCGGGGTCGGGCAAGTCGACGCTGGCGATGGCCCTGCTGCGGCTGCTCCCCCGGGACGCCCGGGTGTCAGGGGAGATCCTGCTGGACGGCGAGGACGTGCTCACCATGCCATGGGGACGGTTGCGCGCGGTCAGGTGGGCGTCGGCCTCGATCGTCTTCCAGGGGGCGCACCACGCTCTCAACCCGGTCCACCGGATCGGCGACCAGATCGCCGAACCGCTGCTGGTCCACGGCCTGGCCTCCCCCGCGGAGTCCCGGCGGAAGGTCGCCGAGCTGCTGGAGCAGGTCGGCCTGCCGGCCTGGCGTGGCCGCAGCTACTCGCACGAGCTGTCCGGCGGCCAGCGGCAGCGCGTGATGATCGCCATGGCGCTGGCCTGTGAACCGCACCTGATCGTCGCGGACGAGCCGACGACGGCGCTGGACGTGATGATCCAGGCCCAGGTGCTGGAGCTGATCCGCTCGCTGATCGCGCGCCGGGGGCTGAGCCTGATCATGATCTCCCATGATCTGTCGGTGCTGGCGGCGACCTGTGAGCGGCTGGCGGTGATGTACGCGGGCCGCGTCGTGGAGACGGGCCCGTCGGGGGCGGTCTTCGGCGACGCGCGGCATCCTTACAGCCGTGCGCTGGCCGACGCCTTCCCCCTCGTGGGCGACCCCGCCTCGCGCCGGGCGCCACGGGGCCTGGGCGGCGATCCGCCCGATCCGATGGACCTGCCCTCGGGCTGCTCCTTCCATCCCCGCTGCCCGGCCGCCCTCCCCGAGTGCTCCACCGCCGCCGTGGAACTGTGGCCGACCACCGACCCCCGCCACACCGCCGCCTGCGTCCTCGTCCACCCGGAGACGACGCCGCGCCTTCCCCACGGCGGGGCCGCGGAAGATCCTGGGAGCGGCGGCGCTCCCCCACAGCAAGAGCCGGCACCGCACGCCCCCGGCACCCCCGCGTCCACGACCGTACGGCCGGAGGTGGCGCCGTGACGCTCCTGGAAGCCCGTGACCTGCGCGTGGAATTCGCCTCACGGGGGCGGCGCGCCCGTGCGGTCGACGGCGTGAACCTCGCGATCGGAGCAGGGGAGATCGTCGCGCTGGTCGGCGAGTCCGGCTGTGGGAAGACGACGCTCGCCCGCACGCTGCTCGGGCTGGAGCGTCCCGTGTCGGGTTCGGTGGTGTACGGCGGGGCGCCGCTGGACTACTCGTCGCGCGCGCTCAAGGCGTACCGGCGGGAAGTACAGCTCGTGCTCCAGGACCCCACGGGATCGCTCAACCCCCGGCACAACGTGTACGAGGCGGTGGCCGAGGGCCCGCGTATCCATGGGCTGACGGACGAACGGGAAAGGGTGCTCTCGGCGCTGTCCCGAGCCGGGCTCCGCCCGCCCGAGCGGTTCCTGCTCACCTATCCGCACGAGCTGTCCGGCGGCCAGCGGCAACGGGTCGTCATCGCCGGAGCGCTCGCGCTCGATCCCCGCCTGCTGGTCGCGGACGAGCCGGTGGCGTCGCTGGACGCCTCGGTGCGCGGCGAGATCCTCGCACTGCTGATGCGGCTGCGCGACGAGCTGGGCCTGTCGGCTCTGGTGGTCACCCACGATCTCGGGCTCGCGTGGAACATCGCCGACCGGGTCGCCGTGATGTACCTCGGCAGGATCGTCGAGACCGGACCGGTCGAACAGGTGCTGACCTCCCCCTCCCACCCCTACACCCAGGCGCTGCTGTCCGTGCTCCCCGAGTCCCCGGCTCCGGTGGTGCTGGCGGGTGAGCCGCCGGATCCGACGCGGATACCGGGGGGCTGCCGGTTCCACCCGCGCTGCCAGGTCCTCGCCTCGGGGGACGCCGCCCGAGCCGGGGTCGACCACGCCTGCCGGTCCGAGCCGCTGGCCGTGCTCTCCGCCTCGGGCGGGTCCCAGGTGGCGTGCCATTACGCGGGTGTGCGGGAGTCGCTGCCCTGAGCTCCCCAGTGGTATTGCTCGATGCCGCCGAATATGTGCCAATGTCGTGGTGGACATCCCCCTTCCACCGGGCATGGAGGGCGAAGGGGTCTCGAATGGAGTGATCGCGTGCGGGAGACGAGCCCTTCGGTAATCCGGAAGCGCGTCGAAGAAATATGGAAGGACGTGCTCGACGTCTCTCCGGACGAGATGGACGCCACGTTCTCCGAGCTGGGCGGGCGCGGGATGTCGGCTCTCCGGATCGTCGCCCGCATCGAAAGCGAACTCGGCATCGAAGTCGACCCGGCCGCCCTGTTCGACCACCCTCACCTCCCCACCTTCGTCCACCACGTCATAACAAAAGCCCAAAACCCCCCCAAACCCCACTAACCCACACCAGCGACTCCCCTCCGCAACCCTCCCGAAGACGCCCCCCGCTGTCCAACTCTGCTCTCGTCCTCAGGACGGCGGCTCTCTCGCTGCTGACGTACGGGAACGTTGCCGGCTCAGGGCGGTGGGGCGTGGGACGGCGAAGGAGGCGCTGTACGGCGTGGGACCCGGTGAACGTTCGGTGGAGGCATCTCCTTTCAGGCCGGACCCCAGGTCCCTCTTCTTTCCCGCCGCTCTGTTCTCGGCTCTGCCTCCCCCGCCGCTGAAGCACGGCTCTGTTCTCGGCTCTGCCTCCCCCGCCGCTGAAGTACCGCTCTGTTCTCGGCTCCGCCTTCCCTCGCCGCTGAAGTACGGCTCCACCTCCCCGCGCCGCTGAAGTACGGCTCCGTGTTCGGCTTCGCCTCCCGCTGGTGCTGGTGGGTGGCTCTGTTCTTCGGCGCCGGGCGGTGGGGTGTGGTGCGGCGAAGGCGGCGCCGTCGTGCGGCGGGGACCCGGTAGGTGGGACGGCGCGCACCCCGTCGGCCCCATCGTCCTCGGGCGATGGTCCGTCGCCCGGAGTGTCCAACATCCGGTTGGCAGGAAGCTGCTATCGGTGTGCAACTTGCTGACTTGGAATTGTCTGGTCCGAGGGCTGTGAATCGCGGAGAGTTGGTGATGCGAGAACAAATACAACAGCCCAGAGAAAAGAGACCAGGAAATGAAGAACCACAGCAAGTCCCCGTTCGGGTCGAGAATCGTCGCCGGTACCACCTGGGACTCATCGGCCGCCATGCGCGGAACGACCTGGGACTGAGGAAACAATCCCGATGCTCATCGAATTGAGAATACGCCGGGCCGCAGGAGAACCGTTGCCGAACTCGCCGGTCGACGGAATCCGAATACTGGCCCTCCTGCCAAAACAATGGCGCAAGGACCTCCGGAACGTCACCGGCGACATCGCCATCCGGGTCCACACCGACGAGGAGACGACCAACGCGCAGGTTCGAGCCGAAGTGACCGAGATCCTCACCAACCCCGAAGTCAGCGACTGGGAACTCGTCACCTGCAAGACCCTGGCCGGCCACCCGACGAAACAAGAAAGGACAGACCATGAACGCCCTCGCCCTGAAGACCGGTGAATGCCGCGTGTGGTGGGCCGACCCGCAGGAGCAGCCGATCGAGACCCTGATCAGCGTGCTGAACGACTCAGAGTTGAGGCGTGCCGCGACCTACCGTCGCGAGCCGGACAGACGCCGCAACCTCACCGCGTCCTGGCTGCTGCGCACCGCGGCCGCCGAACAGCTCGGCACCTCCCCCGAGAACGTGCCCCTCATCCGGCGTTGCGGACGCTGCGACAAGCCGCACGGCCGGCCGTACATCCTCACCGATGACGGGCTGCACGCCTCGATCTCCCACTCGGGGAACCGGGTCGCGGTGGCGCTGACGACCGCCGGACCGGTGGGCGTGGACGTGGAGGAGGTGCCATCGGCCCCGGTCAGCGAGCTGGTGCGGTGCGCGCTTTCACCCACCGAGCAGACGATCCTCAGGGCGCTCCCCGAGCGCGACCAGCAGGCCGGTTTCGCCCGGATGTGGGTGTGCAAGGAGGCGGTCCTGAAGGCGACCGGCCACGGGTTGCGGATCCCTCCGGACAAGGTCGAGGTGAGCCCGCCACGCGAGAAGCCCGCGCTGCTCAGCTGGCCGCTCGACATCGCCCCGGGGTCGGTGCAAATGAGCATCCTTTACCCGGGTGAAGGCTATGCCGGTGTCGTGGCGGTTCTCAGCGATGGCCGCCCGATCACGGTCTCCGAATCAGATGTCACGGACCTTCGTGCCATCTCACTCTACGCCGCGGCTCCCGTGGCCGCCTGACCACCATTGACGCGATCCAGCACAAGACTGTTCAATAATGATGGGAATTCACCTTCGGCACGGCCACCCCGGCCACCCGATAAACGCACCGGCAGGCCTGATTCCCATATTGTTCACCGCAGTCTAGCTGTAAAGGAGAGGAACCCGACCTACCGTGAAAAATCATTTCATCCTGATTCCCGGCCCATGGATGGGCGCCTGGGTCTGGGAGCCGGTGACCCGCGGGCTGCGGGCGCTCGGTCATAACGTCCGCCCGATCACCTTGTCGGGGCTGGCGAACCCCGACGCCGATGTCTCGACCGTCGGCCTGGCCACCCATGTCGACGATGTGCTGTCGATCCTGGAGAAGGAGGACCTGCGCGACGTCATCGTCGTGGGACACAGCTATTCCGGGATCGTCGCCGGCCAGGTCGCCGACCGCGCGCCCGATCGCGTGAGGCACACGGTGTTCGTCGAGGGGTTCCTCCCCCACGACGGCAAGTCGATGCTCCACGCCTTCCCCGAGCGCCAGCGGGCCGGTGAGCTGGAGCTCATCGCCGAGAACCGCGGCCGCTGGCCGATCCCCGATGTCACGATCGTCGCCGACGGGCAGGATCTGTCCACCCAGCAGGCGCAGTGGCTGGTGGAGCGCTTCGTCGGCCACCCCGGGCACACACTGTCCGAGCCGGCCGTCCTCACGCGACCACTGGCACAGCAGCGGGCGAGCTACATCGTCTGCGCCAAGGAGCACTTCGGCAACAGGATCTCCGAGGACGTCGCGGCCATGCGCAGCGAGCCGAACTGGACCTTCCACACCATCAACACCGGGCACTGGCCGATGGTCTCGGCCCCCGACCAGCTCGTCTCGCTGCTGACGTCGATCGCCGCATAGCGAGAAGCCGGCCACACCCCCCGTGGACGCGGATCGGACCCACCCCGCCAGGCGGCTCAGACCGTCCGCACGGGCCGCGAACCCAGACCCGGCGCACGCGCGCAGCGCACGCGGCGTCCCTCCCCCACCGCCCTTGACGGCATGCGCTCAGCCGAGCGCGGGGATCGGGTCGAGGAGACCGGCCCGGCCGTAGTCGAACCGCGACGAGAAGACGCCGGCGAATGCCTTCGCGATCTTGATCTCCCCGCTCATATTGGGGTGGACACCGTCGTAGGTGTCGAAACGCGGATCGTAGACGGCGTCCAGGTCGACCAGGACGGCCCTCGATCGAGCCGTCGACATCGCCACCAGACCGGCGGCCAGCTGCCGGTTGTAGGACGTGATGTCGCCCGCCAGGCGCGGATGCTCGGGCAGCGGCGTGCGGTGCACCACGTTGGCGATCAGAAGCTGGATGTCCGGGTTGGCCTCACGGGCCCGCCGGACGAAGGTCTCGATGTCCGCCATCATCCGGTCAGGGCGGGACAGTCCCCAGGCCAGATCGTTGAATCCCAGCGCCACCATGAGATGGTCGGCGTCGTAGGCCGCGACGGCGTCCGCGATGTTGTCCTTGGCCTCGTTGAGCAGGCGTCCCCAGCTCGCGTAGTGCCTGCTGTCGCCGAAGCGGATGCCGTCGCGGTACCGCCCCGAGTGGACGGGGTCCCCCGGTGGAGCGGGGTGCCCGGCCGGCTGGACCGCGGACGACACCCAGGTGCCGGTCCACGGCCCGACGAACCGCGCCGCCACGTCATGCAGCGCGAGGTTCCGCCAGAACCGGTAGCGCCAGGTGTAGTCGCCTTCCCGGCCCTGGCTGATCGAGTCGCCGACCACCATGATGTTCGGAATCATGCCCTGGATCGCGTGCCTCCAGCCTCGCAGTGCAAGCTTCGTGGGTCGCCAGGCCACCCCGGAACCGGCACAGGCCCGGGGCGGGCGGACGGGCCGTCACCCCGGTGCGAGGCCGCCGCTCAGTGTCGGACCGCGGGCTCGCGTTCGGATGCGCCGCGTGCGGCCGCCTCTCCCGGCGCGGACCTCCGTACCGGCCGCCGCAGCCACCCGGCGTACGGGAACGCCAGGATCGCGGCGCCCGCCAGGAGCAGCAGCGCGGTGAAGACCCACTCGCGGGAGCCGCCCGGCCCGTACACCTGGTTGGGCCGCCCGACGTCGACGGCCTCGGTGCGCATGTCCGGCCGCAGCGCGTCCCGGTCGCTGCCGTACAACGCGACCCGGGCCCGGTGGATCGTGCCATCGTGGGATCGGAACTCTCCGGTCCACGAGCAGCTCTCGTGCCCCGGATGCTGGACGCAGTCGACGGTCTTCGCGGTGAAGACGCCGTGCTGCCCGTCGGCCCGGGCCGCGCGCACGGCCGGGCCGACATTGGGTATCGCCAGGTACAGCAGGAAGGCTCCGAGGAGGGTCAGGACGGCGGTGAAGACCGGTGAGTTCCCGCGCCTCGTGGGCCTGCCGGTCGTGTCCTCACTCACCGCCCGTACGCGGGCACCGCGCAGCCGCACAGCATCGCGGCACGCTCGGGCTCGCTGGGCCGCAGGTGGCGGACCATCGCGATGACCATGGGGATGAACACGATCGCGTTGTAGAACAGGTGCAGTTCCATGCGCGGCAGGAAGATCTGCAGCACGCTGGTCGGGGCGGGGCGGCCGAGCAGGTTGGCGCCGACGAGCGCCTGGATGAGCAGCAGCAGGTGCTCCAGGTGGTGCCACACCTGGATGCCGAGCGACACGTTCCACCACGTCCGCGCGCTACCGGTGAAGCCCTTTCTCAGGACGATGAGGCCGGCCAGCATCAGCAGTGCGTAGCCGTAGTGCATCCACTCCGACTTCACCAGCCACGGGAAGGGCACGCCCAGCACGCCCCGCGCCTCGGCGAGCGGCCAGCCGAGAACCCATACCTGGATGGCCTGGGCGACGTGCTCCGCCCAGTGCGCCACGACGATGAACGCGAAAACGCCCAGCGCGGTCTTGTGATAACGGGTGTTGAGGGCCGATAACCGGCCGGGAACCGCCTGAACCGTCTCGCTCGCCATGCGCAGAACCTCGATCCCAGAGCTCGTGACCGTGTCCGCCGCGCACATCTCCGCGCGGGGGATGCTCTCCCCCTCCTGTATGGCGCGATGGGGGATCACTTGATGTTAATTGTCCTGGCCGCGTAGGTCATCTTCTTCTTTTGCCGTGCGCACTTTCACGGGTCGTCGCCGGTCAGAGCGCCCTCCCGGGCCGTCGCCGGAACCCGCCGCGGATCACAACGGAACGTTGCCGTGTTTGCGTTGCGGTGAGGGCTTGCGCTTGTTGCGCAGCATCGCCAGCCCTTGGGCCACGACGGCCCGGGTCTGCACCGGGTCGATGACGTCGTCGACCAGCCCTCGTTCGGCGGCGTAGTGGGGGTGCATGAGCTGCTCGGCGTACTCGGCGACCAGCTCGGAGCGTAGCGCGGCGGGATCGCCTGCCGCGGCCAGCTCCTTGCGGAAGATGACGTTCACCGCGCCCTCGGCGCCCATCACGGCGACCTCGTTCGTGGGCCACGCCAGCGACAGGTCGGTGCCGATGGTGCGGGAGTCCATCACGATGTACGCGCCGCCGTACGCCTTGCGCACGATGACGTGGACGCGCGGCACCGTGGCCTCGCAGTACGCGTACAGCAGCTTGGCGCCGTGCCGGATGATGCCCGCGTACTCCTGGTCGGCGCCGGGGAGGAATCCGGGCACGTCGATCAGCGTCACCAGCGGGATGCTGAAGGCATCGCAGAACCGCACGAATCGCGCCGCCTTCTGGGACGCGGCGACGTCCAGGACGCCGGCCAGCACCATGGGCTGGTTGCCCACCACGCCGACCACCTCGCCGTCGATGCGCGCCAGCACGCACACGACGTTCTGCGCCCAGTCCTCGTGCGTCTCCAGGAACTCGCCGTCGTCCACCAGCTCGGCGATGACCTGCCGCATGTCGTACGGGCGGTTCGGCTCGACCGGGACGATCTCGGCCAGCCGGGGGCGTACATCCGTGGTCGCGCCGCAGGAAGGCGCTCTGGGCGGGAACTCCAGGTTGTTGCCGGGGAGCATCGAGATGAGATACCGCACGTCCTGCAGGCAACCGTCCTCGTCGTCGTGCACGAACGTGGCAACGCCGGACCGCCGGCCGTGGACGTCGGCGCCGCCGAGCTCGGCGTGGCTGATGCGCTGCCCGCTCACCGCCTCGACCACGTCGGGCCCGGTCAGGTACATCTGCGCGGTGTCGCGGACCATGAAGGCGAAGTCGGCCAGCGCGACGGTGTAGGCGGCCCCGCCCGCGCATGGCCCCAGCACGACGCTGATCTGGGGGATCACACCCGACGCCTGCACGCTGCGCTGGAAGATGCCGCCGTAGCCGCTGAGCGCGACCACGCCCTCCTGGATACGGGCGCCGCCGCTGTCGAGCAGGCCGATGAGCGGGGAGCCGGTGGAGATGGCCAGATCCATCACCTTGTGGATCTTCGCCGCGTGCGCCGCGCCGAGGGATCCGCCGAAGATCGTGAAGTCCTGGGCATAGACGAACACCCGGCGGCCGTCGATGGTGCCCGACCCGGTGACCACGCCGTCGGTGTGCGGGCGGTTCTCCTCCATCCGCAGGCCGTGAGCCTGGTGGCGGCGGTACATGTCGAGTTCGATGAAGGATCCCTCGTCCAGCAGCGCGTCGATCCGCTCGCGCGCGGTGCGCTTGCCCAGCGCGTGCTGCCGCTCGACCCCTTGCGGGCGACCGGCGACGATCCCGTCGCGCAACCCGTCGTGCCGCTCACGGAGCGCGGCCATGGACCGGGCCGGCGGGGCCGGGGGCTCTTCCCGCCGATCGCCGTTCTGGTGGGTGTCCGGACCGCCGTCGACGCCGTCCCTGTTCCGTCTGGGCACCGCGACCGGGACGAAGTCGAGCTCCACGGTGCCCACCGGCGGCCCGGCCTGGGGGTATTCGAGGCTGGTCGCGGTCCGCTCACTCATGGCGGCGTCTCCCCTCATTGCGCTCCTACAGACGACAGGCTCGGCTCCGCCAGCCCCGCCTGCCGAGCGGTCACCTGGCCGCTCTCGTGGAGCCAGCGCACCGTGTCCCGGACGGTCTCGGCGACGGGCCGGGGGCCGATCCCGCCCGTGTCGGCGTTCTCGGCCACTCGTGTGGCGCAGGCGCAGGTGTAGATGGCCCCGTATTCGGCGGGGATGTGCCACGGCCACACCCGCTGGACCCTGTCGGCGAGCAGCCCGACCGGGATCATGGCACGGGCCGGGAGGAAGAGCGCCGGAAGCGTACGCCCGGTGACCTCGCGCAGCACCGCCACGTACTCCCGGGTGGACAGGTAACGGCCCGGACCGAAATGGCGGCCGGGCCCGTCGCCCGGTGAGGTGAGGAGCCTGGCGTGCAGCGCCGCGGTGTCGCGCACGTCGCCGACGGGGAACCCGCCGAGCGGCCACATGGGCGTGAGCCCGCGCAGCACGCTGCGGACGCGCGCGTTCTGGTCGCCCAGGTTCGGATCGTGCGGGCCGAGCAGGGCGGGCGGGTAGGTGATGACGACAGGCGCCCCCTCGTCCTGGTGCCGCCGGGCGATGACCTCGGCCGCGGCCTTGGTCGCCATGTACGTCTCGCGCGGCCGGCCGACGGGCGAGCCGGCGTCGACGACGCGGCCTCGCGCCGGGAACATGGCGACGACGCTGGAGACGTGGACGATCGGGCCGCCGACGGCCCGCCGCGCGGCGCCCAGCACAAGCTCGGTGCCGCGTTCGTTGGTCTCCCGCATACGGGCGTGGAACCTGCTGTCGAAGGAATACACCGACGCGGCGTGCAGCACCGCGTCGGCGCCGCGCACCGCGCGGGCCACGCTCTGCTCGTCCGTGACATCCCCGGCGACCACGTCGATGGCGGCGCGATCGAGGTCGAACGGCGCCAGCGCCTGGTCGATCTTGGCCGTGTCGCGGACGAGCATGCGAACCCGATGTCCCATCCGCACGATCGCCGCAATCGAATGGGCACCGACGAATCCGGTTCCGCCGGTCACACTCACCAGCATCAGACCATCTCCTCTGATCCACACCAGTCAAATGCCTGACGCTCTCGGCTGTCATCTCCGAGTGTGCTGCGTCCGTTATCCGATCACGAGAAAAGCCGTTGAACCGCCATTGTCGTATAAACCGAAACAACGCCTCGGCGGTCCATCGAATATCCGCGGCGGACCGTCAGATCCAGTTCTCTTCCTTGGCGCGCAGTGCGGCCTGGAAACGGTTGACGGCGCCGAGCCGGGCCATGAGGTCGGCGACATAACGGCGATACGTACGGACGGAGACGTCGATCTCGCGAGCCGCGATCTCGTCCTTGTCGGCCGTGGCCATGACCGCGAGCACCTTTCTCTCCAGGTCGGACAGGAGAGGGGCGTCCGAGCTGGGCTCGATGAACTCGCGGAAGTCGGTGGCGCCGTCCCACACGCCGTCGAAGTAGGTGACCAGCTGGGACACCAGGCCCGGCTCCTTGACCAGGAGCGCGCCGCGGGAGCTCTCCTTGGGATGGATCGGAACGACCGCGACGCTGCGGTCGAATATCAGCATCCGGTCCATGGGATCTTCGGTGATGTGAATCTGGCCGCCGAGGCTCACGACTTCACGCAGATATGCCGACATATTCGCGTCGTCAAGTGCCTTGGGGTGGTAAACGGCTTTCACCGCGAGCCCGCGGCGCAATGAACGGGTGTCCAGGGGAAGCGCCGTTTCGATGGCGCCGAGCGAAAGCGGCCCGCCCGGATGCAGGCACAGCGTTTCCTTGTAGGAGAAGAATCCGAGGTCGTCCAGCCGCTGGCGAACGCGGTCGAGGCCCTCCACGCGCTCGATGTCGAGCGCCGAGTTGGCCTTCTCGCCGTGCTGCTGGTCCTCCACGAAGGACGCGATGGCGTCGCGTGTCGACAGGACGCGGCGTATCTCCGTGTTCAGCTCGTTCAGGCGCTGCTCGATGAGGCGTTCGATCCCGACTCTGGGCTCGGTGGCCATCACGCGGTGGCGGTCGGTGAGGTCGAGCAGGGACAGCCGTTCGAGCGTGTCGATGGCGCCCTCGATGGTATCGGGGTCCAGGTCGAGGGCCTGGCGGATCGAGCCGATGCCATCGCCGCGGTGTCGAAGGAAGTACCGATAGATCTCTACTGCTTCAGCTGGAACACCGATGACGGAAATGTCCATGGCTCACCTCCTCGCCATGTACCTCACCCAAGGGAGGACCACGGGGGTCCTCAGCCCTTGCCCGGCTCCATGGATACGTCGAATTACAAACTATCAGAGAGCAGATGGTCCATACTCACTCATATAGTGCTCACTCGGGCCGCGGAGCGCCGCCGGCGAGTTGCGCGAGGATCCGGTTGAGGTGAGCGCGGTCCTCGTGGGTGAGCCTGGCCATCACACCGCTGTGCACCCGCGCGGTCAGCGGGTGGAGCACCTCGACCAGCAGCGTGCGGCCAGGGCCGGTCAGCTCGATGGAGTAGGCCCGCCGGTCGGCGCGGTCGCGGCTGCGCACGACCAGCCCCTGCTGTTCCAGGACATCGATGACGTGCACCATCGTCGACCGGTCGACGGCCAGCCGCCGGCCTATCTCCTGCTGTGACAGCGGCCCGTCCGCTTCGAGCACGACGAGCACTCCATAGTCCCTCCAGCGGAGGCCGGTGCCCTTGAGCGCCTCTTCCAGCTTCAGCGTGATCTCGCGCGCCGCGTCGGTGAGCAGCCAGCCGGTGGACTCGGCCAGCCGTCGCGCGGCCGTCGCGGGCTCGTGCCCGTTTCCGCCCATGGCTCCACCCCTCAGCGGATCGGGAAGACCCCAGTCTTCCATGTCCTACCAGGTCGCGTTGATCGCGAACTCGACGACGCCCGAGGGCCACCCCTTGCGGGCCCGCCATGTCGCGACGCGAGCGAACCCCGAGACGTCACACGATGCCGGCCAGGCCCTGACCTGGTCCCATGTGGTCCCCGCGTCAGGACCGCCCTGCAGCTCCGACATGGACTCCTCCTCGCCATGAGGGGCCCCACCCCTGCCGTGACCCCTTCGCACCCCACACGCATTAAGTAGCTTCGCAGATCGTCAGTTTCCCTGTCAATCAGTGAAGCTGATGATTTGAGATCGGCGGTTGCACCGCCTATGCCTCCGTGTGACACTCGTGCCGTATACCGGTGTGCTTGATGAGGGGCATGCCGTACGTTGCGGGACAGGTCACCACGGAAGGCACGTTGTGAGCGCTGATTCTGCGAGTACCGATGCCCCGCTCCCGGACTTCCTCGCCGGCTCCCCAAGTGTCCTGCTGAGCAAGGCGAACGATCTGTTCAACCAGATCCTGGAGTCGGCGGTGGAGCCCTTCGGGTTACGGTCGAAGGATTTCATCGTGCTCACGGCCATCGAGTCGATCGGCCCCCAGTCACAGCAGCAACTGGCGCGCTCCCACGGCATCGACCGGACCACCATGGTGAGCGTCGTCGACGGGCTGGAGCGGGCCGGCCTCGTCCAGCGCGCGCGCAACCCCGATGACCGGCGCAAATACGCGATCGCCCTCACGACGGAAGGGCAGGCGCTCCTGCGTCACAAGCTCGGCCCTGCCATGCTGAACGCTCTGGACACCTTCCTGGCCCCGTTCGCTCCCGAGGAGCGCGAGTTGTTCAGCAAGTTCCTCTGGCGTCTGGTGCACGACCGCGGCGCGGAACAGCCGGGCGGAGCGGGCACCGCCTAGGGCACGGGGCAGGGAAGCGTCGTGCCAGGCGGCACCGTGCGGTAACACGCGGCGCCGGGGCAGACCACCTTCACCGGATCGCCGAACACTCCCAGCTCGACCAGGATCGGCTCGTGCCCGAACCGGCGGCAGGCGATGTCGGCCCAGCCGGGAACGCCGTCCCGCAGCTCAGGCGAATCGACCATCGACGCATCGCCGTCCAGGGCGGACCACTCCAGGTAGGCCAGGTAGTCGACCTCGCGATGCCACACCGTGAGGCGGCGCAGGGAGTCCGCGGTCGACAGCGTGTTCCACGGCTGTGCCCGCGCCGCCATCGCCCGCAGGAACGCCTCGCCGACCGCCGCCTTCACCGAACGCGCGGCGGCGGTCGCTATCGTCGTGCCCTCCTCGCTGACCCCGACGATGGCGATCTGGAAGTCGGGGCCGGGCAGGACGAACGCGGAGACGCGCAGCCCCAGGGCCTCGACCGCGGAGGCCGCGCTCGGGGGGATCAGCCTGTCCAGGTGCCGCGAGACCCGCAGCAGCGGCATCCGGGGGTTCGCCCACCAGCGCGCGACCATGTCGTGGGCGAGGAGGTCGGCGATCGCTCCTGAGACGCCGTCGGAGGTGCCGGAGATCACGCCGACCGCGGTCGGCTCGACCCGGCAGTCCCGGTCCCCCATCCACACGACCTCGGCCGGCAGGAGATAGCGCTCCCCGCTGAGCAGGCCGATCCCGGCGACGCGCGCGCGGGCGTCCGCGGGGGCCTCGGGCATGAAGTCGGCCAGGGACAGAACCCTGCCGTCATGGCCTGTGTGGCTCTCGAGGACGCCGTCGGGAAGACGGTACAGAGCGTCGAGCGCCGCGGCCCGTGTCCTCGCCCTGTCTCCCGCCGCCTCCGGCGAGAAACCCGCCGCGACGGTGACGACCGCCGAGTCCGGCCGCTGCGCGTACGCGAGGTAGACCTCCCCGCCGAGACTCTCGGCGATCTCCTCCAGAGGTGACGGCGACGGCGGCGCCGAAGTCGCCGACTGTGATGTGTCAGATGTGGGCGCCATCAAGTCACTCCTCGCGACGGATCCCGGAGTCCCCGCAGGGCCGGGGTGAAGCCCTCCGGCTCTCGGGCGCGTGCCGCGGACCGGAAGGGTCGTGCCGTTGGCGGGGCCACGAGCCGGGCCTCCCCGGCCGCCGGCGTCCCGGCCAGTGTCGCGGGTCGTACTAGATGCTCGACACCACATCAATACAACACAGGGCACAAAGCACGCGTCAACGTTCGGCGCCCCATGCAGCAATGTGGAAGAAGCAGGCGTGTTCCGTCATTCGATTGTTCGCGGATTCTTCGGGATCGACCGGCCGGCCGTGGTTCTCACCCCTTTTGTTCGGCCTGTGCCCCCTATTCGCGATACCGCGGCCGGGGGCGGAAACAAGGGGTCGTGATGGGGAGGAATGGGTCGGCCGTGCCGATGCCGGCGGCCCGGCGCGCACGTGCCTCCCGGTCCATCCGGGGCGTTCGGGTGCGGTCGCCGGGTCGATGGATGTCGCGGTTCCGCGCCCGCGAAAGGGACGGGCCGGGCGGCCTCACGTGGCCGCCCGGCCCGATCACTCTGCCGAGGTTCGGCTCCGGCCCGAGATCAGGCGGCGCCGCGAGGGCTGTTCTGGTAGGCGGCGAGCCTCCACTCCCCCTCGTACCGGGTGACCACCCACGTCGCGCGGATGGCGCGCTCGTCGGAGACCTCGGTCTCCCCGGGGGCCAGCACGCCGCCCAGGGTGATGACCAGGGCGGCGTCGGCGCCGAGGAACCGCAGGTCGAGCGGCTTCCCGGTCACCTGGGTGCCCTTGTAGGGACCCTCGAAGGCTCCCGCCATGAACGCCTCGATCTCATCGGCGCCCTTGCGATAGAACCCGGGAAGGATCATGGTCCCGTCCGGGGTGAAGACGTCGGCGAACGCCTTCGCGTCGTGGCGCGCCCACGCGGCGACGATGCGTCCGGGCACGGCGGCCACAGCGGCCTTGTCCGCGTCCGACACACCGGCGTCGATGGTCGCTGAGGAATTCGATGTGGCCATGGGTCAACCCTTCTCCATGAGAGGCGGTGCCGCGGTGGATCACCAGGCCGGGCACCGCCCCGGTGGTCAGATGTAGAGCGTGTTGGGCTCGAGGCCGCACAGGACCCGGCCGTACAACTCGGCGTTGGTGTTCGGGTGCATCAGGGCGTGCAGGTTGACGGCCTGGATGTCACGGGCGATCCGCTGGATCGGCACGTGGCTGTAGATGGAGCCTCCGCCGCTGGCCGTGTTGAGGACGTCCACGGCCTCCTTCGCGAGCTTGCACACCGCACCCATGTCGGCACGCGCCCTCGCGCGCTCCTCCAGCGTCCAGGACGCGCCCTCGGCACCCTTGCCGTCCACCAGCGCCGCCAGGCGGTGGGCGTGGAACTCGGCCTCGTCGATCTTCATGGCGGCGTCGGCCACCTGCAGGTGGGTCAGCGGCGCCTCGGCCTGGCTGGAGTAACCGGTGTAGGTGATCTTGCGCTCGGGAAGGCGCTCGAGGAAGGTCTCCATCGCGCCCTTGGCCAGGCCGATCGTGGTACCGACCGAGGACGCCGAGGCGACCGGCAGCAGCGGTGCCCGGTAGATCGGCCGGTCGGCGTTGGCCGGCGAGGTGGACTGGCCCTGCAGCACCACGGGCAGCGGAAGCCAGCGCTCGGCCGGGACGAACACGTCCTGCGCGATCGTGCTGACGCTGCCGGTGCCCTTGAGGCCGGAGGTGTGCCAGTCGTCGACGATCTGCAGCTCGGAGATCGGGACCACCGCGATGATCGGCATGGGCTCGCCCTCACCGCCGACCAGGATCGCCACGACGACCTGCCAGTGGCTGTGCAGCGCGCCGCTGATGAAGCCCCACTTGCCGTTGACGACGATGCCGCCGTCGACGGGGGCGGCCATCGCGGTCGGGCTCAGCGTCCCGCAGATGCGCACGTCCGGGGTGGAGAACACCTCGTCCTGGACCTGGTCGGGGAACATGCAGGTCATCCAGGTCGGGATCCAGTACACCGACGCCACCCAGGACGTGGAGCCGTCGGCCCTGCCGAGCTCCGATGCCACGTCGACCAGCGTGCGGGTGTCGCACTCGTAACCGCCGTAGCGGACGGGAACCCGCAGCTTGAAGATCCCGGCGTCGGCCAGAGCCTCGATGGACTCCTCGTGAATCCGCCGGTTCTCCTCCGCCCAGGCCGCGTGCTTGCGCAGAACGGGCACCAGTTCGGACGCGCGGCGAGCGAACTCCTCCCGCGTCGGAACATCGGTCGTCAGCACCATATCCTCCTAAAGAATCCGACGAGAATGCGCGGAGCCGGCAAGATACGCCGGATGGCCGGAATCCAGTCGTGGCCGAATGGCCGTCCGCCGATGCTCACCATCCGACGGTCGCATTTCCCGCTCCGCAGACGCATCTTCTGAATTGCGGGTCTCGTGGTAGAGGGCGTCCACACCGCAATGTGAAAGATGCCCGCCGGGAACTCCTGATGTGACGATTAGAGTCCGCAACAGGCTTGCGGGGTGCCCGCCCATCACCGCCGGCGAGCGGGAGGTATCCGGCTCCCGCCGTTCCCTCACCTTCCCGCCGGCGCGCGCGTGCGATCTCGGACTTTTCTTCGGGCGCGTCCCATGGACGGCTCGACGGCTACCGATTCATCAAGGAGTTGAGGTGCTAGAAGAGGGAAGCAGTCCGATGGCAGGCGAACAGGCCCCCGCCGCCGCCGGCCCGACCGAGGCACGGCGGAAGACACGCCCGCTGACCGGCGACGAATACATCGAGAGCCTGCGCGACGACCGGGAGATCTACCTCTACGGCGAGCGGGTGAAGGACGTCACCTCGCATCCGGCGTTCCACAACCCCATCCGCATGACGGCACGGCTGTACGACGCGCTGCACGACCCCGACAAGCGGGACGTGCTCACCAAGCCGACCGACACCGGCAGCGACGGCTACACCCACAGGTTCTTCACCACGCCGCACAGCGTCGAGGACCTCGTGGGAGACCAGCAGGCCATCGCCGCCTGGTCGCGTATGAGCTACGGCTGGATGGGGCGCAGCCCCGACTACAAGGCCTCGTTCCTCGGCACGCTGGGCGCGAACGCCGACTTCTACGAGCCCTTCTCCGACAACGCCCGGCGCTGGTACCGGGAGTCCCAGGAGAAGGTCCTGTTCTGGAACCACGCCATCGTGCACCCGCCGGTCGACCGCAACCGCCCGCCGGACGAGGTCGCGGACGTCTTCGTCCACGTGGAGAAGGAGACCGACGCCGGCCTCATCGTCAGCGGGGCCAAGGTCGTGGCGACCGGCTCGGCGCTGACCCACTACAACTTCATCGCCCACTACGGCCTGCCCATCAAGGACAAGCGGTTCGCGCTGGTGGCCACGATCCCCATGGACGCCAAGGGGATGAAGCTGATCTGCCGGCCGTCCTACACCACCACCGCCACGGTGATGGGCAGCCCGTTCGACTACCCGCTCTCCTCGCGGATGGACGAGAACGACACCATCCTGGTGCTCGACAAGGTGCTCATCCCCTGGGAGAACGTCTTCGTCTACGGTCACCTGGGCAAGGCCCTGCTGTTCACCGGCCGCTCGGGCTTCTTCGAGCGCTTCACCTTCCACGGCTGCACCCGCATGGCGGTCAAGCTCGAGTTCATCGCCGGCCTGCTCATCAAGGCGACGGAGATGACCGGGTCCAAGGACTTCCGCGGCGTGCAGACCCGCATCGGTGAGGTGCTGGCCTGGCGCAACCTGTTCTGGGCGTTCTCCGACGCGGCCGCGCGAAACCCGGTGGAGTGGAAGGACGGCGCGCTGCTGCCCAACCCCGCGTACGGGCTGGCCTACCGGTGGTTCATGCAGATCGGCTACCCGCGCGTCAAGGAGATCATCCAGCAGGACATCGCCAGCGGGCTGATCTACATCAACTCGAGCGCGGAGGACTTCAAGAACCCCGACATCCGGCCCTACCTGGACAAGTACGTCCGGGGTTCGGACGGCAGCGACGCGGTCGAGCGGATCAAGGTCATGAAGCTGCTCTGGGACGCCGTGGGCACCGAGTTCGGCGGGCGCCACGAGCTCTACGAGCGCAACTACGCCGGCAACCACGAGAACACCCGCGTGGAGCTGCTGTCGTCGCAGATCGGCAACGGCCAGGTCGACGGCTACAAGGCCTTCGTCGACGAGTGCCTCGCGGAGTACGACCTGGACGGCTGGACCGTCCCCGACCTCTCCTCGTTCGACCACCTGCGGCGTACCGGGAACGGCGCCTTCGGCGAGTGAGCGGGCCGGAGCCACCCGACGTCGCGTCGGGTGGCTCCGCCCTTTCCGCCGCAAGCACGGCGCGGCCGTACCCCTTCCCGGCGCACCGGCCCTTCTCGAAGCGGCCCTTTGTACGAAGCCCTCCTCATCACGGCCCCTCTCACCAAGGCCCTCATCACGGTCCCTCTCACCAAGGCCCTCATCGCGGGACCTTCACGCGGGCCCCTTCTCATCGCGGCCGTACCGCGCCCACGCGATCGCGGCGGGACGGCGCCCACGTCATCGTGGCGGGACGGCGCCCACGTCATCGTGGCGGGACGGCAACGAGCCCCTGGTCCTGACGGTCGCGGGAGATCCGCGACTCGTCTACCAGGGGCTTCGGTATCCGGCGATCGAGGGGCGTGGCGCCGGGCCTAGGACGAGGCCCCCGCCTTTCCCACGACGGTCCGCACGAAGGCCTCAAGGGTCGGGTCGTCCTCGAACAGGTCGGCCACCTCGATGTCGACGCCGATCTCCTCCTCGACGCGCGAGGCGATCCGGGTGGCCGCGATGGACTCCCCCTGCAGCTCGAAGAACGTCGCGTCCTCCTCGCCCGGGACCACCGCGAGCACGTCTTTCCAGATTTTCTCGACCTTTTCCTGGATCGCCGAGACGCTGAGGTCCCCAGGGTGGACGGTGCTCATTCGATCTCCTCCTGTGTGATGCGAATCTTGCCGATCGTTCTCTTGTGACGGGCCCGCACGTCATGCGGGCCGAACTCATGCCTGCACCGGCGCGGGGTCCGTCCGGACGGACGGGCCCCGCGGCCGTCAGCTCTGCCGCAACGGGGCGTCCGGAGCGGTGATACCCTCGCGCAGCACCCGGGCGAACTCCGACGCCAAGGTGCTGAACGTGCTCTCCTCGAACAGGTTGCGGTTGTATCCCAGGGTCCCGAGGATCTCCCCGGAGGAGTCGATCTCCAGCTGCCACAGCGCGCCGTCGGGGACGTCCCCTCCCTCCGACTGCGACAGCCGCCTTGGGATCTCGGTGTACTCCAGGTCGCCGGCCAGCTCGCGACCGGTCGGGAACGGAGACCGGAAGACCTGGAACGCGCAGACGGCCCTGTCGTCCTCGGCCAGGGGGCTCATGAGCGCGGGAGCCTCCCCCATGACCTGGGCGAAGGGGATGTCGTGGGAGTAGGCCTCCATGCAGGTGGCCCGGGTCCGCTCGACCACCTCGCGGAAGGTCGCGCAGCCGGTGAGGTCCGTCCTGAGCGGCATGAAGTTGAAGAACGATCCCACTGTGTTGTGGAACCGCGCCTGGCCTCGGCCGGAGGTGAACGTGGGCACGACGATGTCGGTGCTGCCGAGGCTGTCGCGCAGGAGCACGTTGTACGCGGAAAGAAGGATCATGAACGGGGAGCTGCGCGTCTCCCTGGCGATCTTGAGGATCGCCGAGGTCGACTCCTGGTCGATCGCGAAACGGTGCCACCCCGTGGTCTTCGGCAGCCCTTCGGACCGCCGGTGGTCGGTGACGCTCGCGGAGACCCGCGCGTTCTGCAGCTTCTCCCGCCAGTACTCACGCGAGGCGTCCCCGCCGGCGCCGGTGAGGTTCTGCAGCTGCCAGCGCGCGAACTCCTGGTACTGGTGGACTTCGGGAAGCTCCGGCACCTGGAAGCCCCGCCGGGTGGCGTAGAAGGAGGCCAGGTCGCGCATGAGCAGCCGCATCGACCACTCGTCGACGGCGGTGTGGTGGGCGATGAGCACCAGGACCGCGTCCTGGTCGTCGAACCGGCCGAGCACCGCGCGCAGCAGGGGAAGCTCCTGAACGCCGTAGGCGCCGGCCTCTGCCTCGTTGAGCAGTTCCCCCGCGCGGCGGTCGCGCTCACCCGGGGGCGTCTGCGACAGATCGCGGACCGACAACTGGGGAGGGCTCGGGGGAAGGATCGTCTGGCGTCTTCCCTCGTCGTCGGCGACGATCAGCGTGCGCAGCGCCTCGTGCCGGGCCACCACGTCGTTCAGCGCCTCCTGCAGCGTGCCGAGGTCGATCGTCCCCTTGAGGCGCCAGCCGTAGAAGATGTTGTACCGGGAGCCGAACGGCCCCTCGCCGTCACCCCTGTCGAACATGACCAGGAATTCCTGGTTGAAGGACAGCGGAATGCGCTCCACCACGTGACTCGGTGGATTCGATGTCTCAGAAATGCTCATTGACGCCCCAAACCCCCTTCAAGGTCTGCGTGCGCATCGGACCGCCGGCTCGGTACGGATGTGCGGGTCGCTCGCCGTCCCTTGAAATGGAATTCACCATTCCAGGGACGTTCGTTGAACGGAATCAACTGACCGCGCGGCCCGGACGAAATAGCGCACGGCGGTCTCGTTCATTTTATTGTTCACGGCCGGATCGCGGTTCTTCCGCATTGCCGAATTTCGCCGCCGGCGGGGCGCCGTACCGCCGGCGACGAGAAGGGCGAGCGGGGCCCGGCCCGCTCGCCCCTGGAAAGGTCTAGCGCAGTTCGACGTCGGTGCTCGTGGCGGCCGCGAGGAACTCGCCTCGCGACAGCGCGGCGGCCACCAGCTCGATGTCGTCGGACATGAAGCGGTCGCGGTCCAGCGTGGGCACCAGCGAGCGGACCAGGTCGTAGGTGGCCTTGCCCGTACGGCTGAGCCCGTCGTACCTGCCGGACAGGTCGACCGCCTGCGCCGCGGAGAGGTACTCGACGGCGAGGATCTTGTTGTTGTTGCCCAGTACCCTGCGGGCGTTGCGGGCGGCGATCAGGCCCATGCTCACCACGTCCTGGTTGTCGCCGTTGGAGGGGACACTCTGGGTGCTGGCCGGGCCGATGGTCCGGTTCTCGGCGACCAGCGCGGTCGCCGGGTACTGCGCGCCCGCGAACCCGCTGTTGAGCCCGGGGTCGCCCGCGACGAGGAACTCGGGGAGTCCGTCGCTGAGATGCCGGTTCAGCAACCGGTTGGTCCGGCGCTCGGAGAACACGCCGAGCTGGGTGAGGGCGATGGTGACATAGTCCATCGCGAAGGCGATCGGCTGGCCGTGGAAGTTCGCTCCGTGGAAGATCTCCTTGTCCTCGAAGAAGAGCGGGTTGTCGTTGGCCGAGTTGAGCTCGATGCTGAGCTTGTCGGTCGCGTGGTACAGGGTGTCCCGGACGGCGCCGACGACCTGCGGGATGGCGCGCAGTGTGTACGCCTTCTGCAGGTAGACCTCGGTGCGCGAGACGCCGTCGCCGTTCTTCTGCTGCTGTGCCTGCTCCCGCAGCTCGGCGTGGTCCACGGTGACACCGCTGCCGAGCATCAGCGCCCGCATGTTGGCCGCGGTGTCGATCTGCCCCCGGTGCGGGCGGGCGATGTCATGCCCCTCCGCCAGGAACGGGCTGGTCGAACCCCTCAGGGTCTCCACGACCAGCGCCGTGACGATCTCGGCCTGGCGCACCTGGTCGAGGGCCCGGCCGACCACCAGGGACCCTAGCCCGGTCATGCCGGAGGTGCCGTTGATGAGCGCGAGCCCCTCCTTGAAGCGGAGCTTCAGCGGCTCGATGCCGAGCTCCCGAAGGACGGTGCCGGTCTCGGTCCGCTTGCCGTCGCGCAGGACGTAGCCCTCGCCGATGACGGTGACCGCGATGTGCGCCAGGGTCGCGAGGTCGCCGCTCGCACCGAGCGAGCCGATCTCCGGGATGGCCGGGGTGATGCCCATGTTGAGGTACAGCGCCAGGCGCTCGAGCAGTTCCGGCCGTACGGCCGAGTGGCCCTTGGCCAGGGCGTTCAGCCGGGCGGCGAGGATGGCCCTCGCCTCGTCCTCGGCGAACAGCGGGCCGACGCCGGCACTGTGGCTGCGGACCAGGTTGGTCTGCAGCTCCACCTCCTTGGAGGTGTCGACCAGCATGTAGATCATCTCACCGTATCCGGTGGTGACACCGTAGACGGGGATCCCCTGCCGTACGGTGTGCTCGAAGATCTGCCGGCTGGTGGCGGCCCGGGCCAGGGCCGCCGGGGCCACGCTGCACGGTGCGCCGTCCTCGGCCACCCGGCGGATGCCTGCGATGTCCAGGCTCTCGCCGTCGAAATCGACCGTCACTGTGGTGTCCACCAGAGTCACGCCATCTCACCCCATCACGATGTCAGTAGCAGTTCGGTTGAAGAAATTCGCGTATCGACCAGGGCTGAGAGCCCGACGATCGTCGGGTTCGCGAAGTATTCCCAGAGCGACACCGTCACGCCGAAGCGCTCGCGGATCCGGTCGAGCAGCACCGGCACCAGCAGGGAATGCCCGCCTGACGCGAAGAAGGTGTCGTTCGCCGAGAAGGCGGCCTTCGCCTGCCCCGGCTCGTCGCCCAGCAGTTCCGACCAGAGCTCGGCCATCGCCCGCCCGGTCTCGCTTTCCGGCACGCCGGAGGCTCCGGCGAGCGAACGGGCGGGGTCCGGCAGCGCGCGCCGGTCGATCTTGCCGCCCACGTTGCGCGGGAGCTCGCTCAAGGTGGTGAACGACACCGGCAGCGTCGACTTGCCGAACCGGCGGCGCAGCCCGGCCCGCCACAGGCTCGCCGGCGCGACCTCCTGCTCCACCGCCGTCGCGTGCGGCACGACGTACGCCACCAGGCGGGTCACCAGCCCTTGGGGGTCGGCGACCGGGACCACCGCGCACTCCGCGACCGACTCCTCATCGGCCAGCGCCGCCTCGATGTCGGTGAGCTCCACTCGCGTGCCGTTGAACTTGATCTGGAAGTCCCTGCGCCCGCCGAACTCCAGCGTGCCGTCCCACCGCCTGCGGCCGAGGTCACCGGTCCGGTACCAGCGGCCCACGCTCCCTTCCGATCCCGCAAGGTCATGGACCGGGCGGAAGGCGGAGACCTCGCCTGAGGCGGCGCCGGCGTAACCCGGGGTCAGGTAAGGGCTGTGGATGACGATCTGACCGGTGACGCCCGGCGGGCAGGGCCGGTCCCGCTCGTCCAGCACCAGGACCTGGCGCCCGGGGATGGACGTGCCGATCGGCACCGTTCCGTGCGCCGGACCGGCGACCTCGTGCCAGGTGGCCAGGATCGACTCGGTCGGTCCGTACATGTTGACCAGCCGCGCCCAGGGAAAGGCCGAGCGCAGCCCGTTCGCCAGCTCTCCCGGCAGCGCCTCGCCCGCGAGCAGGAGATGGCCGAGGGCGATGAGCCGCTCCACCGGTCTGCGCTCGTTGACCACGCCGAGCAGCCGCCGCGCGAAGCTCGGGACGGTCTGGAAGTGGGTGATCCGTTCCGCCGAGAGCCAGAGGGCGATCCGCTCGGGGTTCGCCCTGATCCGGTCGGGCACCGGGCACAGCGTCGCGCCCGCGGTGAGCGCCGCGAAGGCCTCGACCAGGCTCGCGTCGTACCCCGGTGCCGCCCACTGCGCCACCCGCGCGCCCGGCCCGATGCCGAACTCCCCGGCGAACCAGGTGACGAACTGCGCGAAGGTGGCATGCGACTGGGGGATGCCCTTGGGCCTGCCGGTCGAGCCTGAGGTGTAGGTGACGTAGGCCGGCTCGCCCATCTCGGTACGAGCGGACGGCACGTCGCCGTCACGGTCCAGTCCGGTGATGTCGAGCAGCCGGCCGCCCAACTCTTCCACATACCAGGTGGCCAGCTCGTCGCCGGCCGACTCGCCGTCCAGCACCACGCAGGCCGGCCGCAGGTCGGTGAGCACCGCTCTGCCGCGCTCGCCCGTGTCACCCGCGCCGAGACAGACCAGGCGCGCGCCCGCGTCCAGCACTCCGAGCGACGCGGCGATCTGGCCGGGCCCGGATGACATGCGCACGGCGACCGGCAGGCCCTCGACCCCGCCGAGCGCACGCAGCGCCAGCGTCACCGCCGCCGCCTCGCGTTCCAGCTCGCGGTAGGTGACCGTGTAGCCGTCCGTCGCGATCGCGACCGCGTGCGGGTCACGCCGAGCGCACTGGTGCACCAGCTCGTGGACCGGCCGCTCGGGGATGTCCGCGCCGGTCAGGTCCGCCTCGCGTACGGCCGCGAGCACGCTGTGCGGCTCTTCCAGCGGCAACTCGCCGACCGGCAGGTCCGGCTCGCGCAGCGCCGCGGAGAGCAGGGTGCGCAACTGGCCGAGAATGAGCCGCGCGGACGCGTGGTCGAAGAGGCTCTCGCGATACCGCAGGGATCCGGTGACCGAGGAGCCGGGCCGGTCGGCCGTCAGCGTCAGGTCGGCGCCCGTGAGGCCGTCATCGGCCCGCAGGCGCCGGACCTCGGCGCCGGGGAGCCTGAGCTCGGACTCGGGGGCGTCGTGGTAGACGAACACGGCGTCGCACAGCGGGAGCCGCCGCGGGTCCCGATCGGCGTTCAGCGCTCGCACCAGCTGGTCGAAGGGAAGCCCTCTGTGGTCGAGCGCCCCCGCCGCCGTGGCGGCCACCCGCCCGGTCAGCTCACGGAAGGTGGGACCGCCCGAGAGGTCGGCGGGGAGGACCAGCAGGTTCTCGAAGGGGCCGATGAGGTCGCGGAAACCGTCGCCGGGGCGAACCGTCACCGGCACGCCCACCGCCACGCGCTGCTCACCGGCGTAGCGGCAGAGCAGCGCCTGGAATCCCGCCAGCAGGACGGCGAACGCGGGCTTCCCCTCCGCCCGGCAGAACCCGGCCAGGGCGCCTGCGAGGTCCTCGCCCCAGTCGAACCGCGCCACACCCTCCTGGAGTGACGGCGCCGGAGGGCGCGGACGGTCCACCGGCAGGGCAGGCGGGGGTGGGAGCGGCGTCAGTGCCGAGACCCACCAGTCCAGCACGCGCCGGTGCCGGGGCGTGTCCAGCCGCCGGCGCTGCCTGCGGGCGTAATCGACATACTGGAACGGAAGAGGGAGAAGGGAGCCGGCCGGCGACCGGCCCTCCACCGCCGCCGCGTAACACGCGGAGACCTCGTCCACCAGGATGGACATCGAGCGGGCGTCGCTGACCGCCCGATGCGTCTGCAGGCACACCATGTACTGAGAGGCGCCCACCCGCGCGACGGCCACCCGGGCGAGCGGCCCCGTCGCCAGGTCGAACGGCATGGCCGCCTGCTCGGCGCGCCACCGCTCGGCCTGCCAGGCGAGCGCGCCCAGATCGGTGAACGGGACGGCGGCCCGGCCCGCGGCGGCGATCTCCTGCACGGGCCGCCCGCCGGTCTCGGCCAGGGTGGTCCTGAGGATCTCGTGCCGGCGGGTCACCTCGTGCCACGCGGCGCCCAGGGCCTCCAGGTCCAGCTCGCCGGTCACCAGGTAGGCCCTGGACAGGGTGTGCGCCGGCGAGCCGGGGACCAGCCTGTCCAGGAACCACGCCCTGTCCTGTGCGTGGGACGTCACGGCTCGCCAGGGGTGGGACCCACGGGTACGAGATGCCTCGGTCACTCATGTTCCCTTCGAGGTTCGGCGACGTGAGACGACCTTCAGAGGGCGGGGACCTTCGCCTTCTCCCCGGTCCAGGTCCAGTGGCCCTTGGCCTCCCGGACCTTGGACAGGCCCGCCGCCCCCAGCAGCACGCGCAGGAGGAACTTCGGCCGCATCAGCGTCTCGGGCCGCTCCACCTGGCCGGCCACGCGGAAGTAGGCCGCGGTGACCCTGCTGTCGCGGGCACCCGCCCGGTAGATGAGGTTGGTCATCACCTGCCGCATGCGGATCGAGAACGTGCGCTTGCCCTCGACGCCGGGGAAGCCGAGGTCGACGGCGTGCGTGACCTCCCACGGCGGGTCGATGACGTCGCGCGCGAGGTCGCGGAAGTACTGGAGCGGCTGCGGGGCGGCGCCGCTGTGCAGGTGGTCGCGCATGGTCAGCGCGGACAGCGCCGCGACCGTCATGCCACCGGCGTAGATCGGGTTGAAGCAGGTCACGGCGTCGCCGACCACCAGCAGGCCGTCGGGGAAGCGGTCCATGTCCTCGTACCGGCGCCGCAGGGTGGTCGGGAAGCGGAACGCGGTCGGCTCGTCGAGCGGCTCGGCGGCGATGACGGCCTCGTAGATCTCGGGGATGCCGAGCGACTTGACGAACTCGAAGTAGCCCTGCTGGTCGGTCGGCGGGTGGTCGCCGAGGATGCCGTAGACCGTGAGCTCGACGCGGCCGCCGTCCGTCTTGGTGAAGATCGCACCGCGGGGCAGCTTGGGGTGGGCGATGGTGTTGATCGACAGGTCGCCGTCGTAGGGGTCGGTGCGCAGCCGGTAGTGCTGGGTGCCGTAGCCGAGACCGATCTTCTTGCGGTCCTCGACGACCCGCTGGTAGCCCAGGTCCTCCAGCCAGATGGGGGTACGGGAGCCACGGCCGGTGGCGTCGACGACGAGGTCGGCGTCGATGATGTCCTCGCCGCCGTCGGTGGCGATGCTCTGCACGCGGACACCGGTGATCTTGCTGCGCTCCGGCGTGGCGACCAGGCCGAGGATGTCGTGCCGCTCGCGGAAGGTCACGTTGCCCAGGGCCGCCGTCCGCCGGCGGACGTGCTTCTCCAGCATCGGCCGGCTGGCGGCGACGCAGATCATGCCGGCGGGCTCCTGCCTGAGGTGCTTGCCGAGGGCGTACCAGCGGACGGTCCCCGCCAGGTCACCCTGGGGCGTGCCGTCGTCGAAGATCTCGGTCGTGATCCCCGGGTACATCTCCTCCATGGCCATCTGGCCGCGGGTCATCAGCCCGTTGATGTGACGTCCCTGCGGGCAGCCGCGTCGCGGCCCCTCCACGTCGATCAGCTCGTCGCGATCGACGATGACCACCTCGTCGTAGGCATCGGAGAGCACTCTGGCCGCGAACAGTCCGGCAAGGCTTCCACCGAGCACCACCGCGCGAGTCCCTGACACATCGCCCATTACGGGTTACCTCCTCGGAATTCCGAATTTGCATCGGGGGTCGGCTGCGCGGCTTCTGTCGACGGTCGTATATGACCAGCCATTGCCTGTCCCCGGGGACCTTACGACTCGCCCGAATTCCACCGGCCGCTCGTATCGGTCCTCACTGGTACATCGTCACGCCCGGCCGCTCCCCACCGCATCTCCTGGAATGCTGCGGCACGGCGGCGACGCATTTATCGCCCGGCTCCCCTGGAAATCCGGTGACCTGAAAGGACGCCGGGCCCTGCGGATTCCGGTTCTCATGGAGAAAGGGAGAACCGTCCAGAGGAAAGGGAAATCACCGGCGGAAGGGGCTGGGTCCCGGAACGCCGCCGGCCGCGCCCGGGGACGGGCACGGCCGGCGAAGGTTCGGCATCCGATCAGAAATGCGGGTCCACGATGCCGAAGCGCGCCATCGCGTACTCGCGGCTGGCCATGCTGGACAGATAGATCGAGACTCCGGCATGGGTGTGGAGCGTGGACATGTCCCGCCACACGCGCTCCACGCGCTCGCCGTTGCGCACCGAGCTGGAGCCGGCGGTCGGGAACAGGTACTGCTGGACGGCGTTCCAGCTCAGCTTGACCACCTCGCGGCCGATCCCCGCGAGCCGCAGCTCCTGCTCGCCGGTGAACGCCGCCGAGCCGCGCGCGCAGGTGTCGATCCACTGCTGGAGCGCGCCGGTGATGGCGGTCTCCGCCGTGGCGATCATGCCGGCCGCCTGGCCGTACCAGTACTGGAAGTCGGGATTCTCCGCGCGGCCGGTGATCGGCGGGAACGAGGTCGTCCGCGACCGCATGAGGTCCTCGTAGGCGTCGAGCGCGCCCAAGGCCATGCCCACCGCGAGCACGGCGCTCTCCAGGATCATGAAGCTGAGCGGCCCGCCTCCGTACTGCGGGTTGCCGTGCAGCGCCAGCCCCGGCGTGCCCTCGGTCACGGTCACCTGGCTCAGGTGGGTGTCGATGGTGAAGTAGTCGGGAATGCGGGCGTTCTCGATCACGATGCTGTGCGACCCGCTGCCCTTGAGGCCGAGCTGCCCGCCCCAGTCGTCCAGGCGCCTCCACTGGCTGCGCGGGGCGATGAACAGCATGGGTACCGGCGGCTCGCCCTCCGCAGGCGAGACCAGCACGTGGCCGAGGAAGTGGGTGGCGTAGGGCGAACCGGAGCAGTAGCTCCACATGCCGTTGATCACCCAGTCCCCGTCGGCGGTGCGCTCGGCGGTGCCGCCCGGCATGATCGTGGCGGGACAGATGAAGTCGCCGTCGAAGATCTCGGCCTGGGCGCGCTCGTCGAACAGTGTGGCCACGGCCAGCGCGTGCGCGGCTCCGAGGCAGTACATCCATCCGGTCGAGGGGCAGGCCCGGGTGAGCGTCATCACCACGCGCATGAAGGTGTCGACGCCGAGTTCGTAACCGCCGTAGCGGCGGGGGACGAGTATCCGGTAGAGGCCGGCCCTGGCGAACTCCTCGTGGGTGTCCTCGGCGTAGAAGGTGCGCTCCTCGGTCTCCGCCTGCCGCCCTATCAGCGATGGGGCGATCGCCTCGGCCCTGGCGATGATGTCCTCCGGCGTGGG
The DNA here is from genome assembly GCF_039537005.1 of Sphaerisporangium flaviroseum. Lineage (NCBI taxonomy): Bacteria > Bacillati > Actinomycetota > Actinomycetes > Streptosporangiales > Streptosporangiaceae > Sphaerisporangium > Sphaerisporangium flaviroseum. The sequence continues at coordinate 141,495 of NZ_BAAAZR010000002.1, read as the reverse complement.
AACCAGGTCCGGCGGTAGAGCGATTCCCTGTTCGCGAACGTTCGTGATGACTGCCATGCCGCAGGTCCTTTGTCTCAGGGTGATCGGCTCAAGACAGCGTCACATCCACCCGCTTCACGACGCATCTCCCGAAGTGCGATGTGACGCCCCCGCGAACCGGGCGCCTCTCAGGTCCCGCTGCGACACGGAAACGCACGTTGGAAGAAGACACGGGCCGCAACCGATGAAAGGCTCGGATCGGTGGGCATCTCGCCATCGCGGGAACCGGCGAGCGTGCGCGCGCGTACGGCCCGGCGGAGGACGTGCCCACCGGGTGCCGGTGCGGGTGGGCCGCTCAAAGATGTGCACCACGTAACTGGAGCGGAACCAACGGTTCTGGGAGGGTGGCTCTGACCCCTCCCGGCAGATCCGGAAAGGACGGCACGATGAGCGACATCGCGATCAGTCGCACCTTCGACGCGTCACGCGAGACGGTGTGGAAGACCTGGACCGAGCCCGAGCGCTTCGCCGCGTGGTGGGGAGGCGAGGGATTCACGACGCCGGTGGACACGGTGTCCATGGACGTCAGGCCCGGCGGCATCTGGAAGGCCACCATGGTCGCCGACGACGGCAGCGCCGAGTACCCCTTCCTCGGGATCTACACCGAGGTCACGGAGCCCGAGAAGCTGGTGTTCGCCTTCCTCGACGCCGCCGACCCCGAGGCCGAGGCCAAGGCCAAGGCGGCCGAGGTGGCCGCCGACGAGCTGGTGGTCATCACCTTCACCGACCTCGGAGGCAAGACCGAGATGGTGTTCAGCCAGACCGGTACCCCCGAGGACAAGGTCGAGGAGGCCGAGGCGGGCTGGGGCGGCTTCCTGGACGCCCTCGTCCAGCACCTGGCGAAGGCCTGAGCCACCAGGCGGACGCGGACGGCGAGGACCCCCAGCGACGAGCGGGAAAGGGCAGGACCGGCGGTGCCGGTCCTGCCCTTTTCGGTGTCGCCCTCCCGCCCGGCGTGGAACAGAGCAATCGCGAAGATGCGTCCGCCTCGCGCGGAGGAAATCATTCAAGATGAAACCGTGTTTCCCGATGATCTTACTCGGGTGCCGCCCTGGGCTATCTGCCGAACGGTCCAGCCGCTCACTTGTCGGCGATGAACGCGAGGGACCGATTCGCGCACGCGTGAACGATCGGGACGCCATGCCCTGAAAGCAGGAGGAATCGAGTGAAGAGCAAAATCGTCGTCGATGTCTGGGTACCCGACCTCACCTTTCCGGGCTGGATGGACCGGTGGCACGATCAGGCCGCGGAATTCAACAGAAGGCATCCCGAGTACGAGATCAAGGTGCATGGGAAGAACTTCTGGCATTTCCCGCTGGAGGTCGCGCAGGCCGCCGCGGAGGGGCGGGCTCCCGCCATCGCCGAGTACTACTTCTACGTCGGGCAGGCGGCCCGCGACGCGATCGCGCCGAACGGCGAGCCGCTGTTCACCTCGATCGAGAAGGCCATCAACGGCCGCACCGAGATCCTCGGTGAGCCGGTCGTGATCGATGACATCATCCCGGCGCTGCGCGACTACTACACCTACGAAGGCGACCTCACCTCCATCCCGACCGTCGGCACGACGAGCCTGCTCTTCGCCAACACCGACCTGCTGCGGGCCGCCGGAGTGGAGGAGCTGCCGCAGACCTGGGACGAGGTCGAGGCCGTCTGCGACGCCGTCGCCAAGATCCCGAACGGCCCGTCCCACGCCATCACCTGGTCCAACCACGGCCTGTTCTTCCAGCAGGCCCTGGCCTCGCAGGGCGGGCTGTTGGTGAACAACCACAACGGCAGGACCGGCCGGGCGACCGTCGCCGACCTCTCCTCGCCGGAGATGCTGACCTGGGTCGACTGGTGGCGGCAGCTCCACGCCAAGGGCCACTACCTGTACACCGGCAAGATCCCGGACTGGGCCGGCACCCTCAAGGCGTTCGCGGACCAGCAGGTCGCGATCAGGATCTCCTCCTCCAACGACGTGAACTACATGGTGCAGGCCGCCAAGATGAACGGGTTCGGCATCAAGGTGGGGGTGTTCCCGTTCAACGGCCACGTCCCCTACGTCGGCAACGCGGTCGCGGGCACCTCGCTGTGGATGGCCAACGGTCTCGACGACGCCGCCCAGGACGGGGCGCTGGCCTTCCTGATGTGGATGCACAACCCGCGCAACGCCGCCGACCGGCACAAGGCCAACAGCTTCATGCCCCTCACCCAGGCCTCGTTCGACCTGCTGGAGGAGGAGGGCTGGTTCGAGCAGCACCCCTACCACCGGGTGGCCAGCGACCATGTCAACAAGTTCCCCTCCCGCGCGTACCGGAAGCGTGACCGCGTGAGCGGCGTGCCGATCTCGGAGGGGGCGCTGTTCGGCGACTTCGCCGGGAACCAGGACGTCATGACACGTGCGATGGGGGACGTGCTGTCCCGCGGCGTCGACCCGGTCGCACGGTTCGCCGAGGCCACCATCGAGGCGCAGATGCTCCTGGACGACTACCACGCGGACCGCCTCGACGGCGGGCTCAGCAGGCCTACCAGCCTCAGGGTGGAGCACTTCGCGGAGGCCGCGGCGGGACGCGACTACTCCGCCGCCGACCTGGAGAAGGTCGTCAAGCTCAACGGCTGACCCAGTCTCTTTACGGCCACCCGCCGGCTCCGGCCGGCGGGTGGCCGTACCCGTCTCTGGGAACATCCGCCACGACGGCGCCGGCCGTCGCCACGGTGTCCGGCCCCGGCGAGGTCCCAAGGACCTGGACGGCCCGCCGATGCCGTGAGCCTCAAAGGACGTGAACGGCGGGCCGTCGATGCCGTGACGGCCCGCCGTCGTGACCCCCTGTCACCCTTGACCCCGGACAACGCAGACGGGCGGCCCCGGGGTCTCCCCCGTGACCGCCCGATCTCCCTCTGACTCGCCGATCAGGTGTCCGACGGCGTGCCGTCAGCTCGCCTTGCGGGCCACCGCGATGAGATAGCCGAGCTGCGGCACCAGCCCCACAGGGGACCGGAAGACCTCGAGCAGCGGGGCGATCTCCTCGCCGTACCGCGCCACCAGCTCGTCCCAGCGCTCGTCGATGGCGGCGATCACGCGGTGAGTGGTCTTCTTGGTGTGCTTGCTGATGTCGAGCAGCTCCACCAGCTCCAGCCCGGACTCGGCGACCAGCGCCCGGTAGCCGTCCAGGTCGAGCAGGGGGCTGGCCTGCATCTGCTCCATGAAGCTGCGTACGGACCTGTCGTCTTCCTCGCTCATCGGGCCGGTCCGCAGCTGGTCGGTCAGGACGACCCGGCCGCCCGGCCGGAGCACGCGGCCGATCTCGCGCAGGGTGAGCAGCCGGTTCATGTGCATCAGCGACTCGAACACCCACACGACGTCGAAGGAGTCGTCGGCGTACGGCAGGTCCAGGGCGTCGGCGTAGGCGAAGGAGACGCGGTCGGCCACACCCTTCTCGGCCGCCCGGCGGTTCGCCTCGTCGATCTGGGCCTGGTTGTTGGAGATGCCGACGATCTCGGCCGGCGTCGCCTCGGCCAGCCGGAAGGCGGAGGTGCCGATGCCGCATCCGATGTCGAGCACCCGGCCTCCCTGGCCGAGCTCGGACTTCTCGATGAGCAGATCGGTCATCCGCTCGGCGGCGACCCGGTTGGAGCTCTCGTCATCCTCGGAGTGCCAGTACCCCTGGTGGAAGTTCTCGTCCCACACCTCGATGAGGATGAGGTTGGAGATGTCGTAGTACTCGGCGGTCCCAGCGGAGCTGGGAGAAGCCTGGTCGGTGGTCATGTCGGCTCCATTACTGATCGACTAGATGTCTCGCGGCGCGCCGGGCGCGCCGCCCTCATTCCGGCCGCTGGGCCGTGATGATGATGAAGGTGCCGGGCCGGGACTCCTCGTGCACCACCAGCCCCGCGTCGGTCAGCCACCGCTTGATGTCGCCGGGCTCGAAGAGCTGCATCCCCTCCTGGTGGCCGGGGAAGTAGTGCGAGGCCTGGAAGTAACGGGCGATGGGGTCCTCGGCCATGTTGAAGGTCAGCAGCGTGAAGGTGCCGCCAGGCCGCAGGCACCGGCCCACTTCGGCGATCGCCGCCGCGGCGTGGTCGGGGAACGCCTGCAGGGCGTTCCAGCAGATCACCGCGCCGAGGCTCGCGTCGTCGAAGGGCAGGACGGCCGCGCTGGCCATGACGGCCGGCACCTCCACCAGCTTCCTGCGCAGCGCCGAGAGCATGGGCGGGTACATGTCGAGCGCGATCACGCGCTCGGCGCCGACCGCCTCGGTCAGCATGGCCGTCCAGGTGCCGGCGCCGGCCGCGAGGTCGAGCACCGGTCCCGCGACCGGACGCACGTGCTCCAGGATGTAGCTCTTCTCGTCGGCGGGCGTCACCTGGCCGCCCCAGTTGCCGCCGGCGATCCGCAGGAAGTTGGGCCGGGCGTACGCCTCGTAGAACAGCCCCATGCTCGGCATCTCGGCGAGCCTGTAGAGGAAGTCGTCGCCGTTCCTCTCGGCGCCTTCCAGAAGGTTGAGGATGCCACCTGCGACCGCGTACTCCGTCGAGCATCCGGTGCACCGGATGCCCTCGGAGGCGAAGTCCAGCCCGGCGTGGCAGCTCGGGCAGCGGAACGCGTCCGCGTGCCGGCCGAACGCCTCCACGTCGAGGCCGGGCAGCGGCTCGTTCGCATCGCGGGGAGGTACAGAACCGGTGACCACGGGGGCCGGCGTCCCGTTGCACACCGCCCAGTACGCCTTCGCGCCCGCGTGCGCCAGCACCGTCCGCGTGTCCTTCTCCCAGTTCGACTGGATCTGCTCCGCCGGGAGCGCCCTGATCCAGCTCTGGTCGAACTCCCGCTCGTCGCCGTCCATCAGCGCCCACACGGCCGGGGAGGGGAAGACCCTTCCGAGGACCGGGTTGTCGGGGTCCAGCCGGTCGAGGGCGCGCTCCAGGCGGGTCAGGTCGTCCGCGTCGAGCTCCCGCCCCGCCGCGACGGCGAGGATACGGTCACGGTCGTCGGGGAAGTGCGCCACCAGGTAGGCCAGTGCCGTCGACAGCGGCTCCCCGTTCGGGCTGCGGCTCCACAGGTCGAGGTACAGGTCGAGCCCTTCCCGGACGGCGGCGGTGACCTCGCCTGCCGCCGGGTACTCCGCCTCGGCCAGCAGGCCGAGCAGGACGACCAGGTGTCCCTTCCGCTCGTCGTCGACCTCGGCCAGCTGCGCCACGAGCTCGGGCACCGCGGGCAGGGCGAGGCCGGTCAGGGCGCCGTCGTTCCACAACGCCTTGACCAGCGGCCCGTACTCCGCTCCTGCGCGGCCGGGGTCCGCGTCGGTGAACGACCTGACCAGTTCGGCCACCGTGGAATGGGCCGTGGAAACACTCATGTGCGCGTCCTTTCATGATGGGATGTGGCCGCCTGGCCGGCGTCGCCCCGCCCGCCCGCCGGACGACCGATTCGCGGGACGGCGTGCCCTGTCAACGGCGAGGTTTGCGGGCGGAGACGATCACGTACCCGATCTGGTGCTTCCTGGGCGCGAAGAAGCCCAGGTGCGACTGGGAGAATCCCGCGACGGCGTCCTCGCCGAACTTGGTGGCGACCTCCTGGCGGCGGCCCATCGCGGCCTTGAGGTATTTGGCCTTCCTGCCGAACACCCGCGGGCCGCACTGCGTGTACTCCTCGATCTCGAAACCGGCGCTGCGCGCGTGGTCGAGCCATTCGGCCAGCGTGGGCAGCGTGTGCAGTTTCAGGCTCGCCATGAACTTGGCGACCCTCTGCGGATCGGAAGAGGATTCGAGGCTGAAATCGGAGAACGACACCCGGCCGCCGGGGCGGAGCACCCGGAAGAACTCCTTGAACACCTGTCGCGGATCGGGGGCGTTCTGCAGCGATTCGAGGGCGAGCACGGCGTCGAACGACTCGTCCGGGTAGGTGAGTTCGGTGTAGTCCCCGTACTGGAAGCGCACCATGTCGCTCACGCCGGCGGCAGCGGCCCTGCTCTTCGCCTTCTTCAGCTCGAATGCGCTCACCGTGATCCCGGTGACCTGGACGCCGAAGGTGTCGGCGAGATAGACGGCGGTGGCCCCCGGCCCGCACCCCGCGTCCAGGACGTGCTCGCCGGCGCGAAGGCCCATCGTGCCGGTGACCTTGCGGCTGATCCTGTGGACGGCCTCCGTGAGTGGGGCACCGTCATCCTCGTCGTACCAGTACCACATGTGCAGCTGGCCGTCGCGGAGCTCATCTCCGATGGGCGACTGCTCGTCGTAGTGCTTTCCGACGTCGGCCGGACTTATGACTTCATTCCCCATGAACACGTCGCTCCCATCGAGCGGCCATATGACTGTGGGCGGGTTGACGCGGCCGGCTGGGGCCCGCCGGGAACACCTGCAACTCATGGTGAGCGCAGGACGCCCTGGCCACATCTCCGAAAGTGCCGTCCTGCCAGGGCCGTCACGCCGATCCCCGCATCCCGTCACGGCGCGGGACGACACCGCAATCGAGGAGATGCCGCGGCCGGTGGCCCCGTGTGAGGCTGGCACACGGCCCAACGTGAGAGCACGACCGTTGTCCACCGTGTTACCGCACCCACCGCCGAGCTGGAGGCACGTCACTCATGACCACAGTCGACGAGCGGGATACGCAAATCGCGCTGCCCGGAGACGAGGCGTTCGAGAGCGCGACACAGGTCTTCAACCTCGCCGCGCCGGCCAGGCCCGCGGCCGCGGTGACCGCGCGCAACGTCCAGGAGATACGAGCGGCGATCCGCTACGCGGAGTCGCATCGGCTGTCGGTCCGGGTGCACACGACCGGGCACGGCTCTCCCACGGCCCGTCCCATGCACGACGCCGTGCTTATCCGCACCCGGATGGAGGGCGGCGTCGACGTCGACGAGGCACGCCGCGTCGCGCGCGTCCCCGCCGGAACACCGTGGGGCGCGGTGGTCGCGGCCACGGCACCCTACGGCCTGACCGCGCCGCACGGCTCGGCCGAGACCGTGGGCGTCGTCGGCTACCTGCTGCGCGGCGGGATGAGCTTCTACGGCAGGAAGGTCGGGGTCGCCTCCAACAGCGTACGGGCGATCGAGCTCGTGACCGCCGACGGCGAGCTGCGCAGGGTGGACGCCACTTCCGACCCGGAGCTGTTCTGGGCGCTGCGCGGCGGAGGCGGGGGCTTCGGCGTCGTCACGGCCATCGAGATCGGGCTGTTCCCCGCCGCCAGAGTGATCACCGGAGCGGCGTTCTGGACGTTCGCCGAGGCCGCGCGGCTGCTGTCGACCTGGCGCCGGTGGACCCTGGACGCGCCCTGGGAGGTCACGACCTCGGTGCGCGTGATGAACCTGCCGCCGATCCCCGAAATCCCGGCCGCACTCACGGGCGGGCCGGTACTGTGCGTGGACGGTGTGGTGCTCGGCGAGACCGAGGACGACCTGCCCGCCGTCCAGCGGCACGCGGAGGCCCTGCTCGGCCCGCTGCGGGCCGTGGCCGAGCCGGTGCTCGACACCTGGCAGTCGACCACGCCGTCCGCCGTGCTGGAGGCTCACATGGATCCTTCCGATCCCATCGCCATCCACGGCGACCACATGCTGCTCGACGAGATCGGGGACGAAGGCGCCGCGGAGTTCCTGCGGGTGACCGGCGAGGGCTCCGGTTCGCCGTTGATCGCGGCGGGACTGCGGCAGCTCGGCGGCGCGTACTCCGTCCCGAACCCCGCCGGCGGCGCGCTCGACCACTTCGATGCCCACTACGCCTACTCGGGCGCGGGAGTGGTCGACGGCCCGGCCTCCGTCGATGAGATCGCACGCCACTGCGCGGTCATCCGCCAGGCGCTCTCCCCCTGGGACACCGGCCGGACCGCGCCCAGCTTCGTGGAGGGCTACGAGCAGCCCCAGGGCCATCTCGGCCACGAGCAGATGGTCGCCGCCGACCGGGTCCGCGCGCGAGTCGACCCCTCCGGCCTGTTCCGTGATGACATCTCGCCCAACGCGTCGGCGGCCGGCTGAGCGCCGGAAACCAGTGGAAAGGCATGAGCGGCGTACAGGTATTACCCCTGGAAGATGTGCTCTAAAATCATTTTCGACGCCGGATGCCGGCGCATATCGATCGCCGGAACGCTGCGATCGATGGGCGTCTTCGCCAATCCGCTGCATAATCGGCAGAAAGCGGCCGAGGCGGACATGAATCCCCACAGGAGCGCATCATCGGCGTTGACTTTCGGTACTGTTTTTGGTCGGATAGGCTATTGACAACAAACAATAGGAGGTTCCGTTGAGTAAAGTAGTCGCAGTAGTATACGCATCCCTGGACGGGGTGATCGATAATCCCGAATGGTCGATGCCGTACTTCAACGATGAGGCCGGCGAGTACGCCGGCAACCAGGTCGAAGGGACCGGTGCCCTTTTACTGGGGCGGGAGACCTACGAAGGCTTCGCCGAGGCATGGCCCAACATGCCCGACGAGGACGGCTTCGCGACCAAGATGAACACCCTGCCGAAGTACGTCGTCTCGACGACCCTCAAGAAGGCCGAATGGGGCCCGGTCACGATCATCAGCAAGAACGTCGCGGAGGAGGTGTCCAAGCTCAAGAAGAAGTACAAGAAGGACATCCTGATCTACGGCGTCGGCCGGCTCGCGTACTCGCTGCTCGACGAGGGGCTCCTCGACGAGCTCCAAATCTGGGTCCACCCGATCCTGGTGGGCAAGCCGAAGGGCGGCGGCGGCCTGCTGGCCCTGGAGGGCACCAACGCGCCTCTGGAGCTCCTGGAGGCGAAGACCCTGAGCACGGGCATCACCATCCTCCGCTTCAAGCCGGCCGAGAAGGAAAAGGAATCCGCCAAGTAGCGGTGAGCAGGCGGGGGCATGTGTCAGCCCGATGACGGGCGGCTCGCGAAGACGCTGAACCGACGCGTGTCCCCTGCCGGCGGCGCGTAGCCGCACCCGAACGACGGCGCCAGGACTTCCCTGAAGGAAGCCCTGGCGCTTTTGGTCGTGGCGAGGAGTGCGGGTCAGATGCCCGCCATCGCGGCGGAGGTGGCCGTGGCCGCCAGCGTCGGAGGCCGGGCGCCCAGGGCGGCGATCTCCACCCGGGTGTGGTCGCCGACCACCATGCAGTGGCTCGCCTCGCCAGGGCTCGCCGGGCCGACGACCGCCGAGCGGCCGATCAGCGAGCCGAGCAGGCCGGAGACCTCCGAGATCAGCGCGCCGCGGAGCACGATCGAGTCCGCGAGGTGGGTACGACGCAGCGTGCAGTCGTCCCCGATGGAGGTGTACGGCCCGACGTAGCTGTCCTCGACCACGGTGCCCGCGCCGATGATGGCCGGGCCCTCGATGCGGGAGCGCACCACCCGGGCCCCCGGCTCGATGACGACCTGGCCCTCCACCCAGCTCGCGGCGTCCACCTCTCCCCCGACGGCGGGACGCAGCCCGGCGAGCATGTGGCGGTTGCACGCGAGGACGTCCTCGGCCTGCCCTGTGTCCTTCCAGTAGCCTGCGTACTCGCTGGCCCTGACCTCGGCGCCGTGGCCGAGCAGCCACTGGACCGCGTCGGTGATCTCCAGCTCGCCGCGGGGGCTCGGCTCGATGGCGGCCACGGCCTCGTGGATGGCGGCGGTGAAGAAGTAGACCCCGAGCATGGCGAGGTCGCTGCGCGGCCGGCGGGGCTTCTCCACCAGCCGCCGCACGGCGCCCCGCTCGTCCAGCTCCACCACGCCGAAGGCCCGCGGGTCCGCGACCCTGCGCACCACGACCTGCGCGGCCGGGCGCAGGGCCCGGAACTCCGCGGCGATCTCGCCGACCCCGTCGGGAAGCATGTTGTCGCCGAGGTACATCACGAAGTCGTCGTCGCCGAGGAACGAGCGCGCGAGCGTCACGCAGTGCGCGAGGCCGAGCGGGCGGTCCTGCGGAAGGTAGGTGACGCGCAGGCCGAAGCGGGCGCCGTCGCCGATGACATCGGCGATGTCGGGCGCCCGGTCCCCGACGATGACGCCGACCTCCCGCACGCCGAGGTCGCGCACGTTCTCGAGCACGTACTCGAGCACCGGCTTGTTGGCGATCGGGATGAGTTGCTTCGGCATCGAGTAGCTGAAAGGACGCAGGCGGGTGCCGGACCCGCCTGACAGGATAAGAGCCTTCATCACCGTCCCTCTCGTCGGGAAGGCATGGCCCGGCTCAGCCACGCCGCCGGTGCTGGGCGGTCCGCTTCTCCAGGTCCTGGACTATGCCGGCGGGCTCGGGCTTGGCCTGCCACTCGTCGTACAGTGCCGTCGCGCCCGCCTTGAAGGACGGCTCTTCCAGCACCCTGACGATCTGCGCCCGGATCTCCTCGGCCGACTGGGTCTGGTGGTTCAGGCGCATGCCCGCCCCGTGCTTGGTGACGTACTCGGCGGCGATCGGCGACAGGATGTGCCTCTGGGGGATCGAGAACTCGGTGTCGGCTCCCTGCCCGGTGACGATCCTGCGCTGCGGCTCGTCGGTGTCGGTGACGAGCTGCGGCAGCTTGTTGACCAGCGAGGCCCAGAAGGTGCCGCTCGAACCGTGGTTGATGCTCGCCGAGCAGGTCGGCAGGAGCTGGACGAGCGGCACGTAGTCGACCGTGCGGACGTTGCCGGGGATCGGGGGCAGTCCCTCAAGCTGGTCGGCGTTCAGCGTGGCGACCAGCTCGATGTCGAGGTCGGCCACGGCCTCCAGGATCTTGGGGGTGCGCCACTCGCCCTTGTTGTAGGCACGGGTCGAGACGCCCAGCGACAGGGCCACGCGCGGCTTCTCCGGCCGCGCGTACAGCCACTCCGGCTTCTCGGCCCCGCCGTTGTAGGGAATCCACCGGACGGGCATCGAGGAGATGTCGGCGGACAGGCGCATCTCGCGCGGCATCGGGTCGATGGTCCACTGCCCGACCAGCATCTCGTCGTCGACCTCGATGCCGTACCGCTCGGCCAGCGGCCGCATCGCCGCCGCCACCGGGTTGTCCTCCGGGGTGACACCGGCCCGGCCGTTGTGCTCGACGAACCTCTCGAACGCCCAGCCGCTGTAGTCGGGGGCCATGAGCATCCGCGCGTGCGCCGCGCCGCAGGCACGCGCCGCCACCGCGCCCGCGGGGAACCACGGGTCCCAGAGCACCAGGTCCGGCTGCCAGCTCCGCGCGAACTCGATGAGGCTCACGTTGTCCTCGCTCGGCTCCGGCGGGAGGTGGAACCGCACCCCGATGAGCAGGAACTGGTAGTACACGTCCCAGTGGTCGCGCTCGGCGGGGTCGATCTCCAGCACCTTCGCCAGGCGCTCCATCTCTTCCATGTCCGTCACGAGATCGGGTCTCGACCAGCTCTCCAGCGACTTGGGCGCCGGGTCGCCGCAGACGACCGCGGTCAGGCCCGCGGCGGTGATGTGCTCGGCGGTACCGGGAGGGCAAGCCACGCAGACCTCGTGCCCCGCGTTCTGCAGCGCCTGGGCGTACGGGACCACCGGGTACAGGTGGGCCATATGAGGCCAAACGGTTAACATGACTCGCATTGCGATCTCCTTGGAACGTGGCATCTCTCGTGGGGTTGCGGTCGCGGGTCGGGCGGTCCGAGGCCCGTCCGCCTCGGGTGGTGCGGAAGCCGGTCAGACCGAGGAGACGGCGAGCGAGGCGCTCCCGGTGACGTTCATCCCGCGTACTTCCACGAACTCCTTGATCGAGGCGACGACGTAATCGATCATCTCGTCCGTCAGCCCCGGGTAGACCCCGACGTGGAAGGTCTGGGTGGTGATGATGTCGGTGTTGGTCAGCTCTCCGACCACGCGGTACGGCTGGTCGGCGTAGGCGGGGTGACGGATCAGGTTGCCCCCGAACAGGCGGCGGGTGCCGATCTTCCGGTTCTCCAGGAAGTCCACCAGTTCGGCGGTGGTGAACGGCGCCTCCGGGTCCAACGTGATGACGAAGCCGTACCAGCTCGGGTCACTGCGCGGCGTCGCCTCGGGCAGCAGCAGGTACGGCACGCCGTCGAGGCCCTCGCGCAGCCGCCGCCAGTTGCGCCGCCGCGCCGCGCAGAAGTCGTCGAGCTTCTCGAGCTGGCTGAGGCCGAGGGCGGCCTGCAGCTCGGTGGCCTTCAGGTTGTACCCGACGTGGGAGTAGATGTACTTGTGGTCGTAGCCGGCGGGCAGCGTGCCCATCTGGTAGCTGAAGCGCTTGAGGCAGGTGTTGCTCTCGCCTGGCTCGCACCAGCAGTCACGGCCCCAGTCGCGCAGCGACTCCACGATGCGCGCGAACAGCAGGTTCGAGGTGAGGACGCAGCCGCCCTCGCCCATCGTCATGTGGTGCGCCGGGTAGAAGCTCACGGTCGTCATGTCGCCGAACGTGCCGGTCGGCTCGCCGTCGTACTTCGAGCCCACGGCGTCGCAGTTGTCCTCGATGAGGAACAGCTCGTGCTCGGCGGCGAGCTCGGCCATCGCGGCGACCTCGAAGGGGTTGCCGACCGTGTGGGCCAGCATGATCGCCCGGGTCTTCGGCCCGATGGCCTGCGCCACCATGTCGACGGTGGGGTTGTAGGTACCGAGCTCGACGTCCACGAACACCGGCACGAGGCCGTTCTGCAGGATCGGGTTGACCGTGGTCGGGAAGGCCGCCGCGACGGTGATCACCTCGTCGCCGGGGCGCAGCCGCACCTCCTGCAACCGGTGCGAGGTGAGGGCGGAGACGGCCAGCAGGTTGGCCGAGGAGCCCGAGGTGGTCAGGAGCGCCTTGCGCCGCTTCAGCTTGCGCGCGAACACCGACTCGAACTTGCGGGCCTTCTGCCCGGCCGCGACACGCAGCTCCATGGCCGCCTCGACGAGCGCCACCCGGTCTTCCACGTCGTGCACCGCGCCGGTCGGCCAGATCTCGGTGACGCCTGGGACGAACTCCGCCTCGGCCTGGATGTCCTGGTGGTACCTGCGGACCTCTTCGAGGACTCGTGCCTTGTGGTCATTCATCTCCGGTCCCTCAGTCGTCGGGTCGACAGCGCTCGATGGTCTTCCAGACATGCCGGTGCTCGTGCTTCCGGGACGACGGTGCCGGTGGACTCCCTGCCGCGGCACGCGGACCGCTCATGGCCCGGATCGGGCCGGACGCGAGAACGATCCGGCGGTGTCCGAGCCGGAGAACAGAAGAGCACCCTCTCCGGTCACACCACCACAGGATCGTCTCCGGTCCCTCCGCGCCGCATCTCCTGAAGTGCGGTGAGGCGAGGAAGGAGACCTGGTGATGCACACGCTGTTACGCCCTCGCAATCCAGGAGATGCGGTTTCGGAGGGACGCCCCTGACGATGTGCCAGAGGGGACGACCCAGGGCGGTCGATGCCCGCGCGAGAACAAAGTGCCGCGCCCTGACCCCCAGCGATCGAGTCATCACTCTCGACGGGAGCGTTCATGCGTTTTCTACGTGACCATCAAAGTCCCAAAGTGGCGGTCGTCGGCCTCGGCTATGTCGGCTCGTGCTTCGCCGCGATCCTCACCGACCGTGGCTGTGATGTCATCGGCGTGGACAACGACTCGCGGCTGATCGAGGAGCTGTCGAGCGGGTACTGCCGCTACCAGGAGGACGGGCTCCCCGCTCTCCTCTCCGCCGGGATGGAGTCCGGGCGCCTGCGGGTGACCACCGACTACGCCGCCATCCGCGCCGCCGACGTGGTGCTGATCGCGGTCGGCACGCCGGTGCGCGCCGACGGCTCCCTGGTGGACGAGCAACTGCGCGGAGCGTGCCTCGAGCTGAGCCGGCACGTGCGCGAGGGCCATCTGTTCGTGCTGAAGAGCACCGTCCCCCCCGGAACGACCAGGAAGCTCGTCCTGCCGATCCTGGAGGCCGGCGGCCTGGTCTGCGGCCAGGACTTCGGGCTGGCGTTCACGCCCGAGCGGTTCGCCGAGGGCACCGCCCTGCGCGAACTGCGCAGGCTGCCGATCGTCGTGGGCGGGATGGACGCCGACAGCACGAAGGACGCGGCGGAGTTCTGGCGCCGCACCTTCGACGTCGAGGTGTCGGAGCTCGGCTCGCCGGAGTCCGCCGAGATCGTCAAGCTGGCCGACAACTGGTGGATCGACCTCAACATCGCGCTCGCCAACGAGCTCGCGAAGTTCTGCGCCCTGTTCGACGACGTGGACGTGCTGGAGGTGATCTCGGCCGCCAACACCGTGCCCAAGGGCGGCGGCAAGGTGAACATCCTGCTGCCCAGCGTCGGCGTCGGCGGCTCCTGCCTCGTCAAGGACCCGTGGATGGTGTGGCGGGCCGCCCGCGAGCACGGCCTTGAGATCCTCACCGCGCCGATCGGCCGCGAGGTCAACACCGGCATGCCGGAGTGGACGGCCCAGCAGATCACCGACGGGCTGCTGCGGCTCGGCAAGGACCCCGCCACCTCGACGGTCGCGGTGCTGGGCCTCGCGTTCAAGAACGACACCGGAGACCTGCGCGCGACGCCGGTCGAAGGCGCCGTCACCGCCCTGAAGAAGGCCGGTGCCACGGTTCGCGTGTTCGACCCGCTGGTGGACCCGGTGCTGGCCGAGGAACTGCTGGACCTCAAGCCGGCGGCCACCCTGCACGAGGCCGTCCAGGACGCCGACTGCCTCGCCCTCATGACCCTGCACAGGGAATTCGAGGACATCGACTTCGGCGAGCTCCCCGTCACCACCTCCTGCCTCGTCCTGGACGGGCGCGCGTACTTCCCGCAGGAGAAGATCGCCTCGCTGCGCCGTCTCGGCTACGTCTACCAGGGGATCGGCCGGTGAGTGCGGCCCGCGCCGTCGTCACCGGAGGCTCCGGCTTCATCGGCGGCCATCTGGTCGAACGCCTCATCACCCGCGGCGACGAGGTGACCGTCTTCGACAGCGGGCCGCTTCCCGAGCACCAGCGGCTCGCCCGCGCCCACGCCCGGCAGATCCAGGGCGACATCCGCGACCGGGACCGCCTCGCCGAGGCGATCACGGCCGGGACCGACGTCGTCTACCACCTGGCGGCGGTCGTCGGGGTGGACCAGTATCTGGCCCGGCCTCTGGACGTCATCGACATCAACTTCACCGGCACGCGTAACGTGCTGGAACTGGCGGCCCAGGCCGGCGCCAAGGTCGTCGTCGCCAGCACGAGCGAGGTGTTCGGCAAGAACCCCGCCGTGCCGTGGCGCGAGGACGCCGACCGGGTCCTCGGCCCCACTTCCGTCGACCGCTGGACCTACTCCTCCGCCAAGGCGCTCACCGAGCACCTCACCTTCGCGTTCGGCCGCCAGCACGGGCTGGCGACGACGATCGTGCGCTACTTCAACGCCTACGGCCCCGGGCAACGCCCGGCGTACATCCTGAGCCGCAACGTCCACCGCGCGCTCAACGGGCTGCCCCTGGTGACCTACGACCAGGGCACGCAGACCCGGTGCTTCACCTACGTGGGCGACGCCATCGAGGGGACCCTGCTGGCCGCCGACGGCCCGGGTTCCGCCGGTGAGTCGTTCAACCTCGGGAGCATGGTCGAGACGACCGCCGGCGACGCCATCGAGCTGATCGCGGACCTGTCCGGCACCGCGTCGGCCACGGTCTCGGTGGACACCCGGAAGAAGATCGGGGCGGCCTACGAGGACCTGTCACGGCGGATCCCCGACAACGCCAAGGCGCGCGACGTCCTCGGCTGGGAATGCGGGACCTCCCTGCGGGACGGGCTCGCCAGGACCATCGCCTGGGCGCGGGAGAATCCCTGGTGGCTGGCGCTCCCCGACAGCGGTGCCGCCTGACGCGTTCCTGCGGGCGACCTGCGTGATCGGCCCTCACGGTGGTGACTCCACCGCGAGGGCCGATCGCTTTTCTCTGTACAGGACCGGGGCGGGGCGGCCTTCCGTGGATCGGCACGCCCGCACCGGCAGGGCGTCAGACGGGGACCTTCGGGCTCGGCACCTCCTGCTCGACCGCGCCGACCGGCACCTGGGGCACGGTCGCGACGGGCTTCTTGGACCGGCTCCAGTGCCGCATCGTGGGCTGTTCCACCAGCTTGAAGAGCAGCCAGCCGGCCACGATGTTGATGGCGATCAGGCCGATGAGCAGCACGGTGCCGCCCAGCAGGCCGTAGGACGCCTCACCGATGACCGTGGGCCGCAGCCAGAACAGCACCACGCCCTGGGTCATGAAGAAGCCGAAGGACACGTTCCCCAGCCAGACCATCGGCCTGCTGCCCATCACGGTGCGAACGCCGTCCAGGTTGCGCGAGGCGTAGGTGCCGATCGCCAGACCGAAGGGAACCGCCGTGACCAGGAAGAGCATGAACGGCGACGGCACCGTCAGCGCGGCGGCGTACCCGATCACCAGCAGGACGAGCACCGGGGCGAGGCCGATCCTCGGCCAGCGGCCCCGCATCACGATCTGCGCCAGGATCATGCCGAAGATGAACTCCATCAGGCGCGCGGGCGGGAACATGTAGCTGAACCAGAACTGCGGCATCGAGAGCGCCTCCCCCGGGTAGCGAGGCGCGTCCGGGATCAGCCAGAGCGTGACGACGCAGATCGCGGCCATGCCGGCGACCGCGGCCCCGGCCCACAGCCACAGGCGGCTGTCGGCTATCCGCCTGATCGGGATGATCAGCAGAGGGAACAACAGGTAGAAGAGCATTTCCACGGTGAGCGACCAGGCGGGCATGTTCGCCCCGCCCCAGTATTCGGGGTTGGACGAGTAGGTGTTCACCAGGAACAGGTTCGGCAGGCCGAACAAGGGGGTGTACGCCCCTGCGAACAGCAGCATCGCGAGAGCCCAGGTGACCACGTGGTTGGGGAACACCTTCACGAGGCGGCGGCGCAGGTACGCCGTGGTGCGCTGTCCTGGACGGGACGACCAGGTGATGACGAACCCGCTCAGGATGAAGAAGAAGGAAAGCCCAATGGTTCCGCTCGGAGAGAAGAACCAGATGAGGTTCTCCGTGAGCGTCGGGTCGCTGTAGGGCACGGCGGGAGTCTGGTTGCCGGGGGTCAACGGGAAAACGGCGTGGCACAGGAAGACGGCGAGCGCGGCCAGGAACCGCATTCCCGTCAGCGCCGGCAGATCGCGTGAGCGCTCCGGCTTCGCGCTCGATTCAACGGATGACGCTGTCAAGGTGAGGACTCCTCTTTCTCGATGGTTTTGCGGCCGGTGATCCACGTAGGCCGAAAAGCAACGCGAGGACCACGGCCCGCGCCCACTCATATCTCGGTCTCCTGTCACCGGATGGCGTCCCAGTCACCCAGTACTTCCGGACGGCCGGCTCGCGAAAAATAGAACTCTCTACGCGTATGATTCGCGCGGAAACGGCGCCGCCGCATCTCCACGATTGCTTGACTGTGCCCTCGACCGAATTGAACGGCTCTCTCGCGCGCGGATTCGGGGCCGTCCCACGACGGAGCCGCCCCGCCGGCCGGGGACGTGCGGCCGGTCGGCGGGGCGGCGCGAGGCCGTCACGGCGGCGCGAAGGCCGGCAGGGCGGCGGGAAAGGCCGGCGGGCGGGGCCGCCGGCCTGACCGCGGCCGGCCCCGGACCATCGCCGGGATCTCTCAGACGATGTGGACGTCGGGGACGTAGAGGATCCAGCGTCCTCCGCGCTCGCGGAACTCCTTCTCGTTCGCCATGATCTCCTCGGCGTGGTTCCAGGCGAAGAGCAGGGCGTATTCCGGGTAGTCCGCGCGGAACTCCTCCGGCGACCGCACCGGGATGTGCGAGCCCGCCACGAGGCGTCCCTGCTTGGAGGGCGTGGAGTCGCACACGAACGGCACCAGGTCGGGGCCGATGCCGCAGTAGTTCGTCACCGTGGCGGCCTTGGCCGGGGCGCCGTATCCGACCACCCGCCCGCCCTCCGCGTGGATCTTCCGCAGCAGGGCGTTGAGGTCGTCGCGGATGCGCTCGACCGAGACGCCGAAGCGCTCCAGCGTCTTCTTCTCGCCCAGCCGGCTTTCCTTCTCCTTGGCCAGCCACTCGCCCACCGCGGGCGTGGGCGTGCGCATGGAGGGCCGGGCGATCGTGTAGCGCATCGTCCCGCCGTGCAACGCGAGGGGCTCGACGTTGACGAGCTCCAGGTCGAACCGCGCCGCCATGGCCTGGACCGATCGGACCGCGAAGTAGAACGAGTGCTCGTCGTAGATCATGTCGAAGGCGACCTGTCCGACGACGCTGCCCAGGTAGGGCTCCTCGAAGACGAAGACCCCGTTGGGGGCGAGCAGCGTCTCGACCCCGCGGAAGACCGACGCGAGGTGGGCGATGTGGGCGATGCAGTTGGCGCCGAAGACGACGTCGGCCGGGCCGTGCTCGAAGAGGATCTTGCCGGCGGTGGACTCGTCGAAGAATTCTGAGAGCACCCGGACGCCCTTGGCCATGGACATCTCGGCCACTTCCTTGGAAGGCTCGACGCCCAGATGCCGCACGCCCGCCTGCGCGATCGTCGCGAGCATCACCCCGTCGTTGCTCCCGATCTCGACGATGAAAGGGTCGGGACCGGTCAGCTCGGTGTCGAGAAAGTGACGGGCGTTCTGCTCGAAGTGCCGGCGGTGAACCGCCGATCCCGATGCATGGTACGGATACGCATCGTGGTACCTGATTTCCTGAGGCACCTCACTCTGGAGCTGGACCATCGTGCAGGCATCACACATACCGACGGTCAGATGGAAGAAGAACTCGTTCTCGACCTCCTCCGGCAGGAGGAATCCGTTGCCCCGGGGGTGCCGCCCCAGATCAATGGATGTCAAGACCGTGCCGCCACAAATCCGACAGGTGCTCTGCATGCAATTCAGGCTAACCTCGGACCCGATGCGGGCCTTCTCCGAAAGTGCCGTGCCATTCGCAGAAGGCCCCTGATCCGCACTCCAGAAGATGCGTCCCACACAGGTCGGAGTGGAGGCTCGCATCATGGCTTTCATGGCTTCATGGCTGCCCAGCTGAAATCGAGCCTTTCTTACCCGACCAAGTGGAGAGACGTCGATGACCACAGATACGTCCGTTCGGGGATCAAACGTCTATGGCGCAGAGGTCAGCGAGGTCTACGACTTCCTCTACCAGGGGCGGGGCAAGGAGTACGCGAAGGAGGCCGAGGTCGTCGCCGGCCTCGTACGTCACCGCAACCCTCTGGCCGCCTCGCTTCTGGACGTGGCCTGCGGAACCGGCGAGCACCTCGCCACGCTGAAGGCCATCTTCGGCGACGTCGAAGGCGTGGAGCTGTCCGACACGATGCGCGCGACGGCCAGGAGGAAGCTCGCGGACGTGCCCGTCCACGGCGGTGACATCCGGGACTTCGACCTCGGCCGCACCTTCGACGCCGTGTGCAGCCTGTACAGCACCGTCGGCTACATGGCCTCGACGGCCGAGCTGGACGCCGCGGTGGCGACCATGGCCCGGCACGTCTCGCCGGGCGGCGTGCTCATCGTCGAGCCGTGGTACTTCCCCGGCAGGTTCCGCGACGGTCACATCGGAGACGACATCATCCGCGCCGACGGCCGCACGGTGGCGCGCGTGGCGCGGTCGGTGCGCGTCGGCGACTCGGTCCGGCAGGAGGCCCACTACATCGTGGCCGACTCGGCCGGCATACGGCACTTCGACCACGTCCAGGTCTTCACCCTGTTCGAGCCCGCCGAATACGTGGCGGCGTTCGAGCGCGCGGGCTGCACGGTGGAGTACGTCGAGCGCGACGACATCCTCGCGGGCCGCGGCCTGTTCGTGGGCACCAAGCGCTGAACGGACGGCGACCGGCCGGCCGGACGCACGAGGAGCAGGCGATGATCCCCCTATTCAAGGTCGCGATAGCTCCGGACGCCCTCGACCGGGTCACCGAGGTCATCCAGAGCGGCCAGCTCGGGCACGGCCCCGTGGTCGGCCGGTTCGAAGACGCCCTCCGAACCCACGTCGGGAACCCGCACCTGGCGACGCTCAACAACGGCACCTCCGGCCTGCACCTCGCCCTGCGGCTCGCGACCGGTCCCCCGCCCGCGAGCGGCTCGGGCGAGCCCGGCGAGGTGCTGAGCACGCCGCTGACCTTCGAGGCCACCAACTGGGCCATTCTGGCGAACGGCCTGCGCATCCGATGGGTCGACGTGGACCCGGCCACGCTGAACGTCGACCTCGACGACCTGGCCAAGAAGATCTCGCCGGCGACCCGGGCCGTCATGGTCGTCCATTGGGCCGGCCATCCCGTGGACCTCGACCGGCTGAGCCGGATCCTCGACGAGGCCGAGGCCGCGTACGGGCACCGTCCCGCGGTCATCGAGGACTGCGCGCAGGCCTGGGGCACCACCTACCGGGGCCGTCCGCTCGGCAACCACGGCAACATCTGCGTGTACAGCTTCCACGCCACCAAGCACCTCGCCTGCGGCACCGGAGGCATGATCGTCCTGCCCGCGGAGGAGCTGCACGCGCGCGCCCTCGCCCTGCGGTTCTTCGGCATCGACCGAGGAGCCGACCGGGTCAACGGCGCCTACGACGTGCCCGAATGGGGCTACAACTTCTACCTGAACGAGATCAACGCCGCCATCGGCCTCGCGAACCTGCGGACGGTCGCCGACCGCGTCGAAGAGCACCGGCGCAACGCCGCGTTCTACGACGCCGAACTGGCCGGCGTTCCCGGGCTGGAGCCGACCGCACGGGTGGAGGGCCAGGAGTCCTCGTTCTGGCTGTATCCCGTCAAGGTGGAGGACCGCGCCTCGTTCATACGGAAGATGGCCGCCGCGGGCGTCACGGTCAGCGCGGTGGTGCGGCGCAACGACACGCACACCTGCCTGTCGCCGGGGGACTCCGCGCTCCCCGGCCTGGACGGCGTGCACGAGCGCGTGGTCCACATCCCCGTCGGGTGGTGGCTGTCGGAGGACGACCGCGCCCACATCGTGGACGCCATCAGATCAGGCTGGTGACCGCACGGCCCCGACGCCGACCGGCGTCGCGGCGGCCGTCAGGCCCATCGTGTCCCACACCACGGGATCGAGGAGGCTCCGGGCCCGCAGGTCGGCGTCCAGTTCGAGCTCGGTGTGCGAGGGGACGCCGATCACGTACATGCCCGCCGCCCGCGCAGCGAGCGCGCCGTTGGCGGAGTCCTCCACGGCGATCGCCCTGCCGGGCCTGACGCCGAGCGAGGCGCAAGCGTGCAGGTAGGGGGCGGGGGACGGCTTCGGGACCCCGGCGGTCACGCAGTCCACGACCACGTCGAAGGCGTCGCGGATGCCGATGACGTCCAGGTACCCCGTGACGATCTCGAGGGGGGTGTTGGTGGCTATCGCGAGCGGCCGGGTCCCGTACAGGGCGCTGACGAGCTCGACCGCGCCGGGCAGCGCCTCGACGCCGGCGTCGGCGTTGCTGCGCACCAGGTCGTAGACGGTGCGGCCGAGTTGTTCCGGCGGGGCGGGGTGCCCGAGCAGCTCGGCCAGCGCGTGCCCGAGTTCGCGCAGTTGCAGGCCGACCAGACGGCACCGTGCCATCGAGTCGAGGTGGACGCCGTAGTGCTCGAACAGGTCGTAGTAGGCCTTGCTCCAGGAGGTCTCTGTGTCCACAAGGGTGCCGTCGCAGTCGAACACGACCGCGTCGTGCGGGATGGGCATGGCGTACCTCCGTGCTTCGGGAGCGGTGGGGACGCGTCGCCCAGGCCGTGGGCCGGGCGACGCGCGGGCGCATCGCGGATGCGGGAGGGAAAGGCGGGAGGCGCGGCGAAGGGAAGGCGGGAGGCGAAAGGCGGGAGCCTTGCGGATCAGAGGGGGATGGAGGTGGTCAGGCCGCCGTCCACGGCGATCTCCTGGCCCGTGATGTACCCCGCGCGAGGCGACAGCAGGTAGAGGACGGCGTCGGCGACGTCGTCGGCCTGGCCGAGCCGGCCCAGCGCCACCTGGCTGCGGCAGAACTCCTGCGCCTCCTCGGTGCTGGAGATGCTGGTGAACATGTCCGTCACGATGTAACCCGGGCTGACCGAGTTGACCCTGATGCCCTGGGGGGCGAGGTCGGACGCGAGCGTGCGCGTCAGGTTGCGCACGGCGGCCTTGGTCGCCGCGTACACCGACGTGAAGGCCATGCCGCGCTGCACCAGCCACGAGGTGTTGATCACCACGGATCCACCGTCGGTGAGCAGCGGCAGCGACTTCTGGATGGTGAAGAAGACACCCTTGAAGTTGGTGCCGACGACGTCGTCGAAGTCGGACTCGGTGACGTCCGCGGTACGGGAGAACCGGGCGGTGCCGGCGTTGGCGAACACGCCGTCCAGACGGCCGAACCGCTCCTGGATCTCGGCCGTCAGCCGGTCGAGGTCGGCGACGCTGGCCACGTCGGTGGGAACGACCAGCACCTGGTCGTCGGAGTCGAGCTCCTTGGCCGCCGTCGAGAGGCGGTCGGCACTGCGGCCGGCGAGCACCACATTGGCGCCGGCGGCGACCAACTGCCGGGCGGTGGCGAGGCCCATGCCGCTGCCACCACCCGTGATGAGCACGGTCTTACCGTCGAATTCAGTCATGCGGCAAGGGTCACACCCACGCGTGCCGCGACGCATCTCCAGAAGTGCGGCGTGAACCCGCGTACCGGAGGTGCCACGGACCCCCTCCAGCCGGGCGACGATCACTTTACTCTACACTTTTCTGTCAGATTTCATGTTATGTCGGAAATATTTCTATCCAGGGCCAACTTCATAGATCACCATATTATTCGCGGGTCAGGGAACACCTTTTATAACAGTTCCATGTAGCAGGGCACATGATCAGAACATCTGCCCAGGTCAGACCCTCGCCGCCAATGGCCGTCACCTGAATTCCGCAATCTGGAAGAAGCCCGTCCGAGGTCCGAACTGATATGACTGACATGTCTGCCAGTGAGTTTGACAACCTTTCTCTCCATAGCACGACCCCCTTGTCATGACAGCACGGACACAAGAGACGGAAGGATCTTTTAATGGATGCGAATCCCGAGACCGGGTCCGGTGTGCGGGCTGGGCCGCGAGAGTGGATCGGGTTGGCCGTGCTGGCGCTCCCGACCTTGCTGCTGGCCCTCGACCTCAGCGTTCTGTACCTCGCGCTGCCCCAGCTCAGCGCCGACCTCGGAGCCGGCAGCACACAGCAGCTGTGGATCACGGACATCTACGGATTCCTGATCGCGGGCTGCCTCGTCACGATGGGGACCGTGGGCGACCGGGTCGGCCGCCGCAAGCTGCTGCTGATCGGCGGCGCCGCCTTCGCGGTGGTCTCGCTGCTGGCCGCCTACTCCACCAGCCCGGAGATGCTCATCGCCAGCCGGGCTCTGATGGGGATCGCCGGGGCCACCCTCATGCCCTCGACACTGGCACTCATCGCCAACATGTTCCAGGACCCCAAGCAGATGGGGACCGCCATCGCCGTGTGGATGAGCTGCTTCATGGGCGGCATGGCGATCGGCCCGGTGGTCGGCGGGACACTGCTGGAGCACTTCTGGTGGGGCTCGGTGTTCCTGCTGAGCGTGCCGGTCATGGCGGTGCTGCTGCTGGCCGGACCCCGGTTGCTGCCCGAGTACCGCGACCCCGACGCGGGGCGCATCGACGTGACCAGCGTGGTGCTGTCCCTCGGCACCATCCTGCCCGTCATCTACGGCCTCAAGGAGCTGGCCAAGAGCGGCTGGCAGGTGACGCCCATCGCGACCATCGTGGCCGGCGTGGTCATCGGCGTGCTGTTCGTCCGCAGGCAGCGCCGGCTGCCGAACCCCTTGCTCGACACGCGCCTGTTCCGTAACCGCTCCTTCAGCGCCGCGCTCGGCATCATGGTGTTCGGCGGGGTCATGAGCGGGAGCTACCTCCTCATCAACCTGTACCTCCAGGCGGTCGAGGGTCTCTCGCCGCTGAACGCGGGGCTCTGGCTGGTCCCCTCGACCGTCGCGACGATCATCAGCCTGCAGGCTGCCCCGATCATCGCCCGCCGGGTCCGGCCCGCCTACGCCATCGCCGGGGGCCTCGTGGTCACGGCGATCGGCTACCTGCTCATCACCCAGGCGGACGGTCCTTCCGGGCTGCCCCTCCTCCTGGGCGGCCTGTACGTCGCCGCCCTCGGCGCCGGCCCGATGGCGGGGCTCGGCACCGGCCTGATCATGGGCGTGGCTCCCCCCGAGAAGGCCGGATCGGCGGCGGCCATGTCCGAGACCGGCGGTGAGCTCGGCATCGCGCTCGGCGTCGCCACCATGGGAAGCATCGGCACCGCCGTCTACCATGGCCAGCTGAGCGGTGCCGTCCCCGGCGGGGTCCCCGCCGCGGCGGCCGACACCGCCCGCGAGTCCATCGCCGGTGCCGTGGCCGTGGCGGACCAGCTGCCGGCCCCGCTCGGGACCCAGTTGCTCGACACCGCCCGCGACGCCTTCACCGCCGCGCTCCACTCCGCGGCCGGGACGAGCGCGGCGATCGCCGTCACCCTCGCCGTGGTGGCCACGCTGGCCCTGCGGCACGTGGGTGCGACCGGCGAGGCGCCCGCGGAGGAGCCCGCCGCTCCTGAGCCCACCCCGGAGCCCCAGGAGCCGGAGTACTCGAAGGCGTCCATCTAGATACCGACAGGTCCACCCTCGAGGGCCGGCCCGGCCCCCCGCCACCGGCCCTCACAGAAACCAGACCCGCGGAAACCAGACTCACGGGAACCCCGGACCCTTACGGACCCCGGATCCATGGAAACCCAGACCCTCACGGGAACCGGGACCCCAGGAAACCCGGACCCACAGAAACCCGGACCCTCATAGAAGACCCGGACCCTTACGGAACCCGGACATGACCCCTGGCCCGGCCGGGACGGTACCCCGCCGCCCCGGCCGGGCTCTTCTTTGCCCGAAATATGGCCGTTTATCCGGGCCGCTTCCCCGCATCCACGTCGGGCGGAGCTTCCGGTGCGTGTTGAGCGCCCACCATTTCTCTTCCGGATTGCTGAATTCGCTCCCGGCGGCTCCGGCGCCTTTTCCCGGACGGTCCGCCGACGTAAAATTACCTATAGATCATGGATGCGCGGACATTTATCGATATGGCCGCCGCACAGGCATTCACCTCGGTGACCACTCGTATTGTCGGTTGTTTCCTGTCGCTGTGTCCGCATCCTGATTTCTACCCACGAGATTCCGGGAGACATCCGATGGAACAACGTTGCCCCGTCGCCCTCGACCCCACCGGCCAGGACATCCACGCCGAGGCGGATAGGCTGCGCGCGCAGGGCCCCGCCACCCTGGTGGAGCTCCCCGGCGGTGTCCAGGCGTGGTCCATCAACAGCTACGCCGTCATCAGGCAGCTGCTCACCGACCCGCGTGTGACCAAGAACGCCCGCAACCACTGGCCGGCCTTCATCAACGGCGAGATCCCGCCCGACTGGGAGATGATCAGCTGGATCGCCATGGACAACATGGTGACCGCGTACGGCAAGGAGCACGTCCGCCTGCGCAAGCTCGTGGGCAAGGCGTTCACGCGGCGGCGCGTGGAGGCGATCCGCCCGCGCATCGTGGAGCTCACCGGCCAGCTCCTGGACGGGCTCGCCGCCACCGAGCCCGGCCAGGTGGTCGACCTTCGCGAGAGGTTCGCCTATCCCCTGCCGGCCAGGCTCGTCGCCGACCTGATCGGGATGTCGGAGGACGCCCTCGCCAAGACGGCCAAGGTGATCGAGTTGATGATCGACACCACGGTCAGCCCCGAGCAGGCCACCGCCATCCTCGGCGGCTGGCGGGACGCCATGGCCGACCTCATCGCCTCCAAGCGCGCGAACCCGGGCGAGGACATCACCAGCGACCTGATCGCCGCCCAGGAGGAGGACGGCTCGCGCCTGAGCGAGGCCGAGCTGACCGACACGATCTTCGCGATCCTCGGCGCCGGTTCCGAGACCACGATCAACTTCTTCGACAACGCGATCACCGCGCTGCTCACCCACCCCGAGCAGCTCGCGCTCGTCACCAGTGGCCAGGCCTCCTGGGACGACGTGATCGACGAGACGCTCCGTGTCGAGTCCCCGCTCGCGCAGCTGCCGCTCCGGTACGCCGTCGAGGACATCGAGCTGGACGGGGTCACCATCCCCCAGGGCGACCCGATCCTCATCAACTACAGTGCCGCCGGGCGCGACCCCGCCCTCCACGGTGAGGACGCCCACCGCTTCGACATCACCCGCGCCGACAAGGAGCACGTCTCCTTCGGCTACGGCCCGCACTTCTGCCTGGGCGCGGGCATCGCCCGCACCGTGGCCACGATCGGCCTCTCGACGCTGTTCGAGCGCTTCCCCGAGCTGAGCCTGGCCGTCGAGCCGACGGACCTGCAGCCCCTGCCGACCTTCATCATGAACGGTCACCGCAGCCTGCCGGTCCGCCTGACCGCCCCGGTGCCCGCCGGAGCCGGCGCGCACTGACGCGACGCAAGAAGAGATCCGGGCGGTGGGCCGTACGGCCCACCGCCCGGATCTCTTTGTCGTGCGGCCCTCCGCGGTTCAGACGCTCGCAGCGGCCCGGCAGGGTTCGGTAAGGACTCCCCCGCCATTGATGTTCAGACGCGTGCAGCGGCCCGGCAGCGGTCCATGATGCGCTCCCTGCCGTGGTTGCCGCGGCTGAGCAGGTCGACCAGCATCCCCGGCGCGCCCTCGCCGTTCCCGGCGCGGAGCGCGCAGGCGGCCTCCGCCAGGTCGCGCACGACCGAATCCAGGACGGTGGCGACGGCCTCGCCGTTCTGTTCGAGGATGTCGCACCAGAGTGCCGGGTCGCCCGCGGCGACGCGGGTCATGTCCCGCAGGCCGGTGCCGACCAGCGACAGCATGCTCTCGTCCACGCCGGCGAATCCGGCGGCGAGCGCCGCGGACACCAGGTGCGGGGCGTGCGAGGCCGCGGCGACGATCCGGTCGTGCGTATGGGGGGCGAGGAACTCCGGCTCTCCCCCGCACGCGGCCGCGAGCTGGGCCACCATGTGCAGGGGTTCCGGCGGCGTCGCCGGGTGCGGGCACAGCGCCCACGGCCGGCCGGCGAACAGGTCCGCGCGGGCCGCGAACGCGCCCGACAGCTCGCGGCCGGCCATCGGGTGACCGGGGACGTAGGTGGTCAGATCGCACCCCGCACGTTCGGCCTCGGCGACGATGCGGCCCTTGGTGCTGGCGACGTCGGTGTACACCTCGCCCAGGCCGCGCGCCTGCGCGTCGCGCAGCACGCCGACGACGGCGGAAGGGGGTGTGGCGATGACCACCACGTCCGCGGGCGGGTCGCCGGGCCGCAGCGCGACGCCCGCACCCATCAGCTCCGCTTTCACCACCATGTCCTGGTCCTTGTCGGACAGCCCGACACGGATGCCCGCGCGCCGCAGCGCCAGCGCGATCGAGGTGCCGATCATGCCGCTGCCCACGATGGCGACACGGCGAAGTGTGGTCGGATACATCAGCCCTCCCGACGTGCCCCTGGCCGAGCGCTCAGCGGGCCAGGGACTCCCGCTGCATGGGCGGATGAAAGCCCATGAGCCCGGTCAGATCCTGTGTCGCGCGAACAGGCACGCGCGGGTCCTCCTCGACCGGGGCCCGCAGGCCGGGCCGAAGGCCGCTGATCACACCGTGGCGGTCGCGAACTGACCAGGAGTACGGCCGGCGCCGGCGGGGCCCCGGTAGCACTGGGCGATGTCCAGCCAGTGGTCGGCCTCGTCACCGGTCGCGACGACGGCCAGGTCGTCACGGTGGCGCCGCCTGGTCACCAGGAGGCAGAAGTCCTCCGCGGGCCCGCTCACCCGCTGCGTCGAGTTCTCGGGGCCGTAGGCCCACAGCTCGCCCGAGGGCGCGGTGATCTCGAAGCGGAACTCGGTCGAAGGCGGGTTGAGGCCCCGTGACAGGTAGCCGAAGTCCCTGGTCAGCACCGCGAACACGACCAGATGCTTGAGACGGTCCGTGGCCTCGCGCCGCACGCCCAGCGCGTCGCAGATGTCCTGGCCGTGCGCGAACTGCTCCATGATGCCGGCGCAGGCGAGGACGATGGGCGGCAACGGGTTCACGAGCCACGGCACGACCTGGCCGGGCGGCACGGCGGCGAGCGCGGCCACCACGTCCTCGCGCTCGGCACGCCACCGGCGGAGCAGGACCTCGGGGGTGTCGCCGGCGTACAGCGCCAGCGCGGCGTTCACCGCGCCGTTGAAGTCGTGTTCCGCCCCGGCGACCATGGCCTTGAACGCCTCGGCGTCCGAGGCGGCGGTCCCGGCGAGGCGGAAGATGAAGGCGAGGTGGGCGATCTGGTTCGCGATCGTCCATCCGGGTGCGGGCGTGGGCAGCTCCCACTGCGACGCATCGAGACCGGCGACGATTCGGTCCAGCTCGTCGCCCTCCGCGGTCAGTGCCTGGAGCACTTCATCCAGCTCGCTCACGCGTCTGTCCTCTCAATGGAAATCGGTTGGTGCTGTGATCACGATCGCCCGGCGTCACGTATTCGACGACGGAAACGCGGCAATGGACATCCATCGGGGCGCGGGGGCGTCCACGAGAATGGATGAAATGCGCCTCATCCAGCATGCACCGGAGAAATACCGATGTCTTCTCCGTCTTTGCTGTACGGCGTCCTGGCATAAAGTCGGCGACGTCATTTCGGGGAATTCATTCCGCTTTCGCGGCGTTCTGCGGCACCGGTGCGAATCCAGCCGCCGATCCGGCGGGCCGCGGCCATTGCGGCCCATGAGGTGAGCTCGACGAGCTCCCTGTCGCCGGGCGTGCCCGACCGGAACTCCTCGACGACCGGCCCGTCGATCTGGTAGGACGCCATCGCCGTGAGCAGCGCCAGCCGGCCGGCCGGGCGCTGCGCCGCGGGCAGGCCCGACACCGCGCGGGCGGCCCACGCGCGGCTCGGTCCGGTGGGCTCGCCGTTCCACGCGGCCAGTTCGGCGGCGACCAGCTCCCGGACCGGGTCCGGCACCGAGCGGCGGCCGGCGGCGTCGATGGCGGCGGCGGCCCGGGAGAAGGCTCCGGCGAGGTGCGGCGACCCGTCCGCCCAGGACAGTTCCTCGGGCAGCGGCGCGGCCGGGAGCAGGGCGACCGAGGTGCCGGGTGTTCCGGCCCTGCGGGCGGCCGGGCGCATGATGAGTCCGAACAACCGCATGAGCGGGCCGCGTGCGCGGGCCGGCACTTCGGGCGGCAGCGGGGACTCGCCCAGGAAGACGTTGACCATGCGGTTCAGGTAGTGGAAGGTGACCGCCACCCCGGCCAGCTCCCTGCTCTGCTCCGCCGTCAGCGGGGCCTCGTGGCGGGCGGCGCTCTCGCGTGTGCCGCTCGCCCGCGCCCACGCGGCCACCCTGCCCACGACCGGGTCGGTGACCGCCTCGACGCCGCCGCTCACGATCCCGGCGGCCTGGCGCCCCGGCACCAGGCCGTCCATCGTCGCGCTGTGCACGTCGACGCAGTACGGGCACGCGTTGCCGAGCGACACCGCGGTGGCGGCCGCCTCCCTGACCGGCCTGGCGACGAGCCCTCCGGCGAGGAGCGACTCCCGCAGGATCGACCACGAGGCCGCCAGCGCCTCGGGAGCCGGCGAGTGCAGGAGCATGGGCGGCGCGAGCATCCCGAAGTCCCGCTCCACCTGTGCGTAGACCCTGGTGACGAGGCCTGTGGCCTCGCGGGGCCGTACCGGGGTGACATGGCGAACCTGGGACAGCGTTCCCGGCAGTGTCACCCGGCTGAGCAGCTTGCCCATGGCCTGCTCCTCTCCTACTGGCGCAGCAGGCTGGGCACCAGGGGCAGGGCTCCGTGCCGGCCGCTGGTGGAGCCGTCGGGGGCCGGCGCCCCGTACGTGACGTCGACGCCCCGCTCCCGCGCGGCCTGGACGATGCCGGGGATGGCGCGCTCGGCCAGCGCGGCGATGGTCATCGCCGGGTTGACGTTCAGCGCGCCGGGGACGGCCGAGCCGTCGGTGACGAAGATGCCCGGGTGGCCGCGCAACTCGTTACGGTCGTCGAGCGCCGAGGTCGCCGGGTCGTCGCCGATGCGGCAGGACGCCAGCGGGTGCACGGTGTAGGCGCCCACCACGTCGTTGGTCCACGCCGCCACCTCGGCCAGCCCGTCGCGCTCCAGGATGTCCTTGACCTCGGCGTCCGCCTCGGCCCAGCCGCGCAGCGTGTTGGGCGTCGGGTCGTACTTGAGGCGGCCGACGCCGAGCATCTGCTGCGACAGCCGGTCGGCGTTGCCGTGGGCGGGAGGCGGGCCGAAGACCCCCTCGTTGTCGTCCTCGGTCATCTGGAAGATGATCAGCCAGGAGCGCCAGCGCTTGAGGATCTCCTTCTTGTCCTTGCCGAACCAGCTCACGCCGGGGGCGCCGGGGACCTGCGCGAGGATGGTGCCGAGGCCGGGCGGGAAGTACAGCTGCTCCAGCGAGAACCGCGAGTACTCCGGCAGCGAGCCGTCCAGGCGGTCCCAGCTCGCCACGACCGGCCCCTTGCCGATCTGGTTGGCCTCGTACGCCAGGCCGTCGCCGCGGTCCAGCCCGAGCACGTCGCGGACCCGGTCCTCGTTGAGGATCGCGGTGTTGAGCCGCTCGCCGTTGCCCGAGAAGTAACGGCCGACGGCGGAGGGCATCGTGCCGAGCGTGTCCTCGCTGCGCTGCAGGATCACCGGCGTGGCGCCGGCGCCGGCGGCCAGCACGATGATCTTGGCGTCGATCGTGCCGCCCTCGCCGCGGATCCGGTAGTCCTCGTCGTCGATGAGGTCGTAGTGGACCCGGTAGCCGCCGTCGTCGGTCCGCGAGATCTTCTGCACCTCGTGCAGCGGCCGGATCTCCGCACCGTGCGCGAGCGCCGCGGGCAGGTAGTTGAACAGCAGCGACTGCTTGGCGTCGAAGCGGCACCCGGCCATCATCCAGTTGCAGTTGGTGCACTTGGTCGTGTCGATGGCGACCGGAACCGGGTTGGCCGTGCGGCCCGCGTGGTCGCACGCCGCCGCCCACAGCCCTCCGGCGTAGGAGACGTCGCTCCAGTCCTGCTGGGTGATGTTGATCGACTCCGCGACCCGGTCGTACCAGGGGTCGAGGGTGTCACGGCTGACGGCCGCCGGCCACATCCGCCTGCCGATGCTGCCGTGGCGCTCGAAGGTGTAGCGCGGCGCCCGCGGCATCGCGGCGAAGTAGACGACGCTGCCGCCGCCCACGCAGTTGCCGCCCAGGATGCTCATGCCGTCGCCCACGACGAAGTCGAAGGCCCGCGTGTAGGAGGAGCCGAGCTTGAAGTCGTGGTCGAAGTCCTTGCCCGTCAGCCAGGGACCGCGTTCGAGCACCACGACCCGCGCGCCGCCCGCCGCGAGATGGTAGGCCGCGATCGCGCCGCCGAAGCCGCTTCCGACCACGAGGACGTCGGTGCGTTCGGTGCTGGTCATGCGGGGCTCCCTGATGGGGTCGTGTCCGGATGCAGGCGGGCCAGCGGCCGGCCGTAGGAGTACTCGGGGAACCTCCACAGCCCGTCGGGATCGGGCTTCTCGATGCCCAGCGCGATCAGGCCCGGGTGTCCCGCGGCGATCGCGTCGGCGGTGTGCATGTGGGCCGCCGAGTCGTAGGCCATGTTGCTGAACAGGGCGAGACTGACCCAGAGCGCCTTCTCGGGATGGCCCGGCGTGGTGAGCCGCTCCACAAGGGCGGTACGGTCCTCGAACGCCAGCGCGACGAACGGCGGCACGGAACCGTCGAGGTCGAGCCCCCGCTCGGCGGCGTACGCCCGCGCGTGGTCGTCCAGCGAGGACGCGAAGTCGCCGAGCGCCTCGCTGACCCCGGTCGCGTCCCACCGGAGCAGTTCCAGGGCGCCGGCCGCGACCGCGCCGCCGCCGGTGGAGACTCCCGCGACGGCCCTGTCGTCCGGAGACCGCTTCTCGCCGGGGATGATCGTGTCCGCGAACGCCTCGAGCGTCATCGTCTGTGCTTGCTCTTCGTCTGGAGTTGGCGGCCGCATAGGCGTGGTCCTCGTCCGTCTCGATCGACTGCTGACCAGTTCATCGTTCAGCCAGGGACGCCTTCGCCGCATCTTCTGAGTTGCTTTGACATAAGTCCCGGACCCAATGATCAAGCCGCTTCGCAACTCGCAAAAACCGGATATCGGCAGGCTGGGGGCTCCTAGGGGTTGTCGCAAGAGGTGGTGACGACCAATTCTGATTGCATGGCGAAGTGCCACAGATGCGTCATCGTCGAGTGTCATTCACCCCGGATATCGCACCGTAAGCCCGTTCGGGTGAGTCGCTTGCGCGGAGTGGGATCACGTGATGGAGGCTCGCGATGACGAGTGCTCCCGCGTTGATTCGTAGCGAATTATCACCACACCTCCAACGCACTGGAGGAGCAATGGAAAACGCGATAGAACAAGCCGTCCTACGAGTCGTAAAAAGCATGCACGAGAACCTCGGCGAGCAGCTCACCATCAATGACATGGCTCGCACGGCTATGTTCAGCAAGTTCCACTTCTCCCGTGTTTTCCAGCGGGTCACCGGGCTCTCTCCCGGCCGGTTCCTCTCGGCCGTGCGCATCCAGGAGGCCAAGCGTCTCCTGGTCTCGACCTCGCTCACCGTCACCGACATCAGTCACCGGGTCGGCTATTCCAGCGTCGGCACCTTCAGCTCGCGGTTCACCAGCAGTGTGGGGCTGTCCCCCACCAAGTACCGCCAGTTCAAGAGCATCACGCCGCAGGCACCCGCCAACGGGGACGACCCGGCGTACAGGCGGCCGGTGACGACGGTCCGGGGGGACATCTCCTCCCCGCTGAGCGACCAGCCGGTCTTCGCCGGGCTGTTCCCCGACCGGATCCTGGAAGGCCGGCCGGTCAGATACGTGATCCTGCGCAAGCCGGGCCCGTACGTGCTCGAGGACGTTCCCCAGGGCGAGTGGCACCTGATGGCGCAGTCCGTGGCGCCCGGCCGCGAGGACGCCGCCGACCACGCCCCCGGGGGCGACGAGGCCCTGTGCATCGGGCGCCACGGGCCGATCACCGTACGGCCCGGCACGCACACGAAGGTCGCCGACCTGCACCTGCGGCCGATGCGCTCCCTCGACCCCCCGGTGCTGCTGGCCCTGCGGGACCTTTTGTCCGTGGACGTCCCCCAGCTCACCCACTGACCTCCCGCCTCCCGTCCGGCCCTCGCCATTCGATGTCCTGGGCCGGCCGCGGGCCGGTACGCGGCCCGCGGTGCCCGGGGTCAGGCGGAGTGCACGGTCATCGGCAGGCCGCCGCGCACCCGCAGCGACAGCATCGGCTCGGGGACCACATTGTGGCCGGGCACCGTGACCAGCCTCAGGTCACGGGCGACCATGGCGATCACGAACGTGGCCTCCATCATGCCGAGGTGGTTGCCGACGCAGAACCGCGGCCCGGCGCCGAACGGGATGTACGCGTACCTCGGCCGGTTGGCGGGACGGTCCGGGTCGAACCGCTCGGGGTCGAACCGGTCGGGGTTGTCCCAGAACGCCGGGTGCCGGTGCAGCGTGTACGGACTGATCAGCACGTCGGATCCGGCCGGCACGTGGTAGCCGCCGACCTCGTCCTCGCCCTGGGCCTCCCGCGGCAGCATCCACACCGGCGGGTAGAGGCGCATGACCTCTTCCACGACCATCGCGGTGTAGCGCAGCCGGTGCAGGTCATCGTGGACCGGCAGCCGGTCGCCGAGCACCTCGACCGCCTCGGCGTGCAGCCGCTCGCGCACCTCCGGATGCCCGTCGATGAGGTGGAACGTCCACGCCAGCGTGCTGGCCGTCGTCTCGTGCCCCGCGAGCAGCAGCGTGACGAGCTCGTCACGCATGCGCTGCCTGCCGACCCGGGGGTCGGCCTCCTGACGGGTCGAGCCGATCAGCCGGGACACGACGTCGTCGCCGTCCTCGCCGCGAGCGAGGCGGTCGGCCACGAGGTGGTCGACGATCCTCTGGAGCTCCTTACGGGCGCGCCGGAACCGGATCTGCTTGGGCAGCGGCACCCACATCGGCACCTTGCTCAGCGTCACCAGCTCGAACATCGCCTGGTCCTGAACCGCCTCGAAGGAGTGCCCGATCGAGCTGAAGGCGCCGAGGTCGGCGTCGAGCAGGGTGCGCCCGAGCACGCCGAGGCTCAGCGAGGTCATCTCCTGGACGACGTCGACCGGCTCGCCGCCCGTGTGGGACCGCAGCCGGTCGACCAGGTGAGCCGCCTCCTTGGCGATCACGCCGTCCATCCGGGAGATCCGCTTGTTCTGGAACACCGGCTGGATCATGCGGCGCTGCTTGCGCCACAGTTCGCCCTCGCTCGTCAGCAGCCCGTCCCCGATGGCCCGCCGTGCCTGCACGAGACCGACGCCCTTGTGGTAGTTGCCGCTGTTGTCGGCCAGCACATGCTTGGCGTGGTCGGGGTGGTTGAAGAAGTACAGGGTCTTCGGGCCGATGGACAGCCGGGCCGCGTCGCCGTACGTCGCGGCGAGCGACATCAGCGCGATGCGGTCCGTGGCCAGCTTCTTGAACAGGCTGGGCGCCGCCCAGGGCGGTGGGCCGGGAGGCACCCGGCGGCCACCCGGTGTGGGCGGCCGCTTGGATGCCTTCTCCGACTTCGGTCCGGTGAGGGTCACGTCGGCACCTCGCTCCAATCAGGACTGATCTGGCGGAACTTCCCCTTGAAGACGAGCAAGGCGTCTCGGTCGGTCTGCTGGTGCAGCGAGATGATCTTCCCGATGAAGATCGTGTGGTCACCGCCGTCGTACGTGCGCCACAGCTCGCATTCCAAGCTGGCGAGCGTGCCATTGAGGAGCGGCACGCCGCTCACCTCTCCAGGGCTCCACTCGACATGCTCGAACTGGGCCGCGCCCAGGGTCCGCCAGCGGTCGGCGAAGTGCATCGCCTCGGGCTCCTGGTGCGCGGCTAGTACCGACACCCCGAAGAAGCCCGTGGCGGTGAGGCACTGGTGCATCACCGCGCCACGATCGACGCAGATCAGCACCAGCGGCGGGTCCAGCGAAACCGAGGTGAAGGAGTTGGCGGTCATGGCGTGCGGAGTGGGGCCGCCCGTCGTCACCACCGTGACACCGGTGGCGAAGGTCCCGAATGCCCGCCGTAGCGACTTCGGATCCGGCACCGGGCGGGTTGTCGTGGAGTTGTCGACGTTCACGCTGTCCTCCTGGCTAGCTGTCCGGACCCGCGCCTACGAGGCATACGGTTCGAGCGCCCGTGCCAAGGCGTCGGGGACCCTGGCGGGGACCGTGCGGGTGTTCGGTCCTCGCATGCACGCCACCCGCTGCCGGCCGCGGGCGACCAGGGTCTCCCGCTCTCCCGGGTCGAGGCGGACGTAGTCGAAGCTGAACTCGACCTGGGTCTGCCCGAGCTCCTGCAGCCGCATCCTGATCGACAGCTCGTCGAAGACGGTGATCTCGGCGAAGAACTCGCAGTCCACCTTCAGCGTGAAGAGCTTCAGGTCGTCCTGGAGGTCGGCGAGCACCTCCGGCGCCCGCTGCTTGAGGAACATCTCCCTGCAGCGTCCCTGCCACCGCAGGTAGTTGACGTAGTAGACGTTGCCGACGAGGTTGGTCTCTTCGAAACCGACCGTGTGCTGGTATTCGTAGTACTTGCCCATGGCCTACGACCGCCCTTCTGTGAGGACTGCGAACACGACTGGGGACTGGGCGTCCCGGAGCGTCGTGGCGAGCGTCGAGACGCGCACACCTCCCGACGCGAACACCGCCCACGCGTCCCGTCCCGCCGGAGCGAGGGTCAGGGGCGCGTCCAGCGGGAGGCCGGCGCCACGAAGGCACTCGACGGCGGTCAGCACCCGCGTCGCCGCGGTGCCGAGCCCTTCACCGGTCTCCGCGGAGACCAGCTCGGCCAGCGGCGCGTGCGCGCCGAGCAGTTCGAGCCATTCGGCCTCCGGCCGCTCGGTCACCGGCGCGACGCCGGAGCCCAGCGTGCCCTCGGCGGCGACGCACAGGGTCACGCCCGCGCCGTGGGCCGCCGAGACCGTCGTGCCGCCGTCGATCTCCAGCGCTCCATCGGGAAGGTGCCGGACCTCGACCTGCCTGCCGAGCGCGCGCCCGGCCGCCACGGCCGTACGGGCCAGGCGCTCGGCGTCGCCGTCCGGGCCGTCAGGATGACGCGGTTCCACCGCGACCGCCACCCGGACACCGACCAGGTCCTCAAGCGTGCGCTCCAGGTAGGAGCCGAGGATCGGGGTCACCCACGGGCCGCGGCCGTCCTTCTTGCGTACGGCCTGCAGGCGCAGGCCCTCCCACCGCTCGACGACCTCACCGGCCGGTGTGCGCACCGCGATGTCGTAGATGTAGGTGTCACCGTCGCGCTCCCGTTCGGTGGCGCAGTAGCGCAGCTCACCCGCCGCCGCCAGCGCGGCGCCGCCGGGGTGGATCCGGTCGATGCCGACCGGCAGCAGCGTGGCGTCCGGCACACAGACCTGGTTGCCGTGCATCAGGGCGTCGCGCATGCCCGGGTCGCCGAGCAGCAGCTCGCCGGACAGGAAGCCGGCGAACCAGTCCCCGGCCTCCAGCGCGGCCACGTCCGCGTCGACGTGGCGTGCGGCGGCCCTGTGGTAGCGGCGCAGGCGGTGGAACCGCCCGCCCTGGAACAGCACGTCGCCGTACAGCTCGGTCGCCGGGTCCAGCGGCACGACCGGCAGGCCCTCACCGACCTGGCTCGGCGGGCCCTCCGGCGCCGCCTCACCGGTGAACCGCAGCCGCGCGCGGAAGTGGTCCACCTCGAAGCCGGTCTCCGCGCTGCGGATGGCCACCTCGACCGTGTCGTCGTCCTCCGTGACGGTGGCGGCGACCCGGATCGTGGTGCTGCCCTCCGGCGGCACGATGATCGGCCGCAGGAACTCGGCCCGCTCGATCACCGGGATCGCTTCGCGTCCGATGGTCGCCGAGGCCACCTGCGTCATGGCCTCCATGCCGAACACGGCCGGGAACAGCAGGTTGCCGTCCAGGAGGTGGTCGGCCAGGTAGAGGTCGGTGCCGGCGTTCATCTCGGCCTCGGTGACGAGCTCGACACCGTGGTAGCGGATCAGCGGCTTGTCGACGAAGCGCAGCAGCGGCAGCGACGGCAGGTCGTAGCGGACGGTGTCGATGCCCTCGGTACGCCCGCTGATCACCACGATGCTGGGGGCGTCGGGGTCGGCCACCAGCCGCCGCATGATCTGCACCCCCTGCTCGGGGGAGATCGGCGTGATGCCCTTCGCGGCGAGACCCTCGACGACCGAGAGCCGCTCGCCCATGCCGACGTCGGACCAGACGGACCACTCCATGCAGATCGCGCGGCACTGCGGGTGCCGCTCGCCCACCTCACGGGTGAGGTCGGCCAGCCAGTCGTTGGCCGTGGAGTAGTGCGCCTCGCCGTGCAGACCGGCACGGCCGATGATGCTGCCGAACGACACCAGCAGGCGGAGCCGGCCGGGGTCGACGACGTCGAGCACGTTGCGCAGGCCGTCGACCTTCGGGGCGAAGGTGCGCCGGAAGGCGGCCATGTCGAGGGTCGACAGGCCTCCGGGCTCGTTGCGCCCGGCGCCGTGCAGCACCGCGGTGACGGGCCCCAGGGCCGCCTCAAGCTCGGCGATCCCGCTGCGCACCGCGCCCGCGTCGGTGACGTCGGCACGTGCGTAGTGGACCGTCACGCCGGAGTCGCTCATCCTGCGGAGGTTGTCGGCCAGCTCCTGGTCGGCGGCCGGGTCGGAACGGCCCAGCACGGCCAGCTTGGCACCGGTGTCGGACGCCACCGCCAGCGCGCACTCGGCGGTGATGCCCTTGCCGCCACCGGTCACCAGCAGCACGTCGCCGCCGTCCAGCGGCAGCTCCGTGCGGGCCGAACGTACCGGCATCGCGCGCATCGTCGGCACCCGGCGCACGCCGTCGGCGTCGTAGAACGCCTCGGCGAACCTGGTGGTCGACCCCACCTCGGCCACGACCCAGGCGACCGCCTCGGGCGTCGCGGGCACGTGGACGATGGTGGTGCGCAGGTGAGGGGCCTCCAGCTGGAGCGTCTTGGCGAGACCGGCCGCGCCGCGGTCGTGCTGCACCACGACGAACCGGGTGCCTGCCGCACCGGCGATGGCCGCCTTCGCGCCCAGCAGCGCCTGCTCCAGGTGCTCCTCGGCGCAGTCCTGCGGGAGGACGACCAGCACACCGGAACCGACCTTGCCGCCTTCGAGCGCCTCCCGCAGCGGCCCGGCGAGCGGGGAGTCCCCGGCCGCGTAGAGCTGCCACTGGCCGTTCTCCTGGGGTGAGGTCCGCGCCGGGAGGCGCAGCTCGTCCAGGTCGACGGCGAAGGGCCGCGCCCAGGACGCGGCGCCGGCCACCAGCGTGGTCGGGGCGGTCTCGCCGGAGCCGGCGTTGGCCGCCAGCGCGTCGAGCGCCTCGGACAGCTCACGCAGGCTCGCCGTGGCGAGGTTGGTCGGCGCCTGGGAAGCGGGCACGCCCAGCTTCTGGGTCGCCTGGTCGATGATGTGCATCACCGTGACCGAGCTGAGGTGCAGCTCGTCCAGCGGCCTGCTGTCCTCGCTCACCATGTCGAGCGGCAACTCGGCCCGCTCGGCCGCCAGGCGGCGCAGCAGGTCGATGCTCGACTCCGCGGCGTCCCCCTCGGCGGCCGCCGTGCCGGAGGTGACGACGGGGGCCGCCTTGAGGGGCTCCTCGGCCCGGCGGGCGGCGGCGCTGATCTGGATCTGCGGCGCCTTCTCGACGGGGCTCTGGAAGAACGTGAACTCGGTGCCGACCTCCAGGGGCCGGACGAGCCGGCCGTGGAACAGCTCCTCGTGGACGACCGGGACGCCCGCGACGTAGGCCGCGCCCGCCACCCGGAGCAGTCCGGTGAGCGACTCGTCGTCGGTGTCCAGCGCGACGGCAGGCACCTCGGTCACCGACGCGGCGAGGCCGCTGAGCACCCGGCCGGGACCGACCTCGATGAGCAGGTCCATGTCCTTGGCCGCCACCTCCACGGCCTGGGTGAACAGGACGGGGTCGGTGATCTGCGTGCGCAGCAGCGCCGGGATGTCGGTGTCGGCGGGCAGGACCTCGCCCGTCACCGTGGAGACGACCTGCCGTGTGATCGGGCCGAACTCCTCCTCGGCGATCTGCGTGCCGAAGGCCTCTGCCGCCGGCGCCACCAGGGGCGAGTGGAAGGCGTGGGACACCTTCAGCAGCGTCCACTTAAGGCCGGCGCCCGTGGCCCTGCGCCCGAAGTCCTCGATCGCGCCGACCGGCCCGGCGATGACGGTCTGCTCGGGGCCGTTGTACCCGGCGATCACGACGGGCAGGTCGCCGGCCAGCTCGGTCACCGTGTCGGGTGTCGCCCGGACGCTGGCCATGGTGCCCGAAGCGCTGTGCTCGGTCATGGCCTTGCCCCGGACGCCCGCCACGCGCAGCAGGGCCTCCTCGTCCAGCGATCCGGCCCAGTGCAGCGCGGAGATCTCGCCGAGGCTGTGGCCGACCGCGACGTCGGCCTCCACACCGATCAGGGACAGGGCCCGCAGGCCCGCCATCGAACCGGTGACGATACGCGGCTGGGCGACCGCGGTCGCCACCATGTCGCCGCTGGTGGGCAGGTCCGCCTGGACGTAGATCTCCTCGACCTCGGCGAAGCGCCGGCGCAGCGCGCCGCCGCTGGTGCCCCTGCCCGACCCTTGGCCGGGGAACAGGAACCCGACCCGGCCGGGCCCGTCGGCGTGGCCGTAGAAGGCCCGCCCGTCGGGGGCGAACAGGCCGGTCTCACCCGCGTCGAGGGCGGCGAGCACGCGCCGGAGCTGCCGCTCGGCGTCCTCGGGCGAGGAGACCACCACGGCGGCGCGGAACGGCAGCTCGCGCAGGTCCCGCTGCAGCGTGGCGGCGAGGTCGGCGAGCTGGCCGTACGACACCTGCGTGACGAAGTCCGCCAGCTCGGCGACGCGCTCGCGCAGCGCCTCCGGTGAGGCGGCGTCGGCGAGCAGCAGCTCCATGTCCTGGAGCGACGAGGCCAGCGCTTTGGTGCGCGTCGAGAGCGGCGCCCGCCGCCTCGCGCCCGTCTTCTCCAGCACGACGTGGGTGTTGATGCCGCCGAAGCCCATGGCGGTGATGCCGGCGCGCACCGGGGCCCCGGAAGGCCAGGGCTCGGCCTTGCGCAGGACGCGGAGCGCCGCCGACTCGCCGGACAGGATGTCGTGGGGCTCGACGCAGCCGATGGCCGGAGGGAGCACCTGCTCGTGCACCGCCATCGCGGCCTTGATCAGGCCGGCGACCCCGGCGGCGGCCTTGGTGTGCCCGATCATCCCCTTGATGGAGCTGACCGCGGCGCGACCGGCCGCCGGATCGGCCTCGGACCTGGCCTGCGACAGCGCGGTGAGCTCGGTCGCGTCGCCGACGGCCGTGCCGGTGCCGTGGCCCTCGAACAGCTCCACCGTGTCGATGCCGAAGCCGGCACGCTCGTACGCGCGCCGCAGGGCCAGCTTGTAGCCGCTGACCTCGGGCCTGGTGATGCCGCCCTTGCCGTCGGAGGAGATGCCCCATCCGGCGATGGTGGCGTAGATGCGGTGCCGAGCCTCGATGGCCTCGGACTCCCGCATCAGCACGATCATGCCGCAGCCCTCGCCCGGCCAGAAGCCGTTGGAGTGCCGGTCGTACAACCGGAACTCGCTCTTGGCCAGGGCGCCGGTCTTGGCGAACCCGACGATCTCGAACGGGTCGATGGACAGGTCCACGCCGCCGGCGATGGCGACGTCGAGGTCACCGTCGAGGAGCGCCTTGCACGCCGTCGTCACCGAGAGCAGGGACGAGGAGCACG
The DNA here is from genome assembly GCF_039537005.1 of Sphaerisporangium flaviroseum. NCBI lineage: Bacteria > Bacillati > Actinomycetota > Actinomycetes > Streptosporangiales > Streptosporangiaceae > Sphaerisporangium > Sphaerisporangium flaviroseum. The sequence goes on along the minus strand of NZ_BAAAZR010000002.1, from coordinate 100,907 downwards.
CGCCGTCGACGGTGTAGCCGCCGCCGTTGAGGTCGAAGTAGTTGCAGATGCGCCCGGCGATCGTGTTGGAGAGACCGCCCGCGAGCGTGTCCTCGTCGATGCTCGGGAACGGGCTCTTGTAGGTGGACTCGAGGTCCTCCAGGAACGTGGCGAGCCGTTCGTCGTCCCAGCCCTGCTCCTTGAGCACCGCGGCCACCGTGCGGCGCACGTACGGCCAGCGCAGGCGCATGACGTTGGCCCTGGTGAACTCCCCGGTGAGGGTGTTCCCCACGACCACGCCGGTGCGCTCGCGCGGCAGGCCCTGCGCCGCGGGGAAGCCCGCGTCCGCCAGGGCCTGGGCCGCCATGTCGAGCGCGAGCCAGTGCGTCAGGTCGGTGGAGCGGTATGTGCTGCCACCGATCTTGTAGCCGACACGGTCGAACTCGTAGCCCTCGATCACCGCAGCGGTGCGCGCGTAGAAGGTGTCCGGGTGGGCCGGGTCGGCGTTCCAGTAGTCTTCCAGCCGCATGCGCACGTCGGGGAGCCGTCGGAAGGCTCGGCGACCGGCGACGGCGTTGTCCCACAGTTCCTTCGGCGATGCGGCGTCCGGATATCGGCACGCCATGCCGACGATCGCGATCCTGGTCATACGGGCGCGCCCTCTTTCTGCGTGGCGGGAGCCTTCTCGATGGGCAACTCGGAGATCGCCCGGATCGCCTCCTGGGCCTCACGCTGCTTGCGGGCCTTGTCCACGAAGTGGATCGCCCAGAAGAACCCGCCGCGGATGGCGCAGACCCCCGCGGTGGCGAAGAACAGCGCGTAGGAGATGTGCACCGCGGTGAGCACCCCGTAGAGCAGGGCGATGCCACCGCCGAAGAGCACCTGGGAGGCCGGCTTGGAGGGGCTCGTGCCCGGGTCGGTGACCATGTAGTTGCTGAACAGCACGAACGCGACGCCCGTCATCATGCCGAGGGCCGCCGGGATCGAGGTGTCGAAGAAGATGCCGCGCACGATCGCCTGGAGGGCGAAGACCCCGACCCAGCCGGCGATCAGCGGCATCCGGTTGGTGAGCTTCCCGTTGAGCATCGTGCCGCCGACGATGATGATGCCGGGGATGATCCAGTCGAACCAGGTGTCGGTGTGCTCGGTGAAGTGGTACGGGGGCGCGATGCTGGCCCAGGGCAGGAGCAGCAGGATCACCGCGATGCCGAAGTTCGACGGGTTCATGAAGTGCCGCATGCGGCCCTTCACCGGAGCCCGCAGCACCCACTTGGCGCCGACCGCCACGACCACGCCGAAGATCAGGACCAGGACCTGGTCGTTGACGTAAATCAGCATGTTCATCGCGAGGCTGGTGATGTGTGCCGGATACAGGAACTGCATCAGGCCCTTGAATCCGCCGCCCGCGTACCGGGGCGCGCGCCCCTCTGTCTTGGCTCCGATCCACTCCAGCGCGATCTCGGTGGAGTAGCCGGTCGCCAGGGCGATGAAGGGCCACAGCCACGGCTGCTCGAACCCGAGCACGGTGTAGCCGAGGATGTTGAACACCGTGATCGACATCGCGAAGTTGCGCAGTGCGATGATGACCTTCGGGTCGTGACGGGGCGGGGCGCTGGGCTTCGTCTCAGCCATGTCGATCACTTCTCCTTGGCCTGCTGGCCGAGCACGAGCGAGTGCCAGCCCGTGGTCAGCTGAAGTTGCTGTTCGCGCACCTGTCCGGTGCGGTCGCGCCACCACAGACTCACCTGCACCGGCCCGTTGACGTTCTGGCCGAGCCCGATGTGGACGTCGGTGCTCCGCCGGCCGGAGTGGCCGCTGCTGCCGTCGACGCGGGCGATGAACGAGCGGCCGTCCGCCGTCTTGACCTTGACCTGCGCGCCGGTGACCGGTGAGCCCGCGGCGGGAAGGGTCCCCGTGACGGGGGAGGCGTCGCGGGTGAGCTTCAGACCCAGGAAGGCGCCGGTGGACGGGCTCTGGTTCTGGTAGAAGACCGGAGCGTCGAACTGCCGTGCGACGGCGAAGTCCACGCGGCCGTCCCCGTCGGAGTCGCCGGTGGCGATGCCGCGCGTGGGCACCGGGATGGCCAGGCCGAGCTGGGGCGCCAGGTCGACGTAGCGGCCCGTCGGGCCCTTGACGAAGAAGTGCAGGGTCTGGTGACCACCGATGTCGTCACCGGCCTGGGCGTTCGGCCACCAGAACGGGTTCTGCAGCAACTGGTCGTTGGCCGTGGCCAGCTCCTGGAGTTGCGGCCAGCGGTCGATCTGTCCCTTCACGAACCCGGTGGCCTGGGCGATCGTGAGCTCACCGCTGTTGTTGAAGTCCTCCATCTTGACGTCCCAGCCCCAGCCGGACCAGGCCGTGCCCGCGGGACCGCTCTTGTCCACCCACGGCGCCTCGCCGGCGCGCAGCTTCGCCCGAAGGTCGGCCTGGTCCTTGGCCGTCGAGACGAACTGGAAGTTGCTCTCCTCGATGCCCCACGAGGTGGTGATGTTGCTGACGAACATGTCGTAGATGCCGTCGTGGTTCAGGTCGCCGAAGTCCAGGCCCATGCCCTTGAACGAGTCGTGGCCGACCGTCTTGGACTTGGGGATCAGCGGCGTGCGCACGCCCTCGACGGGCGACAGCTTGATCTGGCCCGGCGTCGAGCGGTTGTAGAACATCCGGTCCGGGCCGAAGTCGTTGGCCAGGTACAGCTCGGGGAGCAGGTCCCCGTCCAGGTCGTTGGCCGCGGCGCCGAGCTCCCAGCCCTTGGAGGCGTAGTCCGGGAGGACGTTGTCGAGCTTCTGGTAGGTGACCGAGGGGGTCGCACCGGAGGTGGCACCGGTCCAGCGGAAGAAGTAGTCCTCGCCGCCGTTGTGGGCGTCGGACATGGAGTGATTCATGTGGACCCCGCCGCTGACCGTGGAGTCCAGCACCGGGCTGTCGGCGAAGTAGTTGCCGATGAAGATGTCGTCGTGCCCGTCACCGTCGAAGTCCGCGACGGTGGCGGCGTTGGTGTTCCACTGCGGGCCGTTGTACTCGCCGCCGCTCGAGTTGGCGCCGGGGACCAGCTCCGTCGCCTGGTAGGCGTTGGCGTCCAGCTTGGTGGCGCCGGGCTTGGCCAGATGGACGATCGGCGTGCGGCCCCACATGTAGACCAGCAGGTCGATGCGGCCGTCCTCGTTGTAGTCGCCGGGGACGCAGCCCATGGGCGCCATGTGGTCGTTCACCGGCAGCGTGCCGGAGTTCAGCGCGAACGAGGCGTACCTGTCGCTGCGCGCGCCGGGAGTCGGCGTCACCACGGTCTGGTCGGTACGGGTGTCGACCAGGCACAGGTCGTTGGACAGTCCGTCGCCGTCGAGGTCGTTCATCGCGATCGCCGCGCCAACAGAGGAGATCCAGGCGTCGATGTGCTTGTAGTCCTGGTTCACCTTGCGGATCGTCTGCTGCGCGTGCCCGCCCGGGAGCGATATGGACAGCGGCTTGAACGCGAACTTGCCAGCGATGTTCGTCGTTTCGGCCGCGGAGTACGAGGGCAGACGGGCGATCAAGAAGACGCTCGTGACCAGCACGAGGGCGACGATTCCCGGTAGCTGCCTGCGCAGCCATCCAAGGGTCGCAGTCACGGGCTAACACCTCCAAGAGAGACAAATTGGTCGGCGATACGTCGGCGCCACACCTCATAGGCCGGCACATCGCCCTGAATCGGCTGGTCGGGGCGGGATTCATTGCTGATCCGCGCCGCCTGCTCCGGCGTCACGCCGCAGAAAACCTCTGTCGCGATCTCCGTCGCGGGGACCACCAGCCCCGGTCTCACCCGGGCTTCGGCCGCGAAGGCGCAGCCTTGCGCGAGCTGGGGGCGGTACTGTCCCGCGCGCTCCCGGAACCGGCGGAGCTCCTGCTCCTCGGCCCCGCAGGCGTAGGTGGCCGCCAGCCCGGCGCCCGCGTACAGGTCGCCACGCCGGGACTCGGGAAACTTGTGGATCATGTCGGTGACGACGTCGACGTCGGTGCCTCCGACGAACCACATGGCCCGCCCGATGCCCTGGTCGATGACACGGTTGGCGTACCCGGGAGGGGCGTCCGCCGGCCACGGGAACCGGGGGTCCTGGTACTGCCCGTGTACGTACTGGTCGGTGCGGAAGTAGGCCTGGTGGAAGCCGTATCCATCGAGCGCGAGCCACCGCAGCAGCGGGTCCGGCGCGTGGATCTTGGACCACAGGAACCTCGGGAGCCGGGCCATCGCCCAGCCGACGCCGACATAGACCAGGTAGATCTGGGCGTCACCTCGCCCGGCGAGGAAGCCGGCGACCTTGCCACCGCTCGCCAGCGGGGTCGCGTCCAGGACGGCGAAGCCCATGCCCGCGCCCTCGTAGGCGAAGCCGCGGAAACGGCGCGGGATCTGCTCCAGACGCTCCTCGGCCTCGGCAGGCGTACGCGACTCCGCCGCATAGGCATAGCCGGTCAGAAACATCTCGCCGACCGTTTCCAGCAAATCCCGGGACTCCGGACTCTTCACATGGAAACCACGTGTCGCGAGCTTCGTCTCCGAGACGTTAGGTGTGATAATACGGCGCCTCAACGACCGTAGAACGCTGGCCAATTGCCTCTCCCTCCCCCCGGGTTTCCCCTTGTCCGCGGGAAATCTTTTACTTAGATGTAGCCATATGGGTTGACTTCTGGTCCACTTCAAACGTGCTCACTAGAACGAGCGCATTACTTATCCGGGCATGCCGATAAAGACCGTCCGGCCAAAAGGAATCCCGCCGAGGCGGGATCGTGGTCGCCGTTCTCCGGCGGGGGCGTCAGCTCAGGACACGGTCCGCGCTGAAGTGCGCGCGCACCCCACGCCGCCACAGTTCGTACGCCGGGACCGGCTCGGACCCGGCGGACTCCACGGCGGTGGCGTCGGCGAGCGCGACGGCGGCCTCCACGGAGAGCCCGGCGAGGACGGCCGTGGCGGTCTCGGTGTGCTCGGGCACGAAGCCCGCGAAGTCGCGCGCCTTGGCCGCGAAGACCACACCCTGTGCCAGCTCGGGGTGGTGGTCGCCCGCCGCATGGCGAAGGGCGTCCAGGCCGCCGGCGTCGCTGCCGCCGGCGAACGTCGCGGCGAGGCCGACTCCGCTCCACAGGTCGGCGTGCCGGTGGGCCGCGAAGCTCCCCACCCTGGCTGCGACGTCGGGCACCTGCCCGCCGTGGATGAACCACAGCGCGCGGCCGATGCCCTGGTCGACCGCCCGCAGGAAGTAGTCGGGCGAGCCTTCCCACGCGTAGGGCGACGGGACGCGCTGCTCGTCGACCCAGCGCCGGGTCTCGAAGTACGCGCGGTCGAAGCCGTAGCCGTCGACCGCCAGCCAGCTCATCGTCGGGTAGTACGCCGACCCGCTCAGGTCCGGCATGATCTTCTTCCACAGCGGCCGGGGCAGCCGCGCCATGGCGAAACCGATTCCGATGTAGGTGAGGAAGATGTGGGGCTGCCCGGGGCCGAGCAGGAGGTCGCGGGTGCGGTGGCCGCGGCCCCCGCCCATGGCGTCGACGATGGTGAACGCCATCGTCGCCCCTTCGTAGGCGAAACCGCGCAGCTCCTGATCGACCATGCTCAACCGGCGCTCGACCTCCCACTGGTCGCGCGCGTCGATTCCCCACTCGAATCCACAGATCACCGCCTGGGGAATGGCCTCCAGATGGCGGGTGGCGTCCGATGGCGTGACCGGAAAGCCGCGCACGCCGAAAGTCACGTCGGCCAGCGATGGGGTCAAGACGAGCCTGCGCAGGGAACCGATCAGGGTAGGCATGACGCTCCTTGTCGTTCGCCGTCAGCTGATGGCGTAACGGGCACCAACTGGGCTATTTCATGGTCATATACCGACTTGTTTAGGCACATCTTTCGTATTGCGGTGCTATGAGGCGTCTGGAGTGATCGGCCTTACCCGGGCGTCGGAAGCCCTCGCGTGAGCGGAGGCTTCGGTCGGCGTCCGATGGGGCTATCGAGGCATCCCGCTGATCCGCCAGGCGGTGGAGCCCGCACTCGGCGTGACCGGCTGACGCGAGGCACGAGAGCCCTCGACCCAGGCGGACGTGGCCGCCTCCTCGGGCGCCGGCTCGGCGGCGGCCGACGCGGCGAGTGTGGTGAGGGCGATTATGAGCGCCGCCAATTCCTCGGGCGTCGGGTTCCCGCGTAGCACTCTCAAGAACACGCTTTGCGCCACGTCACGCCTCCAGATCGTGGTCGCCGTCCTCCTGAGGGTCACCCGCACAGCACGAGCACGCAACCTCTTGAATGCGCATCTCGGAACGGCCGGGCGCCACCGGTCAAGGGATCGGCGTGGCAGGAAGCGGGTAAGGCCGGGCAGCTTGCTGACTGCGAGAACCCTGTCTACGGGGCCGATACCAAGCGCAGAGTTGGTAATGCGAGAACAATTGGGAACCACAACCAAAGGGCTGATCAAATGACGAATGCCGTGACCTATCCCGTCCGCAGGAATAACATCGTGGAACTCCCCGACCTGGCCGGGACCAGCGAACTCTCATGCGGACTCGAGTGGCCGCACCGCCCTCCGCTCGTCCCGGTGGGAAATGAACAGGAGCCGGATCCACATATCGATCTGGACTCCAATGAACCGGGAATTCGGGGCCTGTTCAAGTTCCGCCCGGAGACGGCTCTTCCCCTGGTCGCGCTGTCCGAGGTGCTGCTCTGCGGAGAAAGCACGCTGAGCCGGGGAGAACGCGAACTCATCGCCGCCTACGTCTCGGCGCTCAACCAGTGCCGGTTCTGTTTCTTCACGCATGCCGCCTTCGCGGCGGTGCGGGCCCCTGAGGGGATGACATTGGTGGAACAGGTCTGCGCCGACCTCGACTCCGCGCCGGTCTCGGACAAGCTGAAGGCGTTGCTCGCCATCGCGGGGGCGGTCCAGGAGGGGGGCAAGCGGGTCACCAAGCAGCACGTGGCCCATGCACGGGCGGCGGGCGCGACGGACCTGGAGATCCACGACACCGTGCTGATAGCCGCGGCGTTCTGCATGTACAACCGCTATGTCGACGGGCTTTCCACCTTCGCCCCAGACGATCCCTCCGTCTACGCCGCACGGGCGAAGATGACGGGAGGGTACATCGCGGTGCTGGCCGACTCGCAGCGGGAGGCGTGAGCGTTCATGGGGAAGAAAGGCCACCCGGACCTCGGGTCCGTCGACGGCGGAGGCCGGGTGACCATGAAATCGGACGATAGGGTGGCGGCCGGCCGGAGCCGTCGTCAGCGCCGGACGCGGAAAGGAATGGGACTACGAGAAGAATTCGTCGATGACGTAGGAGTCCTGCGGGAAGCTCCACCGTTCGGCGATTCTGCCGCCGACGATGCGGAACACGTGAACACCGCGCTCGTTCAGCACCTTTCCATCGTGATCCCCGCGAATGCGGAGCAGGACCGAGACGTACTGGTCGTCGGCGAGGAACACTTCCGGCTCGTACCGCATCGAATTGCCGGACTGCTCGGCGAGTTTCGCGAGGTAGCTTGAGACGTTCGCCTTGCCTGAGTGGTCACCCGCCAGTGAACCCCGGCCCGGAACGTGGAAGACCACGTCCTCGGCGAGCAGGTGGTCCCGAATGTAGTCCAGGTCACCCTTGGCGATGGCGTCGTAACTCTCGCGGGCTGGATTGACGTTGGGGTGTTCGGACATGAACTGCCTCCTGGAGATGGTGCGGATCTTTTGGGGGGCGACGGTGACGCTACGCCTGGGCGTCTGAGCAAACAAGGGAGTGAGGACAGACTTACCGTAAGGTCACGTGAGGGTAACGACCTAAAGGAAACGGACAGAAAGGACGATTAGGGTCGCAACAAAAACCGGCCATTGACAGCCGGGCGGCCATATGACGAACATGAGCCTTTGTCGGATGGATCTGTTCGCCACGACCGCCTGAGAGGCGGCCTCTCCTCGCCGGTGAGGAAGCCAGCCTGCCCGCATCACCGTCGCCTGATCACAGCGCGTAACCTCGGCGCCTGCCGTGCTCTGAGGAGGCGCGGACGAGACCGCCGGACCCGACGACCGTGAAGGACACCACTCATGGCCAGCCACCCAAGCGCGTTACCCTCCCGAGCGGGCCTGCCGACCACCCCGAACCGCGAACGGGCGCCCATGACCCGCCGACCCGCCATCGTCCCCGCTTGATGAGCGCGCAGGGCGAGCACCTCCACCGCTACCTGATCATCGGCGCCGGACCCGGCGGCCTGCAGCTCAGCTACTTCCTGCAGCGGGCCGGCGCGGACTACCTCACGCTGGAGCGCGAGGCCGCCCCGGGCGGGTTCTTCCGCCGGTTCCCGCGTCACCGCAGGCTGATCTCACTGAACAAGGTCCACACCGGCGAGAAGGAGCCGGAGATCGCCCTGCGCTGGGACTGGAACAGCCTGCTCAACGACTCGCCCAGCCTGATGTTCCCCCGCTACTCCAAGGAGTACTTCCCGGACGCGGAGGATTTGCTGCGGTACCTGTCGGACTTCCAGCGGGAGCACGAGCTCAACGTGCGGTTCTCCACGGCCGTCGAGCGGATCGAGAAGACCGGCGGTCACTTCGCCGTGCACGCGGCGGGCGAGGTGTTCCGCGCCGAATGCCTGATCATGGCCACCGGCTGGGGTGGGCCACACATTCCCGATATTCCCGGCATCGAGCTGGCGGTGGGATACGAGGACGTCTCAAGCTCGGGGGTGGACTTCACCGACAAACGCGTATTGATCATCGGCAAGGGCAACTCGGCGTTCGAGACGGCCCAGGCCATCCTCGGCCACGCCTCCATCATCCACCTCGCCAGCCCGAGCCCGGTCCGGCTGGCGTGGACCAGCAAGCACCCCGGGCACGTACGCGGCCAGTACGGCGCCCTGCTGGACAGCTACTGGTTCAAGACCCTGCACGGCGTGCTGGAGTGCCGCATCGACCGGATCCGGCGCGAGGGCGACCGGTTCAAGGCGGAGATCACCTACACGCTCGCCGAGGGCGAGCGGGCGCTGCTGGAGTACGACGTGGTGGTGCGCTGCACCGGGTTCACCATGGACACCGGCGTCTTCGACGCCTCCTGCACACCTGAGCTCGCCCCCAACGGACGCATCCCCGCCATCCGCCCCGACTTCCAGTCCACGAACGTCGACGGCCTCTACTTCGCCGGGACCTTGATGCAGGCCCGCGACTTCAAACGGGCCTCGTCGGCCTTCATCGACGGGTTCCGCTACAACCTGCGCACCTTGGCCGCCCTGCTCGCCGAACGCTACGACGAGACACCCCTTGTCCCGGAGGCGCTGCCGGCCGACCCCGACCAGCTGACGGCGAGCATGCTGGACCGGGTGAACTACAGCTCGGCGCTGTGGACGCAGTTCGAGTACCTGTGCGACGTGTACGTGGCCGACGAGGCGACCGGTCAGATCCGGCACTACGAGGACCTGCCCGAGGACTACGCCGTCGACCGGTTCGCCGGGCACTCCCTGTTCTTCACGGTCACCCTGCGGTGGGGGCGCCAGGACCACGCGGACGTGTTCGCGATCAAGCGGCATCCGACCCCGGAGCGGGCGCACGAAAGCGCGTTCCTGCATCCGGTCGTCCGGGTGTGGCGGCATCGCGAGCAGGTCGCCGAGCGGCATCTCCTGGAAGACCTGATGGCCCAGTGGCGCGACCCGGTGAGGCACGTGCGGCCGCTGCGCGAGTTCCTCGCCGGCCACCTCCCCACGGACGCCTCCTCAGTCCCGCCCCGGTGAATCCGGGCCGTCCACCAGCCGCGCCACCAGATGGTCGACGACGTCGGCGGGCCGGCCACGCCGGGCGTGGGCGGCCCGCTGCCGGGCCGCTCCGGTGCCGGCGGCGCGCAGCCGCTCCAGCCGGCGGGTCACCATATCGAGGTCGCCGGTTCCCTCCAGCGCCGGGCGGATGTGGTCGAGCAGCGCCGTGACCAGGTCGCCGGCCGGCCGCAGGTCGCCGGTCACCGGGTCGACGCCATGCCCGTCAAGGCCGTCCCTGGCAGCCCGCCAGTACGCCACCCGCAGCCGCTCGCCCGCCAGCCGAGGCCCCGGGTCGCCGTCCTCCACCCGCTCGAGCGACACCAGCACCAGGGCCCGTGCCACCGCGGCGAGCAGCGCGGACTCCTCCGCCGTGGCGGGGACGTCGGTCACCCGGATCTCCAGCGTGGGCAGCCGCGCCGACGGGCGCACGTCCCAGAAGATGGTCCCGGGATCCACCAGCGCCCCCGACTCGGTGAGCCGGCCGACCAGGTCGTCGAACTCGGCGAGCGAGGCGAAGTACGGCGGCGGCCCGGCCACCGGCCACCGGCCCCAGCACAGGGTCCGCCAGCTCGCGTATCCGGTGTCGCGGCCGAGCCAGAACGGCGAGTTGGACATCAGCGCGATCAGCACGGGCAGCCACGGCCGGATGTGGTTGCTCACCAGCACGGCGCGCTCCCGGTCGGGCAGGTGCACATGGACGTGCCCCGCGCAGATGCTCTGCTCGTCGTGCAGCGCGCGATAGTTGGCGATCCCGACCGCGTACCTCGGATCGTCGGTGATCGGCGGCGGGACCGCCTCGCCCAGCACCGGCGTCCCCGAGGCGATCACGGCCAGCCCCCGCTCCGCGGCGGCGGCGGCCACCACGGCGCGCATCCGCCGCAACTGCGCCTCCAGGTCGGAGACGCCCGCACACGGCGTCGTCTTGGTCTCCACCTGGAACCGGGTGATCTCGGTGCCGACCTGCTCGCCCAGCTCGTCCGCAGCACGCTCCACGACCTCGCCCGCCCGCGGCGCCACCTGCCTCGTCGCCGGATCGACGACCAAGTACTCTTCCTCGACCCCCATCAGCGGGCAGACCGCATCGAAGGGCACCTGATGGGGTGAATCCACAGTCGCCGTCATCCCTGCTCCCGCCTCGGGAAGTCGCCCGTACCGGCGGGCGTGCTCTGTCGACGACGCCACGTTACCCACTCGGATCTTCTCCCGCGGGAACAGAACGCCGATCGCTTCCGCGAATGAGCATTACTGAAGAAACACCGCGACGTCACCCGCGGGGAGGAGCGGACGGCATGGTGGCGAGACCGTGGCGGAACGCGTAGGTGACGGCCTGCGCGCGATCACGCACCCCGGCCTTGGCGAAGAGCTTGTTGATGTGGGTCTTCACCGTCGCCTCCGTGATGTAGAGGGCGCGCGCGATCTCGGAGTTCGACCCGCCCTGCGCGATCAGGCGCAGCACCTCGGCCTCCCGCGGGGTGAGGCCGTCGGGCAGGTCGTCATCCTGCGGCCGGCCGCGGGTGACCGCCTCGACCAGTCGTCTCTGCACCGCGGGGTCGAACTGCGCCTCGCCCCGGCGCACGCTCGCGATGGCCTGCGCGATCTCGTCGGCGCGCGCGTCCTTGGTGAGGTAGCCCCGCGCGCCCGCGCGCAGCGCGGCGAACACCGACTCGTCGTCGGAGTAGGTCGTCAGCACCACCACCTGGGTACCGGGGTGTTCGGCCCGGATCCGCCGGGTGGCCTCGACCCCGTCCATCCGGGGCATGCGCAGGTCCATCAGCACCACGTCGGGACGCTCGCCGGCGACCAGCCGCAACGCCTCCTCACCGCTCGCCGCCGCCCCGGCCACCTCGATGCCGGGCAGCAGGCCGAGCAGCAGCACCAGCCCTTCCCGCACGACGGTCTGGTCGTCGACCACGATCACGCGGGCGGGGCCATCCGCCGCGGCCTCCCCGCTCACGCGGGCACCCGCAGACGCACGGTGAACCCCTTCCCGTCGGCCCCGGCGTGCAGGCTGCCCCCGATCAGCTCGGCGCGCTCGCGCATGCCGATCAGGCCGTAACCGCTGCCCGTGGCCGCAAGCCGTCCCGGCTCGCCGCCCATGTCGCGCACCTCCAGCTCGCACCAGCTCTCCCCGCAGCGCAGCTCCATGGCCACCTCGGCGAAGGAGGCGTGCTTGTGCACGTTGGTCAGCGCCTCCTGGGCGGTGCGGATCACCGCGAGCCGGGCCTCGGGCGGCAGCCGCGCGGGCTCGCCGGAGACGGTCACCTTGCACGGCGCGCCGGTCACCGACCGGAACTCCCCCGCCAGCCGTTCGAGCCGGCCGGCCAGGGGCATCTCGTCGCCGCGCAGTGCCTCCACCGCCCGCTTGGCCTCCTCAAGACCGGCCCGCGCCATCTCACCCGCGAGGTCGACCCTCTCCAGCGCCGACCCTGAATCGTCCCCGCGCTCCAGCAGCAGGCGTGCCCCTTCCAGGTGCACGATCTGGGCGGACAGGGAGTGCGCGAGGATGTCGTGGATCTCGCGGGCCAGCCGCTGCCGCTCCCCCATCACGGCCTCGCGCGACCGGGCCTGCGCCATCGCCGCCGACTGCCTCCTGGTCACGGCCAGCTGGTTGACGACCGCGGCGAAGAACATGGCCCAGCCGAGGCCGGTGGCGATCCCGAAGGCCGCGTCGTTCGGCAGGGAGTTGACCCGCGCCATCAGGACGAATCCGATGGAGGCGAGAACCGAGAGCGGCACCGCCTGCCACAGCCGCATCCGGAAGGGGGCCACCCAGACGACGAGGAACAAGATGGCCACGCCGGTGTAGGGGGTCAGCGCCTCCATGCACAGCGCGATGACCGTGGCCACCGCCGGCAGGACCGCGTAACGCGGCGTGCCGCCCCATCGCAGCGTCGCGACACAGCACGCCGTCGCCGCGATGTACAGGACGGCGTTGAGGCCGCCGCCCGCCCATCCCCGCGTGCCCGCGGCGTCGATCGTGCCCCAGACCAGAGAGGACAGCAGATAGGCGGCCACCACCGCGCCGATCGCGTACTGCCACCATGGCCGCCTCTGCCGTGTCACGCGAGAACCGTACCTCCGCGTGCCGGCCCGGCGCCTCCACCCGGGGGTGGGCGGAGCTCCACCCCCGGTGGGAACCTCAGGTGCCCACCCCCGGCATCACGACGTCGCCCCCCGGCCCGGGCGACAGTCTGCGTATGCCAGCGATAACGGTCACCCACCTCAGCAAGTCATTCGGCCGGGTACGTGCCGTCGAGGACCTCTCGTTCACCGTCGAGCCGGGCCGCGTCACCGGCTTCCTCGGCCCCAACGGCGCGGGCAAGACCACCACGCTCCGTATGATCCTCGGGCTGGTGGAGCCGACCTCGGGCACCGCCGTGATCGGCGACCGCCCGTACACCCGGCTGTCCGCACCGATCGCCACGGCCGGAGCGGTGCTGGAGGCCACGGCCTTCCACCCCGGCCGTACCGCCCGGATCCACCTGCTCGCCCTGTGCACGGCGGCCGGCATCCCCCTCGGCCGGGCCGACCAAGTGCTGAAGGTGGTCGACCTCGCGGATGCGGCCGACCGGCGCGTGGGCGGCTTCTCGCTGGGGATGCGCCAGCGTCTCGCCCTGGCCTCGGCCCTCCTCGGCGACCCCCTCGTCCTCATCTTGGACGAGCCCGCCAACGGCCTGGACCCGGCGGGCATCCACTGGCTGCGCGGCTTCCTGCGCGACCTGGCGGCCGAGGGGCGCACCGTGCTGCTGTCGAGCCACCTTCTGGCCGAGATGGAGCAGACCGCGGACGACCTGATCATCATCAACGGCGGGCGGCTGGTGACAGAAGGCACCGTCGACGAGCTGGTCGGCGCGCGTGCCGGGCTGGAGCAGACCTACCTCGAACTTCTCAAGGAGACCCGATGATCAACCTGGTGAAGGCGGAGCTGCTGAAGGCGCGCGCCACCCGCTCGGTCTGGGCCCTCGGGGCCGTCGGCGTGGCCTTCTCCGTCGTGTGGGCCGTCGTCGACGTCCTGGTCTTCATGCGGCTCGGCGACGGATCGGGGTCCATCGACCGTAAGGTCCAGGACGCGTACAGCATGGCGCAGCAGGGCTATCTGCTCGCCCTCATCCTCGGCATCGTCGTCATGGCGGGCGAGTACCGCCATCAGACGATCACGTGGGCCTTTCTCGTCACACCGCGGCGCGGCAAGGTGATCACGGCCAAGCTGCTCGCGTGCGCCGTCCTCGGTCTCGTGCTCGGAGTCGCGTCGGCCGTCGTGACCGGTATCGTCACGGCCATCCTGCTGGCCGCCACCGGGCACCCCGTCACCGCGCCCGGAGTCCCGCTCGTCCTGATCGGATCGGTGCTCAGCACGACTCTGTGGGGGGTGTTCGGCGCCGCGCTGGGCGCGCTCATCCGCAACCAGGTCGCCGCGACGACGGTGGCCTTCCTGTGGTTCTTCTACGCCGAGTGGTTCCTCGTCATGCTGGCCCCCTCCGTCGGCCGCTGGGTGCCGACCGGGGTGGCCAAGTCGGTCAGCGGATGGAGCCGTGACGGGATGGTCGGTTTCGACGGCCGGCCCATTCCCGGGGAGTTGCTCCCCGTGTGGGCGGGCGGTCTGGTCTTCCTCGGTTACGCCCTCGCCGCGGCGGCCGCGGCCCGGCTGGTCAGCGTCCGGCGCGACGTCACCTGACGGCGGTGTGTCAGCCGCGTTCGGCCGCGATCGCGGTGACCAGGCGGCGCAGCCCGTCGTCCAGCCCGACCCTGGCCCGCCAGCCGGTGACAGAGCGGAACGCCTCGGGGTCCGCCACCATGTGCCGCAGGTCCGTCGTGGTGGCCCCGTCCGCGGGCGGCACCCGCACGACGGGCACGGGGGGACGGCCGGTCCGCTCGGCGACGAGCCGCACGACGGCGTGGAACGCGTCGCCCAGCCGTTCGCCCCGGCCGGTTCCCAGCAGCCAGTGCCGGCCGGACAGCGGGCCGGGATGGTCGAGCGCCGCGGCGAAGGCGGTGGCCACGTCCCCGGCGTACAGCAGGTCACGGGTCACGGTTCCGTCCCACAGGGTGAGCGCCTGCCCGGCCAGCGCCCGCCGGACCATGGTGGCGAGCACGCCGCGGTCCCGCGGGCGCTCGGGGGGCGCGTCGCCGTAGACGGTCGGCAGACGCAGCGAGATCCCGCGCACCGCGCCGTCCGCGGCCGCGGCCAGCAGTGCCCGCTCGGCCGCCTGCTTCTGCCGGTCATAGGTGCTGACCGGGTGGTCGGGTTCGCCGCCGGTCAGCGGGACGCGCGGGGGCACGCCGACCTGAGAGAGGGAACCGGCGAAGACCACGACGGGCGGCGGTCCGGACCGCCGCTCCGCACCGAGGACGGAGACGACGTCGCGCATGACACCGACGTTCACCCGTTCGCTGTCACCGTGCTCGTCCGCGCCACGCCAGCCCGCGGAGTGGGCCACCAACTGCAGCACGGCATCGGTGCCGCGCAGGACCTCCCGGAGATGGCCGGGGGCGGTCACATCGGCCTGGCGCTGCTCGACCTCGGCGGCACATCGTACGGGCACCGTCGCCGGCCCGCGCGATACCAATCGGAGGCGGACCGGCCGGCCGGCGAGCTCCCGTACCACGGCCGATCCGACGAAACCGGACGCGCCCAGGACGGTGACCAGCGGGCGAGCCCGGCTCTGAGGATGGGTCACCCGGTCCGCTCCCCCCACAGCCCGCTCACACCGTGCTTCCGAGGCAAGGTCCTCTCCTTTTCCCGCGACCGCGACCGCGGCTCGCGCAGGGACCAGGACGGCGACCCTACACCCGGCCGGAAGCGGGAGCCGGGAGAGGCCTGGGCACCGCAACGCGAAGAAGCAGGGGTTTCCGTAAGCGGGTGGACGATGGATCCTCGACGTGCGCGAGGTCCCCGTCGTCTGACGGGTGGACGGCCGTCATCCAGCGAAAGAGCGGGAACCATGACCCCACACGATCTCGTCGGCGGCGCCGTCGCGTTCACCCCGCGGCGGTACCCCGACCATCGAGGTCTCTTCGTCTCGGTGCTGGAGGAGTCGTCGTTCACCGCCGCGGTGGGACACCGGCCGCCGTCGGTGGCTCAGCTGAGCTGCAGCCTCTCGCGGCCCGGCGTGGTGCGCGGCCTGCATTACTGCCGCACGCCACCGGGCTGCGCGAAGTTCGTGCACTGCCCGCGCGGGCGGGTACTCGACATCGTGGCGGACGTCCGCGTCGGCTCGCCGACCTTCGGCCGGTGGGACTCGGTGGTGCTGGACGACCGTGAGTTCCGATCGGTCTACATTCCCGTTGGCATGGCGCACATGTTCGTGTCGCTGGAGCCCGGCAGCATGATGTCGTACGCGCTGTCGGTGGAGTACGTGGCCGAGAACGAACTGGCGGTGTCGCCGTTCGACCGCGACCTCGCCATCTCCCTGCCCGATGGGCTGGAACCGATCGTGTCGGACCGGGACCGCGACGCCCCGGCCCTGGCCGAGGCGCTGGCCGCCGGCGCGCTGCCGGACTACGACACCTGCCTGCGGCTGGAGGCGGAGCTCGGACTCGCCGCGGGCGCGACCACCTGAGCCGATCCGGCTGATCGGAGACTCCACGACCCGGCGACCCCGCATCTCGTATCAACACTTTTCGGTACATGTACGGATGTCGCTACGGATGTTCAACTCCTGAACGCTGATCTAGCGTCGCGGCAACAGGCGGTTCGCCCCGGCCGCCTTCGCGGAAAAGGAGCCCCGTGCAGTGACACCCCCTGCTCTCCCGCCGTAGCCACCGCTTCAGCCATGGGAGACATCTCCGCAGGATGAGCGGGCTGCCCGCTTAGCCGCACAACGGCGTCATCCGGCGGCAAGCACCATTCATTTCTCTCATCACCCCCCGCTCCCACTGTGTCCGCCACCGGGTGCTTCCCGGTGGTGCGATCGCGGCTGCCCGCGTACAACGCGGAACGCGGCGTGGGAGGCAGAGAAAGGAAGAACGCGCATGAGGCGCAGAGCCCTACTCGCGGCGACCGCCGCACTCACCATCGCCGGCGTGGTGGTACCCACCACCGCCGCGGCCGCGAAGCCCCCTCCCGGTAGCGACGGCAAGGTCCAGTCGTCCGCCGCCGACCCGGCGCAGCGCGCCGCCGCAGCCGCCGACCAGGCGGTCGCGAGTGGCCTGGACAAGCTCGGCTTGAGCCCCAGCGAGACCTACAAGCGCACCGCCGTCACCGCGGGCGCGGGCATGTACGCCGTCACCTACGAGCGCGCCTACAAGGGCCTGCCCGTCGTGGGCGGCGACGCGGTCGTGGTCACCGACGCGAACGGACGTGTACGCGACACCGCGGCGGCCACTGCCGCCACCCCCCAGGGCGTCCCCACCACGCCGACGGTGTCCGCCGAGACCGCCACCGAGACGGCGAAGACCAGGCTGGACCGGGCCGACGACAGCGCCGCCCCGCGCCTGGTGGTCCTGACCTGGGGCGACAAGCCACGCCTGGCATGGGAGGCGCTGGTCTCCGGCATCCTCCAGGGCAATCCGAGCAAGCAACACGTCTTCGTCGACGCGACCACCGGCGAGATCGCCGACTCCTACGACGAGGTCAAGGCCGGCACCGGCAACGGCTACTACTACGGCACGGTCACCATCAACACCAGCGGCTCCGGCAGCTCGTACTCGATGACCGATTCCACCCGCAGCGGCCTGAGGTGCGGCGGCCAGAACGGCTCGGCCTACACCGGCCCCGACGACGTCTGGGGCAACGGCAGCGGGACCAACCTGGAGACCGCCTGCGTCGACGCGCTCTACAGCGTCCAGCGGGAATGGGACATGCTCGGATCCTGGCTCGGCCGCAACGGGATCAACGGCAGCGGCGGAGGCTTCCCCACCCGCGTCGGGCTGAACGCCGTCAACGCGTACTGGAACGGCAGCTACACCAACTTCGGCCACTCGCAGGACAACGCCCGCCAGGCCACGCCGATCGACGTGGTGGCGCACGAGTTCGGCCACGCCATCTTCCAGACCACCCCCGGCGGCGCCGGCTCCGGCAACGAGAACGGCGGGCTCAACGAGTCCACGGGTGACATCTTCGGCTCGCTCACCGAGGCCTACGCCAACAACCCCAACGACCCGCCGGACTACCAGGTGGGCGAGGAGGTCAACCTCGTCGGCCAGGGCCCGATCCGCTACATGTACAACCCCTCGCTCGCCGGCGACCCCAACTGCTACTCCTCCTCGATCCCCAGCACCGAGGTGCACGCGGCGGCCGGTCCGCTGAACCACTGGTTCTACCTGCTCTCCGAGGGCTCCGCGCCCGGCGGCGGCAAGCCGAACAGCCCCATCTGCTCCGGCGGCCCCTCCTCGGTGACCGGCATCGGCATCCAGAAGGCCGGCAAGATCTTCATGGGCGCGCTCCAGCGCAAGACCTCGACGTGGAGGTACACCAACGTCCGGGTGGCGTCGCTGGCGGCGGCGGTCCAGCTGTACGGCGCGAGCAGCCCCGAGTGCGCCGCCACCAAGGCGGCCTGGAACGCGGTCAGCGTCCCCGCGCAGTCGGGCGAGGCCTCGTGCAGCTCGTCGACCAACGACTTCTCCATGTCGCTGAGCCCCACCGGAGGCACGGTGGCGCCGGGTTCCGCGACCACGACCACGGTCGGCACGACGACCACCGCGGGTAGCGCGCAGACGGTCTCCCTCAGCGCCTCCGGGCTGCCTTCCGGAGCCACCGCGAGCTTCAGCCCGTCCTCGGTGACCTCGGGCGGCTCCGCCACCCTGACGATCAGCACCGGCTCGTCCACCCCCTCCGGCACCTACACCGTCACGGTGACGGGCACCGGGCCGGGCGCCACCCACACCGCGGCGTACACGCTGACCGTGTCGGGCAGCCCAGGCGGGCGCACCTTCACCAACGGAACGGACTACACCGTCAACGACCTGACGACGATCCAGAGCCCGATCACCTCCACCGCGACCGGAACCGCCGTGTCCCCGGTCCAGGTGAGCGTCACCATGTCCCACACCTGTGCGGAGGACCTCCGCATCAGGCTCCGCGGCCCGAACGGCACCTTCTACACGATCGACACCAGCGGCGGCTCCAGCTGCACCTCCTACGGCACCCGGTCCTACTCGGTCCCGGTGACCCAGGCGGCGGCCGGCCAGTGGATCCTGGAGGTCAGCGACCAGTACTTGCAGGACACCGGCTTCCTCGACTCGTGGACCATCACGGTCTGAGCCGCATCGCCACCGGCCCCCGGGACCATGCCCTGGTCCCGGGGGTTCGCCTTGTCCCCGGCGACCAGGCGGGTGACTCCCGCGTATAGGCAGGCGGCTTCCGCGTTCAGACGATCGGCTGCCGCGTTCAGGCGGGTGGCTGGGCGACCTGGGTCCGTGACCGCACGCCCAGCTTGCGCAGCACGGTGGCGACGTGGGTCTCGACAGTGCGCGTGGACAGGAAGAGCACGTCGGCGATCTCCCGGTTGGTACGGCCGAGCGCGACGAGCCTGGCCACTTCCCTCTCCCGCTGTGACAGCCCGCTCGAACCGCTCTTCCGAGGACGCGGGAGCCGGCACTCCGCGCCGATGTCGCGCAGCACGCGCCTGCAGCGGGCGGCGTCGTGGGTGGCGCCCAGCTCCCCGAACCGCTCGGCGAGCCCGGTGAAGGCCGCCGCCGTGCCGCCGTCCCCCAGAGCGAGCCGGGCCCGCGCCTCGCCCTCCCCCGCGCGCGCCGCCGCGTACGGCTGGGGCAGGACGGCGTAGGCCTCGCGTGCCCGCGCGAAGAGGCAGGCGGCGTCGGCATGCCGACGTTCCGCGGCGGC
>NZ_BAAAZR010000002.1:0-81372 GCF_039537005.1 Sphaerisporangium flaviroseum | reverse complement strand
CGAGAGCGGCATGAGCGGCGGGCGCGATCCGGCCCGCGATGCCGTTCGCGTATTCGGCGAGCAGCTCGCCCGCCGCCTTCGCACGCCCGGCCCACGCGAGCGCGGTCACGGCGGACGGCACCAGGTTCGCTCCCCACACCCACACGCCTTTCCGGCGTAATCGGGTCACCGCGCGCTCGGCCTCCTCGACCGCGTTGTCCAGCGCGCCGCGGGCGAGGTGCAGGTCGATGAGCCCTCCCGCGGCGGCCGCGACGATCGGGACGTAACGGGCATCGGGCGCGTCCAGCCCCGCGCCGTGGAAATGCTCGGCGGCCTCTTCCCATTCGCCGGTCGCCAGGGCGAGCAGCCCCAGGACCAGCCAGACGTCCACCGCGATCAGCGGCGTCTCCGTGGCGAGCTCCCCCAGGGCCGTCGCCCGGTCGCGGAGCCCGTGCCACCGCCCGGTCAGCCACTCCAGGCGGATCTCTGAGACGTCGAGGAGGTAGGCGGGGTACTTCGCGCCGGTCTCCGCGGCGAGCCGCCGTCCCTCCCGGGCGAAGTTCCCGGCCGCGGCGTAGAGACCCAGGGTGGTGGCCGAGTCGTGCAGGTTGCAGTACGCGCGGGCGACCTCCCGCCGGACCGCCGTACGCGGGTCGGCGGCCGGCAACGTGGCGGCGATGGAGAACGCGTCCGGCGAGCCGATCGTCATCTCCAGCGAGGCCCGGTTGGCGAGGACCGCGGCGGCGAGCTCGGGGCTGTCGGCGGTCGCGACGAGCGCCTCTGCGCGCGCCATCCACTCCTGGTGCCGCGCCAGCGACTCGGTGCCCCACTCGGGCAACGCCAGGCTGGCCCAGCCGCGGGCCGCGAGCGTCGGCCGGTCGCTCAGCTCCGCGAGGGCGGCCATGATCTCCGGTCGGCCCGCGGCGGTGTCACCCGCCTGGTTGGACAGCACGACCCCCAGGTTCAGCCGCACCTCCCCCCGCGCGTCCTGGGACAGGAACCCATCGCGCAGGACGTGGCGCAGCAGCCGTACCACCCGCTGGTGGGTCAGGCCCATCGCCGCGAAGCGGCTCAGCATCAGCGCGAGCGGGCCACGGCCCGCGGCCGGCAGGTCGGAGTCGTCGAGCATGCCCTCGATCACCTCGACGGCCAGTGCGGTGTCGCCGAGCGCGGCGGCCCGGTGCGCCGCGGCCGTACCGTGGCGCAGCCAGGCGTCCACGTCCCCGGCCTGCCGGGCATGGAAGGCGAGTTGCACCAGCGGCGGCGAATCCAGCGCGCCGAGCGCGGCCATCGCGCGCTCGTGCGCCGACCGGCGTTCCGGGCCCGGGATCGCGTCGTACACCGCCTGCTGGGCCAGCGCGTGGCGGAAGCCGTACCGGCCGCCGGGGTGGTCGCGCAGCACGCCGGCCCGCAGTGCCTCCCCCAGCCCGGCGGAGTCCCCGCCGACCGCGGTGATGAGCTGCTCCCCGGAGGGAAGCCGCAGCACCGCCGCCGCCTGCACCGCCCCCACCGCCGGCGCGGACAGGCCGGCCATCCGCTCGGCCATCGCCTCACGCAGCAGCAACGGCACCCCGACGCGGTCGAGCGCGTCGGGCCCTTCCGCGCCGGGCAGGGACCGTACCATCTCCTCCACCACGAACGGGATGCCCGCAGTGCGCTCGTGCAGCCGGGTCACGAACCCCGACGACAGGTCGGATCGGTCCAGTAGCGCCCCGGCCAGGCTGCCCACATCGCACACGTCCAGCGGCGCCAGCGGCAGGATCACGTTCGTCGTGTCCGGCTGGTGCCGGTAGGCGCGGCCGAGGGGCGACGGGGCCGCGTCCTGGTTCTCCCTGCGGTACGTCACGACCAGCGCCAGCCCTTCAGGCGGCTGGCCGGTCAGGAAGCGCAGCAGGTCACGAGTGCCGTCGTCGGCCCAGTGCAGGTCTTCGATGACGAGCACGGCCGGTCCGACGGCCACCAGCAGCGCGCGGATCGCCCGGAACATGCGGTGCCGTTCGGCACGCGGGTCGTCGAGCGACTGCGGTGAGGGCGGCAGCCCGCCTGCCAGCTCGGGAAGGTAACCGCGAAGCGCTCCGGTGACCGGGTTGAGCGCCTGCGCCGCAGGCAGCCTGCCTCCGATGTCGCGCAGCGCCTCGAAGACCGGCCCGTACGGAAACGGTTCGCGGAGCTGATGGCAGTAGCCGAGCAGGACGGCCCGATCGCCGGACGGGACCCGGGCGAGCGCGGCGCGGACGAGCCGCGTCTTGCCGATGCCCGCCTCCCCCTCCACCAGCACGACCGCCGGCGGGCGGGTCATCGCGTCGATCAGGGTCCCAAGCTCAGAGGCGCGTCCGACCAGTGCGGGCGAGGGCACGCTGCGCATTCGACAACTCCAAGGTATGGGCTGCGGGACCCCCCGGCACAGTTATCCACGTCCCTCCGGCCACGGTCAACCCTTGGGCGTAACAGCCTTGTTGCGGAAGCGGTCAAGTCGGATCGGGCGCCAGGGGGGCCGGGGCGCCGTTCTCGGTCGGGCGCCACGGGGACCGGCCTTGCGCCGGGGCCTATCCTCGGCACCCATGACGTCCGAAAGTGAGGCGGCCCCCGTGACATCCTCGCCGCGATCCGACGCCCCGAGCGCCGTGCTGAAGACCACGCGGGAGACCGCGATCTGGGGGTACTTCCCCACCGACCGGATGCCCGTGCTGACCGTGGAGTCCGGCACCGTCGTCAGGATCGACGCGATCAACCAGTTCGGGGTGTCCGCCCCCGAAGGGCCGGTGGCCTACTTCGAGGCGCTGGGCGTGCCCGCGGAAGAGGTGCTGCCCGAACTCGCGGAGGTCGCGAAGAACCCGCGCCCCGCCGGGTCCAGCGGTCACATCCTCACCGGGCCGATCCGCATCGAGGGGGCCGAGCCAGGCGACGTGCTGGAGATCCGGATCATGGAGGTCGCGCCGCGGGTCGCGTACGGCGTGAACAGCACCGGCCCGGGCGCCGGCGTCTGCGGTGATCTACTGGACACGGCGTCGACCCGCTTGCTCCGGCTCGACGAGGGCGATCAGTACTACTCGTTCGCGGGCGGCTTCAAGGTGCCGTTCAGGCCGTTCATGGGCATCATGGGCGTCGCACCGCCCACCTCGGCCGGCCTGGTGTCGGCCAACCCGCCCGACAGGTGGGGCGGCAACCTCGACTTCCGCGACCTCACCGCGGGTTCGACGCTGTACCTGCCCGTCTTCCAGCCGGGAGGCATGTTCTACACCGGCGACAGTCACGGCGCCCAGGGCCACGGAGAGGTCGACCAGACCGCCGTCGAGCACTCGATGTCGCTGACCGCCCGGTTCATCGTGCGCAAGGATGTCAGCCTGCGATACCCGCGCGCGGAGAACGACACCTCCATCTGGTGCATGGGAATCGACGAGGACCTCGACGTCGCGCTCCAGATCGCCGTACGCGAGGCCGTCGCCTACCTCGTCGAGACGACCAAAGGCGCGCTGACGACGGCCGACGCCTACGCGCTGTGCAGCATCGCGGTCGACTTCGTCGTGGCCGAGGCGGTGGACGGCAACAAGGTCATCGTCGCCTCCATCGCCAAGTCGCTGCTCCCCTGACGACCCCGCCGGCGAGCAGGTCCGGCCGTCGGTGCCGGGTCCGTACGTCACCCGGCTCGCCCCGGGGCGGCGTCGTTCACGCACCAGGTCCCGGCGACCGGGTGACCGGCGCCGGTCCCAGCAGCGACCAGCTTCGGTCGTCCCCCCAGATCGACGACGCGTCCACATACGGTCGCAGCAGGGCGACCAGCTCCGCGTCGCCTCGGGCGTTGAGCTCGTCCGACGCTATCTTTCGCGCTACCCCGGCGAGGAAGTCGGCGACCTGGACGCGTGGATCCGAGCGTGAATCGACGAGCCGCAGGCTGGTCAACCGGCCTCGTGGCGAATAGCGCAGAACGGTGGGGTGCGGCGTTTCGACCATTTCCTTGAGCCGGGCGACACGCTCTTGCGTCAACGCGTAGTGCTCGTCGTGGACGATCGAAACGGGCGTTCCGCCTTCACTCCAGTGGACGACGGCCTGGACGATGGCCGGGATCAACGGGTCCAGTACCGGAATCGTCTTCGGATTTTCGAGGAGCCGCGCCAGGAAAGAGTCCGCGTGCGGCCTGGCCCGCCCCAGAAGCCGCAGGATCTCGTCGACCTCGCCCGGTGTGCCCGTGAGACGCAGGGCGTCGACCATATGAAAGAACGAGTCGACAGGGATTCTGGCGCGCATCAGGTCGTTGAACGACTCCAGAAAAGCGTTCCATCGGTCGCGCCCGAACGCGCGTTGACCCTCGCGGTACAGGGTGACGGCCATGTCCTTGGACCGCTGGTCCTGGTAGGAACCCGCACCCGCCGTGTAGGAGATCTCCCCGACGAGCAGGTCGATGACCCTGCCGACGGCGAAGAACGCCTTGTCGGCCAGATAGACGTGCGCGTTGCCGTGAATCGGGCTCGACGGCCCGAGCAGCCATTTGAGAACCGGGCGATGCTTCTCGCGCAGGAGATGGTTCGCCTTGTACTCCGTCGCCGGAGATCGTATTCTTCCGCGTATTTCCTGGATGCACTCCGCCGCCACTTCGGCGCTCAGCCGAATTCCGGCGTGCGCGAAGACGTCGGTGTTCCCGCCAATGAGCTTCTCGCCCTCGGAACCGGACTCGTCACAGGCGATCTCGAGAATCGGGCCGGCCGGTGAGGATTCCGCTCGCGACAGCACCTGGTGATTATCGGTCACTACCTGGTTCCCTCATTGATGGGAGTTCACCGGCGAGTATATCAACAGATCATTGTCGAAGATAATGATTTTTCGGTGAATGGCCGTCGCCGATGCACCGTATTCCATTTTTGGCCATATTCCATGTAAAGTCACCACCGCCCATTCCAGCAGACCGCGACCAACCCGAGACCAGGCGCCGGCGCGGTGGTCGCGGGCGGCGAGGGGCAGGCCCCGGGGTCGATCCGGGTCGATCCGGGTCGATCCGGGTCGGTCCGGTTGATCCCCATCAACCGTTCGGTGGATATCGGCAGGATCGGCCACCGATGATCCTCAGAACATGACAGTCATCGAGATCGAGGGCCTGCGGAAGAGCTACAAGTCCGGCAGGGCGGTGGACGGCGTCTCCCTGAGGGTCGAGCGCGGCGAGATCTTCGGGATCGCCGGCCCCAACGGAGCCGGGAAGACCACGGTTGTGGAGTGCGCCTCGGGGTTGCGCGGCCGGGACGGCGGCACCCTGCGGGTGCTGGGCCTGGACCCGGGAAGCGACCGGCGCGAGCTGCTGCAACGCATCGGTGTCCAGCTGCAGGAGGCGGCCCTGCCCGACGCGATCAAGGTCGGTGAGGCGTTGCGGATGTACGCCTCCTTCTACGACAAGCCCGCCGACTGGCGGGCGCTCATGGACGAGTGGGGGCTGGCGGACAAGAGGCGCGCCGGCTTCGCCGGCCTGTCCGGCGGCTGGAAACAGCGGCTGTTCATCGCGCTGGCCCTGGTCGGCAACCCGGAAGTCGTCTTCCTCGACGAGCTCACCACGGGCCTCGACCCTTCCGCGCGCCGTATGACCTGGGGCCTGATCCGCGACATGCGCGATCGCGGGGTCACCGTCGTGCTGGTCACCCACTTCATGGACGAGGCCGAGGCACTGTGCGACCGCCTCGCGATCATCGACCGGGGCCGTGTCATCGCCGAGGGCACCCCGGGCGAGCTCATCACCAAGGGGCGATCGGCTTCCCTGGACGACGCGTACTTCACGCTGACCGGAAGGGACATGGCATGAAAGGCATCACGCAGGTCATCGCGGCCGAACTCCACCTGACCACCCACAATCCGACGCCGGCGTACCTCACGCTGACAGGAAAGGACATGGCATGAAAGGCATCACGCAGGTCATCGCGGTCGAGCTCAAGCTGATCATCCGCGATCCGATGTCGGCGTTCTTCGCCCTCGCCTTCCCGGCGATCATGCTGGCCGTCAAGATGCGCAGCGGCAAGCCCCTGCCGGGCGGACTGCCGGCCATCGACGGCACGGTGCCGATGCTGAGCGTCTTCGTCATCGGCCTGGCCGCGCTGGTCATCCTCCCGGCCACACTGGCCCAGTACAGGGAACGCCGGGTGCTGAAGCGGCTGCGCGCCACTCCCGCCTCCCCCACCATGCTGTTCGGCGCCCAGTGGGTCGCCCACATGCTGCTGGCCGTGCTCGGGACGGCGCTGTTGATCGTCATCGGGCTCACCGTCTACGGGCTCACGACACCCGCCGACCCGGCGAGCGTGCTCCTGGCATGGATACTGGGCGCGCTGAGCCTCGGCTCCATCGGGCTCCTCGTCGGCGCGCTCGTCCCCAGCGGCCGCGCCGCGACCGTGATCGGGCTGAGCCTCTTCTTTCCGATGGGCTTCCTCTCCGGTGCCGTGATCCCCCGCGAGACCATGTCCGGCTCGATGCGTGCCATCGGCGACCTGACCCCCATGGCCCCCGCGGTCCAGGCGATCCGCGATGGCTGGGCCGGCAACACGATCTCCCCGGTTACTCTGGCGGTCATGGTGGCGATATGCATCATCGCCGGCGGCGTCGCCGTCAGAGCGTTCCGGTGGTGACCGCCTCCGACGTCTCGCGCTGGGACCGGGTCTGGCCGGCCCTGCCGTACCTGTTCATCCTGCTTCCGGCCGTCTTCGCCTTGCTGCGGGACTGGAGACCGGAGATCCTGGCGCTGGCGTTGCTCGCCGGGGCCTGGCACTGGTTCATGATCATGTCCCGCCCTGGGCGGATCGAGCGACCGGCGGCGTTGGTCGTCTACTTCATCGTGATGCTCGCCGTCATCGGGGCACTGGTCAGGATCGACACGCTGTTCATGGTGACCGGCGTGGGAGCGTTCATCCAGGCGTTCACCCTACTGCCCGGGTGGTGGGGGTACGCGGGGGTGACCGCCACGGCCGGCGTGCTGGTCACCGCCCGGCCCGGACGGACGCCGAGCGAGATGGTCTACTCCTTCTTCGTCGCGGTGCTGGTCGCCTCGTCCGTCGGCCTGATCAACAAGGCCATCGTCCACCAGAACGACCAACGGAAGCTGATGATCGTCCAGTTGCGGAAGACCGGCGCCGAGCTGGCCGCGCTCGCGGAGGAGAACGCGACGCTGCAGGCCCGGCTCCTGGCCCGCGCCCGTGAGGCCGGCGTGCTCGAGGAGCGGCAGCGGATGGCCAGGGAGATCCACGACACCATCGCGCAGGGGCTGACCGCCATCGTCACCCAGCTGGAAGCCGCGGACGAGGCGACCGGCGAGGCTCCCGGCGCTCGCTCGCGCCTGGACACGGTCCGCACCTTGGCCAGAGAGAGCCTGAACGAAGCCCGGCGGTCGGTTCAGGCGTTGCGTCCGTCGCCGCTGGACGAGGCGCAGCTCGCCGCCGCCCTTCACGACATCACGAAGAACTGGTCGCGGACCACCGGCACACGCGTCTCGGTGTCGGTCACCGGCGACCCTCGGCCGCTGCACACGGAGGTGGAGACCACGTTGCTCCGGGTGGCGCAGGAGGCGCTGGTCAACGTCGGCAAGCATGCCTCGGCCACCCGGGTCGGCCTCACCCTGTCGTACATGGAGGACGTCGTGGCGCTGGACGTACGTGACGACGGGAAGGGCTTCACCCCTGAGGCGGCGGGCTCCCCGGACGCGGAGGGCTTCGGCCTCATCGCGATGCGCCAGCGCGTCACCCGGCTGTCCGGCCGCTTCGCCATCGAGACGGCTCCCGACCAGGGAACGGCCCTCTCCGCCACCGTCCCGGCCATCCCCGCCGACTCGGATTCCCGTCCGGCCGCCCCCGCCGACACGGATATACGACCCGCCTCCACCGCCGACACTGACCCGCCACCCACCACCCCCACCGACTCGGATACCCGATCAGCCGGCCGCTCCAGAAACGCGTTGTAAGACATGCCGATTCGTATGATCATCGTGGACGACCATCCAGTCGTCCGTGACGGGTTGCGCGGGATCTTCACCGGCGACGAGTTCGAGGTCGTCGGCGAGGCCGCCGACGGGCCCGAAGCGCTCGTCGTGGCACTGCGCACCAACCCCGATGTCGTGCTCATGGACCTGCGCATGCCGAAGATGAGCGGCGGGGAGGTCATCCGCCGGCTCCGCGAACAGACGCCGGGCATCCGCGTGCTCGTCCTGACCACCTTCGACGACGACGCCGACGTCCTGCCCGCGATCGAGCAGGGCGCCACCGGTTATCTGCTCAAGGACACCCCGCGCGCCGATCTGCGGCGTGCCGTGCAGGCGGCGGCCCGTGGTGAGACGGTGCTGTCCCCCTCGGTGACCGGCGTCCTGATGCACAGGGTGCGTACGCCGGAACAGCGGACGCTGAGCCCCCGGGAGCTCGAGGTGCTCAGGCTCATCGCCCGTGGCGCGACCAACCGTGAGATCGCCGCGAAGCTCTTCATCACCGAGGCGACGGTGAAGACGCACCTGCTGCACGTCTTCGCCAAACTCCAAGTGAACGACCGAGCGGCCGCGGTCGCGACGGCATACGAGACCAGCCTCCTCAAACCGGCCACCAACGACTGACCAAAGGGCTGATCGCCATAATGGTGGGGCCGGTCGTGGCGGCAGGGATCACCTGGGCGTACAGAAGAGGTTCCCGGCGGAGCAGAATCGGACAGCGCCCACGCGCCGGCGACGAATAGGATCACAGAACCAGGGACGGCCATTTGGGGGGATTCTGCGTGCACCGAACCATCCGGACCATGGATGACGTCATGGACCTGCTGGATCGGCTGTTCGCATCCGAGGCGGACCGGTGGACGGCGAACGCCTCGACGTGGTGGGACGACTTCTACGCCGACCGCTCGAAGCCGGTCCCCTTCTTCGTGACCAAGCCGGATGAGAGCCTGGTGTCCTACGTCGAGCGAGGACTCCTCACTCCAGGGCGTGCTCTCGATCTGGGCTGCGGGCCGGGCCGCAATGCCATCTACCTGGCCTCACTCGGCTTCGAGGTGGACGCCGTCGATCTCTCCCCCGCCGCCGTGGCATGGGCCGAGCAGCGGGCACGGGAGGCGGAGGTCGATGTCCGCTTCGTCTGCGGCGACGCCTTCACCGCCGAGTTGACGCCCGGCCGGTACGACCTGGTCTATGACTCCGGCTGCCTGCACCACCTGCCGCCGCACCGCCGGGTGAGCTACCGCGCCCTGCTCTCCCGGGTGCTCGTCCCCGGCGGCCACCTCGCTCTCACCTGCTTCGCCGCGGGCGCCATGGGCTCCGAGCTGCCTGACGAGGAGTTCTACCGCGAGGGTCGCCTGTACGGAGGGCTGGCGTACAGCCCCGACGCACTGCGGTGGATCTTCTCCGACTTCACCGAGGTCGAGATGCGCATGATGGAGGAGCAGCCGCCGAACGCACCCGCCTTCGGTGTCCCCTTCCTCTTGGCCGCGCTGTTCCGCCGTCCGGCAGGCGCCTGACCGCGTCCCGCAGTCCTGCGGAAAGGCTACAAAAGCAGATTCCCGTATGGTGGCTACAATTGAGCAATGAAAGCCGCAGTCCGCACCACTTATGGCCCGCCGCAAGTGGTTCGTGTCTTAGAGGTGGAAAAACCGGCGGTCAAGGACAACGAACTGCTCGTCAAGGTCCATGCGGCGACGGTAAATCGCACCGACTGCGGGCTACGGGCGGCCAAGCCGTTCATCTACAGGTTGTTCACCGGGCTGGTCAGGCCGAAGGTGACGATCCTGGGCAACGAGTTCGCGGGGGAAGTAGCGGCGGTAGGCGGCGGCGTCACGTCCTTCAAGGTCGGCGACAGGGTGTTCGGATACAACGACGCCACGTTCGGTGCCCACGCCGAATACATGCCGATCGCTGAGGACCGGATGCTCGCGATCATTCCGGCGGGCCTGACCTACGAGGAGGCCGCGCCCAGCACCGAGGGTTCGCACTACGCCCTCACGCTGATCAGGACGGCGAAGGTCGAAACCGGGCAGGACGTCCTCGTCTACGGAGCGACGGGGGCCATCGGCTCGGCGGCGGTCCAGCTCTTGAGGACTCTCGGCGCCGGCGTGACCGCCGTCTGCGATACCAAGAACCTGGAGTTGGTCAGAAGTCTGGGTGCCGACCGGGTCATCGACTACACGGCCGAGGACTTCACGAAGGACGAGCAGAAATACGACGTCGTCATCGATGCGGTCGGCAAGAGTTCGTTCGGCCGATGCAGGCGACTGCTGAAACCTCGCGGCATCTATATCGCGTCGGACGTGGGCCGCCTGTGGCAAAACCCGTTCTTGGCACTCACCACTCCGCTGCTCGGCGGCAAGAAGGTCAGGTTCCCCCTCCCACGAGAAGACCAGGCGACGGCGCGCTATTTCGCGGAACTGATCGAGTCCGGAGACTTCAAACCGGTAATCGACCGACGCTATCCATTGGACGAGATCGTCGAGGCATATCACTACGTAGAGACCGGCCAGAAAACAGGAAACGTCGTGCTCAGCATCAGGCCCCAGAACTAGACCAGCACGCCACGAGTCCCCGGGGTGCATGACACGATCTCGCCGCCACCGGAGGCGCACAGTCAGGCTTCAGGTTGACCGGGACGTTCCCTCGAGGAGGACAAGAGTAGGCAAGACCCGCCGTCAGAGGGCCGTCGTTGTGAGGGGGCGCAGGGCCAGATGCCAGGGGTAGGTGTCGGTGTGGTCGGCTCCGGAGCTGGGGGTGTGGGGCTCGAACTGTCCGGGGCCGATGAGGACGTGGACGCCTTCGGCGCGTAGGTGGTCGACGCTGCGGCGGAAGGGTGCCCGGCCGGCCAGGGCGGTGTTGACGAAGGGGAGGACCACGACGGGGATGCCGAGTCCGGGGGCTTCGGCGAGCAGGCCGAGGGCGTAGGTGTCGGCGATGCCTTGGGCGAACTTGTTGATGGTGTTGTAGGTGGCGGGGGCCACGATGATGGCGTCTGCTCTGGGCGACTTCGGCTCATCCGGCTTGCGGTACCGGCTGCGGACGGGGCGTCCGGTCTGCATTTCCACCGCCGATACGTCGATGAAGTCCATGGCGGGTGGGGTGGCGATGATCTGGACGGTCCAGCCGGCGTCTTGGGCCAGGGTGACGACCTTGCCGGCATCTGCGGCGGGGGCTGCGGCGCACACGATGATGTAAAGAACCTTGCTCACACGGAGACTCCGACGATTGGGGCATATTCGTTCGCCACGCGCCGAATGGTGATCGGCGTGGTCGCGTGTAGGTCGCGGACCAGCGCAGAGTAACAGGGCGTGCGATGACCTCCCCGGGGCGACCTCGCCGGTGACTCGCAACACGTAGAGGGCTCGCTCGTGCTCGTTCCAGGCGAGGAACGCACGCGCGGCACCGAGTTAGCAGGTGATTTATGTTCGTTGATCGGTAAGGCGTCGATGTCGATTCATCTGGCGTAGTCGCTGGTGATCGCCCTGGTCGTGGCTCTCAACGTGACGAGTGGAACCTGAGGCGAAGCGGGGAGCTCGACTCGATTGGGGGGTCGAAGGGGCCGGAGGCTTCCCCTGGGAACACAGCCCGAGCCGAAGGCGAGGCCCATCACCCGCTGGAGGCTATGCGGGCTTTACAGCTGCCGAGGTCGCGTTGCATCACCCTTCGGACCTGACCGATGCGCAGCGCCTGCCCAGCCGGATCCGATGTACGTTTCATGCGGCCGGTGGCGGGCCTCGCCGGAGGGCTCTCGTATCGCCCCTGGTCAGAGGGGAAGAAGGTGACCACTACGGCCTGGTGCCGCCTCCCAGGACGGGTCACGGGCCTGGTTGTGACGGCGGGCGAGCCGATACCGTCCGGTCGGGCACGTCAGAGCACGGAACCTGCTTGGTCGGGTGTCGTACTCCGCTCGCTTCGGGGTGGGATGCGGCCGGGCCGGGCGTGTTGCGAGCCCGGACGCGCTCCGTCCCGGGGAACCTCCGTCCTCCGGACCCCGACGAAGCCCGCCTCTGGAGCCCGACATGCCAGGAAAACGCTGGGCAGCCCCCGCGTTGCTCGCCTTGTCCCTGCCACTGCTCGCCCCCATGACCGCACTCACCCCACCGGCCGCCGCGGCGACGTCCTCATCCGTCACGGCCGCGTCCTCATCCGTCACGGCCGCGTCCTCGTCCGTCACGGCCGCGTCCTCGTCCGTCGCGTCCGCGTCTTCGTCCGTCGCCGGCAGCAGCGCGCGGCGACCGGCGGCCGCCACAGTGCCGCTGGAAGAGATCAACGCGACCACCACCCAGGTCGCCTCCGGGTTGCGACGCCCCGTCGCCATCGCCGCACCCGACGACGGGACGAACAGGCTGTTCATCGTCGAGAAGCGCGGCACCGTGCGTGTCTACCACCCGGACACCGGTCTCGCACCGAGCCCGATCATCGACATCACGGCGTCGGTGGACGAATCCGGCAACGAGCGGGGACTGCTCGGCATCGCCCTCGCGCCCGACTTCACGCAGAGCCAGGACCTGTACCTGGCGTACACCGCGCTGCCTGACGGCGCCGTCACCCTGGCCCGATACAGGCTGGACGACGCGCGCCTCGAGCCGCTGCTCTCCCAGGAGCACGCCGAGTTCGACAACCACAACGGCGGCCAGATCACCTTCGGCACCGACGGCTACCTGTACTGGAGCATCGGCGATGGCGGCGGCGCCGCAGACCCCTTGGACTCCGGGCAGCGCCTGGACACCCTGCTGGGCAAGATCCTGCGCATCAACGTGAACCGGACATGCGGCTCCCTGGCCTACTGCATTCCTGCGGACAATCCGTTCGTCGGTCGTGCGGGCGCTCGTGGGGAGATCTGGATGTACGGCCTGCGCAACCCGTGGCGCTTCTCCATCGACCACGCCGACGGCTCGATCTGGATCGGCGACGTCGGACAAGGCAGGTGGGAGGAGATCGACCACGTCAAGGCGGGGCGGCAGGCCGGCGTGAATCTCGGCTGGTCCTGCTACGAGGGACTTGAGGTGTTCGACCAGACCCAGTGCCGGTCCGGCGTCCAGTACACCAAGCCGGTCTTCACCTACTCGCCGTACACCGGCGGCTGCTCGGTCATCGGCGGACTCGTCTACCACGGTGAGGCGTTCGCCGACCTGGTCGGGGGAACCTACATCGCGACCGACTACTGCTCCTCCACCGTGTGGGCGCTGCGCCAGGACGGCCGGGGCGGCTATCTCTCAGCCGAGCTCGGCGAAATGCCCACGCAGGTCACCGCGTTCGGAGCCACCCCCGAAGGCGAGTTCTACGTCGTCAACGACCTTCCCGGCGGGCTGCACCGGGTGTCGTTCGAACGGGCCGCGCCGACCTGCGGGATCAAACTGACCAAGCGGACCTGGGGTACCGGAATGACCGTCGACCTCACCATCACCAACACCGGCACCACGCCGATCGACGGCTGGACACTGGTCTTCATCCTGTCCCAGGGCCAGACCGTCATCTCGGACTGGAACACCGACCTCACCCAGGGCAGTAACGTCGTCACCGCGGTGAACGCCGCACACAACGGCTCCATCGCCCCTGGCCGCAGCGTCACCATGGGCTACCTGGCCAGCCACACGGGCGACGCGTCCCTACCGACCAGGTTCTCCCTCAACGGAGACACCTGCGCCGTCAGCAGCTGACCGGCACCAACTGACGGCGGCTGACCGGCACTTACTGGCAGTGGCTGACCGGCGCCTACCGGCGACGGCTGATCAGCACCTACCGGCTGCGGCTGACCGGCACCTAACGATCGCCGATCTGGTCGGGGCGGCGCGGCTCGCCGGCACGGGCGCGTTCGATCGGCGACGGCCAGGCCGAAGGCGAAGAAGAAGCAGTACCCGTCCGCCCGCGCCGCCAACTCGACGGCGCGGGCAACGGCCTCGCACTGAAGACCACCTCCAGCCGCAGCCCCTCCATCCGCGGACGGGACCGCGAGTTGGTCTTCTATGCCCCACTCTCTGCAGTCGTGCCGTAGAGATGCTGTTTGACCGTGGTGTCGTTCTCCAGAATGTGGTCGATGGTCTCCCAGTAGTCGGACACCCAGGGATGCCTCAGAGCTTCATCGCGGGTCAGTTTCCGTCCGTAGAAGGGCGTATCCGGAGCGGCCTCGGCACCGGTGACCAAGGAGCAGACGGGAGCGGGCTGGCCTTCGACCGGGCCCACGCGGCATCCGAAGGTGACACGATTAGCGCCGGGACGGCTGACGGGTTCATCGGGCTCCCAGGCGTCGTCAATGATGACGTCGATCCATGCTTCCCAGAAGGGCGCATGGACGATCGGCTCGTAACACCAAAGCCCCGCATTCGTGATCTTGGGTTCTAGGGTGCGGGGCTCCCCGAGGTCCTCGGCGTGGGTGTCGTCAGTCCATCCATCCTCTATAGCCGTCCGTATGTTGCGGCGATAGCGGGGAGCTCGAGGGGCTTGCCCCTCGATTGGGGGGTCGAAGGGGGGCCGGAGGCTCCCCCTGGGAAACACAGTCCGAGCCGAAGGCGAGGACCATGCTGCAGCTCTGCGCCGGGATGAAATCACCTGGTGGGCGCTACTGGGGTCGAACCAGTGACCCCTCGTTTGTAAGGAGCAATGATCGCCTAGGCGAGCCTGTGACGTGCGGCAGTGCCGCGCCCGTCCCGACCACGACGGACCATGCCGAGCGGAACCTAATAGCACGCTGATCATGGTGCTGACCAGAACATCTGCCACGCTGAACTGCACCCAGTGGTACGTACACAGGCACGTGCATGGCACGTAGATCAAATCGAATCCACTGCCCGCCCTGATTATCGCCCCCGCGCCACGTCAGCCGGTCCAGGTCACGTCATAGACGCGGATCACCTCGGCCCGATCATCGACATAGAAGGACGCCAATCCAAAGGTACCGAAGATCGCCTGACGGAACTCTGGCTCCGCGGGGCGCACACCCATGGTGTCCCATGGCCTCTCGCAAACATCCGCCATGCACTCGATCAGCGCGTCGAAGGCATGCTTGGGAAGGCCTTGCAGTTGAGCAAGAGCTGTCTTATGAAGCTCGACACGAAAGCTCAACGGGCCTGCCCGGTCCAACCTGGAATCTGCTCGACAGAGACGAACAAGCCCGGTTCTCCCCCGGCGGCCTCTGCGGCACGCTGCTGGAAGTCCGGTTGAGCGTACGCCGCAGCGCGAAGGTTCCACAGGTGCAGAACTTCCTGGAGCTGTCTGTAGCGCCACACCTCGTGCGCGGCATCGAGCGCACTGCGGTACTCGTGGACGAAGCGCTCACGCTGGTCAACTGGCAATCGACGCAGGATCTCCTCCGGGTCGAGCCAGTTGTGATCGAGGGGTTGAGCAGCGGTCACGGTCTCTCCCGACAGCTTCGATTCGTCTCAGACACAGTCTATGTAGGGACCCCAGGCCAGGATGCGCGTACGACCCGGTCACTGTGGTTGCGGGCCGTCGAGCCGAACGACATGCGGGGATATAAGCGAGTGGTCACCAGGTGACCGAGACCGCGGTACGCGACTGGGTCCGCCAGGCCGAGGTCGAGACCGGTCAGCGTGACGGGCTGACCAACAGCGAGCGTGAGGAACTGGCGGCGTTGCGGCGGGAGAACCGTCGGCTGCGCGAGGACGTCGACATCCTCAAGCGGCGACGGCCTTCTTCGTGCGGGAGACCCGGTGAGCGTGCACCCGTTCATCGAGGCGGAGAAGCAGAACGGTCACAACGTCAAGCGGGCGTGTGAGCTGCTGGAGGTCTCCCGTGCCGCCTTCTACGCCGGGCGCAGCGCCATGCCCGGCCCTCGCACCGTCCGCGACCTGGAACTACTCGAGCGCATCGGCGAGGTGCATCACGACTCGCGTGGCACCTACGGCGCTCCTCGCATCCACGCGGTCTTGCAGCGTGAGGGTGAGCGATGCGGACGCCGGCGGGTGGCCCGAGCCAACGCCGCTCTGAGGGCGGCGAATTTCCGGCGCGGGACACTAGCCTTTCTCCGGAGGGCACGAAGGTATAGCGTTGTGCATTCGTTCAGCACACATGTTCACACACCTAGGGAGAGCGCGCGCATGAATGCCGCCGACGTCACACCGGAGGCACAGGCCCGGTTCCCCCAGGAGCTGATGTATGCGGCGGCGTCGCAGTACTATCTCGAGGACGCGACGCAGGCCGACATCGCCAAGCGGCTAAGCGTGAGCAGGGCCACCGTGAGCCGGTTGCTGACGGAGGCGCGCAGGCACGGCATCGTCGAGATCAAGGTGCACAGGCCCGCGACGCTCGAGGCCGGCCCCCTGGCTGCCGAGGTGGCCGACGCTTTGGGACTCCAGCACGTCTATCTGGTGCCCAAGGTCGGCGGCCCTGCGCTGGGCCCGTGGCTGGCTCCCGGCCTGGCCAGGGCGCTGACCACTGTGGGGCTGAAGTCCGGCGACATCATCCTGGTGTCCTCCGGCAGCACGGTTTACGAGTGCGCGCGCGAGGGGCTGGGGCAGTTCCCAGGTGTCACGATCGCACCGGCTGTGGGCGGGCAGGAGGACCCGCAGCCCTGGTTCCAGACGAACGAGACCACGCGCCTTCTGGCCGAGCGGGTCGGGGGCGTGCCCAGCTACCTCTACGCGCCCGCCCAGCCAGGCCCTGAGCTGTTCTACTCTCTGCAGCACGAGCCGTCGGTGCGCAAGGTCATGGACCTGTGGGCGCACGCCAAGTGCGCGATCGTCGGCGTCGGCTCGCCGCCGCTGATGCGGCAGGTCGTGCCCGCCTTCGTACCCCGTCACGCCGATAGCCTGCGCCAGGCCGTGGGCGATGTGTGCTCGCGCTTCTACGACCGGGACGGCGAGCCCGTCGGCTTTCCGGGCAGCGAGCGGCTGGTGGCGACCAGCTTGGAGGAGCTGCGCCGTATCCCCGTCTCGATCGCGGTGGCGGTGGGCCCCGAGAAAGTCCTGTCGATCATCGCCGGGGCCAAGGGCGGCTACTTCAACCAGCTGGTCACCGACGCCCTGACGGCGGAGAGCCTGCTCGCGGCGGCCCGCTGACGACTTCTGGACAGCTGAACGGCAGGTCACACGCACCTATAGAGCGTGAACACTTTTGCTGGACAATTATTCCAGACCCGCGCTAGCGTAGCCGCACCACAGCACATCGCCGCCGGTTAGCGGCCCGTGCGTGGCCCTTGGGGGAATGCGATGCAATCAGCTCCGCGAGGACGTAGCGAGTGAGGAAAGAACCAGTGAACAGAGCTCAGATCCGGACCTCGGCGTTCGCCACAGTGGCGGTCATCGCAAGCGTGGCACTCACC
Organism: Sphaerisporangium flaviroseum; assembly: GCF_039537005.1. Classification (NCBI taxonomy): domain Bacteria; kingdom Bacillati; phylum Actinomycetota; class Actinomycetes; order Streptosporangiales; family Streptosporangiaceae; genus Sphaerisporangium; species Sphaerisporangium flaviroseum. The sequence goes on along the minus strand of NZ_BAAAZR010000002.1, from coordinate 64,177 downwards.
GCCTGCGGCTCCGGCTCCACCGGCGGGGACGCTGGGTCCGGCGGTGGCACGGAGAGCGCCAAGGTGGCCTTCCTCATGCCCGACCTCGCGTCGACCAGGTACGAGCTGGCCGACAAGCCACTGTTCGAGGCCAAGATGAAGCAGCTCTGCCCAGGCTGCACGGTCATCTACCAGAACGCCGACTCCGACGCCGCCAAGCAGCAGCAGCAGGCCAACTCGGCACTGGCGCAGGGGGTCAAGGCCATCGTCATCGACCCCGTCGACTCCGCCGCCGCGGCCACCATCGTCAAGTCGGCGCAGGCGCAGAAGGTTCCGGTCATCGCCTACGACCGGCCGATCCCGGCCACGCCCGCCGACTACTACATCTCGTTCGACAACGAGAAGATCGGCACCATGATCGCCCAGTCCTTGGTCGATCACCTCAAGGAGGAGAAGGCCGAGGGCGGGATCCTGCAGGTCAACGGCTCCCCCACGGACGCCGCCGCCGGCCTGATCAAGAAGGGCATCCACAGCGCGGTCGACCCGAGCGGCTTCAAGCTGCTCGCCGAGTACGACACCCCCGACTGGCAGCCGGAGAAGGCTCAGACCTGGGTCAGCGGCCAGATCACCCAGTTCCGCGACCAGATCGTGGGCGTGGTGGCGGCCAACGACGGCACTGGCGGCGGCTCGATCGCCGCGTTCAAGGCGGCGGGCGTTAAGGTGCCGCCGGTGACGGGCAACGACGCGGAGCTCGCCGCTGCCCAGCGCATCATCGCGGGTGACCAGTACAACACGATCTCCAAGCCGATCAAGATCGTGGCCGAGGCATCGGCCGACGTGGCCTACCAGTTCATGCAGGGCAAGAAGCCCGCGGGCAAGACCACGCTCTACAACACACCGTCAGAGCTGTTCGTCCCCACGGTCGTGACCAAGGAGAACATCAACGAGGTGCTGTTCCAGAGCGGGATCATGAAGGCGTCCGAGGTGTGTACGGGCGAGTACACCAAGGGCTGCGCCGAGCTCGGCATCAAGTAGATCTCCAGGAGTCTCCTTGTCCCCCACCCAGCAAGCAGACAGCGTCCTGTCCCTGCGCGGGATCAGCAAGACCTTCGGTGCGGTCGCCGCACTCACCGACATCGACCTCGATGTGGCGGCAGGGCAGGTCGTGGCCGTCGTCGGGGACAACGGCGCCGGCAAGTCGACGCTGGTCAAGATCCTTTCGGGTGTGCACCCGCCGGACTCGGGCACGATCACCTTCGAGTCGAAGGTGGTCGACGTCCCGACTCCGGCGGCGGCTCACAAGCTCGGCATCGCCACCGTCTTCCAGGACCTCGCGCTGTGCGAGAACCTCAACGTGATCCAGAACCTGTTCCTGGGCCAGGAGGTTCGCCCGCTCCGGCTGAACGACGTGGCCATGGAGACGCGCTCTTGGGAGTTGCTCCGCCAGCTCTCGGCGAAGATCCCCAGCGTGCGCGTGCCGGTGGCGTCGCTCTCCGGCGGCCAGCGGCAGACCGTCGCCATCGCCAGGTCACTGCTCGGCGACCCGAAGGTCATCATCCTCGACGAGCCGACCGCCGCCCTGGGCGTCGCCCAGACGGCGGAGGTGCTCAACCTGGTCGAACGGCTCCGCGAGAACGGCCTGGGCGTCATCATGATCAGCCACAACATGGCGGACGTGAAGGCTGTGGCCGACACTGTGGCCGTGCTCAGGCTCGGCCGCAACAACGGGGTGTTCGATGTGGGCGGGGTCTCCACCGAGGACATCATCGCCGCCATCACCGGTGCCAGCGACAACGTGGTCTCCCAGCGCCGGGCACGCCGCAACGAAGGGCTCTCCTCGTGAACAGCACGGTCACCACCGATCGCCAGGACGAGCGGCTGCAGAGCCGTGAGGGGTTGCGCGGCGCGGTCGCCGACGTGGTCGAGCGGGCCCGCGGCGGCGACCTCGGCGTGATCCCCGTCGTGGTCGGCCTCATCGTGATCTGGACCGTGTTGCAGATCCTCAACCCGATCTTCCTGTCCAGCACCAATCTGGTGAACCTCACCATGGAGTCGGCAGCGGTCGGCATCATCGCGCTCGGCATCGTATGCGTGCTGCTGGTGGGGCAGATCGACCTGTCGGTGGGCTCGGTCAGCGGGCTGTCGGGAGCGGTGCTGGCGGTGCTGTTCGTCAGTGAGGGGCTGCCGGTCTGGCTGGCGATCCTGGCCGCGGTCATCATGGGCGCGGTGATCGGCTGGGTGTACGCACAGCTGTTCAACCGGTTCGGGGTGCCGAGTTTCGTCATCACGCTGGCCGGGTTGCTGGCCTTTCTGGGGCTGCAGTTGTACGTGCTGGGCACCAAGGGGTCGATCAACCTGCCGTTCGACTCCGGTCTGGTGAACTTCGCGCAGCTGGACTTCGTGCCGCCGTGGCTGTCGTACACGTTCGCGGTGATCGCGGCCGCCGGGCTGTTCGCCAGCGGCTACCTCCACGCGCAGGAACGCCGCAGGGCGGGACTGTCGGCCAGGACCCTGTCCATGCTGGTGGTCAGGAGCGTAGCGCTGTTGGTCGTGCTGACGTTCGTGGTCTGGTACCTCGGGCAGACGCGCGGCGTGGGCTGGATGTTCGTCTTCTTCGTCGCGCTGGTGCTGGTCATGCACTACCTGCTGTCCCGCACCAAGTGGGGCAGGGCCGTCTACGCCGTCGGCGGCAACGTGGAGGCGGCGCGGCGGGCGGGCATCAACGTCAAAGCTGTCTACACTTCGGTGTTCGTACTCTGCTCCACCTTCGCCACGGTGGGCGGTATCCTCGCCGCCGCCCGGTTGGCCGCGGCCAACCAGAGCAGCGGCGCGGGCGACGTCAACCTCAACGCCATCGCCGCGGCTGTGATCGGCGGGACGAGCCTGTTCGGCGGGCGTGGCACGGCGTTCGGCGCGCTGCTCGGCATCATCGTCATTCAGTCGATCTCCAGCGGCCTGACGCTGCTGAACCTCGACTCGTCCATCCGGTTCGTGGTGACGGGCGCCGTCCTGCTGCTCGCCGTGGTCGTCGACTCGGTCGCGCGCAAGTCGCGGACCTCTCACGGGAGGGCCTGATGGCGGTCATCTGCGTCGACGCCGGCACCACGGTGATCAAGGCGGTCGGCTACGACGAGGGTGGTGCGGAGGTCGCGGTCGCCAGACACGAGACCAGCGTGTCCCGGCCCGCGCCCGGCCGGGCCGAGCAGGACATGGAAGCGGTCTGGGACGCGGTCGTACACACGGTGCGGGACATCGTGTCCAGGATCGAAGGCGCGGTGGACTTCCTCGCGATCACCGCGCAGGGTGACGGCGTCTGGCTGGTCGACCGGTCAGGCGAGCCCACCGGGCCCGCGATCCTGTGGAACGACGGCCGGGCCACCGCCGCGGTGGACGCCTGGACCCGCTCCGGGGTGGCCGAGCGCGCCTTCCGGCTCAACGGCTCCTCCTCCGCCTCGGGACTGCCACACGCGATTCTCGCGTGGCTGAAGGAGCACGACCCCGAGCGGCTCGACCGCTCCGCCACCAGCCTGTCCTGCGGTGGATGGATCTTCTCCCGGATGACCGGCGTGATCGCCACAGACGAGTCCGACGCCTCGGCCCCGTTCATGGACCTCCGCGCCCGCGCCTACTCCCCCGAGCTCATGACCATGTTCGGCCTCGAATGGGCCTCGCGGTTGCTGCCCGAGCTGCGCGACGACTCGCGCCGCGTCGCCGAGCTGACCACGAAGGCCGCCGAGCTGTTCGGCCTGCCCGCCGGAACACCGGTCGTGATGGCGCCCTACGACATCACCTCGACCGCGATAGGCGCGGGCGCCGTGCAAACCGGCCAGGCGTGCACCATCCTCGGCACCACGCTCTGCACCGAGACCATCATCGACGAGCCCGACCTCGACGGCCACGCCGTGGGCATCACGATCGCGGTCCCCGGCGGCTACCTGCGGGCCTTCCCCACCTTCGCCGGAGTCGAGGTCCTCCACTGGGCCTGCCGCCTGCTCGGCCTGCCCCACCCCGCCGCGCTCGGCGAGCTGGCCGCGTCGGGCCCACCGGGCGCGGCCGGGCTGGCGTTCCTTCCCTACTTCTCACCGGCCGGAGAGCGCGCGCCCTTCTTGGACCCGCTCGCCAGGGGCACCTTCCTGGGCATGTCGTTCGACCACGGCCGCGAGCATGTCGCCCGCGCCGTGTTCGAGGGGCTCACGCTCGTCATCCAGGACTGCCTGGCCGCCTCCGGGCCTGCCCCCCGAGACCTGCGGGTGTGCGGCGGCGGCTCGGCGAGCGCCCTCTGGCTGCAGATGATCGCCGACGTCACCGGCCTGCCCGTGTCCCGCCCGAGCGACGCCGAGGTCGGCGCCAGAGGCGCCTTCCTCATGGGCCTGGTCGCGACGGGCGCCGCCTCCGGCATCGAGGCCGCGGCCACGCGGTTCGTACGGCTGCGCGACGCCGTACAGCCGGAGCCCGGTCCATACGCCACGATCTATCAGGACTTCCTCGCTCTGCGCGCGACCAGCGCCCAGTCCTGGCCGCTGCTCGCGCAGATGCGGAGCCGTACGTGAGCGTGTGGATCGGCATCGACCTGGGCACGCAGAGCGTGCGCGCGATGGCCGTCACCGGGAGCGGGCAGGTGCTCGGCGCGGCCGGCAGGGCACTGACCAGCCACCGCGACGGGCCCCGGCACGAGCAGGACCCCGAGCAGTGGTGGCGCCAGCTCGCCGCGGCCACCCGCGAGGCGCTCCGCGACGTGTCGCCCGGCCGCGTCAAGGGCATGGCCGTGGACGCGACATCTGGAACGGTCCTGCTCGCCGACCGCGACGGGCGGCCGCTCACGCCCGGGCTGATGTACGACGACAGGCGGGCCGCGAGCGAGGTCGACCGGGTCAACTCGGTCGGCGCGCACGTGTGGGAGCAGCTCGGCTACCGGCGCATGCAGGCCAACTGGGCGCTGCCCAAGCTGCTGTGGCTGCTGCGTGATGCTCCGGCGGGGGCGCGGCTGGCGCACCAAAGCGACTTCGTCAACCGCCGCCTGGTGGGACGGGAGGTCGCGACCGACCTGAGCAACGCGTTGAAGACGGGCGTGCACCTGATCGACGAGTCCTGGCCATCCGAGGTCCTCGACGCATTGAGGGTTCCCGCCACCGTGCTACCTGAGGTGGTACGGCCCGGCAGCCTGCTCGGCGAGGTCTGTGCCGAGGCCGCCGAGGCCACCGGCATCCCCCCGGGCACGCCGGTGATCGCCGGGACCACGGACGGGTGCGCGGCGCAGCTGGGCGCGGGCGCTCTGGACGTCGGCAGCTGGAACTCCGTGATGGGCACCACGCTCGTGCTCAAGGGCGTCACCCGGGAGCTCATCCACGACCCGCTGGGCGTCGTGTACTCGCATCGGGCTCCGGACGGCTCGTGGCTGCCGGGAGGCGCGTCGAGCACAGGCGCGGGGGTGCTGGCGCGCGAGCTCGCCGGCCGCGACCTCGACGCGCTCAGCGAGCAGGCCGCCGACCGCTTCGGGCCCGGCCACCACGGGCAGGCCGGCTGCTCCGGGCCTGGACTCGCCGCCACCACGTACCCGCTGGTCTCGCCGGGCGAGCGGTTTCCGTTCAACGCTCCGCGGGCGGAGGGCTTCACGCTCGGTCACGTCGCGGACGACGTCGATCGCTACGCCGCGATCCTGCGTGGCGCGGCGTACATCGAACGGCTCTGCTTCGACTACCTCGACCTGCTCGGCGCCCCGGTGGACGGCGAGGTCATCCTGACCGGCGGGGCGACCAAGAGCACCTACTGGAACCAGGTCAGGGCCGACGTCCTCGGGCGGCCCGTGACCTTGCGCGAGAACGCCGAACCCGCGCTCGGCATGGCCGTACTCGCCGCGGGGCACGCCGCGACGGAGGAGATGGTCCGCACGCGCGAGATCGTCCAGCCGGGCGGGACCGTCCTGCAAGAGCACTACCTGCGCTTCGTCGACGAACTGGAAAGCCGCGGCTGGCTCCCTTCGCCCGCCGCCGCCCACGCCCGCGAGAGGACCGCGTGATGACTCAGCTAGTGCTGGTGCGCCACGGCGAGACCGTCTGGCACGCCGAGAACCGTTACGCCGGGCTCAGCGACATCGAGCTGACCCCGCGCGGGCACGCCCAGGCCGCGCAGCTCGCCACGTGGTCCGCCTCCGCCGGGCTGTCCGCCGTCTGGGCGTCCACGCTGAGCCGGGCCAGGATCACCGCCTCGGCCAGCGCTCGCGAGGCGGACGTCGAGCTGCGGGTGGACGACCGCCTGCGCGAACTCGACTTCGGCCAAGGCGACGGGCTGACCTCCTGCGAGATGCACGAACGCTTCCCCGAGGCCCGCGCGGCCTTCGAAGCCGACCCCGCCGCCCACCCGTTGCCCGGAGGAGAGGACCCGCACCAGGCCGCCACCCGTTTCGTCACCGCCCTGCACGACATCTCCACCGCCCATCCCGATGGGCGGGTGCTGGTGGTCGCCCACACGACCGCCATCAGGCTCGCCCTGTGCCGGCTCATCGGGGTGCCGCTCGGCTCGTACCGGCGGCTCTTCCCGCGCCTGGACAACTGCGCCGTCACCGAGCTCCGGCTCCGGGACGGGCAGGTCGCGATCCTGCAGTTGAACTCCCCGATTGGAGCAGTTCGTTGACCACCCGAATCCTCGCCGCCGGCGACCACTTCGTCGAGAACCGCCTGCTCGTCGACGCGCTCAGGCGCGAGGTTCCCGGTGACGTCGACATCCGCGAGCTCACGCTGCCATGGCCGACGGTGCCGTTCGGCCGGGTGGGCGAGGTCGACGAGGCGTCCGACGTGGAAGCGGAGCTGATCGAGGCGCTGAAGGGTGTCGAGATCTGCGTCACCCAGATGGCCCCGCTGACGCGGCGCGTCCTGGACGCCTGCCCCGACCTGAAGCTCTTCTGCGTCAGCCGCGGCGGCCCGGTCAACGCCAACCTGGAGGCGGCCACCAAGGCTGGGGTCGCCGTCACCTTCGCGCCGGGCCGCAACGCGGTCGCCACCGCCGAACACACGCTGGCCATGCTCCTCGCCGCCACCCGCCGCATCCCGCAGACCCACGCCGACCTGGCCGGGGGTGTGTGGCGGGGCGACTACTACATGTACGACAAGGTCGGCCCCGAGCTCGAAGGCAGCACGGTCGGCCTGGTGGGCTACGGGGCGATCGGCAGGCGAGTGGCCCGCATGCTCGAGGGCTTCGGCGCCGAAGTGCTCGTCTTCGACCCCTACGTCGACATCCCCGGCCAGGTAGGGCTCGATGAACTGCTGGCCCGCTCCCGCTTCCTCTCCCTTCACGCCCGGGCCACCCCCGAGACCACCCGCATGATCGGCGCCGCCCAGATCGCCCTGATGCCTGCCGGATCGGTGCTGGTCAACTGCGCGAGGGGCTCGTTGCTGGACTACGACGCCTTGTGCGCCGCCTTGGATTCCGGCCACCTGTTCGGCGCTGCCCTGGACGTCTTCCCCGAGGAGCCCATCCCTGCCGGGTCCCGCCTGCTCACGACGCCCAACCTGGTGATGACTCCGCACCTGGCCGGGGCCAGCAAGGAGACGGCAGTCAAGGCGGCGGGGATCGTCGCGGCGGACGTGGCCCGCTACGTCCGAGGCGAACCCCTCGCCCACTGCGCCAACCCCGCCCTCGCCACGCCCTGACCCTCGGGCTTCCGCTCTCCCCTTCACCCATCTCGGGACACCGCCCACCTGGCCGTCGCACGCACCGCCCTCCACCACACTGGGGTACCGGTAGCCGTCGGCGAGGTGCCTGCCTGTGATGGTCCGCGTCTACTACGGCGGGCCCGGGTACCGTAGAACCCGGCACCCGGGTTCGACCAGTCGCCTGGTGCGCTGAGCTCCGCGAAAGCCTGTTGGCCCGGGCCGGGGAACTGCTCGCTCATCGGCGATCCGAGCCAGCTGACGATGGTGCGCACCCACTGCAGCCCCTGGTCGCCGAGCTCCTTGGGGATGCCGAACAGGCCGAGGAAGACCTCCATCGGGTACCGCTTTGCTGGTGCGCGCTACTGGGTTCGAACCAGCGACCCCTCGCTTGTAAGGAGCCAAGATCCCCTCACCACTCCCCCGACCTGCTGCGCGGCGCGCCCGGCTGGCCACGACCGACCGTTCTCGGGGCTGGCTAATGGCACGGTGATCATGGTCATGACCTGCTCCTTGATCACGCCGAATGGCACGCAGTAGCACGCGCTCAGGCACGCGGATGGCACGCACACCTTCGGGTGGACAACCCCGTGCGAACTCCCCCACCTGATCACCCCGTCTGCCTCGACCCACCGCGAAGCGGCAGCAGGCCGGCGACGGAGCCACAAGCCCGTCTTCGCGTGTACGTCCACCGGTCCCTGTTCCTCGATCATGGGACGCCAACGATCACAGACGGGCTTGTGCCGGAGGAGCCGGCCTGCTGGGCTCGCCTGGGTCGCGGCAGCCGGGGTGATCAGTCCCCACCTCAGCCACCTACGGCCCTGCGGTCACCGCAGGAGACCACCCCGGAGCCGAGGCCCCCGCCGGAGGCGCTTTGTAGTCAGAACCCCGGCTACAAATGGCGGCTACAGGAACCTGGTGTTACCACGGTCCGTTCTCTCAACATGGGGAAGGTCGAAGACCGTGTACATGGCTTCGTCGATCGACACGGCTGGCTTGTCTTCCCGCTAGGCGGGCTGATGATGAGTGTGGCTCCCCTGATCCTGTTGGAACAGGCGTTTGATGAACCGTGGCTTTGGCCGCGGGTCATGGTAGGTGCCGGCATCGGTACGAGTGTCGTCGCTGTTCCCGCTGCCTTGGCCTTGGTCCAGAAGATACGCCGGACGGCGTTGGGCGTGCTCGCCCTGGTGGTTGCAGCCGCGATATTGACTACCGGCGCAATGAAGCGGTTCAACGGCAGACACGAGCCCATTCCTTTGGGAAAGGTTGGACAAGCCGAACTCGCAGGCTTGTTGGCTGCGATCGTCGCCTTGGGCGTTGTGGCTGTGCTGGCCATGGGAGCCCATGGCGTGGTCGGCCAGGCACGCGGTCGGCGACACCGTGGTCGGGTGGAGGAACTTGCCCCGAATACGTATACAGCGACGTGCGCGTGTGGCTGGCGAGGAAAGTCCAGACAGGACACCTCGGCAGCTTTTGTCGATGCGGGCAACCATGCGAACAAGGTAGACATCACGATACGGAAACAGGACTTCTTCTCTTGACCAGAGCGGCACCTATTCAGCGTCAGGCGGCGGCGCGCCTTAGTTCGCCTGCGCGATAAATGCCTTTTGATAGCTCTGCGTCACTCACTGTTTCAGCACTATCGTGCACTAATCTGTTTCGAAGGTGTCGGAGTTCCTTAAAATCAGACTGCTCTAGCTGCAGGTCATCGAAGAGATTAAAATAACGCTCGTCGGCAAGGGCGTGAGTGCGTCCGAGGTCGCGAAGTCGTACAGGTTCCTGCGAGCCGGATGATGACGGCGGCCGATGATCGGATCATCCCGCGCAACCCGTGCCGGATCAAAGGCGCGGACGAAGAGAAGCCGGACGAACGGCCGGTGCTGACGGTCGCCCAAGTGTTCCAGCTCGCTGATCTCGTGCCCGAACGCCTCCGCGCTCTCGTCCTGCTGGCCACGTTCGCGAGCCTGCGATGGGGTGAGGCGGCGGCACTCCGGCGGATGGATCTGGACCTGAACTCGGGCACGGTGAGCGTTCGGCAACAGCATGTGGAGCTGGACACGGGTGAGCTGCTCGTCGGTCCTCCCAAGTCGCGGGCCGGCGTGCGTACCGTCGCGATTCCCTCGGGGATCACTCCGGTGCTTGAGCATCACCTGGCCTCGTACACCGGTCCGGAAGACGACGCGCTGATCTTCACAGGTTCTCGGGGCGGCATCCTGCGGTGGAGCACTTTCCGGCGAGCGGCCAACTGGGCGGGGGCCACGCGCAAGATCGGGGTCCCCGGGCTGCACTTCCATGATCTTCGGCATACCGGCAACACGCTCGCGACCGGGTCGGGGGCGAGCCTTCGGGACCTCATGGAGCGGATGGGGGCACGACAGCGTGCCGACTGCGATGATCTATCAGCACAATACGGCGGAGGCGGACCGGAAGATCGCCGATGCGATGGACGGCAAGATCGCGAATGTGATTCCGCCAAGGCGAGTGCTCACCGAGCAAGATCAGCGATGAGTGCTAGTGGCACGTTAATGGCACGAGCCCCGTTTTCCGAGGTGGGAGACGGGGCTGTTTCCGCTGGTGGGCGCTACTGGGTTCGAACCAGTGACCCCTCGCTTGTAAGGCGATCCGAGCGGGGGCACGATCAGGGTCGATACCGGCCCTGACCTGGGCGTACGGTCCATGACCGTCCACCGGCGTCCGCCCCCGTACGGGTTCGTTGTCACCCGGATGGTCACCCAGAACTCGCGCTCTCTGCGCGTCCTGCCGTCAGCGCCGATTTCGGTGACTGCCACAGCACCTCGGCAGCAAGCGGGATTCCTGCCCGCCGGGTGACCGGTGTCCGTCGATCAGGCTGCGTGCGGCCCGAACCACACCGAGCCCAGATCATGACCGGGGGTAAGAGGAACGTCGACGTTCGGCACCGCGGCCAAATGCCACAGCAAGGCGATCGGCGAATGAGCCGTCGTCAAACGCGCTGATCACCCCGGCAGGGTGTCGTGAACGGCTTCGCATGGGCTGAGCAGGGTGGCGAGCTGATCTCGGCACAGCCGGCGATATTCCGCAGAGCCAGGGGCGACGCCTAGAACGCTCTGCACCATCTGCGGCATGGCGACCGGGGCGAAGGCAGCCATGTGCGCGAGCAGCACGATGAACTCGGCACTGACCGAGTCGGTGAGCTCGCCCGCGCGCTGACGATCACGGATGCGGCGCACACCCTCTTCGATTCGCTGCCCCTGTGCGTGATTGGACTCCTCGGCACCTTGGCCGGGATCGTCGCCGAGGGCCTGCCACACGACCAGGCGCGCCCAGTCCAGGTGATCGAGAGTCACGTCGAGATATGCCTGTAGCGACTCGGCGAAGGTGGCTTCCGGAGGCACCAGTGTCTCCTGGCGGGTGGACCAGCGCCGTCTGAGTTCATCGAGCAGGCCTTGCTTCCCGCCGAAGTAGTAGGCGATCAATTGCTGATTGACACCGGCCCGGGCCGCGATGCCCGCGGTCCGGGCGCCGGAGTAGCCCTTGGCCCCGAACTCGACTATGGCCGCGTCGAGGATCTTCTGCCGTGTTCGCTCGGCCATCCGGTCGCGCTCTCCCGGAGTGCGGTGCCGACGAGGCGCGCGTGGCTGTTCGTTGACTCCTTCTTGCGCGGTCACCGCCCCAGTACAGCAGTTAATCATTTGATTGACAACTATCAATCAAATGATTGATACTTCCTCGACTACCTGGACTACACGAAGGGGCAAGACATGGCGAGGATCGTGGTGTTCGCCGAGTACGGCGAACCGGAGGTGCTGCAGGTGGTCGAAACGGACGACCCGCACCCTGCGGAAGGGGAGATCCGAGTCCGGGTGAAGGCAGCCGGCGTACAGCCGTTCGACGCCGGCTACCGACGTGGCGCTTTCGCCCGGTACAACCCCGCCGTGTTTCCCGCGCGCCTTGGAAACGAGGTGGCGGGTGTCGTCGACATGGTCGGGGCCGGTGTCACCGAGTTCACCGCAGGCGAGCCGATCATCGCCTTCGTCGACGCTGTCGGCTACGCCGACACCGTCGTGGCACCGGCGACCAACGCCGTGCGCAAGCCGTCCGCCATGCCGTGGCCGGAGGCCGGAGTCCTGTCGGCCAGCGGGCAGACGGCCGACACCGCGCTCGACGCACTGAACGTCACCGCCGGCGACCGCCTGCTGATACACGCGGCGGCCGGTGGCGTCGGCTCGTTCGCGACACAGCTCGCGATCGCACGCGGGGCTACCGTGATCGGCACTGCGAGTCAGCGCAATCACGCCTACCTGGAGAGCCTCGGCGCCCTGCCGGTGACGTACGGACCGGGACTCGCCGATCGGGTCCGGCAGCTGGCGCCGGAGGGCATCACCGCGGCGCTGGACTGCGTCGGCGGCGAGGCCAACGACGTCTCTGTGCGGCTGCTCGGCACGGCCGAGCGCGCCATCACCCTGGTCGACTGGCAGGCCGAACAACGACTTGGGGTACGCAGGGTCGGGACCGACCGCTCAGCCGCCCGGCTCGCCGGTCTTGTCGCTCGCTATGAGAAAGGCGACCTGACAGTGCCGATATGGAAGCGATTCAACCTGGAGGAAGCGCCCCTTGCTCATCGCGAGATCGAGACCGGTCATGCCCGCGGAAAAATCGTGCTGGTGACGACGTGAGCCGAATCGACACCACCGTCTTCACCGAAGGTGAGATCACCTACCTTTCCGCCCAGCGGCTCGGCCGTCTGGCCACGATCGCGCCGGATGACGGCCCGCAGGTCAATCCGGTGTCCTGCTACTACAATCCGGTGACCAACACGATCGACATCGGCGGTCACAACATGGCCGCTAGCCGTAAGTACCGCAACGTGCGGGCGAGGCCACGGGCCGCCGTCGTCGTCGATGACATGTCGGGCGGCATGGACAGCATCCGATGCCTGGAGATCCGCGGCACCGCGGAAGCCATCGACGCCCCCTCCGACAGCGCCGCCCGTACGTTCGGCGCGATCATCCGTATCTACCCGCGACGCGTCATCAGCTGGGGCATCGACCCGCCACACCAAGCCCGCGGCGCCCGATCCATCCCGCGGGGTTGAGGTCAAGCGAATCAACGGAGCGGTCCGCGAACCTTACGTCGGACAAGCGGCGGCGGCCCATCGACGCCCCCCACGTACTCCCTAAAGAAGGCAGGCAACCACCGCGCGACGAAGCCCTGACATCCGGGTCATCCAGGAGGGAGCGAGGGCGATGGACGGCATCTTCCCGCTGTCAGAAGAGGCGTAGTCACTCAGTTAGTCACTCACGCCCCGTTTCCTTGATCGGAAGCGGGGTGTTTTGGCTGGTGGGCGCTACTGGGTTCGAACCAGTGACCCCTCGCTTGTAAGGAGCCATGACCGCCTCGCCAGTCCCCCGACCTGCGGCGCGCCAAGCGTCGCCGGCCACGAGCGACCTTCCCCGGCGCGAGCTAATGGCACGCTAATGGCACGGTGATCATGGTGATGACCTGGGTTGAGCTCACGCTGGGTGGCACGAAGTGGCACGCGCTTAGGCATGCCCATGGCACGTACATCGTTATGGCGTCGGCGCACGTACCCAATCCGCATTAGCAGCTCGGCCCTTGCCCGTCCCAGGACGTTTCAAGATGGACAAATGCATCGCTCCGGTCTCCCTGGAACGGCATCGCGCGGGACCGGACTGCAACTAGACACTGCAACCACCGAGGGATCACTGGATGCGGCCGCGCACGGCTCCAGCATCCGATCATCCTGTCCGCCTCGACCCGCACGCCCGGGTTCTATGATCAACGACATGCCAGAGCAACACGAATCCCGACATAAGGATTAAGAGTCGCATAAGCCGCAAACTGGCCACTGTGCCACAAAGGCACGTCAACGCATCCAGTCAGATGTCCAGCTTGCCTCAATCTTCACTTACGCCCAACCTTTCCCCCTGACATCGCCTTTATCACTACGACGGCATCTAACGGACGCCGTCGCCACAGAGCAGTGACCGACGCCACGCGGGTGCACTCCAGAGCGAAGGCGCCCAGATGCCGCATTAGCTCCAAATATCCGATTTGTGATGTTCTGTCCCGGAAGGGGTTGCAAGCGTAGGCTCATTCGCAAGATTGAGCATGAACATACATCTAATACCGTTTAGCCAAATCCGGCGAGCGGCGACTCTATACGGAATGTTCGTGACACAACCATCAAAGGGTCAATCCTCGGCCGCGAGAGAAATCCGGGAACCGGGAATGCTCGCGGATTCACATACGCCATCGACTTCTTCAATCGATGCCACCCCGAAGGGCGGAACAGCGCATTGGCTCCACAGTTACGACGCATTTTACGAATACATGTACCCTAGAATTCGGGTAGCCATGTTCGCCAAATGCCGCGACTGGGGACGGGCAGAAGACGTGGCTCAGACGTCCATGATCATATGCGAGAGAAAGTGGGCCATAGTCCATAGGCATCCTAAGCCTGACCTGTATGCCCACAAGGTTGCGAATCGGATCATGCTACGGATTCTGCAATCACCGGACATAACCCAGGAAGAATCTCTGACGAATGTCGAGGAAAACGTCCTTCAAGCTCATACGATCCTCACTAAGGCCGGCGCCGACGAGGCCGTAATAAGAAGAATCGTCATAGAGGGCGCTATCCGATCACTACCATCACGCCAAGCAGAAGTTGCTGTGCTGCGCTTCATCAACGACTGCAGCGAAAAAGAGATATCCAGCATCCTGGGCATCTCGATCGGTACGGTCAAGTCCACGGTCTTCACCACACGCGAGAAGCTTAAATCTTTGCTCGAGCCCATAATGACCGAGAGAGGCGATGCTGAGTGAACGATCGTATTCTCGATTCAGTCAACGATCGCTTACATGAGATAGCTGGTCGCCTTGCGTCCGGCGATTCACGCCCAGCGAACTATGAGCAAGGCATCGATAGCGACTACAAGAAGGTGCTCTCCACACTGATCCATTTGGTCGATGAAGAAGACCTATCTCAAGACGTCCTTCTTATACATAAGCAGGCAACGGCCACTCTACCTATATTCGATGAGGCAGACGTGGATGCCGCGATCGATTCCGCCGTAGCAGATCTCGAAAAGAAAGGCGGCCGCCACAGGCGCGAATCGAGAGTAGTCCAGGAACAGAGGAAACTGATCGAATCTCTCACCCAGTTAGGCATCGAGCAGCAGGATTTGGTCATCGTAGCGCGATGCCTCGGGGCAACGGATATCGCCCTTGACTTTTGGAAAAGTCCAGCCGCGCCTGAACCGATGATTATTGATGCGCTATGCGAGGAAGAGTCGATGTCTAGTGCTGAGGAATCCGTGGAGAGCGAGAAAAGCGCCAATAGCATCCGTTTCAAAGCCGGTCAGCACTCTCGCGGTCGCCGCCACTGTACCGGGTCTTGAGTTGACACGCGTAAGAGGAAATTCCATCACTAACGATCAGGGGGTCTGTTCCATGTCACCGGGAGAGATGAATATCAAGTGGCGAACTCTGGCAATAGGAAGTATATTGCTGAATCTCGGAACCATTGCCACCATTGCGGCTATAGCGGCAGCGAAGGACGCCGATACACTCAACACTCTAGCATTGGCGCTTGCCGTCATCGCTTTTGTATGTCAATTGATAATCTACGGTATCCAAACCTGGCAGCACGACGGCCAATCGCAGCAAGAGAACCGCTTGACATTGGAAAAGCTGGCTGAAGCATGCACACAGATCGACGCCGCATGTAAAGTGATCCAAGCCCAGCATACGAAATTCTTGTTATTGAAGCACAGTTCGTCGCAGGAATTGAGAAGCGAGACCGGGCTGTACAGCGTGTCAGCGTCAGAAACCCTCGACTAGTCTAGTACTCCAGTTGCAGTTGGTAATCGCGCCGCTTGAGTGGGCATGGGTGCGGCTAGCGCGTGATCATCGAATGTTGTGTGGACAATCAAAGATCCCGCGGTGGCCGCGAGCCACAGGCGGCGCCATCATCAAGACCAAGCTCACCGGCCCATTACCGGCGAAGATCACGACCATGATCTCAAAATTCTACAGGGGCCGTAGGCTTATGACCACGGGAAGATCGCGCTCGGTTAAGATCAGATATCTCTGCCTTCAGATAGATTTCTTGGGTCAACCAAAATCTTTGCCAGAAGCTCGCGAACAATAATCTCTGCCTGTCGTAAGTTATCACGTAATTCCAGAGGTCGCTCACCCTCGTGTACCAGTTTACTCCGAATATTGTAGAGTTCCTGAACTTCACGAGCTCGATCAGATCCGAGGTATCGAGTAACGGTGCGCCTAATTCCGGCACCGAGAGAAATTTGTTTGAGGAAGTTTAGGCGACCTCGAAACGATTGGGCCTCACCAACTTCCAGATGCCGAATCTCTTCGAGCCAGCCGTCAATAAGTTGCATAGCATCAGGGGAAACCGGGCCCCGCTCCTTGAGCACTTCAAGAACTCCGATAAGAGTGATGAACTGCGCCTCGTAAGAAGTTTCAAAGAAGCTGTCAATGTAGAGCGTGCATGCCAGCGCAATTCGTTGATCCGAAAGCGCTTGAGCGACAGCTTTTGAGGTTGCGCCAAGTTGGATGCCCTGCATTAGCTTGGGTAGCGCGAAGGACATTTGATACTCAATCGGCCCCGGTTTTAGTATGATGCGTTCAAGACTTCTAGACTGTGGGCATGCAAATGGTTGTTCCTTCCGGCTTGGTAGAGCTGAATTGTCATCCAGAATCATCAAGTCATCTTCAATCCTTATTCCGCAAGGAACATTTATACTCGCGATAAGCATGCCTCGCTTGAGGGTCAAAAACGCATGGCGGACTGCATCTTCGGATGGCAGATTACAAACGATAATCTCGCCGAGCGGGAAAGAGCCTGGCCGTATGGTGACGCCATATCCGGCGACCGTTTTGCTCAATTCTTCGGTGAAGCGTAATTGGGGTGCTGTGAACGGGACCAAGAGTCGCCACTGCATATCAGGAGTCATTTCCTCGCTGCCTAGTGAATGTGCATCGTACCGCCTTCCCGTCATCGGACGCTGATATATAGCATTGGTGTGGCTCGGTGGGCTGGGGCTGAGGAACGAAGTCCCGGACCTTCGATCGCCCCCATCCCCGTATGGCGGCCGGCCAGAGCATGGCGATCGTCGTGCTGCATCTGCGTGGTGGCGCGTCCTTGGTCGGCGGGTCAGGTTGCGTACGGCGGGCGCTGCGTACGGCGGGCGGCCCGCGTTCCCGCCGCCGGCCGGGACCGGCGCCCACGCCGCACGCCCGGCCGGGCGGAGCGGGCGGCGGGCCGTGCGGCGGCGCGGAGCGCTGCCGCCTTGATCCATAAAAGCGGAATTCGGCAACGTACAGCAAGGCCGACACCTACGTAGGCATCGACAGAGCTGGGGCCTGTCAACTCAGATTAGTGTCACTGACCAGGTAGCGATTTCTCCCCTGGTCTCGCCAACGGCGGTCTCGGTAGGTTCCGGACGTGGCGAAGCGAGGGACAACCGGGTTCATAGCGAAGTACTGGGGTTATTTGGTCTTTGCCCTTGCAATCTGGGGTTGGGTGGCTGTAGACGACAAGATCAAGATAGCTCCCGTACTCATCGTGCTCTCTCTTGGAGCGTTGGCGTACTTCCTCTTCAAGGTCCCCCACCAGTGCGGGGCGATTAATCGGCAGGCGAAGCCAGGACAAGATCCACGATGCCGAAACAATGCTAAGGGTCTCATGTTTGGCTGCCATCTCATGCAGCACAAACGGCAGAACTTCCTCCAGCGAATGGGCATCGGAAAATGGCGGGAGGCCAATCGCGGGCTGTGGATCAATCCGAAGGAATGTCTTGCCTCCGTAGTTGCACTGACATCGATCGTCTCGGGGATTGGTGGCCTAGTCGTCGCGATCGTCAAGCCTGGTTAGGGCTTGCGCCTGAGTAAGGGCAAGAGACCAGGGGTAAGTGTCGACGCGGTCGCCCCCCGAGCTGGGGGCGTGGGCCTCGAACTTTCCGGGACCAATGAGGACGCGGACACCTTCGGCACGTAGTTGATCCACGCTACAGCGAAACGGCGCTCTGCCTGCTAAGGCGGTATTGACGAACGGGAGAACGACGACAGGGATGCCCAGGCCGGGGGCTTCGGAGAGGATGCCGAGGGCGTAGGTGTCGGCGATGCCTTGGGCGAACTTGTTGATGGTGTTGTAGGTGGCGGGGGCCACGATGATGGCGTCTGCTCGGGGTGACCTCGGCTCCCCCGGCTTGCGGTATTGGCTGCGTACAGGGCGGCCGGTCTGCTTTTCCAAGGCTGGCACGTCGATGAAGTCGAGTGCGGGCGGGGTGGCGATGATCTGGACGGTCCATCCGTCGTCTTGGGCCAGCGTGACGAGCTTGCCGACGTCTCCGGCGGGGCCGGCGGCGCACACGATGATGTAGAGAACCTTGCTCACGCCGAGACTCCGAGAGATTCGGCGTATTCGCGGGCGTCGCGCCTCACGGTGATGGGCGCGGTCGCGAGCAGGTCGCGGACCAGCCGGAGAGTGGCGGGGCGGGCGGTGATCTCCTCGGGCGCGATTTCGCTGGCGGCACGGAGTACGTAGAGGGCCTGGTCGTGCTTGTTCCAGGTGAGAAACGCGCGGGCGGTATCGAGCAAGAGA
Source organism: Sphaerisporangium flaviroseum (assembly GCF_039537005.1). Lineage (NCBI taxonomy): Bacteria > Bacillati > Actinomycetota > Actinomycetes > Streptosporangiales > Streptosporangiaceae > Sphaerisporangium > Sphaerisporangium flaviroseum. Next base: position 45,925 of record NZ_BAAAZR010000002.1, on the reverse strand, counting down.
GTGGCTTTCCGTTCATTGATCGGTAGGGCGTTGATGTCGACTTGTCGAGCGAAGTCGATGGCGGTGCCGGCGTCGCCCATGGTGAGGGCGATGTTGACCCGGTGGCATAGAACGTTGTTGGGACCAAAGGCGGTCCACATGTGGTTACCGTCGTGGCCGAGTCTGCGGCCTGCCTGGTCGGCTTCATCGAGCAGCTCGGCGGCGGTGTGCCGGTTGCCGGTCTTGGCGGCGGCGACGGCTCCGGACAAGAGCAGAGACCCGTAGATCGAAAGGTCGTTGTCGTTCGGGCGAGTGAGGTCGGTGTCCATGCGCTGCGCGGCGGCACTGGCGGTGTTGATGGCTGCGCGGTGGTGTTTGCCATCCATGAGGGCGCGGGTGATGATCCGTGCGCTAGAGCCGATCATCAACGGGTTCTCGGAGGCGTGGGCCGCTTGGGTGCTGCGGTCGGCTGCTAGCCAGGCGAGACCCTTGTCGTCTTGCTTGAGCAGGATGGACGCGGCGACGTGGTGGGCTTCGGCCGACAGGACGTGGGCGCGATGGCGAGCGTCGCCAGTCGCGCTCGTACAGGCGATGCGTGCAGATCGCAGCAGGCCAGGAAGCATCGCGGTCACCTCGGCATAGTGGCATGCCTGATAGGTGCTCTTGGCCTGGGCAACGCCGCGGGCGAGTCCGGTGATGTCGATCGGCTGCTCTGTCGCGGCAGGGTAGTCGACCAAGGCGGCGGCGAGGTCTTCAATTCCGTCTGTTGGCCGGCTGGTCGGGGCGGGCTGGAGTACGGCGCTGAATAGGGCGGCGCCTGTCAGTCCGACGAAGTCGCGGCGTCTCATGGTGTCCTCGTCCTCCCCTGAGCGGACGAGATCCACAGTAGGTGGCCCCATCCGCGGGGAGTCGACCGGTGGCGAGGTGACCGCCCAGGGCGGGAGCAAGGTGGTATCCCGGGACGGGCTAGCCGTGGTGCTGCTGCGCGGGGCGAGCCCTAGAGCGATACGGGCGGGGTCGGGCATGGCCAGTCCATCAGCGACGCGCTCGAAAACCTCAAGGGCTGTGACCTGCGCGGACCCGTTCATGATGGCGCTGACTTTGCCTTGGCTGAGGTTCACCGCGATACCGATTCGGGTTTGACTCATACCGCCGTATTGACGGACCAGGCGGAACACATGGCCGATATCCCGAGCGCATAGCGCGTCAAATACGTCCTGGCGCTGCCAGAACGCCACAGATAGGCCGATGGGCTCGCTCGCCTGTGCCCGCATGCGCTGGTCCCCCAGGTCGTCACGGATGGCCGACCTACAACAGGTAGGGGACCTTGGGTTATCCCGTCAAGGGATAACGAGCCGGGATGGGTTGTCGATCTGGCTTTCACGACTCTGGACACATGCGTTTAGAGGGCGAACAGAACCAGGCGGAATGCGCGGCATGCCGAGGAAAAGGCTGGCGCTTCGTCAGGGCGCATCGGGTCAATGCGGAGGCACGGCTGGCGGGTGAGCCGGTGGCTCTGCGCCGGGTGGCGTGCTTCGAGTGTCCAGTGGTGGAGGGCGAAGCGGCCTGACCTCCTGGGTCGTGTGCTCGCTGGTCTGGGTGAAGGGAGCCGGCATGGTGGTTACGACTGACCTGGTGTCTCAGGATGCGGCGGCGTTGTATGGGACTGTGCTCGCTGCGTTCAATGACGAGCTGAAGCGGCACGGCGTCGCCGGGCGCGTGGTCCGGGTGATACGGCTGCGCTTGCGCCCTCAGGACTACGCCGTACCGCGCTACGTCTCCCCTGAGCTCGAGGTGCGCGGCGCGGATCTCCAACTTCGGGCAACGGTGACGATCGTGCCGAGCAGCAAGGATTTGGCGTATTGCGTGCGTCCAGTCGATGACGACCTGCGTTTCCTCTTTCCTGTGAAGGAGGCGGCCGAGGCGTTGGCGTTCCTGGTGGGCCGGGCGCAGGATTGGCAGGCGTCGCGATGACCGCTGTCATCACCCTGGGGCTACTCCAGCAGCGTCACGGCAGGACGTGGCAGATCCTGGATTTTCACGGTGGGTGGGTCGCCTACCGGCATCACTCCTGGTCTGAACGCGCGGCGGGGTTCGGCATCGCCAATGTGGTGGGGGCCGATACGCTCGCCGATCTCGCGGCTCGGCTGGATGAGCAGGACAGGGCGGAAGCCCGACGTAAGGGACTGGCTGTCCCAGCGCCGCGTACTCCCCCCGACGTTGGGCCGGTTCGGGCTGGTTAGCCCTGTCCTGGACGAGCCTCCACGAATTCCTGATCGTGGGGGCTCGTCCGCATGCGCTGATCCTTCTGCGAGTTGGCGGGTCGTGCGCGTTACCGCTGGTAGGACCTACGCATAGGTTGGCTGTCCTGCTAACGTGCTTGATTAGGCAGGCAAGCTGAATGCGAGGGTCCCGGGATGTCGTTCGAGTACACACCCCCCAAGTACGCGCAATTGATCGCCGAGATAGAACGGCGGATCGAGTCCGGCGAGTACCCGCCCGGGTCTCCGCTACCCAGTGAGCACCAGCTCATGGCCGAGTTCGGCATGGCGCGTCCGACGGTGGTCAAGGCGCTTGGGGTGCTGCGGGATAACGGCTGGATCATCTCCGAGCAGGGCAAGGGCCGCTTCGTGCGGGGCCGGCCTGCCTTGGCCGCGGGGCAGCATCCGCGTACCGGCCGGGAACTGCTGGATCGCAAAGAGATCCCGAGCACGACGAGGCTGGTCTCGGCTGGGCTGGTCAAGGCTCCTCGGCGGATCGCCTCCTATCTCGGTCTGGATGACGGTGCCTCGGTGGTGCTGCGCAGGACGGTAGTCCATCAGGGGGATGAACCCTCGGAGATCGTGTCGGTGTGGCTGCGGTCAGAGCTGGCCGAGGGGACGGCGCTTGCCGCGTCTGCTGAGCTGCCTCAAGGGGTCGGCCGGCTAGTGGAGTCGGCGGCCGGGGTGGGTCTGGATCACATCGTTGAGCATCTGACCGCGCGTAACCCGACCAAGGAGGAACGTGGCCTGCTCGGCGTCGCGGCATCGGCTGCGCTGCTGGATCTGTACGCGGTGGCCTGTGATGCGACCGGTAAGGCGCATGTGGTGCTTCAAACCGTGCTACCGGGGGACCGTCACGAGCTGGAAGACGCCTACCCGATCCGGTAGTCGAAGTTTCCCGACGAAGCCCGCTTGGTTTGCTTGACTAGCCAAGCGGGCTTCGCGTTTACTGGTATCAGGCAGCTTGGCCAGTCAAGCTGGCTGAGCAGATGACAGGAAGGAGATACGACATGGCGCTACAGGGGCCCATCCCGATCAACTTCGAGCAGGTTTTCCCGCACGGCTGCTACATCGTGGGGCAGGTCGAGCCGGTCAAGGACTTCGAAGCCTCTACCGGCGGCAAGTTCGTCCAGGGGCGTGACAAGAACACCGGTGAGCTGGTCTGGCAGGTCGCGGTGATGGACGCCGACCCGACCGTCAAGGCCGCACAGAAGACGGTGGCGGTCAAGATCCTCGCTCCGGTGCAGCCGGTTCCCCCGGCGCCCATGGCGGGCCTGCCCATCACCCCGGTGGAGTTCGATGGTATGACCGTCACCCCGTACGTTCACCAGGCGACCGGGCGGCTGGCCTACTCCATCCGGGCTCAGGAGATGCGCGCTCCCCGGCCGATCGGCAAGCCGGCCCCGGCCGCGAGCAAGGACGCCGCGTGACGCCGCGCCGGTCGGGGGTGTCCTGGACGCAGACCTTCCTGCACGTCCAGGGCCGAGGGGCGGCCACCTGCCACACCTACCCCGACCGTACGCCGATTTTGGAGCTGTCGGCCGGGGCCAGCGTGGTCAAGCTCGTCCTTCCGGCCACCCGCATCAATGACGCGCTGCGGGTCTTCGCCCGGGAGCTGGCCGAACAGGCGGCCACCTTCGCCCGCGAGGTCGAGCGCATGCACCACCGCCAGAACACGCACAACACGATGCGAGGGGAGAACGTGGCATGAGCGGCTACAGCTACACCACCATCAGCATGCACCCGGGCCAGTCCCCCCGGGTGGGGGTGAGCATTCATCCCGACGATCACGCCAGGGTCGCCTACTACTCGGCGGGCGACAGTGCCCGCGCGTTCCTGTCCGTCGAATACGGCGGCGCCTGGGTGAACATCGGCACGACCTCCGACACCACCGTCACCGACACGCACGTGAAGTTCGCCCGCGACCTGCTGGAGGCGGCGGCGCGGTTCCTGGCCGACTGCGAGCGCCTGCGCGACCAGCACGCCCGGCAGGTTACCGACCAGGCGACGTCCGGCAAGGCCGCCTGATCGATTCGGGTGGGGCCGCTGGAAGCGGCAACTTCCGGCGGCCCCCGATCTCTCCCGCTCCACGCGATGTCACGAAAGAGGTGTTCAGTTTATGCTGCGTAAACTCCCCGGGGACTACACCCGGGAGATCGTCTCTACCGTCCCTAACGCATTGGTCTTCCGCCCGACCGTCGTCAACACCCCTGCCATCGTCACTCTGGTCGCGATCGTGAGCCGCGCGGTGGCGGGACTCGTGCGCATGGTGTGGCGGCACCCGATCGCCTGCCTGGCCGTCGCCACCCCGCCCGCCCTGGCTGTGCTCTACGGCTGGCTCGTCGCGGTGCTGGTCGTCGTCTCGACCATGACGACGCTGGTGGGCTGGTGGCTGAGCCATCCCGCCTCGTTCACCCGGTGGGCGGGGCTGCGGCTGCGGGCGTGGTGGCGGTGGATGTGGACCTACCGGCGGCATTGGCAACCGGTCATGGTCATCGCCGGTCTGGCCGCGCACATCGGCGGGCGTGAATACCTGCCACGCCTGCTCAAAGTGACCCGTACCGCGACCGCCGACGTCGTCTGTGTACGCATGCTGTCGGGCCAGTCGGTGACCGAGTGGCAGGACCGGGCCGACAACCTCGCCCACGGGTTTGCCTGCGTGCAGTGCCGGATCAAGCTCGACCGGCCGGGCCGGATCAGCCTGGTCTTCCCGCACCGTGACCTGCTCGCCGCACCGATCCTCGCGCTGTCAGTCCCCCGCGAGACGCAGGTCTCAGCGGTGGCGATCGGCCTGCACGAAGACGGCTCGTTGTACCGGCTCAAGCTGCATGGCACACACGTGCTGGTGGCTGGCGCTACGGGGGCGGGTAAGGGGTCGTGGCTGTGGTCGGCGATCCGCGGCTTACTGCCCGCTCGCCGGGCCGGGCTGGTGGAGATCTGGGCGCTGGACCCCAAGCTCATGGAGCTGTCCTACGGCCGCGACCTGTTCGACCACTATGCCGCCGATCCTTCGGATTGCGCCGACCTGCTCGCAGCGGCAGTCAAGGTCATACAGGAACGGGCGGGTCGGTTCGCCGGCGTCCAGCGCAACCACATCCCCACCGTGCATGACCCCTTCGTCCTGGTGGTGGTGGACGAGGTGGCGTTCCTGACCGCCTACCAGGCCGACCGCAAGTTGAAGGAGCGCATCACCGCCGCGCTGGCCACCCTGACCACCCAGGGCCGTGCGGTCGGTGTCGGGGTATTGGCGGCGTTGCAGGACCCGCGCAAGGAAGTGCTCAACATCCGCAACCTGTTCCCCGACAAGATCGCCTTACGGCTGGACGAGCCGAGTCAGGTCGATCTCGTGCTGGGCGACGGCGCACGCGACCGTGGCGCGCTGGCCGACCAAATTTCCTCAAGCCCACTGATCGGTGCCGGAGTGGGATACGTGCGGCTGGAAGCCTCTCCCGAACCGGTCCGCGTCCGGGCCGCCTATGTCTCCGACTCCGATATCCGCGCCATGGTGGCCGAGTTCGCCGGGGTTGGTGAAGGCCGATGACAACGCCCCTCCTTCACCTCCTCGACGGCTTGCGGTGCGAGATCTGCCGCTGCCGCGACGTGCTGTGGCTTGACCCGGTGCGGGGCCTGGTCGAGTGCCACGAATGCGGTCAGACCGCCATCACGCTTCCGGCCGAGGACGGCGGTGATGCCCTGTGACCAACTCCGCCGAACGATCCATCCCCCGGGCCGTCCGCACGACGATGCCGCTGGCCCTGGACGTCATCAAGGAGGTTGCCAAGCAACACGGCGTGTGCGTCCAGCCCATCCCGCTCAAGCGCACCGACGTCCAGACCGGGAAGATCGAAGTCATCAACGTCCCCTGCGGCGCCACGCTGGCGAGCAAGTGTGAGCCGTGCGCCAACCGGGCCGTCCAGCTCCGCAAGGCGCAGTGTCGCGAGGGTTGGCATCTGGAGGCCGAACCGGTCGCCGAACCTGCCGCACCGACCGACCGTCAGCTCTGGCTCATGGAGGAACGCGCCGATGCGCATGTCCTCCGAGAGCTGGCTGAAGAGAGCGGCGGGGACGTGGCGGTCTGGGATGAAGTCATCACCACCCTGGAAGACGAGCTGACCACCTCGGGCGTGCGTGGCAGCGTCATCCCTGGGGAGGGCAAGCCGCGGCGGTCACGCTCGACCCGTCGCCGGCAGGACGCTCCGGATCTGCCCAAGCGGCAGCGAGAGAACCGCACTGTCGGACGCACCTTCAACGCACCCGATGGCAAGGTCTACCGGCCGTCGCTGTTCGTCACCCTGACCTGCGACAGCTACGGCAAGGTACGCCACGACGGCACCCCGGTCGACCCCTCGACGTACGACTACGTGCGCGCGGCACGGGATGCCATCCACTTCCCCAAGGTGGTCGACCGGTTCGTCCAGAACCTTCGCCGGGTCGCCGGGTATGAGGTTCAGTACTTCGCCACCGTCGAACCGCAACGGCGGCTGGCTCCCCATCTGCACATGGCCGTACGCGGAACCATGCCCCGGGCCGAGGTCAAGGCCGTGGCAGCAGCCACTTACCACCAAGTGTGGTGGCCGTCGTGCGACGTGGTCCGCTTCGAGGGCGAGCACCTGCCGGTCTGGGTGGCTGACGACCGCAGCGGCGGGCAGGCCGGCGACTACCTCGATCCCACGACGGGCGAAGTCCTGCCGACCTGGGAGCAGGCCCTCGACCAGCTCGACGCCGATGAAGACGCCGAGCCCTTCCACGTGGTGCGTCTTGGGGAACAGGTCGACGTCAAGGGCGTCCTCGCCGGGTCGCACGGCGCCGATCTCGGGCTGTACTACCTGACCAAGTACCTCACCAAGTCACTGACCGAGTGCCACGAGCCCACCACCGACGCGCAACGGGCGCACGTGGAACGGCTCATGAACGTGCTTCGCTACGAGCCATGTGCGCCGACCTGCCCGAACTGGCTGCGCTACGGGGTACAACCCAAGGGAGCGAAACCGGGCATGCGGCCGGGCGGCTGCCGGTCCAAGGCGCACAAGCCCGAACACCTCGGCTACGCCGGGCGCCGCGTCCTGGTCTCGCGCAAGTGGTCCGGCAAGACCTTGTCGGAGCACAAGCAGGATCGCCGGACCTGGGTGCTCGAACAGCTCGACCTTTCGGCAACCGACGATCAGCCGGCCCCCGACCCGCACCGGTATCTGTGGCGCGTCGTCACCCCCGCCGATGACGATGTGCCACATCTGGCCGAACGGCTGCTCACAGAGATCGCCAACCGGCAACGATGGCGCACCGCTCTACAGCAAGCCCAAGCACGAGCAGACGGACAACCCATCCGCGATCTTTCGGCAACGGGAGTGGCCGCCTGATGGCGAACAAGGAAGGACGCCGACGCTTCGGCAGTATCCGTAAGCTGCCGTCCGGCCGTTTCCAGATCCGCTACCCGGGACCGGACGGGCGTCTACGTACCGGTGAGTCCACCTACGCCACCGAGCGCGACGCGGACAAGGCTCTCTCGCTCGTGGAGGCGAAGCTCGTCACGGGCGACTGGACCGACCCGCAGCGGTCCAAGGTCAAGATCGTTGACTACGCCGAGAAGTGGATCAACGAGCGTACGAACCTGCGGCCCCGCACGGTCGAGATCTACCGAGGGCTGCTGCGGCGGTACGTCGTGCCGTATCTCGGCAACGTGCCTCTCGGCAAGATCGATACGGCTACGGTCCGGGAGTGGCGAGCAACCCTCGTCGGCAAGGGCGTGGGCGCGTCCGAGGTGGCGAAGTCGTACCGGTTCCTGCGGGCCGTGCTGATGACCGCGGCCGATGACCGGATCATCCCGCGCAACCCGTGTCGGGTCCGAGGTGCCGGCGAAGAGACCCCGGACGAGCGGCCGGTGCTCACGGTTCCCCAGGTGTTCCAGCTCGCCGATCTGATGCCGGAACGTCTACGCGCGCTCGTCCTGCTGGCCACCTTCGCGAGCCTGCGATGGGGCGAGGTGGCGGCGCTCCGCCGGATGGACCTGGACCTGATGGCGGGAACCGTCAGTGTTCGGCAACAGCATGTCGAATTGGACTCCGGAGAACTGCTCATCGGTCCGCCCAAGTCACGGGCCGGCGTCCGCACCGTCGCTATCCCCTCCGCGATCATTCCGGTCCTGGAGCATCACCTCGCGAACTACACCGGTCCGGAAGACGACTCGCTGATCTTCACCGGTGCTCGGGGCGGTGTCTTCCGGCGGAGCAACTTCCGCCGCGCGGCCGGCTGGGCGAGCGCGACACGCAAGCTCGGCTTGACCGGTCTGCATTTCCATGATCTGCGGCATACGGGGAACACGATCGCGGCGGCGTCGGGGGCGAGCCTTCGCGATCTCATGGAGCGGATGGGCCACGACAGCGTACGGGCCGCGATGATCTATCAGCACAGCACAGCCCAGGCTGACCGGAAGATCGCCAACGCGATGAACAACATGATCGAGGAAGCCGGTGGGGGCGGGTGATCACCGCGACGCGTCAAGATCTCGAAGCTAATGGCACGCTAATGGCACGGAACCCCCGTCAGAAGATCTCTGGCGGGGGTGTTTTGGCTGGTGGGCGCTACTGGGTTCGAACCAGTGACCCCTCGCTTGTAAGGCGAGTGCTCTACCGCTGAGCTAAGCGCCCCGCACGCGCTTCGTTGAGCGCGGACGGGCTACACCTTACGGTACAGAAGGCGACCTGAGCACATCGAGAGCCCAGGACGCTCCCGCGTCGGCAATGCCCGCCGCTTGCCAGCCGAGCAGGGCGGCGCCGAGCATTCCCGCGTTCATGCCGAGAGCGGCGTGTCGAAGGGGAGGGGCGGATCTGAACGTGAGGCGGCCTTCGAGGCGTTCGGCCAGCGGGTCGAACAGCGCCGCGCCTGCCTCTGCCAGTCCTCCCCCGATGACGATCGATGACGGGTCCAGCAGCAGGGTGTACGAGGCGAGGGCGATCGACAGGGCCTCCAGGGCCTCGTCCCAGACCGCGGAAGCGTCAGGGTCACCGCGCATGGCCAGAGCCACGACGTCCTCGGCGGAGGCAGGTGGGGCGGAGGCGGAGTGGGCGGCCGGGGCCGAGGGCGGGGCGGGATAGGCGCCGGGGGCGGAGGCGGGATTGGAGTAAGCGGCTGCCGACGGGCCTGGGGCGGAGTAAGCGGTGTCGGGTCTTTGTACGGAGGCTGCTCGGCTCAGGCGTTCGCCGTAGCGGCGGCCGACCGAGGCGGCTGAGGCATAGGTCTCCAGGCAGCCGATCTGGCCGCAGGCGCAGCGTTCGCCATCGGGAAAGACCGAGATGTGGCCGATCTCGCCGCCCCATCCGGAAGACCCGCCGTACGGCCGGCCTTCGATGATCATGGCTCCGGCGATTCCCGTGCCGATCGGGAGGAACAGGAAGTCGGGTTCGGAACGGCCGGCGCCGAGGACGCGCTCGGCCAGACCGCCGGTTCGTACGTCATGGCCCAGCCGGACCGGCACGCTCAACGAGGTGAAGTCGGTGGCGAGCACGTCCTTCCAGCCGATGTTGGCGGAGTAGACGGCCCTGTCCTCGGTGACCAGCCCCGGTACGGCGAGGCCGACACCGGACGGCGTGCCATGACCGGCCTGGGCGAGGTCGTCGATGAACGTCCGGATGGCGGCGATCACGCGCAGGGGCCCGTCGACGCGGGGGGTCGGACGCCGGTCGGTCAGCAGTACCTCACCGGAGGCGCTGACCAGACCGCCCTTCATCGCGGTGCCACCGACGTCCAGGGCGACGACGTAGGAGCTCATACGCATGTCCTCGCTTCGATGGAGGAAGTGGCGCGACCGGTCTCGGCCACCTGGTTCCTCCCGTTCGTAAAGACACTCGACCCGCTGCACCCGTACGTCCGGTTCATAAAGGTCCCCCTGGACCCGTACATCCGCCAATAAAGGCTGAGTCCCAACTGCCGGATCTTGACGTTGTTGCAGATTCCCGCGCAGTTTTGCCGATTTGCGAGCACGAGTCAAAACCAGAAGAAGGCGAGAGAGGTCCCAGCACGGACCGGTGACGAGACCAGGGGCCGGAAGGAAGGGATCAGGAGGTGGGTTGTCTGCCGAGGACGCGGCGGAGGGCGGCCTCGACCTCCTCAGACAGCCCGGGCGCCCCGGCCTTCACCAGCGTCTCTGTCTCGGCGGACCGCGCCAGCCGTACGGAGCCGCACGACCGGCACTCGACCTCCCCCAGCCTGCAGATCAGCATGGTGGAACCGCAGGATCCGCAGTGATCCAGATCGAGGTCGTGCTCGCGCTGGCAGGTCGGGCAGATGAGCACCTGTTCTTCGCGGCGGACTCCGCGTCGCCAGGGGCTCGCGCCACGTACCGGGTCCGTCTGCCGGACCCCGCACCGATAGCAGGGCATCGTCGCCACCGCCTTCGTCTTCGCCAGGTCATCGCCCGGCGTACATCGCTAGGTGATTTCGGCGAGCACCTTGTGGTACTCGGAGATGTCGCGCGCCGAGGCAACCGGGTTCACTCGCTTCCACCGAACCACGCCCTCGCCGTCGATGACGAAGGTGCCGCGCAGAGCGAGGCCCCTGTCTTCATCGAAGACACCGTACGCCTGGGCCACGTCGCCGTGGGGCCAGAAGTCGGAGAGCATCGGGAACGTGAAGCCCTCCTTGTCGGCCCATGCCCGTTGGGTGAACATCGAGTCGACGGACACGGTTAGCACCTGGACGTCTTTCGGGGCGGACGCGACGAGATCATCGCGAAGGGCGCAGAGCTCCCCGTGGCAGATCCCGCTGAAGGCCAGCGGGTAGAACACGAGCAGCACTCGCCTTCCCCGCAGGTCCGCCAGGCGCACCGGAGTGCCGTGCTGATCCTTCAGCTCGAAATCCGGGGCTTTGTCACCCACCTCGACGGCCATGCCGGTCCTTTCCCCACAGAAGACGTCCAGAAGATGAACGAACGACCGCGAGCGCACATCATCCTGCCGTACGGCCTGTGTCAGCCGTACGGCAGGGGAAGCGAATCGAAGAGCTCTAGCGGCGGCCCTTGGGACTGACAAGCCGCGTGCCCGACCAATCGCGGGCCGCGCTGACGCTGCTGGTCTGGGAGAGGCCGGCCGTGGTGGCGTCCTCCCCGATGTCGCTCGGCTCGACGTGGCCTTCCCGTCCCACCTTGGGAGTCAGCAGCCAGATCTGACCGCCGTCGGCCAGCCCGGCCATCGCATTGGTCAAGGTGTCGAACAGGTCTCCGTCCCCATCGCGCCACCACAGCAGCACGACGTCGATGACCTCTTCGGAGTCCTCATCGACCAGTTCGTTGCCGGTCAGCTCCTCGATCGACTGGCGAAGTTCCTCATCGGAATCCTCGTCCCAGCCGATCTCCTGCACCACCTGACCCGGCTTCAGACCGAGTCGCTCGGCCAGGCCGCGCTCGCCCTGCGCCTGACCCGCGGTCGCGCTCACGTTTATCCCTCCTGCTTAGATGGCCCCGCCCTATGCGGTTTATCGGCCCCTGCGAGGCCGCTTCGGCACAGTCCACACGCTGTGACCCATCGTCGTCAACGGTCGCCACGACCGGTGACCCGCACCGTTATCTGCTAGTCGGACAAAAACGACAAACGAACACGCCGTTCCGTGTTGTCGACGTTGAGGTCGACGATAGCGACTGACTGCCATGTTCCCAGCGCCAACCGCCCGTCGAGCACCGGCACCGACGCGTACGGCGGGATGAGTGCCGGCATCACATGCGACCTGCCATGACCGCGCGAGCCGTGGGCGTGACGCCACCGGTCGTCGGCCGGCAGCAGATCGCTCAGCAGGCTGAGAAGATCGTCGTCGCTGCCGGAGCCGAGCTCCAGCAGCGCCACCCCCGCCGTCGCGTGGGGGACGAACACATGAAGCAGCCCGTCTCCCCCGCACGACCGCGCGAACTCCTCGCACTGCCGGGTGATGTCGTGCACTCGTTCCCTGGTCCCGGTACTCACCTCGAACGTCTGAGATTTCACCTAACGGATCTTATGATCCCCGCTGAACTGGGACGACAATCGCATCGGGACCGGGAAACACCAATCCGGTGTGTCCGTCGTCGAAGCGAACGACGTATGGCGGGCATCCGTCGGGGCCTCGTACCTCGATGATCAGACCCGGCCGATCCCTGTCACCCACGTTGGTTCCGTGGACAAGGAGCCGGTCGCCTATGGTCGCGTACATGTCGATCCCTCCTTCTTCAGGGTCCCTTCCAGGGTCGTACGGCTCGCGCCCGACGGAAAGAGGGGGAGCGCCTCCCCCGGCGGAGGGAGGGGAAAACAACACCGAAACGTTACTCTGCGAGGATGTGGCGCTTCGGGCTCCGGACGCGGACGGCCGCCTCCTACGTGGTGGTCACCGTGGCGGCCGTGCTCATCGTGGAGGCGATCCTTCTGGGCCTCATCGTCTCTTCGGCGAGCGGGTCCGATCTCGCCGAGCGTCTCCAGGCCCAGGCGGGCAGGGACGCGAAGATCATTAGTGTGACGGCGGCCAAGATGTACGCGGGCGAGGAGCCCGGCGACCAGCGGAACATGCTCGCGATGGCGATGAAGGCGTCCACCTCCGAGACGGGCTTCGGAAGCTACGCGCAGGCCTCCGAGAAAGGGCTGGGGACGCCCGCCGGGACGGCCACGGAGAAGGTGACCGGCGTCCCGGTCGAACTGCTGCTCGACTCCGGCGGCCGGATCATCGCCAGTACCGCCCCCGGCACCTATCCACCGGAGACCCTGCTGAAGGTCAGGCTCCCTGCCGGGGTGGAGGGCAGCGGAGGGAAAGGCACACCGAAGGGCGCCGCCTGGTGGATCAGCCCGATCCTGGCTCCAACGGCGTACGGTTCCCCGCCGCCCAAGGGAGGGAAGATCCCCACCGGGGATCCGAGCACCCTCGGCAAGCGGTCCTCGTCCGCACTGCGAACCGTCGGATACGTCTACGTCCAGGCACGCGGCCAGGGCACCGTCTCCTTCGCCGACTCCGTCGTCCCCCAGCTCGCGCCGGGCGTCCTGGTCCTCGTACTGGCCGTACCGGTCGGCGTGGTGTTCGGCATGCTGAGCACGCGCAGGCTGATCAGCCGCATCACCCGGCTCGCGGAGGTCACGACCGCCGTGGCCGACGGTGATTTCAAGCCCCGTGTCGCCGTGTCAGGAAACGACGAAGTCAGCCGCTTGGAGGAAGGCTTCAACCGGATGACCGAACAGCTCGGTGCCGCCGTGGCGGCCGAGCGGCTCACGGCGCAGGCCGACGCCCGCCAGGCCGAACGGTCCCGGATCGCCCGCGAGCTGCACGACTCCATCTCGCAGGACCTGTTCTCCCTCAGCCTGCTCGCGGCGGGCATGCGCAGGGCCGCGCCCGACCAACTCCGGCGCGAGGCCGAGACCATGGAACGCACGGCCGCCAGGACCATGCGGGAGATGCAGGCGCTCCTGCTGGAGCTGCGCCCGGTGGCGCTGGAGGACGCCGGCCTGATCCCGGCGCTGGAGGAGCTGTGCCACGCCTACGAGGCCCGCCTCGGCATCACGGTGCGCACCCACCTCGAGGACGTGTCCCTGGCCCCGGCCGCCGAGCACGCCGTCCTGCGCCTCACCCAGGAGGCGCTGGGCAACGCCATCAAGCACGCCGAGCCCGGCGTGATAGACGTGCAACTTCGCCGCACCGGCCGCGAGGTCTATGTCCGTATCGCCGACGACGGCCGCGGCTTCGACCCGTCCTGCGCGCCACTGAGCCACGGGATGGGGCTCGGCCTCATGCGGGAGCGGATCGAGGAGCTGGGCGGCCACTTCCGCCTCACGAGCGAGCCGGGCGGCGGCACGGTCGTCACCGCCTCCCTCCCCGCGTGGTCGCCCCCCGTGAGCCCCCTGGTCCAGATCGCGAAGCCCCAGCCCTCCGCCCGGCTCCTTCTCCCGTCTGCGGCGACCGAGGCCGCACGCCCGGTGGAGGCGACGTGATCCGCGTGCTGATCGTGGACGACCACGAGGTGGTGCGGCAGGGCCTGCGTTTCGTCCTCGATCAGGAGGAGGGCATCGAAGTCGTCGGGGAGTGCGCGAACGGTGCCAGAGCCCTCACGGCCGTACGGGCGCTGCGGCCGGCCGTCATGCTCCTGGACATGGTCATGCCCGGTATGGACGGGCTCGACGTGCTCCGCGAGCTGGGCCCCGACCGGCCCGCCGTGATCGTGCTCACCTCCTTCCAGGAGGACGAGCGGGTGGTCGCCGCCGTACGTCTCGGCGCGCTGTCCTACCTGCCGAAGACCACGTCCGTGGACCGGGTGGTCGAGGCCGTACGAGCCGCGGCGCGCGGGGGCAGCATCCTGGAGCCGGGCATCGCGGCGCTGCTGGTGCGCCAGGTACGGCACGGGGAGCGGCGCGGCCCCCTGGACGCGCTCACGCCCCGGGAGCGTGAGGTGCTCACGGCGCTGACGAGGGGCCGTTCCAACGGCGAGATCGCCCGTTCGCTCTCCCTTGGCAAGGAGACGGTGAAGACCCACGTGTCGAGCATCCTGGCCAAGCTGGGCGTCGCCGATCGCACCCAGGCCGCGATCTTCGGACTGCAGCAGGGCCTCGTCCCGCTGGAGGAGGCCCTGGAGTCCGACGGCCCGCAGGGGTAGATCGGCCGGGCCCGCCCTGCGAAGCGCCTGGGCCACCCTGCGAAGCGCCGGTGACGCCGTGAGCTTCGCAGGGTGGCGGTCGGTCAGACGGCGCGGAGGGCATCCGTCGGGGGCAGCCGTGCGGCTCTCAGCGCCGGGTACAGGCCCGCGAGGGCGCCGACGACCACGGCCACCGCGAAGCCGCCCCACAGGGCCTCCGCGGGCACCAGCACCGTCCAGCCGCGCGCTCGTGCGAGGGCCAGCGTGACCGCGCAGCCGATCACCACTCCCCCGGCCCCGCCGAACGCCGCGAGCACGAGCGACTCGGTCAGGAACTGCCCGGCCACGTGGCGGCGCGTCGCCCCGAGGGCCCGGCGCAGGCCGATCTCGCCGCGGCGCTCCAGTACCGAGATCACCATGATGTTGCCGATGCCGATCCCCGCGACCAGCAGCGCGATCGCCCCGAGACCGAGGAAGAGGACGGCGGCCGACTCCGCCACCGCGACCCGGGCGGTGAGGGCGTCCGATGGGCGGGCCACGTCGACCTGCTCGGGGTTGGGCGGATTGGTGGTCGGCGCGAGCAGCCCGGCCACGTCGTCCACCTGATCCTGCCGTGCCCGTACGTACAGCCGGCTGGGGTGCCCGTCGTAGCCCAGCATCTTCTCCGCCACCGGGAATCCGACCAGCGCCGACCGGTCGATCTCCGGCGCCAGGACCAGCGGGTCGAGGATGCCCGAGACGGTGAACCAGTGACCCCCGAGCCAGACCCGGGTCGCCGCGTCGGCACCGGTGATGCCGAGGGTCTGGGCCGCCTGGTAGCCCAGCACGACCACCGGGTAGCGCGCCGAGGCGGCGTCGAGGAAGCGGCCCTGCCTGACCCTGCCGTCGAGGGTCGCCAGCAGAGCCGGGTCGCACGCCCGTACGGCGAGGCCCCCGGTCTGGCCCACGGGCACCAGCTGGTTGCGGTAGACGTTCTGCTCGGTCAGCTGGGTGGTGGGGGCGACGCTGGTGATCCCGGTGACGCGGCGGATCATCCGCGTGGCGTCGACGGGAAGCCGCGCCTCGGCGCCGCCGAGGTCCCTGCCGTTCGCGACCGTGATCAGGTTGGTGCCGAGCTGGTCTATCTGCTGGAGCAGGGAGGCCTGGCTGGAGCGGGTGACGCCGAGAACGGCGACGATCGAGGCGATGCCGATCGCGATGCCCAGCGCCGACAGCACGGCCCTCAGCCGTCGCGCCCGCAGTCCCAGGGTCCCGACGGGCAGCAGATCCGCGGCCCGCATCCGGCTGAAGGGAACAGCCGCCGTCTCCGCCGGCGTCATCGCGGAGCGGCTCATGCGGTGCCCCTCTCGGCGCCGTGCCGCGCGGGGCCGCTCATGCGGTGCCCCTCTCGGCGTCGTGCCCGGGGCCGCCCGTGCGGTGCTCGTCTCGGTGCTCGCTGACGATCTGGCCGTCGCGGAGCTCCACCCGCCGCGGGCAGGCGGCGGCGATGTCCGGATCATGTGTGACGATCATGAGAGTCGTCCCCTGTTCGTTGAGCTCCCGAAGAAGCGCGATGATCTCCGCTCCGGTGGCGGAGTCCAGGTTGCCCGTGGGCTCGTCGGCGAAGACGATCGAGGGCCGTCCGACCAGGGCACGGGCGATCGCGACCCTCTGCCGTTCCCCGCCCGAGAGCTTGGCCGACCGGTGTCTCATCCGGTGCCCGAGCCCGACCCTGGCCAGCGCGTCGGCGGCCAGGCGGCGGCGCTCGGCGCTGGGCACGCCGCGGTAGAGCAGCCCGGTGGCCACGTTCTCCAGCGCGGTCAGGCTGTCCAGCAGGAAGAACCGCTGGAAGACCACCCCGACGTGGTGGGCGCGCAGCCCCGCCAGCCGGCGGTCCCCGTACTCCTCGACGGCGTACCCGGCGAGCCGTACGGAACCGGAGGTCGGGCGGTCGAGCGCCGCCATGAGGTGGAGCAGGGTCGACTTCCCCGAGCCCGACGGGCCGAGGAGGGCCACCATCTCCCCGGCCCTCACGTCCAGCGAGACGCCCCGTACGGACTCCACCGGCGGCTCACCGGGGTAGACCTTCCGCACCTCGTCCAGCTTCAGCACGGGCCCGCCTATGAGGCCAGGATGTCTCATGGGCCGGGAACCTCCACCTGGGCGCCCTCCTCGACGCCGGAGACCTCCACCACGCCGGTGGTCTCGTCGAAGAGCCCGGTCTCGACGGGGACCGTGGTGCGGCGGCTCCCGGCCACCGTCACGACCGCGAACTTCCCGCCCGGCTGCGCGAGCAGGGCGACGATCGGCACGGTGAGAACGCTCTTGCGCTGGTCAACGGTGATGTCCACCGGGACCAGCGCCTGGTCGAGCGTCTTCACCGGCTTGCCGGTGAGCCGGATGGTGATCGGGACGGCCGACTGCGCCTGGTCGCCCTGCTCGCCGGGAACCGCCACGGCGACCGCGCTGATCCGTACGACCTTCCCCTTGCGCGTACGGCCGTCCGGGAGGGTCACCACGACCTTGTCGCCCCGGCGGATGGACGGGGCCATGGCGGGGTCGAGTCGCACCGACACGACGGGCGTCGCGCTGGTCCCGTGCAGGACCACGCCCGTCGCCGCTGTCCCCGGCCGCGCGTCGTGGCCGCTCACGCGTAGCGGCCCCGGCAGGAAGACCACCTGCCCGAGCGGCACGGTCCCGGTGACCGGCAGGCGGGCGTCGTGCTGCCACCTGCGTACGGCGTGGTAGGTGGAGAGGCTGTAGTGGCGGTCCACGGTGAATCCGGTGTGGCCCAGTGCCCGGAGGTTGCGTTCGAGCTGTTCGACGTCGGGCCCGGAGGTCATGCCGAGCGTGAACGGGCGCCAGGCGGGACGGGGACCGTACATCAGGGGGACCTTCCGGCCGTCCGCCTCGTAGAGCGCGTGCCCGCGGGTGATCGTCGCCCCGATCCTCGGCAGCCGCGTGACCACCCCTCCACCGCCGTTGACCGAGTAGGCGCCGTCATAGGTGATCGTGCCGTTCACCTGCCTGCGCTGGGCCACGTCCCCCATGGTCACCGGGACGGTGCCGGTGGTGACCGGGCCCACGGTCACGGCGGGGGGCTCGTCGCGGAGCAGAACCCAGCCGCCGCCGGCCAGGCCGAGGAGCACCACCCCCGCCAGCGAGGCCCTCAACGGCCTAGCCACCGCAACACACCAGGTCCTTGACCGCGTGGCCGGTCGGTGAGGAGATCCGGCGTGCGGGGAGCCGAGGCATCGGTCCGTGCCGACCGGTCCGCGGGGTCACTTGGCGTCCCCGGCGATGCGGAGCTTCTTGTCGGGATCGGGGTTCTCCTTCGCGCATGCCCGCATCTGCTGGAGAAAGCCTCGCTTGCCCTGGTCCAGCAGGCGCTGGGGCAGCGGGAAGGCGCCGGTCGCGTCGGGGTCGGGCCAGTCGGGCAGGCCGTTCGCACGCATACAGCGGGCGTACTTGATCAGTCCCTGCATGTACTGCGCGGACGGCGCGCGTACGCTCTTGGCGTCCGCCGGCAACCGGCGCAGGATGTCCTTGCACGCCGGGGCCACGTCCTTCTCCTTGATGTCCGGCGCGTTCTGGGGAAAGGTCGGGAATCCCGTTCGCGCGTCGGTGATCGGATCGGGGAACGCGGGCGTGCCGTGGCTTCTGACGCACTGGGCGAACTCCCGCAGAATGGCCATCTCCGCGTGCGGCCCGCCGCTGGACGCTCCCGTGGCGGTGGCGCTCGCCGCCGTATCGGCGCCGCCCGCCGCCGGAGGGCTCCCGGAGCAGCCGGCGATCACCCCCAGCAGGCAGATACCGACCGCTATGATCCTGAATCTGCTATCCATGAACGCCTCCGAGATGGACGACCCTGGTAGAGGCCGTACTCTCAAGGCTTCCGGGCGGGAACCTGCCGCACATCGCGCCGGGGCGGGGTTGGAAGTCCCTCTCCCGGGGGAGGCAGTGAAGTGCGGGAACCCTGAGTACCCCCCAAATCGGGGCGGGGACGGACCCCCGGTTTCGTGTGGATTATTGCTTGCCGGGAGAATCGTCCTACCATCGGTGGTCTAGGCCACAGTTATGCCCCTGCCAGCAGGGACATCTTGGTTACCGGGCGGTAGAGATGCACTTTCCGGTGTAAGCAGCCAGGATGGAAGACGACCTAGACATCGAAGAAGAGGCTTACCAGTCCATCCTCGGAAGGCGAGACCCAGTGGCTTCCGGACGCCAGCGTTTCTCGATCATCAGCGACGGCCTACCCAGCCAGCTGCCTGATGTCGATCCCAGCGAGACCCAAGAGTGGCTCGAGTCACTTGACACCGTCGTCAAGACGGAGGGTCGCAGCCGCGCCCGCTATCTGATGCTGCGCCTGCTCGAGCGGGCCAGAGAGCACCAGGTCGGGGTTCCCGGCCTGCGAAGCACCGACTACATCAACACCATCCCGCCGGAGCGGGAGCCGTGGTTCCCTGGCGACGAGTACGTCGAGCGGCGCATCAGGGCCTACACCCGGTGGAACGCCGCGGTGATGGTGACCCGGGCCAACGCCCGCACCAACGTCGGTGGCCACATCGCCACCTACGCCTCCGCCGCGTCGCTGTACGAAGTGGGCTTCAACCACTTCTTCCGCGGCAAGGACCACGGCGAGTCGGGTGACCAGGTCTTCATCCAGGGCCACGCCGCTCCGGGCATCTACGCCCGGGCGTTCCTGGAAGGCCGCCTGAACGAGTCGCAGCTCGACGCCTTCCGGCAGGAGCTGTCCCACGGCTTCAAGGGACTGCCGTCCTACCCGCACCCGCGCCTGATGTCCGACTTCTGGGAGTTCCCCACGGTCTCCATGGGCCTCGGAGCGATCGGCGCGATCTACCAGGCACGGTTCAACCGCTACCTGCTCAACCGGAAGATCAAGGACACCAGCCGCAGCCACGTGTGGTGCTTCCTCGGCGACGGCGAGATGGACGAGCCGGAGTCGCTCGGCGCCATCGGCCTCGCCTCCCGCGAGGAGCTCGACAACCTCACGTTCGTCATCAACTGCAACCTGCAGCGGCTCGACGGACCGGTACGGGGCAACGGCAAGATCATCCAGGAGCTCGAGTCGTACTTCCGCGGCGCCGGCTGGAACGTCATCAAGGTGGTGTGGGGCCGCGAGTGGGACCAGCTCCTGGCCGCCGACGTCGACGGCGTGCTCGTCAACAAGATGAACACCACCCCCGACGGGCAGTTCCAGACCTACTCCGTCGAGTCCGGCGAGTACATCCGGGAGAACTTCTTCGGAGACGACCCCCGGCTGCGCAAGATGGTCGAGCACCTCTCCGACGACGACATCCGCAAGCTGTCGCGTGGCGGCCACGACTACCGCAAGGTGTACGCGGCCTTCAAGGCGGCACGCGAGCACGTCGGCCAGCCCACGGTCATCCTCGCCCAGACCATCAAGGGATGGACCCTCGGCAAGGACTTCGAGGCGCGTAACGCCACGCACCAGATGAAGAAGATGTCCAAGGCCGAGCTGAAGGAGTTCCGCGACCGGCTCTACCTCCCGATCCCCGACAAGGACCTCGAGGGCGAGCTGCCGCCGTACTTCCACCCGGGCGAGAACGACGAGGAGATCGCCTACATGCGGGAGCGCCGTGCGGCGCTCGGCGGCTTCCTGCCGAAGCGCGTCACGCGCGCCAAGCCGCTGAAGCTGCCCGGCGACAAGGTCTACGCCGACCTGAAGAAGGGCTCGGGCAAGCAGAACGTCGCCACGACCATGGCGTTCGTCCGCCTGCTCAAGGACCTCATGCGCGACAAGGAGATCGGCGCCTACTTCGTGCCGGTCATCCCCGACGAGGCCCGCACCTTCGGCGTCGACGCGATGTTCCCGACGGCCAAGATCTACTCCCCGCACGGGCAGACCTACGACGCGGTCGACCGCAACCTGCTGCTGTCCTACAAGGAGTCGGTCGAGGGCCAGATCCTGCACGAGGGCATCAGCGAGTCGGGCTCCATGGGCTCGGTGATCGCCGCGGGTTCGGCGTACGCCACCCACGGCCAGCACATGATCCCGGTCTACATCTTCTACTCGATGTTCGGGTTCCAGCGCACGGCCGACCAGATGTGGGCGCTCGGCGACCAGATGGGCCGCGGCTTCCTGCTGGGAGCCACGGCCGGGCGCACCACGCTCAACGGCGAGGGCCTCCAGCACGAGGACGGCCACACGCCGCTGATCGCCTCGACCAACCCCGCGGCCGTGTCGTACGACCCGGCCTGGGCCTTCGAGATCGCCCACATCGTCAAGGACGGCCTCCGCCGCATGTACGGAGAGCAGCCCGAGGACGTCTTCTACTACCTCACCGTCTACAACGAGCCCTACCCCCAGCCGCCCGAGCCCGAGAACCTCGACGTCGAGGGCGTGCTCAAGGGGCTCTACCGGTTCGCGGAGGCCCCCGACATCGAGGGTCCCCGGGCGAACATCCTCGCCTCCGGCGTCGCCGGTCGCTGGGCCCTCGAGGCGCAGCGCCTGCTGGCCGAGGAGTGGGGTGTCGCGGCCGAGGTCTGGTCGGCGCCCTCGTGGACCGAGCTCCGTCGTGACGCGCTCGACTGCGAGGAGCACAACCTGCTCAACCCCGAGAACGAGCAGCGCGTGCCCTACGTCACCCAGGTGCTGACCGACGTGCCCGGCCCGTTCGTGGGCGTCAGCGACTACATGCGCGCCGTGCCCGACCAGATCTCCCGGTGGGTGCCCGGCGACTGGAGCTCCCTGGGCACCGACGGCTTCGGCCTGTCGGACACCCGCTCGGCGCTGCGCCGCCACTTCCACGTGGACGCCGCGTCGATCACGCTGGCCGTGCTGACCGAGCTGGTCAAGCGTGGCGAGGTCAAGCAGGAGGTCCTGCGCGACGCCATCGCGCGCTACCACCTGAAGAACGGCGTCACCGAGGTCGTCGCACAGCCGACCCCGGAGAGCAACGAGACGCAGTCGATGGGGGTCTGACCTTCCATCGGGCCTCGGCAGGCCTCCGCGCGACCGTGCGCGGGGGCCTGCCGCGTCTCACGCGGGCGGGCCCGCGACCTCCGGCCCGGCCCTCGGCCCTGGCGAAGCCCCGCGCCTACCCGAGCGCGGGGTCGCGGGAGACCAGGTCGGGGATGTCGGGGGCGTACTCGTCGAGTTGCCGCCGTGGGTGCGCGGGCTCGCCCGTCAGCGCCGCGGCGGCGATGCGGTCGAGCCGGAAGACCCGGACGTCCTCTCTGAGCCGGCACCACCCGACGAGGTACCAGAAACCGCCACGCCCGCCGATGAAGACCCCGGGCTCGACGTCTCGCTCGGTGGACGCGCCCGCGCGGTCGACGTAAACAATGCGCAGCACCCGCCGGTCCTGCAACGCCTCCTCGATGACGCGGGCCACCGCGGCCCTGCCCTCGGCGGCGTCGGGCGCCTCCATCTCACCGATCGGGTCGACCTGGGAGGCCGGCTCCCTGGAGCGCATCCCCTCGGGCACGGGCATGGCGGCCACCAGCTTGCGCAGCGCGCTGCGGGCGTCGGCGGCGAACGGCTGCTCACCGGTCCGGCTCAGCGCGACCGCCACGGCCACCGCCTCGTCGGGGGTGAAGCTGAGCGGGGGCAGGGACGTCGCCTTCGCTATGGCGTAGCCCCCGTGGCCGCCGGCCTCGGCGTATATGGGCACGCCCGCCTGCTGGAGAGCCGAGATGTCCCTCTCGATGGTGCGGACGCTCACCTCGAAACGGTCGCTCAGCTCGCGTGCGGACCGGCACCGGGGGGAGATCGCGCGCAGCTCCTCGACGAGAGCGTAGAGCCGATCGGTTCGGTTCACATCCCGAAGCTACGCCGGGGCACCGACATTTGCCCGGGCTCGCGGGGATCCGATTGCCCTGCCTACGCGGGGATGCAGTGCCCCGGC
Organism: Sphaerisporangium flaviroseum; assembly: GCF_039537005.1. Taxonomy (NCBI): domain Bacteria; kingdom Bacillati; phylum Actinomycetota; class Actinomycetes; order Streptosporangiales; family Streptosporangiaceae; genus Sphaerisporangium; species Sphaerisporangium flaviroseum. Next base: position 23,246 of record NZ_BAAAZR010000002.1, on the reverse strand, counting down.
CTGTGCGGTGGTCCAGTGCCCGGCCTACGCGGTGGTCCAGGCCATCAGGTCGTCGAGGGCCCAGGTGTCGATCACCCGTTCGGGCTCGATGCCGCACTGCACGGCCCGCGCGCACCCGTAGTGCTGCCATTCGAGCTGGCCCGGGGCGTGGGCGTCGGAGTCGATCGAGAACACGCATCCCATCTCGTACGCCGTCCGCAGCAGCCGCTTCGGCGGATCGAGCCGGTCGGGACGGGAGTTGATCTCCACGGCGACGCCGAACCGGCGGCACGCCTCGAAGACGATCTCGGCGTCGAAGTCCGACTCGGGGCGCAGGCCGCCTCGCCGGCCGTCGGCCCGGACGATGCGCCCGGTGCAGTGGCCGAGCACGTCGACCCGGGGGTCGGCCACGGCCACGACCATCCGCCGGGTCATGTCCTCGGCGTCCATCCTGAGCTTGGAGTGCACGCTCGCGACGACCACGTCGAGCCGGTCGAGCAGCTCGAGCTCCTGGTCGAGCGACCCGTCCGGCAGGATGTCCACCTCGATGCCGGTCAGGATCCTGAAGGGCGCCAGCTTCTCGTTCAGCGCGGCGACGACGTCGAGCTGCTCGCGCAGCCGCGCCGGGGACAGCCCGTTGGCCACGGTGAGGCGCGGCGAGTGGTCGGTCAGGGCCAGGTAGTCGTGGCCGAGGTCCCGCGCGGCCGCCGCCATCTCCTCGATGGGCGACCCGCCGTCGGACCAGTCGGAGTGGCTGTGCAGGTCGCCCCTGAGGGCGGCGCGCAGGGCGGCGGTCGCCTCGTCCAGGTCGAGGCCCGCCGTGTCCTCCAGGCGGCGCAGGTAGGTGGGGGTCGCGCCGTCCAGCGCCTCGGTGATCGCCAGGGCGGTGACCTTGCCGATGCCCTTAAGCTCGGAGAGCCCTCCCGATCGCGCGAGCCGTATCAGCTCCTCGGGAGGGATCTCCGCGACGGTGGACGCGGCGCGGCGGAAGGCCCGCACCCGGTAGGTGGGCTCTCCCGCCCGCTCCAGGAGAAAGGCGATCCTCTTCAGCGCTTCGACCGGCTCCACACCCGCGAACCTACCCGGCGGAAGGCCTCCGCCGCATGCCGCCGGTCGCCTGCGCCCCGGTGCTGCTATAGGCGACAAATCCGGATATTGAGGCTTTTGGAAACTTTGCTGCCGACGCCTGCGTTGACCGGTCCAAACGGTACGCTGTGCAGACTTTTTCGAGAGATGGAAACCGATGGCGAAACCCGAGCCTGAGCCCGGCCGACCACCCCACCCGCTGTCCCAGCGGATGGCCGGGTCAGGCGGCAGGCCCCCGGCCGGCAAGGGCAAGGGCAAGGGCTTGTCCTCCGGCATGGTCACCCTGGGCACGATGGGCCTGCTCTCGACTCTGGTGCTCGGGTTCTGCGCCGCCCAGGACAGGTTCGCCGAGCAGGTCACCGCCGACTGCGTCGATCTCAACAGCCGCCAGGCCGACGGGTCGTACCAGGTCGTGGACGACGACGACTGCGACGACGACCGCCCGCGCGGCCACCTCGGCTCACACGGCGCCTACGGCTGGTACTACGGGGGCGTGCGACAGGCCGGGCGCGTCCTTCGGGGCACGACCATCCGGCCCGCCACCGCGCACATCAGCAGCCGTTCCGGCTCGGTGCTCCAGCGCGGCGGCTTCGGTGGCCGCGGCCACGGAGGAAGCTGACATGCGGCGCCTGACCTCGGCACCGCGGGACGGCTGGGAGAAGATCATCGAGTCGCAGGGGCTGGCCTACCACCGGTCCGCGCACCCGGTGGACCTGACGCGTCCTTACTGGGACGAGAGCACCCACTATGTCTTCACCATGCAGGAGATCCTCGACCTGGAGAGCCAGGTCGAGGAACTGCACGGCATGTGCCTGGAAGCGGTCGAGCACGTGGTCGCCCACGGCCGCTACCGCGACTTCGCGATCCCCCAGTGGGTCGCGCCGGGGGTGGAGGCGTCCTGGCGGCGCCGGGACCCGCATGTCTACGGCCGCTTCGACCTGCGCTACGACGGCACCGGGCCCGCCAAGCTGCTGGAGTACAACGCGGACACCCCGACCAGCCTCGTCGAGAGCTCGCTGATCCAGTGGTTCTGGCTCAAGGACGTCCATCCGGACGACGACCAGTGGAACTCGCTGCACGAACGCCTGGTCGACCGGTGGAAGGAGCTTCCGCTCCAGAGCGGCCCGGCCCACTTCGCATGGACGAACATGGACGAGACCGGCGAGGAGGTGATGACGCTCGGCTACCTGCAGGAAACCGCCGACCAGGCGGGCCTGGACACCGTCGCCATCGCCATGGAGGACATCGGGTGGGATCCCGGGCGCATGCGCTTCGCCGACCTGGAGCAGCGGGTGATCCGGACGCTGTGCAAGCTCTACCCCTGGGAGTGGGCGGTCGCGGACCCGTTCGGCCCGCAGGCGGTCGGCCAGCAGATCTCCATGACCTGGATCGAGCCGCTGTGGAAGATGGTGCTCTCCAACAAGGCGCTGCTGGCCCTGCTGTGGGAGATGTATCCCGGCCATCCGAACCTGCTCCCCGCCTACCTCGACGGCCCTCGCGACCTGCCCGCCCACATCGAGAAGCCGCTGCTCGGCAGGGAAGGCGCGAGCATGCGCGTCGTCACCCCGGAAGGCACGCGGCGGACCGAGGGCGACTACGGCGCCGAAGGCTACGTCTACCAGGAGTTCCGCGCGCTGCCCGACTTCGACGGCTGGCGCCCGGTGCTCGGCGCCTGGGTCGTCGGGGACGAGGCGGCGGGGCTCGGCATCCGGGAGACCTCGGGTCTGATCACCGATGACTCATCCTCTTTCGTCCCCCACCGCATCATCCCCTGAGCCGTCCTCACCGCGCGTTTCCGAGCCGGCACCCCGCATCGTCCTCTGAGCCCGCCCCCCGCGAGCCTGGCCACCCGTACGTGCAAGGAGAAACCAATGATCATCGCGCTCGCCGGCCCGCTGGGAGAGGCGCTCGGACGAGGGGCCCTGGCCATCCTCGCGTACGCGATCCTGGGCGTCCTGCTGCTGGTCGCCGGCTTCTACGTGATCGACATGGCGATCCCCGGCCGGCTCAGCAAGATCATCAAGACCGATCGGAACCCCAACGCCACGCTGCTCACCGCCTCCGGGCTCACGGCCATCGGGCTGATCGTCGCGGCCTCCATCTGGTCCTCGGGCGGCGTGCTCCAGGAGGGCCTGCTCGCCACGCTGGTGTTCGGCGTCGTGGGCATCGCCGTGCAGACGCTGGGCATGCTGCTCTTCGACCGCGTCGCGGGCATCTCCGTACGGGAACTGGCGAAGGAGCCGAAACTGCAGCCCGGCGCCGTCCTGCTCAGCGTCACCCACGTCGTGATCGGGCTCATCACCGCCGTCGCGGTGATATAGAGCACCACCGGCCCGCGTACGGCTGTCGCACTCGCGTTGACCTGGCACCCTAGGGATGTGAACGACCGGGTACGTGAGGACACCGCGCGGCGGCTCGAGCGAGCGATGGGGAGTCTCGGCACCGCCGCGATGACCCGGATGGACGACCGGCTGCCGTGGTACCGCGCGCTGTCCGCGGAGGACCGCTCTTGGGTCGGGCTGGTGGCCCAGGCCGGCATCGCCGCCTTCGTCGAGTGGTTCCAGCACGCCGACGAGGGCAGGCCCACCCCCAGCATCGAGATCTTCGGCACCGCGCCGCGGGAGCTGAAGCGCTCGGTGTCGCTGCAGCAGACGGTCGACCTGGTCCGCGTCGTGGTCGAGGTGGTGGAGGCGGAGGTCCAGGAGCTCGCCGCGCCCGGCGGCGAGGAGCTTCTACGGCAGGCGATGCTGCGCTACACCCGCGACGTGGCGTTCGCCGCCGCGCACGTCTACGCCCGCGAGGCGGAGGTGCGCGGCGCGTGGGACGCGCGCCTGGAGGCCCTGATCGTGGACGCGCTCGTCCGCGGCGAGGTGGACGACGGGCTGCACTCCTGGGCGGCGGCGCTCGGCTGGACGTCCTCCCCCGTCGTGGTGCTGGCGGGGTACGCCCCCGACGTGGACCCGCAGACGGTGATAGACGGCATGCGGGACAAGGGCCGGCGTCTCGGCCAGGACCTGCTGGCCGGCGTGCAGGGTGACCGTCTGATCGTCATCGTGGGCGGCGCCGACAGCATCAAGGACGCGGCCAGGCACGTGGTGCCCCGCTTCGGGCCGGGCCCGATCGTCATCGGCCCCGAGGTCCCCGACCTGCACGCGGCGGCCCGCTCGGCCCGCGCGGCCACGGCGGGCCTGCGGGCGGCTACGGGATGGCCGGACGCCCCCCGGCCGGTCCTCGCCGAGGACCTGCTCGCCGAGCGGGCGATCGACGGTGACGACGACGCGCGGGTACAGTTGATCGAGAACGTCTACAAGCCCCTCGAGGGCACTCCGCTGCTCGACACACTCGCTACCTACCTGGAGCAGGGGACATCTTTGGAAGCCACGGCACGTCTGTTGTTCGTGCATCCGAACACAGTGCGTTACCGTCTGAAGAAGATCACGGAGCTGACGGGCTACCTGCCGACCGAGGGAAGGTCCGCCTTCACGTTGCAGGTCGGCCTGATCCTCGGGCGGCTCTCGCGAGCAACCGTAACGTAAATCGGGTTCGGTAACGGTCCGGAAACCGCTACTGGAGGTTTCCTACAAAGACCCCCCGACAAAGTTCGTACGGATCATTAGCAGTGTGGTGAACTCCTACAGGGCATGGTGGATTTTGTGCTCGTCATCGTCGCTCCCGGCCAAGGTGCCCAATCGCCCGGCTTCCTGTCTCCGTGGCTTGAGATCCCCGGTCTGCGTGACCGGCTGTCCGCATGGTCGGACATCGCCGGCCTCGATCTGATCTCCTACGGGACCACGGCCGGCGCGGACGAGATCCGTGACACCGCCGTCGCGCAGCCACTCTTGGTAGCCGCCGGCCTGGCCGTCGCCGAGGAACTGCTCGGCACGGGGTTCCCCGAAGACGCCCTTCCCGGCCTGGCCGCCGGGCACAGCGTCGGGGAGTTCACCGCCGCGGCCATCGCCGGCGTCCTCACCCCCGAGCAGGCCGTCGCCCTGGTCCGCGAGCGCGGCCAGGCCATGGCCAAGGCCGCGTCCGTGACCGAGACCGGCATGACGGCCGTGCTCGGCGGTGACGAGACCGAGGTGCTCGCGGCGATCGAGCGTCACGGCCTGACGCCCGCCAACATCAACGGGGCGGGGCAGATCGTCGCGGCCGGCACGACCGAGCAGCTTGAGGCCTTCGCGGCCGACGGCCCGGCCCGCGCCCGGTTGATCAAGCTGGCCGTGGCGGGAGCGTTCCACACCCGCCACATGGCCCCCGCGGTCCAGCACATGCGGGCCGAGGCCGCCGGCCTCCCCCTGGGCGACCCCCGCACGACCCTGCTGTCCAACGCGGACGGCGCGGCCGTCGCGACCGGCGCCGAGTTCGTCGAGCGGCTGATCGACCAGGTCGGCCGCCCCGTCCGCTGGGACCGGTGCATGGCCACGATGGCCGATCTGGGCGCGACGGCCATGATCGAGCTGCTGCCCGGAGGCACTCTCACCGGCCTGGCCAAGCGGGCGCTTCGCGGCATCGCGACGGTGCCCCTCAAGACCCCCGACGATCTCGCGGCAGCCCGCGCCGTGATCAGCAAGGAGACCGCCCAGTGAGGATCATGCGGGGCGCCCCGGGCGCCAAGGTGCTCGCGTTCGGCGGTTACCAGCCGGCCGGTATCGTCACCAACGACGACCTGGCCAAGGCCATGGACACCAACGACGCCTGGATCCAGAGCCGCGTCGGCATCAAGGAGCGCCGGGTCGCAGGTCCCGAGGAGTCCGACGTCGACCTCGCCGTCCAGGCGGGCGGCAAGGCCCTGGCGGCCAGCGGGCTGTCGGCGGCCGAGATCGACCTGGTCGTCGTCGCGACCTGCACCCTGGAGACGCAGATCCCGAACGCCGCCGCCCGCGTGGCACACCGCCTCGGCGTCCAGGCTCCCGGCGCCTTCGACGTCAACGCCGCCTGTGCCGGCTTCTGCTACGCACTGGCCGCCGCCGGCGACGCCGTACGAGCCGGATCCGCGACGAACGTGCTGGTGGTCGGCACCGAGAAGCTTTCCCAGTGGATCGACTGGACCGACAGGGCCACCGCGGTGATCTTCGCCGACGGCGCGGGGGCCGCCGTGGTCGGGCCGTCGGAGACGCCGGGCATCGGCCCCGTGGTCTGGGGCAGCGCGGGCGACAAGTCCGACGCGATCATCGTCAAGGACCGCGACTCCTTCCTCCACCAGGAAGGACAGGCCGTGTTCCGCTGGGCCACCACGGCCCTGCACCCGGTGGCCAAGGAGGCCTGCGACCGTGCCGGGGTCGATCCGTCCGAGCTGGCCGCCTTCGTCCCCCACCAGGCCAACCTGCGCATCATCGAGACCATCGCCCGCAAGCTCGGCGCCGAGAAGGCCGTCATCGCCAAGGACATCGTGCTCGCCGGCAACACCTCCGCGGCGTCGATCCCGCTGGCGCTGAGCCGCATGATCGAGCGCGGCGAGGTCCAGTCGGGCGACCTTGCCCTGCTTCTCGGCTTCGGGGCCGGCCTTACCTACGCCGGCCAAGTGGTGGAGATTCCCTGAACCTGTACGGAGGCCCGCACGGCTCGCCGTACACATCAAGAGAACAACCAACCCAAGGAGAAAATCGCGACATGGCAGCAACCGAGCAGGAAATCCTCGCGGGCCTCGGCAAGATCATCAACGAGATCACCGGCATCCCGGCCACCGAGGTCACCCCGGAGAAGAACTTCGTGGACGACCTCGACATCGACTCGCTCTCCATGGTGGAGATCGCCGTCGCCGCCCAGGACGAGTTCGGCGTCGAGATCCCCGACGACCAGCTCAAGCACCTGAAGACGGTCAAGGACGTCGTCAACTTCATCCAGAACTAGTTCTCCCCCTCAGGCGCCTGCTGCCCGGGCGTCTGAGCCCCCCTGCTTCGCGACGATCACAAGGAGCGCATCAAAGTGAGTACAGACCGGGTACGTGTCGTTGTCACCGGGCTCGGCGTGACAACGCCCCTCGGTGGAGACGTCGCCTCGACCTGGTCGGCGCTCCTCGCCGGACAGTCGGGTGTCAGGACCCTCACCGAGGACTGGATCGACCTGCTGCCCGTCAAGTTCGCCGCACGGGCGGCCGTGGAGCCCACCGAGGTGCTCCCCAAGCCCGAGTCGCGCCGCCTCGACCGCGCCGAGCAGTTCGCGCTCATCGCCGCCCGTGAGGCCTGGCAGGACGCGGGGGCGCCGAAGGTCGAGTCCGACCGGCTGGGCGTGGTCGTCGGCAGCGGCATCGGCGGGATCACCACGATCCTCGCCGCCTATGACGTGTTCAAGGAGAAGGGCTGGCAGCGGCTCTCCCCCTTCACCGTGCCCATGCTGATGCCCAACGGCTCGGCCGGCTGGATCGGCATCGAGCTCGGCGCGACGGCGGGCGTCCACGCCACCGTCAGCGCCTGCGCCACCGGCGCCGAGTCCATCGGCTACGCCATGGAGATGATCAGATCCGGGCGTGCGGACATCGTGGTGGCCGGCGGCACGGAGGCCGCCATCCACCCGCTCAACCTCGGCTCGTTCGCGGCGATGCGCGCGATGTCGACGAGGAACGACGAGCCCGAGCGCGCCTCCCGGCCCTGGGACAGGGGCCGCGACGGCTTCGTGCTCGGTGAGGGCGCGGGCATCATCGTCCTCGAGTCCGAGCAGCACGCCCTGGCCCGCGGCGCGCGCGTCTACGCCGAGGTCGCCGGGGTCGGCTACTCCGGCGACGCCCACCACATCGCCCAGCCCGAGCCCACGGGCGCGGGCGTCAGAAGCGCGGCCCGCAGGGTCCTGGAGGACGCCAGGCTGACCGGACAGGACATCGTGCACGTCAACGCGCACGCCACCTCCACGCCCGCGGGGGACGTCGTGGAGGCCGTGGCCATCAAGGACGTCCTCGGCGACCACCCGCTCGTGACGGCGACCAAGTCGATGACCGGCCACCTCCTCGGCGGGGCCGGCGGCATCGAATCCGTCTTCACGATCAAGTCGCTGTACGACCGCATCGTGCCGGCCACCATCAACCTGGAAGACCTCGACGACGGCGTCGAGGTGGACATCGTGCGCGGGGAGCCGCGCAAGCTCCCCGAAGGCCAGATCGCCGCGATCAACAACTCGTTCGGGTTCGGCGGCCACAACGTCGCCGTCGCCTTCACCAGCATCTGATTTGGAGCGACAGTGACCGTGCTCGACAACGGGGTGGTGACCGCAGCCTCCGACCAGGAGGCCACTGATCCTCGAGACCCGCTCATACGTCTGTCCGCCTTCTTCGACGAGGGATCGATCCACCTGCTCTCCCCTGAGGGCCGCAGCGGCGTGCTCGCCGCCATGGGCCGCGTCGAGGGAGTGCCCGTGGTGGCCTTCTCCAGCGATGCCCGCGTCCAGGGGGGCGCGATGGGCAGCGAGGGCTGCGAGCACATCGTGCACGCCTACGACGTCGCGGTGCGCGAGCGGGTGCCGGTGGTCGGCCTCTGGCACTCCGGAGGCGCCCGCCTCGCCGAGGGCGTCGAGTCACTGCACGCCGTCGGCCGCGTGTTCGCCGCCATGACCCGGGCATCGGGCGTGGTCCCGCAGATCTCCGTAGTGCTCGGCCCGGCGGCGGGCGGCGCGGCGTACGGGCCGGCGCTGACCGACCTGGTGATCCTCTCCGACCGGGGCCGCATCTTCGTCACCGGCCCCGACGTCGTCCGCAGCGTCACCGGCGAACAGATCGACATGGCCGCGCTGGGCGGTCCCGAGCCCCACAGCAAGCGCAGCGGCGTGGTGCACGTGGTCACCAAGACCGACACCGAGGCGCTGCTGAACGCCCGCCGCCTGGCCGTGCTGCTGGGCCACCAGGGCCGCGTCCGCCTCGAATCGGTCGAGGACGTCGACTTCTCCGGCCTGCTGCCCGAGGAGGCCCGCCGGGCCTATTCTGTGCAGCCGCTGGTCAACGGCCTGCTCGACGAGCCGGGGGTCGAGCTGCACCCCAAGTGGGCGCCCAACATCGTCACCACGCTCGGCCGCCTCGGCGGCCGCACGGTGGGCATCATCGCCAACAACCCGATGCGCCTGGCCGGTTGCCTCGACTCCACCTCCGCCGAGAAGGCGGCCCGCTTCGTCCGCATGTGCGACTCCTTCGGAGTGCCGCTGGTCGTCCTGGTGGACGTCCCCGGCTACCTCCCCGGTGTCGGGCAGGAGCACGACGGCGTCGTACGCCGCGGCGCCAAGCTGCTGCACGCCTTCGCCGAGGCGTCGGTGCCGCGCGTGACGCTGGTCACGCGCAAGGCGTACGGCGGGGCGTACATCGCGATGAACTCCCGGTCCCTGGGCGCCACCAAGGTGTTCGCCTGGCCGACCGCCGAGGTCGCCGTGATGGGCGCGGTCGCGGCCGTACGGGTGCTGAAGCGCCGCGAGATCGCCGCCGCGCCCGAAGAGGAGCGTTCGGCCCTGGAGGCACGGCTCGCCGAGGAGCACGAGAAGGTCGCCGGCGGCCTCGACCGCGCCATCCAGCTCGGCGTCGTCGACGAGGTCATCAAGCCCGCCGAGACCCGCAGCACCATCGCCAGGGTCCTGGCCCAGGCCACCCCGGCCCGCGGCGCCCACGGCAACATCCCGCTGTAGACCGCCGGCCGCGGAGGCCCCGCACCGGAACGCCGGTACGGGGCCTCTGCCGGCTTCAGGGCCCCGCTGGGCGGCCTCGGCCGGGCGTCGGAAGGTCGCGTCTTTCAACCGTCCTGGGCGGCCGAGGCGATCAGCACCACGGTCTCGTCCGGTGAGAGGGCTCTGGCCAGGAGGCCCGCGAACATCAGCGCGTACCTCCGGAGCTCTTCTGGTTCTTCGAGTACCATCCCGCTGGCGGCCTGCTCCAGGTAGACCACGCCGGGATCGCCGGGATCGGGGAACTCCAGCAAGCAGAACGGCCCGTCCATCGCGCAGTGGGCGCCCGCGGCGAACGGGACGGCCCTGATCTCGACGTTCCGAAGATCGCTCATCTCCAGCAGGTGGAAGAGCTGCCCGCGCATCGTGCCCGGCCCGCCGACCCGCCGTCGGAACACCGCCTCGTCGAGCACGGCGACCAGCCGGATCGGGTCATCCGGCCGTGTGACCAGATCCTGCCGCGACATGCGGACGGCGACCTGCTCCTCGATCTCGGACGGCGCCGGATCCGTCGCGGTGGCCCCGATCACCGCTCGCGCGTACGCCTCGGTCTGGAGCAGGCCGGGAACGACCTGGGGCTGGTAGGTGCGCAGGACCGAGCCCTCGGCCTCCAGCCCGATGTAGGAGTCGAAGCCGGGCTTCAGCGTGTGGCGGTAGCGGTGCCACCATCCGCGCTTGCGCGCCTCACGTGCCATCTCCAGCAGCGTGCCCCGCGCCTCGCCGGCGAGGCCGTACACCTCCAGCAGCGCGGCCACGTCGGCCGGGGTCGGCCTGCTCAGGCCGGTCTCGTGCCGCCAGAGGGTGATGTCGGTCGTGCCCACCAGGGCGGCGACCTCCTGGCGGGACTTCCCGCTCGCCGCCCGGAGCCTGCGCAGCTCGGCGATGAGGCGGCGATGCCGTGCGGTGGGGCTACGACGTGCTGCGCTCACGCACCCTCCTTCGGACGTCTTCAGGCCGCTCAGTCTGGCGGTCACCGAGAGCATCCGGCAAGGCACTCTTTGACACCAACCAATCTGAGGCTTTTCAAGTTGCTGCATTAACGACTCTGCTAGCAATGTGACCGTGGGCGATCAGATGGGCACACAATGTGTCCAGAGCGTCAGATGACACGCGAGAGGCGGTTGTCGATGAAAGTGCCGGCAGAGCAGGGTACGCCCGCTGTCACCCGTCTGGTCACGGCCACCTTCCCCGGCACGCACGACCAGGCCGCGCAGGCCCGCGCATTCGTGCGCGAGGTGCTCGGCCACGCGCGCTACCACCGGATCGCCGGCGACGCGGAGCTGCTGGCGAGCGAGCTGTTCACCAATGCCGCCCGGCACAGCCGTTCGAGGGACACGGGGAAGGTGACGATCATGGTCCAGGCGGGCGATGTGGTCCGTGTGGAGGTCGTCGACGACGGCTCGGCCGACCGCCTCCCCCGGGTGATGACCCCGGATCCCTCCTCGCTGGGAGGAAGAGGGCTGTTCCTCGTACGCGCGCTCTCGGCGCGCTTCGGAGTGCGCAAGCACGAGGCCGGCACCACGACGTGGTTCGAGCTGATCCCTTAGGAGCGGCCCCCTTGGGGGCGGGCGTCACACGGCGGCGTGCAGCCAGCGGACGGGGGCGCCGTCGCCGGCGTAGCGGAACGGCTCCAGTTCCTCGTCCCACTGCTTGCCGAGCAGCTTGTCGAGCTCTTCCTCCAGGACGACCCTGCCCTGCGCCGCCATGAGCATGACGTTGCGGAGCCGGTCCTCGGGGATCATGATGTCGCCGGACACCCCGATCACGGCCGTGAAGGCACCCAGGGTGGGCGTGTAGGCATGCCGGGACCCGTCGACGCCCGCGGAGGCGTCTTCGGTGATCTCGAAGCGGATGCGCTGCCAGCCCATGAGCGACGAGGTGATCGCCGCGGCCGTGCCGGGGCGGCCCTCCCACTCGGCCTGCGTGCGCACCGTGCCAGGCTGGGCCGGCTGCGGAGTCCACGACAGGTCAACGGGTACGCCAAGCACACCCGCGACCGCCCATTCGATGTGCGGGCACAGCGCGGGCTGAGCCGAGTGGACGTACAGCACGCCACGAGCAGACACCGGACCTCCCGTTTCGTACGAGGTGCGCCTTCCCCAACGTCCTCATACTGGGATGATCACAAGTGACTGAGGGAGAGACTACCGTCCGTCGTGGCGGGGCACCAGAGCCGGGTCATACCTAATCACGCTTGGCAACTCTCCGCATGGGGAAAGATACGTTCCGTGTTTACCTCCCCCATAAGGAGCCGCCGGTGAACGTGCAGGTAGTCGAGCACTTACCCGGCCGCAGTGCTCTCATCAGGCCCGGTGTGCTGCTCACCGAGGCCCCGGACGCCGCGGCGAGGTGGACACAGGCGGTCGAGCATCTGGACGGGCTCTCCGTCGTGCGGCTCGCGCCCGGAGCCGACCCGTGCGAGATCGCCGCGACGCTCTCCGCGCAGGGATACCAGGCCTGCCCCAACCACGTCGTCGTCGGCCAGCCGCTGTACTTCGGCGGGCCCACCGGGGTGCCGCTTCCGGCGGCGGCCCCGGCCTACGAAGCGGGCGAGCCCTCCCCGGTGACCGTCGGGCTGCTCGACACCGGCGTGGCGCCGCATCCGTGGTTCAAGGACGCCGGCTGGTTCCGCGACCAGCCCGACGAGGTCCTCGACGCCGACGGCGACGGGGTTCTCGACACCCAGGCGGGCCACGGCACCTTCATCGCCGGCCTGGTGCTGCGCCAGGCTCCGGGGGTACGGCTGCGCGTGGCACGGGTGCTGGACAGCAACGGGGTGGGCGACGAGGTGGGCGTGCTCCAGGCGCTCGGCCGCTTCCGGGACATCCGCCTCGACGTGCTCGTGCTGTCGTTCGGCTGCTTCACCTACGACGACCGGCCCTCGCCCCTGCTGCAGCGCGCGCTGGCCTGGTTCACCGACACGGTGATCGTGGCCTGCGCGGGGAACACCGCCTCCTCACGGCCCTTCTGGCCCGCCGCGCTGCCCCGCGTCATCGCCGTGGGGGCGCTCGATTCCACCGAGAACGGGCGCGCGAGGTTCTCCGCGTACGGCCCCTGGGTGGACGCCTGCGCCCGTGGGGAGGCTTTGACCAGTAGTTTCGTGGACTTTGATCATTTCAAGAGCTATGCCGTCTGGAGCGGCACGTCGTTCTCGGCCGCCGTGGTCGCCGGGGCCGTCGCCGCCGCCGCGCGGCACATGTCCCCCGGCGAGGCCGTGAGCCACGTGCTGGACACGCGGCGCGGCAGGCGATTCCCCGATCTCGGAGTCCTGGTGCCCGGGCCCCGCTAATGTGCTCACCAAGAGCATCCCCTCCGGCACGCAAAGTCACCTCATGCCTCACGACCTCGACCTCCTCGACGAGACCGCCTGGCGCGACCTCGTCGACCGCTTCGGCTACCGCATGTGGGCCGTCGCCCGGGCCTTCGGGCTGAACCCCTCCGACGCAGCCGACGCCGTGCAGGCCGCCTGGCTCCGGCTGATCGAAAGCGTCCACACGATCCGCGACCCCGATCGCATCGGCGCGTGGCTCGTCACCACGACGCGCCACGAGGCGGCGCGCATCGGCCGGGGCCGGGCGGGCGACCCGCTGCCCGGCCTGCCCGCCGAGATCCCGGCACCCGACGGCGACCCTGTGGCGGCCATGCTCACCGAGGAGGACGGGCGCCGGCTGTGGGCGGCCGTCGACACGCTTCGCGAGCCGTGCCGCTCGCTCCTCCGGCTGATCGTCACCGTCCCCGAGATCCGCTATGCCCAGCTCGCCCGGTGCCTGGACATGCCCGTCGGCAGCATCGGGCCCACCCGCATCCGCTGCCTCAAGCGCCTGCGCTCCCTCATGGAGGAAGATCGATGACGGACGACGAGTACGTCCTGGCGGCCCTGCGCATCGCCGCGGGTGCCGACCCGCTGCCCGCACGGGTCTCGGCCGACGCGCGCGCGGTCTACGGGCTGCGCCTGCCAGGAGCGGTGACGGCGAGCCCCGTGAGGCCGGCTCCGGAGGCGGCGACCGGCGTCCGGCCGCTGGGCGGCGTCCGGTCCGACGGCTGCGCGGACGACGGCGACCCCCGGCTGCTCCGCTTCGCCGCCGAAGGGCTGACCATCGACATGGAGGTCACCGTCTGCGACTCGCACATCGACCTCGCCGGTCAGGTGCACCCCGCTCCCGGCGACGGCGCCCGTGTAGAGATCAGGACCCCGCACGTCAGCAAGATCCGGTTCCCCACGGAGACCGGCGAGTTCGCCACCACCGGCCTGCCGCTCGGCTGGCTGAGCGTGGTCTGCCACCGCCCGGACCGCCCTCCGGTGGCCACCCGCTGGCAATGCATCCGCCGGTGAACGACCCCGGCCCGTGCCGGTGAACCGGCTCATGGCGGATGAGACGACGGCCGTACCGGCGAACCCGCTCATCGCGGATGAGACGACGGCCGTACCGGCGAACCCGCTCATCGCGGATGAGACGACGGCCGGGCTGGTGGCCGTGGCCGAGCAGGCCGTGGTCCTGTCGGGCGCCGATCCGCGCGAGGCCCGCGAGCGCGCGCAGGCCGTGCTGGCGGAGGCGGAGGCCGGCCACTGCCCCGAGGCGGTCTCCGTCGCCCACCGGGCCCTTGCGCTCGCGGCCCGGGAGTTCGGGTCTCTGACGCTCGCGATCGACCATCTCGAGAAGGCGGTCGCCGCAGCGGGGGACCACCCCGAACGTGCCGCTCAGGCCCGGCTCTCCCTGGTGACCGTCCGCGCCGACCTCGGCGATCCCGTTGGCGCGCTCCGGGTCGCCGACCAGGCGGAGGGGCATCTGACCGGCCTCGACCCGGCTCGTCTCGGCGTGCAGCGCGCTGTCGCCCTCGTCCAGCTCGGCCAGATGGAGGAGGCGGTCGCCCACTGCGACAGGGCCGTCGAGCGGCTCACCGGGGCCGGCGACCCCCGCTTCCTGGCCGGAGCCCTGCTCAACCGCGGCATCGCCCACACCTATCTCGAGCTGTACGACGCCGCGTCCCGTGACCTGTCGGTATGTGCCGCGATCGCCAGGAACGCGGGCCTGGACCACCTCGCCACCCTCGCCGAGGCCAACGTGCCCTTCGTGGCCACCCGGCGCGGCGACATCCCGGCCGCCTTCGCCGGTTACCAGGCCGCGGAGAAGGCGCTGACCGGCTATCCAGAGCGGCTCGCCGCGATGCGCGCCGACTTCGCGGGCGCGCTGCTCGCCGCACACCTCCCCGGGGAGGCACGGGCGCTTCTCGGCCAGGCGGTGCCCGACCTCGCCGCGGCGGGCGCCCAGGTGGCGCTGGCCGAATCCCGCCTGCTGCTCGCCCAGGCCGAGTTGCTGGTCGGCGACCCGCACCAGGCGACGACCACGGCCGGGCTGGCGGCGGACGAGCTCACCCTCCAGGGACGTCACGCGTGGGTGCCGCTGGCCACGGAGGTGGCTCTTCGGGCCAGGGTCGCCATCGAGCGGCCGACGCGAGGGTTGCTCGACGAGGTCCGGGCGCTGGCGGCGGCTCTGGCCGCGCATGGCTGGCCGGCGCCGTCGGCGGGACTGCGGCTCACCGCCGCCGAGCTCGCGGTGCGCCTCCGCGACCTGACCGCCGCCGAGACCGAGCTCCGCCTCATCGTCACCGATGACCGGGCATCCGGCATCCCCCCGGCCGCCGATCCCTCCACACCGGCCGCCCCGCAGGCGCCTCAAGCCGCAGGCACCCCGGACATCCCCCCACCCACCGACCCCACCACACCCGCCGCCCCGCGGGCNNNNGGCCGCCGATCCCTCCACACCGGCCGCCCCGCAGGCGCCTCAAGCCCCGGTCCCCCCGCCCGCCGGACGGACGCACCGCGTCGTGCGCCACCATGCCCTGGCCCTCCTCCGGAGCCTGCGAGGCGACCGATCCGGTGCCTTCGCCGCGCTCCGGGCCGGCCTGGAGGCGGCGACCACGGGAACCGAGCGCCTCGGCGACCCAGGAGTACGCGCTCACGCCGTACGTGCGGGAGAGCGGCTCGCGGACTTCGGGCTCTCGCTCGCGCTGCGGGACGGATGCCCCGAGACCGTACTCGCCTGGGCGGAGCACTGGCGCGGGACGGCGCGGGGGCGGCCCGGGGAGCCCTTGATACCCGAACGGCTCCGCGCCGCGCTCGGCGACGCCGTGCTGATCGAAATGGTCCGGCACGGCGATCGGCTCGCCGCCGTCGTCGTCACGTCAGACCGCTGCGTGCTCCGATGGCTGGGGTCGTACACGGCCTCCGCGGAGGCGACGATCCGCCTCCGGTACGGCCTGCGCCGCGCGGGCCTGCGCGACACGGGCACCCGTGGCGGAGTGGCGGCGGAGGCCGAGAGGCTCGCCGAACGGCTGCTCGGCCCCCTGGCAGGCGACATTGCGGACCGCCCGGCGGTGATCGTGCCCAGTGGCGCGCTGCACACCCTGCCCTGGCCGGTGCTCCCTCCCTTCCGCGGCCGGCCCCTCTGCGTGGCCTCCAGCGCGGGCACCTGGCTGGCGGCGGCCTCCCGGCTGCCCGGCCATCTCTCGCACGGGGACGGCGGCGCCGCAGTGGCCGCGGTGGCGGGTCCCGGGCTCCATCACGCCGAAGCGGAAGCGGCGATGGTCGTCCGCGCGTACCGGGAAGCGCCCCACCGGCCGCGGCAGGACCCGGCTCGCGCTGTGACGGCCGCGCGGGTCGGCGCGAACACCGGGGACGTCCTCGAAGCGCTGGGCCACGCGGAGGTTCTGCACGTCGCCGCACACGGGTACTTCTGCGCCCGCAGCCCGTTGCTGTCGAGCGTCGCTCTGGACGACGGCCCCCTGATGGCGTACGACCTGCTCGGGCTCCCGCGGTCGCCGTGGCTGGTGGTGCTGTCGGCCTGCGACGGCGGGATGGCCCACGCCCCGGTCGACGGAGCGCCCCTGGGCCTGGCCGGGGCCTTCCTCGAACAGGGCACGGCGTGCGTGATCGCGGGCCTCGTGCCGGTGCGCGACGACGAGGCCCTCACGCTCATGACGCTCTTCCACGCCTTGCTGATCTCGGGTCACACGCCTGCGGAAGCGCTCGCCACGGCCGGCGAGAAGACGGGCGTCCTGGGGTTCGCCTGCTTCGGCTCCCTCGGGCACCCGGTCTTCCCCCGGCTCGTGCCGCCCGGCGGATAGCCTCGGCGGTGACCCGGGAAAGCCTGGCCGCGGCCCGCTTCTTGCGATCGAGCCGTACCGGATCGGTCAGTCCTTGGCGATGGGCCGTGCCGGGTCGGTCAGTTCTTGGTGATGGGTCGTGCCGGGTCGGTCACCCAGTGGGACCAGGAGCCGACGTAGAGGGCCGCGGGGACGCCGGCGAGCGCCAGTGCCAGCACCTCATGAGCGGCGGTGACCCCCGACCCGCAGTAGGCCCCGACGGGCACCTCCGGCACGACTCCGAATGACAGGAACCGTTCCCTGAGGAACTCGGCGGGGTGGAAGCGCCCGGAGGAGTCGACGTTCTCCGACGTCGGCGCGCTCACCGCACCGGGGATGTGCCCGGCGACCGGATCGATCGGCTCGACCTCACCGCGGTAGCGCTCGGACGCGCGCGCGTCGAGCAGCACCCCGTCGTCCGCCAGCGCGCCCGCCTCGGCGGCCTCCAGCACCGGCATCCCGCCTGGACGGGCGGTGAAGTCTCCGGGCTCGGGAACCGGCTCCTCCTTGGTCACCGGGAACCCCTCGTCCACCCATCGGCGGAATCCGCCGTCGAGCACACGCACGTCCGGATGCCCGAAGTAGCGCAGCGTCCACCAGGCCCGGGCCGCGCTCGTGGAGTCGGCGTCGTCATAGACCACGACCGGCCGCGAAGCGGACACGCCGAGCCGCCGCATCGCCTCCTGGAAGGCGCCGGCATCCGGCAGAGGGTGCCGGCCACCGGGCCCGGCCGGTCCAGCCAGGTCGCGATCGAGGTCGCAGAACGCGGCACCGGGGAGGTGTCCCTCAAGGTAGGACTCGATGCCGGGGGTTCCTGCCAGCCGCCACCGGACGTCGAGGATCGTGGCCTCACCCAGGTCACCAGGATTGATCAACAGGCTCATCGGAATTCCGGGGCGGACGCCCTCATGGCCGCGGCCAGGGGTGCACGCCCCTTCCCCCCTTCTTCTCGTGAACGACGTGCGGCTCTTCTCGTGAACGACGTGCGGCGGTGGGAGTGATCGGAACCGAGAGCTCTCAGCCTCTTGGACGTGGGATCGCCGGCCTCCGACCCGGCGGAGTCGAGATCCTCGGACGTGGTCCGGCGGGACGGAGGCCTGCGGGTGGCGCTTCGGCCGGACGGCCCGGCCGCCGGGGTCAGCCCGCCGAGCGGGCGGTCGCCTCGGAAAGCGCCTTGGCGAAGGCGAGGACGTTGCTGACGGCCTCGGGACCGTCGGCGGCCTCGCTGACCCTCAGCGAAAGGTCGTCGGCGGTGATGGCACCGGTGTAGCCGTGGTCGGCCTCGCAGTTCTCGTCCCCACAGGTCGCGGGCTCGAGGTCGACGTGGGAGATCGCGCCCCAGCCGATCGTCAGCGTGACCTCCGTCGGCGGGACGCCCGCCACGTACGACGCGGGGTCGGGAACCACCCGGGTGACCGCCACGGACTGGACCCTGCTCAGACGCACCGCTTCGGTGGTCGTGGACGCGTGTGAGGTGGGCATTCCGTCCGCGGGCGGGTGCTCGTCGGTGTGGCACACCAGGAGCCGTGTGGGTGAGAGGACCACCACGGTGACGTGCCTGCGCACCTCCATCGCCGGATCGAAGGTGGCCTCATGGTGCACGACGAACGCCGTCACCTGCTCCTTGCCCAGCGCGGACTCCGCCGCGTCGGCCACGAGATCGGGGTAGTAGCCGCTGCGTTCGATAGCCTCGCGCAAACCTGCGGCCGAGACTCGGGTTTCCCTCATGGGTCCATCCTGCCCTGTCTCGGCACGGTGTTTCACCTCACCGCCACCACCTTGGCACCCTCGTCCACCACGAGCACGCCGGCGACGTCACATCCTCCTCAGGGTGCACACCCGCCACAGCACGGGAGGCCCGCCGGTCAGCCCAGGCGTCTCGGCCCCCGGTCGGGCCGGGGGCCGACGGTGCCGCGGAGCACGGCCCTGGCTCCAAGCACGCTGACACCGGCCTCCCCGACCAAGATGGGGTCGAGGTCGAGCCGGGCCACGCCGGGAAGCTCGTCGGCGAGCCGCCCGACCCTGACCAGCAGGTCCTCCAGCGCCTCCACCGCCACGGGCGGGTAGCCGTACTCCCCGAACAGCAGGGGCGCGGCGCGCACGGACCGCACCAGCGCGGCCGCGTCCTCGTCGGTCAGCGGGGCGAGCCGGAAGGCCTCGTCCCCGAGGAGCCGTGCCGTCACCTCCCCCAACCCGAACGACACCACCGCTCCGAAATCGGGGTCGTCCACGACTCTCACCACCGTCGGGACCGCCGGCTGCGGCGCCATCCGCTGGACGGACAGCGGCACGCCGGGGCCCAGCCGTGCCGCCAGGTCGTCGTAGGCGTGCCGCACGCCTTCCGGGTCGGACAGGCCCAGACGGACCGTCCCGGCCCGGTGGGACACCTCCAGGCCGGCCGACCTCACGACGACCGGCCGGCCGAGCCGGTCGGCCGCCGCGACGGCCTCCTCCGGCGAGGCCACCACTTCGGAGGGCCAGACCTCCAGTCCGTACCTGGCGAGCAACTCGGTGGCGTCGACCTCGATCGAAGCGCCCGCGGCCGCGGTCGCGCCGAGGTCCCCGTGTGCCTCACCGGTGCCGGCGGTCGCGAGGATCCGGTCGACGATGGCCCTGGCGCCGGCGGTGTCCACGTCGCCGAGGTCGGGGAAGCTCCCCTGTGGCCTCTCCCGCCAGGAGGCGTGCCGGACCACGTGGGCGAGGGCTCGTACGGCCTCCTCGGCGGCGGGGTAGGACGGGATGGATCCCTTGCCCGGATCGCCCTTCTCGCCGGGTACGCGCAGCTCCGGCGGCATGCCCATGCGTCCCTCGAAGGTCGCGAGGACCGGCTTGCCGGTCTTCCCCGCCACCCGTACGAGCTCGGCCGCGACCTCGGCGGCGTTGCCCGGCACCGGCGGCATGTAGATCGCGACGATGGCGTCCACCGCGCCGTCCATGTCCGCCAGCGCCTTGCGGTACTCGCCCGCACCCGCCCCGGCCCCGAGATTGGCCGGCGGGCGCGGCTCCAGCCCGGCCGCCACGCAGGCGTCCACCGCGAGCAGCGCCATGGCGTCGGAGTTGCTGACGACGCCCACCCGCGGGCCGGCGGGCAACGGCTGGTAGGCGAGCAGCTGGGCCACGTCGAAGAGCTGGGTGAGGTCGTCCACGCGGACCACCCCGGCCTGCTCGAACAGCGCGCTGAGCGCGGTGTCCGGCAGCCCGAGGACCGGGGCCGCGTGCCCGACGGGCACTCCCTGGGTGGTGCCGCCGCTCTTCACGACCACGATCGGCTTCTTCCGGGACGTACGCCGGGCCAGCCGGGCGAACTTGCGCGGGTTTCCGAGCGACTCCAGGTAGAGAAGGATCACGTCGGTGGCGGGGTCCTCCTCCCAGTACTGCAGGAGGTCATTGCCGGAGACGTCGGCCCTGTTCCCGGCTGACACGAAGGTCGAGATGCCCATGCCGCGCTGCGCCACCCGCTGGAGCAGCGCGGTGCCGAGCGCGCCGGACTGGCTGAAGAAGCCCACGCGCCCCCTGCCCGGCAGGTGCGCGGCCAGGGTGGCGTTGAGCCGGACCGCCGGGTCGGTGTTGGCGATGCCGAGACAGTTGGGGCCCACCACGCGCAGGCCGTACGAGCGGGCGATGCGCACGAGGTCGTCCTGCCGTGCACGCCCGTCCTGTCCCGTCTCCCCGAAACCGGAGGAGACGACGACCAGACCCTTCACCCCCTTCTCCGCGCACTCCTTCACCACGTCGAGCACGGCGTCGGCGGGTACGGCGACCACGGCGAGGTCCACGTCCTCGTCGATCGCCGACACGCTCTTGTACGCGCGGACCCCCGCCACCGCGCGTACCTCGCGATGGACCGGGTAGACCGGGCCGCTGAAGTCGGCCCCGAGGAGGTTGCGCAGCACGGTCTGGCCGATGCCGCCCGCCTCGCGCCCGGCGCCGACGACCACGACCGAGGCCGGCGTCAGCAGCCGCTCGATCGAGCGCGCCTCGGCCCGGTGCTCGCGTGCCGTCGTGACCTCACGCGAGGTCTCCGTCGTCGCCAGGTCGAGGGTCATCCGTACGACCCCGTCCTCGAACTGGCTCTGGGCGGTGTAGCCGGCCTGGCGAAAGAACGCCATCATCCGGGTGTTGGACGGCAGCACGTCGGCGATGAAGCGCTTGATGCCGCGCTCCCTCGCCGCCGCGCGCAGGTGCTCCATGAGCACCGAGGCCACTCCCCTGCCCTGATGGGCGTCCTCGACCAGGAACGCCACCTCGGCGCTGTCCTGCTCCTCCATACGGTCGAAACGGACGACCGCCACCATCTCCGTGCCGAGGGTCGCGATCAGCGCCACACGGTTGACGTAGTCGACGGTGGTGAACCAGGTGATCTCTCGATCCGACAGACGGGGACGCGGCCCGAAGAACCGGAAATAGATCGACTGATCGGACAACCGGGAATAGAACGCGCGGAGGATATCGGCGTCTTCTGGCCGGATGGGCCGCAGATGTGCGGTACCTCCGTCGGCCAGGACGACGTCGGCCTCCCAGTGCGCTGGGTAATGAGGTTCCACATTGATGAGGGTAAGGGGCCTTGTGTCGGATTTGTTGAGCAACGCTTGTGCATCGACTGTGCACGGGTGTCCGCTCTATGCCCCACGCCCCGGCTTGAAGCTGTTAGGTTTTGCTGTCAGCAGCCTCCTGTAGTGCCAGCAAGGTGGTGACATCATGACGCGGGTTGTCGTGGTGGGCGATCTGATGACCGATGCGGTCGCACGCGCCCGCTACCCTCTCGCCAGGGCAAGCGACACTCCGGCCGTCGTCACCATGCATGGTGGCGGGTCTGGGGCCAACATCGCGTCCTGGCTTGCAGTCGAGGGTGCGGAGGTGGCCTTCGTCGGCCGCCGAGGCGCCGACATCACAGGCCGTAACCGTGACATGGAGCTCATGGGATACGGCGTCGACGCCCGCCTGGTCATGGACCCTGAGCGGCCTACCGGCACGTGCGTCGTGCTGGTCACGCACAAGGGCGAGCGCACTCTGCTCTCCGATCCCGGCGCCAACGCCGCCCTGTCCCCCGAAGACCTGCCCCGCGACCTGTTCGCCCATGGCGGCCACCTTCACGTCTCCGGGTACACCCTGCTCAACGACGGATCGCGTGACGCCGGTCTGGCCGCGCTCGACCACGCTCGCCGCGCGGGCATGTCGATCTCGGTCGACTGCGCCTCCGCCGCGCCGCTGGAGCGCACCGGGGCCGAGCCGTTCCTCGAGTGGACCCACAGCGCCAAGCTGCTCTTCGCCAACGACGCGCAGGCCAAGGTCCTCACGGGCCGCGACGACCCCGCCTCCGCGGCGAAGGTGCTCACTGCCTGGTTCCCCCAGGTCGTGATCAAGCTGGGCGGCGAGGGATCCCTGTGGTACACCAACAACCGGGCGGAGCCGGTCCGCGCGCCGGCCGACCACATCGAGCGGTCCATCGACGGCACCGGTGCGGGTGACGCGTTCACCGCGGGGTTCCTCCAGCCATGGCTGGAGGGCAAGCAACCGGCCGACGCCCTGGCCGCCGGCAATGCCCTGGCCGCAAAAGCCATAGGCAACCTAGGCGCCCGCCCCCGCCTCTAACCCCCGCCCACAGACCCACGGGCGGGGGCGCCCGGCCAAGGACCCCCCGGACCCGGGGCCGCACCACCCTACGATCATGCTGTCTTCAACGGCAGATCATGGCAGGGGTATGGCACTTCTTCTCGCAGGTGGGGGCATTGTCGGTGATGTACATCGGCATGCGGAAGGACGAACGCGCACAGGCCCTCCCGGCACCCATTTGATCGGGGTACCCACCTGCTGCCCACCCAGGTCAGACCAGCCCTGTAACGGCTAGCAGGGTCATTCGCTCCACCTTCTGCCGAGCGGGGTCATTCGCTCCACCAGCTGAGCGGGGTCATTCGCTCCACCTTCTGCGAGCGGGGTCGTGAGCTGGGCGGGCAACACCCGGGTACCCCAGTCAAACGGGTGCCGGGTGGGCCCTGAAGATCGATAGGCATAGCCGGGACACATCCATGCCTCCTCGATCAGTCAGACGGTGTCCATCCCGTTCCGATGCGTCCCCTCGTGTGGTGAGGTGAACCCGACCTCGGCCATAACCGCTCCGCGGTGACGTACATCGGCACGCGGATGGACAACGCACACAGGCCCTCCCGGCACCCATTTGATCGGGGCACCCGCCCGCTGCCCACCCAGGTCAGACCAGCCCTGTAACGACTAGCAGGGTCATTCGCTCCCACCAGCTGAGCGGGGTCACTCGCTCCACCTCCTGCGAGCGGGGTCTTGAGGGCCACACCACCCCAAGGGCGGCACCTTCCCGAGGGCCGCACCACCCCCAGACCGTGACTCATTTGGGGATCGGTCGTTGGATCGATCGTGGATGCGTTCCTTCGACG
>NZ_BAAAZR010000001.1:1085488-1337325 GCF_039537005.1 Sphaerisporangium flaviroseum | reverse complement strand
CAGCTCTCCCATAACTTTCCTTCCATCGACTTACGATGAAAACCTATCGACTTTCGATACGTGAAGCAAGAGCTGGGACGGAGGGTTGGCGGCAGTTTCGCGCCGTGGCGGGACTCCGTCGCCCCTCCCATGGCATGGCATTCGCGCGAACCATCTTGATCTCGTCGAAGTTGGCCTGCATGGGCGCGAATCGGACGCCACCCGACTACGCCGAAGCCCTGCGGCCGACCGGCCTTGGAAGTGCACCGACAAGGGGCAGCCGAGTAGGGCCGAACTCTGGGGCCACCCACGTTGGACGGGTGAGGCGGCTGCCACTTCTCAGCGAACTGCCAGAAGTAGCACCACCCTCGCACGAACCCCCACACCGCCAACCCCGATCACTGCACCCATCAACGCACTCATGTTGGGCGCACCTCAGTCCGCACCCCCAACCCGGTCAGGTGCTCACGGCAGACGACCCAGTGTGGCCGCCGGTCCGGATGCGGAGGCTCCGCGCCAGGGTGGGGATCATCACCGCCGCAGGGACGAGGTGTAGCCCGAGGAGGGCGATGGTGGTGGCGGTGTTCGCCCCGGAGAGGAGAGGCGGGACCAACGAGATCGCGGTCAGCGACACTGCCGTCCACACGAATCGCTCGACGGGGCGAGCGCTCCAACGAAGAAGAGCGACGGCAATGACGATGCCCACGACCGAGAAGAAGCCGGTCACCACGGCGAACCCGGGCAACGGGATCGTCTCGCCACCATCGGGAACCTCGAAGTCGACGCCAACGGCCTGGGCAAGCGCGGCGGCGAGGGTGGTGGCCACCATCGCCGCGAGCGTGGCAAGGAAGCCGGTGACGGCGAGCCCGCGGAGTCGGTGGGTGTGGCTGGTCTGGCCCGATGCCGGGCCTGCGACCACCCCGGTGTCATTCATGCTGTTCATGTCGTTCCTCCATCATTCGGTAACCGGCGTACAGGGTGTGTTGACTGGTATGTGACGGTCCTGGCCCTGCCGCGTGACGATGCGCACCCTCGCCGTTCGACGGCCGGGGTTCCGCAGGGCGCGAACGCCGGTGCCGCGGAGCCAGAACCCGGCGTCGCGTCCGAGGACCGGCCCGGGCTCGCCGTCGCGCAGCTCCAACTGCACCCGCCCGCGGGTGACGACGCAGAACGCGTCGCACCACTGCGCCGCGACCACCGCGACACGCGCGCCGCCGCGCAGCGCGAGCGTCCACACGGGACTACTCCGTGCCGTCCGCCGGCAGGCGCTCCGGCAGCCCGAGCCGCGGGAACTGGTCGTCGTGGAACGTGACGATCTCGGTGATCGCCCCGCGGGTGACGCGCAGGACGTCGATCGTCAGCGGCAGGAACGCGCCCTCCCGCTTCCGCCACAGGTAGAAGGCGACGGCGGGCTGCCGGTTCACGGAGGTGGGGACGGCGCGCAGGTGCTTCATGCTCTCGAAGCCGCTCTCGACCCAGTCGTTCACCACCGCGTCGCGGCCGACGTACAGGCCCGGCGTGGGCGGCATCGAGCAGCGGACGTCGTCCCGCAGCAGTGCGGCGAGCCCTTCGAGGTCCGTGGCCACGCTGGCGTCGGTATAGCGGCGCACCAGCTCGCGCGTCCCGGCGTCCTCCTCGCCGCCGGTCCAGTCCTGCCGCTCGGCGGGCAGGTGCTCCCGCATGCCGGCGCGGGCCCGCTGCAGCGCGCTGTTCACGGAGTTGACGGAGTCCCCGAGGAGCTCCGCGACGTCCTTCGCCGGCCAGCCGAGCACGTCCCGCAGGATCAGCACGGCCCGCGGGCGCGGCGCGAGGTGCTGGACTGCGACCAGGTACGCCAGCTCGATCGTCTCCCGCGCGACGGCGACGGCCTCCGGCTCGTCCGCGTCGCCCGCAGGCAGCTCGTCGAGCAGCCGGTCCGGGTAGGGCTGCAGCCACAGCACCTCGCCGCCGGTCGCAGGCTCCGGGCGGCACTTGGCGAGCAGGTCCAGGCAGGCGTTGGTGGCGATCCGGTACAGCCAGGCCCGGAACGTCGACCGCCCCTCGAAGGTCTCCCGCCGCCGCCAGGCACGGAGGAACGTCTCCTGCACGGTGTCCTCGGCGTCCTCGAACGACCCGAGCATCCGGTAGCAGTGCACGTGCAGCTCCCGCCGGTGCCGCTCCGCCAGCCCCGAGAACGCCGGCTCGTCGACCTCACCCAGACCGCTCCCGCCCAGACCGCCCTCGCCCAGACCGCTCACGTCCAGCTCCTCCAGTCGCGTGTCCGCACTCATCACGTCATCCTTCCGCCTCGTCGTGTCCCGTCGTAGTTATGACGGGTGCGGGCGCGACAACTCATCACCAGAGTCGGCCGGCATGGCCGATCCAGTGACGGATCCGGGTGGCGGAGCACGACGCGCGGTACGGCGAGGAGGGCGCGGGTCCGCCGGAGTGGGTGGGGTGCGCCGGAGTGGGCACGGGTGCGCGACCGCCTGGCACGTGCCGGGGTCGCCTGGTTCACGACGACGCGGTGGGCATGGACGCACGCGCACGGCACAAGGTCCACTGAAAATGGGCTTGATCTTGGAGCCGAGACCCAGCTCACCTGGGGAGATGCGCGCCCGAAGGGATTCGAACCCCGGCGCTGTTGCGTTACCGGATCGATGGACAAGCTAGGCCCGCCGACTACCTGTCCTCCGCAGGTTGCTGGGACCGTGCAGGGGCGGGGTAGTACCCCGTCCTCATCGCTGGTCGAGTGTCCCTCACCCCTGTCACCGACTCCGACACACGCCGTCGCGGCGCCGAGCAGGCCGATGGTGACGAGGGCCGGGCCGGCGAGGGGCCGCATGACAAGAGCGCCTGCCCCGCGGGCAGACGCTCGTGCTCATCGACGAGGCTCTCCGGATGTCGGCCCGGGGGCCGTCAGTTCTTCCGGTTACCAGACCCGGATGAGGTACATGTGGAGGTCGTTCAGGTTATTGCTCGGGTTGTAGGTGCAGTAAGTCCTATAACCCTGCAAATTCACCCCGGCTTTGGCCTTACAGTCGTTGCAGTTGCCGTAGCTCCTGATGAACTTGCTGGGGGGCGTGGCCTGCGTCGGGAAGTTACAGGTGTTCGCGGCGAATGCCGGCGTCGGTGCGACAACAGCCGGCAGGAGCGCCGACGCACAAAGAGCCACGGTCGCAAAGGCTTTTTTCGCTATTGCCATGAGTCCTCCTACCAAGAGTGCATGGGTGTTTCGGTCCGGTAAGATTCGCCAAACCTGTACGCACCTTATAACGCGCTTACCGGGGTGACCAGTGGCCGCGGAAAACAGGGCTGTGCGTAACCAGCCGGTGTCGCTCCGCCCTCTCCTGACTCCACCTCCTGCCCCGTCGGGACGTCTCCGGAGGGAGCACTCCGCCGCCGGAAGGCCGCCCACAAGCTGGGCGATCAATCGGATCAGGAAGTCGCAGGCAATCGAACATCCCACCGCGAGACAAGCTCGCTCGTCTACGCAAGCCGTATCCGGCGACTCATTCTGGAGCGTGGACGCATCAGAACCGGGGGATGCGCCATCGGGTGAGGTGCCGGTCGTCACGTACGCACATCAACTCGCCCGCTCCCGGATGGTGATGGGTCGGGGCGAAGCCGGGGACGGTCGCGGTTCGCTCGCCGGTGTATGGATCCCACATCTCCAGCCCGTCCGGCGCAACGCTGAACAGCCGCCCGTGCTGCGCGAACAGCGCACCCCTCGGCCCGCCGATGCGAATCAGCTCGAGGCCTGTGCCGGCGTTGAATATCCGCACGCCGGGGAGAAGCATTTCATAGTCGCTGCCGATCCCGCTGATCGCGAGCAGGTCGTCGGCGACCCAGCACATCGGGGAATCCCAGTGATAAACCCGGTCGCACAGATTGCGCACGGAGGGACCATCCTCCGACTCCCACGGATTGGCGTTCAGCCATCGGTGGACATCCCAGAGACGTGGAATCCCCACCGGGTGCCACACCCATCCATCGTCGGCGACCCATCGGCCATCCGGTGAGATGTGCAGCCTGCCGTGGAAGTAGTCCAGACGGTGGTCCCGTGCTCGCGCCGCTTCGCTCTTCTTGGATTCCCGGGCGATCAGCAGTTCACCGGTCTGGGGATCGGAGACGTCGAGCCGGTTCCATCCGGAACGATGAATCATCACGGTCCGCGCGCCGAAGTCGGTGAAGCACAGCGCGAAAGGCACGGTCTCGGGGTGGTAATCCCCGCCGTCCAGCTGCATCGTGACCTTACCGGATCTCAGGTCGACCACCTGGCCGTGCCGGCCGTAGTCGTGGACGATGGCCGCGACGTCTCCCTTCGGCGATACGTGGAGCCGCCGCCTGGCCTTCGCCCCGCGAGAGGCGTGTTCGGGCTTGTCGGGGAGCGTGCTTCTCGCGATCGGAACCCAGTCGCCTGACCCGGCGTCGAGCCGCACCAGCCAGCCGCTATGGGTGAGTACGATCCACACCGGCTGAGTTCCGTCGGTCACCGGGGCCAGGTCCACGACTGGGCCGAGGCTGCGGCGGATCTCCACCTCCATCACGGTCGCGTCCACCGGTTCGGGCCGCTCCAGGACGCTAGACGTGCCACGCCAGCCCTGCAGCGCCCACATGTCGTCCTCGAGGCGAGCCACACACCCCTCACAGGCCTCCAGCAGCGGTGCCTGGTCACCCCTGGCGGTCGCCAGGTCGCACTCGACGCAGCACATGTCGTACTGGATCCCTACTCCGGTCAGCAGGGCGATGTACTCCTCGGCCGGTTCGTCGCCGATCAGATGGGGGCACAACCGGCTCCGCCCGGCATGGGCGACATGCCCGCAGGGCAGTGATTCCACGCCGCCCAGTCTTCGCCAAACCTGGTTCACCGGAAACCCTGGTCCGGAAATACGGTCCTAGAAGACTTCCCAAGCTGACAGCGTGGGTCCGATTCCCGCCACCCGCTCCACCCCGAAGCCCAGGCAGGGACGCGCTCCCAGGCCCGGGCTTTGATCGTTTCAGCACCTTCTCGATCACCCGCTACGTGCCCGATCGACTGCGATCCTCACACTTCGGTGCCTCTTCGACGAGCCTCCCCATGCCTTCGGCGATCATCCTGTCCCGCGGCGCTTACTGTCCGACGCGGCCGTCGATGCGCTCACGCAGGAGGTCGGCGTGGCCGCAGTGCCGCGCGTACTCGACGATCTGCGCCACCAGGATGTCGCGAAGCTGCAAGTCCGCCCCGTCGGGGCCGAGGTCGGAGACGCCGGCGTTCCGGGTGCCGAGGTCGGCGACTCCCGCCACGAACTGGTCGGTGAGCTCTACTCGGCCCGCCACTGCCGCCAGGCGTCCTCCACGACCGCCGGGTCGGCGATCGCGCCGTTCCAGTCGCCGTCACGGTCCTCGTCGGTGCAGTACAGCTTCGGCGCGTCCTCTCCGGCCATGACTCGGCGAAGGTGTCTCTCCCCCTCGGTCAGGTGCCGCACCAGCCCGAGCAGGGACATCGTGGACGGTGGTACGGATCGTCGGGCAAGCTGCTCGGCATCCAGGCCCGCGCATTTCATTTCCATGGTCAGGGGGTAGTGGCGCAGATAGTCGAGCAGTATGCCGCGTTCGTCGAGGGCCTCGACATCGGTTTCGCGCGGATCGTCGTCCGGGTCGACCCACATGTCGCGGTACACCGTCGACTTCGTCCACCGCGTCGGAACGGGCTCACTCGCATCCGAGGTAGTCATCACCGCATCGTCGGCCCTTCGGCCTCCCGGACGCCACCGAATATCCCCGACCCTACATCCCGAAACTGCCGAAAGACCGGGTGCTAACGGTTGATGACGCGGGCACCCAATCACCAATCTTGACGCTGGAACACAGCGGTGCGACCATCCATTCACTGTGACCTCCGATCCATCGGATGCCAACGGGCCGAACTACAAGCCCATCGCTTTCATCCTCATCTTGCTGAGCACAATTCTTATGGTCATGCCGGTACGCCGCATTGTGATTGAGGTCAGCGAGTTCGGCCTGCGGCAGTTCATTGTTCCGGTGCTCATCGCGATCGGACTACCCATGCTCGGGGCGCTCGTAGGAGCCTTCTTGAGGTTTCGGGGTCCAGGCGGCAGACTCTTCGGCATCACATTGGGGATCTTCATCGCCGGCCTGCTCCTGATGGCGCTACTCGCTTACTGGTGGTTCTACTCCCTCACCAACTTCTGATCTGGTGCCTTGGTGCTGGAGTGGCCCGTCCACGCCATCAGTTCCTCGGGACGGTCCACCCCGGCGTTGTTGATCTCGAACCGCTCACCCGCGTTCTGCGGGCGGGTCGGCCGGCCTAAGAGCCGGTCGGCGGGGCGACGACCAGCTCGGTGTCCGGGTCGTGGTCCATCTGCGGAGGACCGGCGACGATCATGGTGGCTCGGGCCCACGGCTGTTCTCGCAAGATGAACGGCAGTTCCTCCAGCAGCCACTTCGCCACGTGCTCCAGCTGCTCAGGGGAGTCGCCGTCGCGGACGACCAGCAAGCGCTCTTGCTCATCGAGGTCACCCTGCATCCACACCGAGGCGTCCAACCACGGGGCAAGCTCCTCGCGGATGATGCCGGTGCCCTCGACCCAGATGACGTCGGCACCGGCGGGGATGGTGATCGATCCGGGCCGGTCGTGGGTGATCCAGGCATCAGGGCGGAAGTCCACCGCCTCACCCCGGTGCAGGGGTTGCAGGATGTTCTCGACGAGCACGGCGCCCCAGTCGAAGTAGGCGTGGTTCCAGGCGATGTCGTCGGTGTGCACGATGGCGGAGTTGGGCACCACCTTGCGTAACCGCTCGGCCAGGGTCGTCTTGCCAGCGCCGCCCCGGCCATCTATCGCGATCACCCGCGGACGTCCGGTGACGTCGGGTGATGCATCGCGCAGCTGCCGGACGACGTCGAGCACGGTCATCACCCGCCAGCCAACGGCCTCGGTCTCGGTCTCGCCTGGATGTAGATGCATCGGCAACCTGCCTCCGGAAGTGAAAACACGAGTCCGGCTGCTCGGCCCGCAGCATCCAGCCGCGATACCATGCCGGGCCGAACCCGTTCGGTACCCGCGCCACCGCCTCGGCGATACGGCCGGCCACGACCGCGTCATGGTCGATCAGCGCCAGCCGCCCGTCCAGATCCCGTACGGCTTGCGCCTGCGTCTCGAAATGCGGATCGACCCGCCGCGGCCGGAGCGGATCGGCGCAGAACAGGAAACCCACCGTCATGATCGACAGGATAGAAGTGCCGGCCCCAGCCGCTCATCCTGTTATTCCGTTGCCCGGGTTGAGCCGGGCCTCGGCTCGTGAGCACCCATCGGCGGCGCTGTGCGCCGTCGCGGAAGGCGCGGTACGCGTACGCGGCCTTGTCCAGGGGCACGGTGCCGGCCCGGCGCGGTTCCAGCGAAGGAACTTCTCGACGATTGGTTGGGGTTCCGCCGTCAATCCTTCCTCCGAGCACTGCAGAACCATAGACCCACGCTGCTCAGGCCAGGGGCCGCCCGGTGGAGGAAGAACACCATGCGCGCGCATTCCGAGGAACCAGACAGCACCTGCTGCACCGATGGCGAGAAGCACAGCCATGGCGACTACGGCTGTGCGCCACCGTGAACGTGGCTCGGATACACCCGCCGGCGGCGTGGTCGCCACCGACGGTCGCTGTTCAGCTCGGATCGGCTCCGCGGTCTTCGCGTCGCATGTCCCCGGCGCTGGGGGTTCCCGCACCGAGGCCGTAACGCAGGAGCACGGCGCCTTTGGGCGAGGCGACGGGCGGCTCGAGGAGCACCAGGTTGGCCGGCACCGCGCCGTCTGCGAACACCTTCTTGCCGACGCCGAGCACGATGGGGTAGACCCACAGGTCCAGCCGGTCGAAGAGGCGCTCACGCAGGAGGGTCTGCACCAGGTTCAGGCTTCCGATCACGTGGACGTGCTCATGCTTGTCACGCAACTCGTGCACGGCGCTCACCAGGTCGGGTCCCAGCTGCGTCGAGCCCGCCCAGTCCAGCTCCGGGTTGCCTCGCGAGGCGACGTACTTCGGGATGCTGTTGAAATGCGTGGCGATCCCGCCGTCGACGCCGTCGACCTGGTTCGGCCAGAACGCGGCGAAGATGTCGTAGGTCTTGCGGCCCAGGAGCAGGGCGTCCATGCCCTCCATTCCGGCGCCGACCTGCTGGCCGACCGTGTCGTCGAACAACGGCGCCTGCCATCCCCCGAACGGGAAGCCGTCAGGGTCCTCCTCTGGATCACCCGGCGCCTGGCCAACCAGGTCGAGCGTCGCGAACAGGTCGATGTGGATCATGCCCATGGTGCCCTCCTCATGTACCGGCTTGCGTTCCGGCACGAACTTACACCGGTGTCCGGACGCGAACCGGTCGAACGATCACCGAGAACCCGACCAGGTGATCGGACGCACCTGATGCATGAGGAAAGACGGCAACGGCCACTGCTCTCGGGATGGCGAGGCCCGGAAATCCCGACGGGAGCCGCCCTGCTGGACCTGCGCCACCGAACCACTCAGCCTGCCCCGGGATGGCCGCCCCCTCCCGAGGTTCCGGAGGGGGCGGCGACCTGGGTGTCGGCCTCGCCGTTACTGGAGCCGGAACTTCTCCCAGGGCCCGATGGCGCTGGAGCGGGCGCGCAGCATCCCGTACCGGTCGCCGGTGTTGCCCAGTTCGGCGGAGACGTAGGTCTGGACGTTGGCGCGCCGGATCGCCACGCAGCCCGTCCCGCAGGAAATGACCCGGAGCTGCTCCCAGGCGCCCGGGCTGGACGCGCGGGCGCGGAGCATCCCCTTGTTACCGCCCGTGTAGCCGAGCTCCGCGGTCACGTACTTGCTCATGTACGTCGACCTGATCGTGTCGTACAAGGTGCCCTGGCAGATCTCGAACCTCTCCCAGGGCCCGACCTGGGTGGCGCGGGCGCGCAGCATCCCGCCGTTACTCCCGGACCAGCCGAACTCCGCCGAGACGAACTTGTTGTTGGCCAGCGACATGGTGCGCCGGCAGGGCACGAGTGCGGCCGTCGCGGCATGCAGGGCAGCGCGCCCCGGAGGCAGGGCGCGCTGTCGCGCATCGAGAGGAGACGTCAGGAGATGGTGAGCGTGCCGTTCGGGTTACGGGCGCACGTGACGATCGTGCGTGGCGCAGCGGTGAGGGCGCCGGTCAGACATTGGCCGAGGACGGCATGGCCGGCGGCGTTGGGGTGCCATGTCTCCTGGCAGGTCTGGAAGTAGGTGACGCAGGTGTTCGCCAGCCGCTGGATGCCGATCTTGTCCCAGCCGGACAGGCTGGTGATGAAGGTGCCGGACGGCCCGTCCTGCACCCGGAGCGGCGTGGCGAGCGTGCCCGTCGGGCTGCCGGGGTTCTCGCAGAGCCGGGCGCCGTCGAAGGCCTTCTGGACGTCCAGCACGCGCAGGTCGGCGGTCGGACGCTCGGCCGCCAGCGTGGTGTAGGCGTTCTTGACCAGGGAGCCGAGGTTCTGGGAGAACACGTGCCCGGGGGCGAGGCTCGCGCGGTGGATCGGGCAGCCGGCGGCGTACCGCTCGGCGCCGAGGGCGCGGAACTTGTCGCGGGTGTCGGTGCGGTCGTCCTCGTCCCGGTACTGCGGGGCGACGTCGAGCGGCAGCGGGTTGGTGTAGGTCTGCAGGACCACGCGGTGGACGCCGTCGGCGTCGATCTGGGCGAGGGTGTCGAGGATCTGGCGCAGGGCGGCGGTGGTCTCGGCGGTGGCGGCGGCGACCTGGGCGTCGGTGGCCAGATCCGAGACGGCGCACGGCTCCTGCGGCACCTCGCCGTTCAGGTAGGCCCAGAACTCCCACCAGCCCGTCCAGGCGTCGGCGATGAAGCGGTTGGCGCACAGCTCGGCCACGTTGCCGAAGGTGAACTGGGTGTTGTTGGAGCCGAGGCCGACGAGGACGACGTCGATGTCGTGGGTCTGGGCGACGGCGCGTAGCTGGTCGAGTTGCGAGGCGACCGAGCGGCCGTTGGCGCGGGCGCTGGAGGGGTTGGCGACGTCGGCGGGCTGGCCGCCGGAGCACGCGAGGTTGAAGCGGTCCTGGATGCCGGGGAGTGATGCCTTGAGCAACGAGGCGTTCGCCGACCGGTGGCAGAAGTAGGCGTTGCTGTTGGCCGCCGACCAGCCGGGGAAGGCCTGCGCCGTCCCGGAGGCGTCGACGACGGGCTGGTAGTCCCCTGCGCCCTCCCCGCTGACGAAGCTGTCGCCGAGCGCGACGGCGGCGGTGGGCAGGGCAGCCTGCGCCGCTCCGCCCTGGACGACTTGGATGCCGGCCGCGCCCACCAGGAGCGCGGCCACCGCGGCCGCATGCCGGAGAACCCTCACAACCCCTCATTCCCTACTAAACGAGCATGAAATACGGCTATCTCGATGGCAACCTGCCGCGCGGATGGCGTCAAGATCTCCACAAAGCCCAGCCGCTTCACCTAAGAGATCGCGTATCGCCCTGATCGTCAACCATGCGTTTGCTTGCTCGACGACCCACCAGAATCAGTCCCTTGCCAGAAGAAACGTCGCGGCCAGCTTGCCGGCCAGCTGAGCGACGTCTTGAGAACCGTCGATATCCAGGACCGGCACGTCCAGTTCGAGAGCCTGGCGCCGTACCTCTTCATCCCAGAGCTCGTCACGAGCCAGTCGCTTCGCCAACACGCCGGCGTGATCGCTGTCTCCCCAGTTGGCTCGCGCTCGGGCAGGGTCGGCGAATCGGGTGCCCAGTGCACGGCCCCGGAATTCAGGGGTGGGGAGCAGAAATACGGCTTGCCCGCGCCACGTCAACAATGGTGCGACGTCCGCAGGAAGGGTACGGAAGTCGTCGACCAGCACAGGACGGTCGGCGGGCAAGGTGAGCAGGTCTTCGACGACGAATCCGAATGTCTCGCCGTGCAGGCTGGGCATGGCCTGGAAGACCTCCTCCGGTGCGCGATCCATCCACCTGCGTTCCAGGGACGTGTGCAGCAATTCCCACAGGTGGGGCTGTCGCTGCGGAGTACACCGCTGGACGTAGCCGCGTTCGGCCAGATCGCCGTCGTACACGAGCACGTCGTACCGTTCGGCCAGGATTCTGGCGAGGGTGCTCTTTCCGGCGCCGGAGCCTCCGGCGATCCAGCGGACATGCGACAGCCGGTGAACGAGGTCGGCAGAGTCATCTGGGTCCAGGGTGGGCATGCCTGGCAGTCTCACAAGAGTGAGCAGTGAGAAACAGTCTTGTTCTTGCGTCCCGCTCCGGTGAAGATCGAAGGAGAGGGCCCCATCATGAAATCGGTGACCGTTAGTGGTTCTCAGGACGGTCATCGCCACCGGTCGGCGTCTCCGTGCGCACCGGCATCGGCATGCGGATCGACCCGGAGAAGCGGCTGGTGCATCCCTCGGGCAAGGGGGCCTGGTCCGCGGAGACCTGGCATCCGCTCAGCGCGCGGCAGGTTCGCCTCCTTGCGTGTCAAGGCCGCCGACACCGGCGGCAACGCCTTCACCTCTGCTGGAGCAGCCAGAGCATGTAGGCCGCGATGGAAGACGAGTCGGTGATCGAACCGCTGAGAATCATCTGGACGAACTCTGTGCGATGGACCCAGCGCTGGCGCATGTCCTGCTCGGTGTGTTCGCGGTCGGTCTGCCCCTCGGTGAGCCCGGTGGCCAGGTAGACGTGGAGCCCTTGATCGGTCATCCCGTGGGCGTTGTCCATACGGCCTAGATGGCGCAGCCGCTCGGCACGGAGTCCGGTCTCCTCTGCCAGCTCACGCCGGGCCTCGTCCTCACGCGTCTCGGCCTCCGCCGACCCTTGCGGGAAACTCCATGTGCGGCGGCCGATCGGATACCGGTATTCCTCCACGATGTGAAAGCCATCGTTCTCTTCCGGAATCACCAGGACGAAGTCGGGCCTGACCACGTACCCGTACACGCCGGGCGAGCCATCAGGACGCTCGATCCTGTCCTCTCGTACCGTCATCCACGCGTTGCTGTAAACCACGTGAGTGGAGACCTGCCGGATCACTGGCTGCGCTTCGGTCATGATGCCGCATGCTACCCACACCGGGACGGCCGTCTCGACCCTGATCTCCCCGTGCCGAAGCTCGCGGCCGGCCCACCCTTCCCGGTGCCGTGAATTTCTTGGAAATTGCCATGTGTTCGAGGAAAAGCCAATTGGTTATTCCGTGTCTCCTACGCTGGTCACCAGCAGCGTCAATTCAGAGGGGAATGCCATGAATATGAACCGGTTGGGCCATGCGGCGGCGGGGGCCGTGCTACTGCTGGCTTCGGGCACGATGGTGTCGGGCGCCGCGTCCGCCTCGGCCGCCACCAGTGCCGCGTGCACCTGGACGCGATCCGTCTTAGCCGTGCCTTCGGGCACCAGGCAATCAGAGGTCACGGCGACGAACCATCAGGGCGGTTTCTCGGGCCGGGCCGTGCTCGCCGATGGCTACTGGCACGGTGTTTCCTGGAGGAACGGACAGTTCATCGACTATGGCACCAAGGTCGGCGACGAGCCGTTCACGATTCTGCCGGATGAGACCCGGTCGGGCACCGTGCTGGCCGGAACCGGGATCGCCGTCCCTCCTTATTACGGACCCAGCTACGCGGTGCTCATCAAGAATGGCCAGGCGACGAAACTCGTCCGCCCGGCGAACAACGGATTCCTCCGGCCATTGACCATCAATGAGAATGGCGATGTCACCGGCCGGAACATGGTCCGGGTCGACACCCAGTATGTGCATCGCCTGCTGCGCTGGCCGGCGGATCGTCCCGGTCAGGTGATCGAGACCGTCCTGCCTGACAAGTACGAACCCGAGCACGCGGACGAGGACGGCACGGTGCTGCTGCGCACCCCGGACGGCCCGGCGCTGTGGCGGAACGGCACGATCACACCCCTGGCCAAGATCTCCGGGGCGGCAGGCATGTTCGCCACCAAGATCTCGAACGGGCGCGTGATCGGCCGGGTGAGCTACACCTCGCCTTACCGGAGCTACGGGGTGCTGTGGGACACCGATGGGGTGCCGCGCGTGCTGCCGAAGAGCTCCGACACCCGGGCCATCAACCGTGACGGCCTGATCACCGGGATCACGGATGAGGCCACGGGGGGCGGCGAGGGCATCTGGCGCCTCGGCCAGTTCGTCCACGCCGTCCCGAAGTCGCCCACGCACAGCATGTGGCTCACGGTCGCCTCTGACGACGGCTCGGTGGCCGGTAGCACGTACAACGTGAACGACGGCACGGGCGAGTCGTTCGTCTTGCGCTGCGTCTGACCGGGCGGCACGCCGGCTCGGCGGCGACCATGAGCGCCGACAGGTCAGGAGCCGGATGGAACGGGATGGAACGCAGAAGAGGTAGGACGGACCAGCGACCTCAGGTCGCTCGACTCAAGGATCCCTGCCATGGACACCAACCACGGTTCCCTTCTGCGTTCCCCGATTCACCGGATGCGGTTCGCCCTCGCCGGCCGGATGCTGATCGTCTTATCGGTCGTGGCCTTCGCCGGCGCAGGCCTGGCAGGACCCACATCGGCCAGGGCGTCGCCCGAGTTGAAGTGCAAGAGCGGCACCGGGTACGCGATCTGCTTCAGCCTCGACCGGCTCGACGACGGGAACATCGCCGTCCACCTCGGCATCGACGTGGACATGAGCCGAGCGGACGCCCAGGCCATCATCGACCACCCGGGGGAGGAGTTCTCCGCGAAGATCCGCGGGGACGACCCTGTCTCTGACAACAACCTGGTGTCGGTGCCGGTCACCTGGAGCGCTGCCTGGGAGGGCGGGCTGTCGGCCGAGTTCGACCGGGTGGCGACCTTCGGTCAGCTCAACGAGGACGACGGGTTCTTCGACGGCTACGTCGACGAGTTGTACGGCCACATCGACCTGGCCGACCCCCGCAGCGGCCAGACGCGCGGCTTCAACTCCGTCGTCATCAGCGGCTACTACTGAGCGTCGTTCTTGCCCGCCCGTTAAGGGCATTTAATCCCGTACTAAAGCTGTACGAAGGGGACGACTGGTGTAAGACTTGCTGAGGTTTCGAAGTCGACCTCACCCCCCGGAGGAATCGTGCGCAGAGGCGCCATGGCTTTCCTTACGCTGGTCACCGCGGCAGCCGCTGTGGTCGCGACGACCCAGCCCGCCAACGCCCAGGTCTACAACACCTGCCGGCCCGACCTGTGGACGGGTAAGTGCGCCAGCGGATACACACCCGCGAACCACACTCTCGACCGAGTGTGGATCGGCATCGACACCGGTAGCTCCATTGCCAACTGGGAGGTATGGGACAGGGAGACGGGTGCTCGCGTCGGATCAGGAAAGGTGTCGCCGAACACCAACTTCCGTCATGGGATCTACGGACTGTACGGGAACAAGTACCAGCTGACCATCAACGGGGCCTGGGGAATCTACGGCTTCATCTGCGACTGCTGATGCGTTGACCGGCCTTCATCGCCTGCCACTTCTCGAAGGTGGTAACGGTGGGTCAGGTCGTCTCGGCGGACATCGAAGTGGCCGCTCCACGAGCAAAGGCCTTGGCCAGGGAAACTCCCCGCCAAGGCCTTTACCTTTCCCGCACGCACCCAGGTACGGCCGGCACCGCCACATCCCCGCATCGGATGGCCGGTAGCCACCCATGAAGGGCGAGCGTGTCTTTCAGAGGGGTCGTCGTCCCCTTATGAGGTCCGCAGCACCAGCTTCGCCCGGATCACCCCTCGCTGACCCGCTGGTAGATGCACGCGCGCACGCCGGCGTCACTGGTGATCGTGGAGACCAGCTTGAGCGTGTGCAGCACGCCGGTGTCGGGGAAGATCGTCTTACCCCCGCCGACGATCACCGGCATGATGACGAGCCGAAGCTCATCGAACAGGCCCTCGCTCAGGAGTGTGCGCGCGAGCGCGGCGCTCCCCATGACCACAAGGTCGCCGCCGTCGGCCTCGCGCAGTTCCCTGATGCGGGCGACGGCCTCGGCGCCGGGGATGCGGGTGGTGTTCCATGTCAGCTTGTCGTCGCCGACCGTCTCGGACACGACGTACTTCGATATGGCGTTCATCTTGTCGGCGAACGGGTCGCCGGCTCGCCCGGGCCACGCCGAGGCCATCGTCTGCCACGTGCGGCGCCCGAATAGCAGAGCCTCGGCATTGGCCATCGCGCCGTCGAAGGCACCACCCGCCACCTCCGGGTCGAAGAACGGGTGCGACCAGCCGCCGTGGGTGAACCCGCCGTCGGTGTCCTCCTCGGCTCCGCCCGGGGCCTGCACGACGCCGTCCAAGGTCATGAACTGAACAATCACGATGCGCATGGAACTCGCTCCTCTGAGGTGACGGTTGACCTGGTTCTGGGGGGCGGCCGGGTTCTCGATCACCGCGATGTTCCCCATGACCAAGAGGCTAGAACCGACAATTTAATTTGTCAAGAAGATGTTTGTCGTCGGCTGGCACTCGAGGAATCAAGGCGCGCACGGAGCCATGACTGGTCGGAGTAATAAAGAAACCTTCCTATTGACAACGGATGTGACGCGGGTGTTACATCCTCTTAATTTAAGTATTGAAGGACTTCTGGCAGCACAGGACGCCTCCGCACAACGTGCCGGCGTGGGCCGGAAGCCCGTGCCTGGTAAGGACCACAGACCGGAGGTCTTCATGCGCAAACCCCGGCTCCTTCTCACGGCCGCGGCCGTGGCCGTCACCCTGGCCAGCAGTCTGGTCGCCATCACGAGCAATGATCGGGCCGAGGCCGCCATCGGTCCTGTCACCTGGGCTGACGAGTTCAACGGCGCGGCGGGATCGTCCGTCGACGGTTCCAAGTGGAAGTTCGACATTGGTGGCGGCGGCTGGGGCAACAACGAGCTGGAGTACTACACCAACTCGACCCGCAACGTGTACCACGACGGGCAAGGTCACCTCGCGATCACCGCCCGCCGGGAGAACCCGTCCAACCTCCAGTGCCACTACGGAACCTGCCAGTACACCTCCGGCCGCATCCTGACCGCGGACAGGTTCAGCCAGACGTACGGCCGCTTCGAGGCGAGCATCAAGATCCCCAGAGGCCAGGGCATCTGGCCGGCGTTCTGGATGCTCGGCGGCGGCAACTGGCCGAACACCGGCGAGATCGACATCATGGAGAACATCGGCAGCGTGCCGAACACCGTCTACGGCACCGTCCACGGCCCTGGCTACTCCGGCGGCAGCGGCGTCGGCGGCAGCCGCACGATCGGCGCGCCGCTCGCCGACGCCTTCCACAGCTACCGCGTCGACTGGTCTCCCAACCTCATCGTCTGGTACCTGGACGGCTCCGAGTACTTCCGCGTCACGCCGGCCAACATCCGCGGCAACCAGTGGGTCTTCGACCACCCGTTCTTCATGATCCTGAACGTGGCGGTCGGCGGTAACTGGCCGGGCAACCCCAACTCCAGCACCACGTTCCCGCAGACGATGCTGATCGACTACGTCCGCGTCTCCGCATGGACCCCCGACGGCCCCGGGACCGGCAACGCGCTGAGGTCGAACCTGAGCGGTCGCTGCATCGACATCCCCGGCGCCAACCCCGCCGACGCCGCCCGGCTGCAGATGTACGACTGCAACGGCAGCGCCGCCCAGCAATGGTCCGTCAACAGCGACGGCACGGTCCGCGCGATGGGCAAGTGCATGGACGCCGCGGCCGCCGGCACCGCCAACGGGACGCCGATCCAGCTCTACACGTGCAACGGCACCGGCGCCCAGCGCTTCACGCTCACCGCGGCCGGCGACCTGGTCAACCCGACGTCCAACCGCTGCGTGGACATCGTCAACCGCAACACCGCAAACGGCGCACAACTCCAACTGTGGGACTGCAATGGCGGATCCAACCAGAAGTGGACCCGGGCCTGACCCCTCGGCCGATGCGAAAGGCCGGCAGCACGTACTGCCGGCCTTTCGTCGTCCCAGCCTGCCGCGCATCGCGCCCGGGTCGCCCCGGGCAGCCCGCTAGGGCCTGGGGGACATCGTGACCTGGGTACTCATCTGCCAGGCGAAGACGGAGCAGCCCACCAGTAGCGTTACTCCCGACAGCACGCCACTGACGAAGGGCACCCACGCGAGGGCGGTGGTCGCCGCCATGACGAACCCGATGACGCCCAGCACGGTGATGATCGCGCCGAGCACCATGATGCTGTTCTCCTTCCAGACCGGTCCCAGCGCGATGAAGTGGACGCCGACGACGAACGCGACCCACGCGATGTTGGCCTGTTCAGGCAGGCCCCAGGTACGCAGCAGCGCGAGCCCGCCGAAGAGCAGGACCACCTCGGCGATGACGACCAGCCAGTAGCCACGGCTGAACGGGCTCCGTCCTCGTGGCCCCGGGGTCTGTTCCGGGGAGCCTCCGCCGGTCCGCAGCCGCCGTACGGTGAGGAACCACATGGCGACCATGCAGGCCAAGATGATCGCGGC
Source organism: Sphaerisporangium flaviroseum (assembly GCF_039537005.1). Lineage (NCBI taxonomy): Bacteria > Bacillati > Actinomycetota > Actinomycetes > Streptosporangiales > Streptosporangiaceae > Sphaerisporangium > Sphaerisporangium flaviroseum. Next base: position 1,319,976 of record NZ_BAAAZR010000001.1, on the reverse strand, counting down.
GAGCACTCGCAGGACCACCACGATCGCGGGATTCAGCGGGCTTCGCGTGTTCACGAAGACGAAGACCGTCCCGCCCACGGCAGCGATCAGTAGCCCACCCATACGTTGCAACATGGTGCGAAACTGTACCGATCAGGCAGGCGGGGTGATCGGTCACCATCCCTGAACCACCGCCGGTGGTCGGCCGTACACAAAGTGGGGCCCCCGAGCCGCCCGCGGTGCGTGGGCGGGTTTTCGCAGCAGTCAAAGCACCACAGGCGTCGCACGGAAAGGCCTTCGCCAGTGTCGTTCTTCACCAGCCTTCAGAGGCGGTCGACTCGGGGACGGACGACCGCGGAGGACGGCCTGACGACACACGACCACCCGGAGCACAAGCCGGACGAGGAGGCCGCGGCCGACCATGCCGGTGGCCCCCGGGATGTGGAAGCCGCAGGTCCCGATGTCGGCCGCTCCCGAGAAGCGGCGGCCGCAGGTGACGCCGGCGGTGGTCTCCGGGGAAGGCGCCTCGTCGCAGCGCGGGTGACCACCGTCCTGGCCTGCCTGCTGGTGCTGTTCACCCTCATCGCCCCGGACGAGGTGAGCCGGCTCACGCCTGCGGCGTTCGTGCGCATCCCGGTGGAAGGGCTCCTCGGCGTCGCCCTGGTCCTCATCTTGCCGGCGAGGCCGAGGCGGGTGGTGGCGACGCTGGCCGGAGTGGCCCTCGGTCTGCTGACCATAGTGAAGATCGTCGACGTGGGCTTCTTCACGGTTCTCGACCGGCCGTTCAACCCCGTGTTCGACTGGACCTTCGTCGGGGCCGCCGCGGAGTTCGTCACGGAGTCGATCGGCAGGGCCGGCGCGATCGGCGCCCTGGTCGCGACCGCGGCTCTCGCCGTCGCCGTGCTCCTCCTCATGACGCTGTCGGTCCTGCGCCTGACCTCCCTCGTGGTCCGGCACAACACCACGGCGGGCGGCGCCATCGCGGTGCTCGGCATCGCGTGGGTCGTCTGCACCGTGCTCGGCGCGCAGCTCGTCCCCGGCATGCCGGTCGCCGCCCACGCGTACGACCATTCGCTCCAGGTGCGCGCGGCCCTTCAGGACAGGAAGACGTTCGCCGCGGAGTCCGCCGTCGACGCCTTCCGCGACACCCCGGGCGAGGATCTGCTGACCGCCCTGCGCGGCAAGGACGTCATCGTCTCCTTCGTCGAGAGCTACGGGCGCGACGCGGTCGAGGATCCGGAGTTCGCGCCGCAGGTCGGTGCGGTGCTCGACGCCGGGAATCGACGTCTGCGTGCGGCCGGGTTCGCCGCACAGAGCGCCTTCCTCACCTCCCCGACGTCGGGGGGCGGTAGCTGGCTCGCCCATTCCACACTGCTCTCCGGCCTGTGGGTCGACAACCAGCAGCGCTACAGCACCCTGCTCGCGAGCGACCGCCTCACCCTCAACGGCGCCTTCCGGCGGGCGAAGTGGCGGACGGTCGGCGTCATGCCGGGCAACACCCGGGACTGGCCGGAGGGGGCGTTCTTCGGCTACGACCGGGTGTACGACGCCCGGAACCTCGGGTACCGCGGCCCCCGTTTCAACTGGGGCACCATGCCGGACCAGTACACCTTGTCGAGCTTCGAACGCCTGGAGCGGGCGAAGCGGGACCGCGCCCCGGTGATGGCGGAGATGCCCCTGGTCTCGAGCCACGCGCCGTGGGTGCCCACGCCCCGGCTCATCGACTGGGGTGACGTCGGTGACGGCTCGGTCTTCGGCCCCATGGCCACGGCCGGCGACTCGCCGGAGGCGGTGTGGCGTGATCCCGCCCGCGTACGCGCCGCGTACCGGGGCTCCATCGAGTACTCGCTGAACAGCCTCATCACCTACGTGGAGACCTACGGCGACGACGATCTGGTGCTCGTCTTCCTCGGCGACCACCAGCCCGCCCCGATCATCACCGGTCAGGGCGCCGACCGCGACGTGCCGATCACGATCGTCGCCCGCGACCGGGCCGTCCTGGACCGGATCTCCGGATGGGGCTGGCAGGACGGCCTGAAGCCCGGTCCGCAGGCCCCGATCTGGCGTATGGACGCCTTCCGCGACCGCTTCCTGACCGCCTTCGGCCCGCAGCCCCACTCTTCCCGATGACCCGCCTCCGCCAGAACCGGTGGACGGCACGGTCCGCCGAAACGCCATAATGACGGCCATGTCTTCTCTGGTGCGACATGTAACGATGGACTGCGCGGACGCGTATCAGCTGAGTACCTTCTGGGCGGGAGTGCTGGACTCGTCCGTCAGCGAGGATGACCAGCCAGGGGATCCTGAGGCGCTGGTCGAGGCTCCCGGGATCGCGCTGCTGTTCGTGACCGTCCCGGAGCCCAAGACGACGAAGAACCGGGTGCACCTGGACCTGCAACCTCAGGACCGTACCCGGGACGAAGAGGTCGAGCGGCTGCTGGCCCTGGGCGCCACCCTTGTGGCCGACCACCGGCGTGCCGACGGCCTCGGATGGGTCACCCTCGCCGACATCGAGGGCAACGAGTTCTGCGTCGAGCGCAGCGCCGCCGAGCGAGCGGGCTGACACCGGCCCGGCGGCGCGGACCCGCACGACACCCCGCCCCAGCCGGGTCATCCATGGGGCGATCCCGTCGAATGTGTGAAAGTTTCCGGAGAGACCGCAGGTCGTGACGGGATCCAGGCGGTCACGGTTGACTCCTGGCGAGAAAGTGAGTGCGCTGGCCCTGGTTGAGACACTCCGCGAACAGCCGTGATTTAGGCGGGGCGCTAAACCAATCCCTTCTTGTTGCCCTGGAAGCCTCTCCACCGCCCACCTCGGAAAGCGCTTTCCACCGTCCCGATGGGAGCAGTGACACCTTGAACACCGAACCTCGACCCTCAGGCGGGATCAGCGGCATGCGCCGCGTTCTCACCGTTCTGGCCGCCCTCGGCCTGGCCGTAACCGGCGTCCTCGTCAGCGTCCCCGCGCACACGTACGCGGCCGCGGTGAAGGCCGCCGCCCACGCCGCCGCGTGCGGTAGCGGCTCGTTCAACGCGGAGGCGGTGCTGAGCGGCGGCACCTGGACGGCACGCAACGGCGGCAGCACCCTCTACACCGGCGCCAGCATGATCGAGGCGATGCGGCGAGCGGTGGGCAGCCTCAGCGCGGGCCGTACCTCCAAGCAGAAGGTGATCGTCCGCGGCTCGGGATCGATGAACGCCAACCAATCACTTGACCTGCCCAGCTACACCGTGCTTGAGGTGTGCGGCACGATCAACGTGAGCGGGACGATCAGCGCCAACAACGCGGTGGTGCGCGCCCAGAACGTCACCGATGTCGAGGTCCCCTGGCTGAACGTCACCGGCTCGCCGTACTTCGGGGTCTTCATCCGTAACGGCACGAACATCATCCTCGGCCAGATGGACCTGCGCCTCGGCTCCGCGGGCCTCGGCATCCGCATCGACAACCACAGCAACCGCAACGTACGGACCAGGAACGTGCGGATCGACAACGTGTACGCCTCGGGCGGCAACAGCCACGGCGTCGAGACCTACGGGGTCGACGGCATCACGATAGGCACCGTGACGGCGCGCAACACCGGGCAGTCCGGGCTGCTGTTGAACGACACGATCAACGCCACCGTCGGAACGGTCGACGCGCAGGGCGCGGGCACCGGAACGGGCTACGCGGCGTTCCGCATGGCCAACCGCAACGGCCGGATCGGCAGCGCCTACCCGGCCAATGTCCGCGTCGGCTCGGTCATCGCCCGGGGCGGCGGCCGCGGCGTCTTCTGCGTCTCGGAGAGCGGCGGCGCCGTCATCGACCGGGTGGACATCGCGCAGACCGGCAGCAACTCGATCCTGATAGAGAACTGCTACAACGTCACGATCGCCGCGCAGAGCGGCACGGTCAACGGCTCGGACGTGCGCATCGCCTCGCGCACGGAGTTCCCCGTGTCGTCCGACGTGACGATCCAGAACCTGACCCTGACGAACTCGGTCATCACCGAGAACCCCTGCGGAAGGAACATCGTCATCCGCAACATCGTTCTGGTGAACTCCCGAATCACCAGGTGCTGACCCCGCCGCTCCCGGCTCGGCCGCCCGAGCCGGGAGCGGCGGCGACTCCAGCCGGAGCTTCTGCCGCTACTACGTGCTCAGCGCCGACGGCCGCCGCCTGTACGAGAGGCTGACGGACAGCTGGCGTGGCCTGAACGACACCATGGATCAGCTCCTGAAAGACGGAGGGCGTCATGAACGCTGACGATCTCATCGACAGCTACGTGTCCGACGTGGCGCGGCTGCTGCCGCGCACCCAGCGCAAGGATGTCGCGCTCGAGCTTCGCACGCTGGTGAAGGAAGAGCTCGAGGAGAGGGCCGCTTCGGCAGGGCGCGCCGCCGACGGGCCTCCTAGGCCGGCACCGTGATGCTGGGAGCGCGGAGGGCTGTGAGGGCGGTGTCCGGTGAGTCGGCGAAGAAGCGGATCGTGGTGGCTTCGGCCCGGCGGCCGAGAGGGCGGACGACCGTGATCGGTTCGGTCAGCTCGACGACCACGTTGGTCTGGGAGGACACCGCCACGCTGAGCCGCCCATCCGCCACCGCGACCATGCCGGTCTCGTTGTAGCCGCGAGACAGCCGTACCGATGCGATCAGGTGACGGGGGACGCGCAGGTCGAAGTACGCGCCGTAGCGGATGCGCAGTTCCTCGTCTGCGACGACGTGCGGCCGGGTGACGCAGGCCGCGCCGAGCGCCAGCCCCACCACGATCCCGTAGAGGTCCACCACCAGCACCAGGGCGCGCACCCCGTCCGGCACGTCGAGCGCCCTCAGCAGCACGTCCACCCCCACCGTTTCGACGGCCATGAGGAACAGCAGCACCAGCAGCGTCGACGACTGCCCCCCTGAGTACGGCACCGCCGTGGCGCCGGGCGGCACGCCGTCGCGGCGCCGGACGACCCACAGGGCGAGGCTCACCAGGCCCTTGAGCTCGAAATCGATGATCTTGCGCACCTGGACGGGCACCAGCCGATGAACGGTCGCCCGCAGCGCCGCCCGCCGGTCCGCGCCACCCTGGCGTTCGGCCCTGAACAGCCGGTACACGACCGTCGCCTCCAGGACGACGATCAGCACGACGGCCGTCTCGACAGCCGCCACCACCACGCCGGGCAGCGAGACCCCGGACACGAGCAGGACCATGACCAGCAATTCCGCGGGAATCGCGGCGAACAGAACGACGCGGGCGATCCTCAGCATCACGCTCTCTCCTTCAGCATGGTCATGAGCAGCCGGAACACCTCTGCCTGGGCGGGAGAGACCTCGCCGGACAGCACCTCCAGCCACCGCCCGTCGTCCGCGTTGTCGACAGGGCCGGACCGGGCAGCGGGCACGTTCGCGACCATCAGCCTCGCCATCTCATCGGGGATGTGGGCGGCCAGGTCGGCGGCGAGCACGGCGACGCGGTGATCATCGGGCTCCGCGTCGGCGAGGTCGTCGAGCCGGGCATAGAGGGCGTGGCCGCGTGCGAGCGCGTCGGGCTCGGTGAGGGGACGCATCAGCTTGAGCATGCGGGCCTGGTCGGCGGGGTCGGCCATGACGCTCACCAGCGTCAGCAGTTCCCGATCGACCTGGGCGAACGTCGAGCCCTCGGCGGGCAGGTGGCGCAGCACCTCCGCCATGTCACCGGTCACCATCGAGTCGGGGTGGAGGTCGACCTCCGCCAGCAGCGTGGCCAGCCGGTCACGTCTGGCGCCGATGGCCTCCTGCTGCCTGGCCAGCTCGGCGTCCAGCTCGAGGAGCACCTCGCGCAGATCCCGGCCCTCGTCGTCGGCCAGCGCGTCGCGGAGCTCTTCCAGCGACAGGCCCAGCTCGGCCAGGTGCCGTATCCGGGCGAGGGCCACCGAATCCCGCAGCCGGTACTCCCGGTAGCCGTTGGCCAGCCTCGCCGGCTCGGGAAGAAGGCCCAGGTGGTGGTAGTAGCGCACGGTACGGGTGGACACCCCGACCAGCGCGGCGAGCTCGCCGATCCGCATGCCCTCATTAGACACGTTGACGTCGCGTCAAGGTCAAACGTGCGTCAACGGCCGTCGACGCACGGCCACCTCGTCGGGTCGCGGGCCTGTCACTCCAGCCAGAGACAGAAGGGATGCCCCGCCGGGTCGAGATAGACGCGGACATCGTCCTGGGGCTGGTAGCCGGCGAGAGTGGCACCACATGCGTCGGCGTGTGCGCTCGCGCCGTCCAGGTCGTCGACGCGGATCTCCAGGTGCATCATCATCTGCTGGTCACCGGGGCCGGCCGGCCAGGTCGGCCGGACGTAGGACGACTCCCTCTGGAACGACAGCCCCACTCCGCCCTCGGGGTCGCTCAGGAAGACGTCGTCCGGCTCCTCCCTGGTGATCTTCCAGCCGAGGAGCCGCTCGTAGAAGCGTGCGAGCGCGGCGGGATCCGGTGCGTCGATGTTGACGGTCGTGAGCTTCAGCCCACTGGCAGGGGTCATGGCGCTGGTCTCCCGAATGCGATGTGTGCGGTCTCCGCGGTGTGGCGATCATCCTGCCAGGAGCCCGTCACCGGTAGCGGAAACCGTCGAGGAAGCGACGGAAGAGGCCGCCGGCGCGAGGCAGGGGTGGGGCCGGCGGCGGGGCGACCGGCAGTTGCCGGGCGATGGGCTGGTCGTAGTTGGTCCGCGCGATGGCGTCGACGACCTGAGCCTCGTCGAAGTCCTCGGACCCGGCGATCATCGGCACGAAGCCGACCAGCATGCCGTCCCGCATCACCTGCGCTTCGAGACCCGCGGTGCCGTCGGTGTCCCATTCCGCCTCGCGCCCGCCGGGCAGTGACACCCGTATCCCGAACTGGTCGACACCGACTCTCGCCAGATGACCGTCTATGCCACGCTCACGCAGCGCGTCCACGACCCGCCGTGCCCGGTTCTCATCCACGGTTCCCAAGATAACTCCGCCGGGCGGAAGGGGACCGATGATCGGAAGTCGGACGGCACGGCACCTCCGGCGGGCGAGGTCTCCCCCGTGGGTGTCAGAACACGATCACCTGGCGCACGGCCGCGCCCGTGTGCAGGCGGTCGAACCCGGCGTTGACGTCGTCGAGCGCGAGCCTGTCCGACAGCAGCCTGTCCACGGGAAGGGCCTGCGCCCGGTACATGCCGATGAAACGGGGCACGTCCCGGCGCGGCACGCACGAGCCGAGGTAGCTTCCGCGCAGCGTCCGCTCCTCGGCGACCAGGCTGAGCGCGGGCAGGCTCAGCTCCCGGCCCGGATCGGGGAGACCGACCGTGACGGTGGTGCCGCCCGGTGCGGTGGCGGCGTAGGCCTGCGCGAGCACCGGGACCACGCCGGTGGTCTCGATGACCTTGTTGGCGCCGCCGCCGGTCGCCTCCCGCACCTCCTCGGCGGCCTCGGGCCCGCCCTCGATCACGTGGGTCGCGCCCAGCTCGCGTGCCAGGGCCAGCTTGTGCGGGACGACGTCGACGGCGACCAGCGTGGCGACGCCGGCGGCCCGGGCCGCGAGCAGCGCCGACAGGCCCACACCGCCGAGACCGAATACGGCGACGGAGTCACGCGGGGTCACGGCCGCGCTGTGGAAGACCGCGCCCGCGCCGGTGAGCACGGCGCAGCCGAACAGCGCGGCGATCTCGAACGGCAGGTCGCGATCGATCCGGACGGCGGAGCGGCCGGACACGACGATGTGGTCGGAGAAGGCCGAGACGCCGAGGTGATGGCCGACCCCACCGGACAGCCGCCGGCCGCCGCCGAGCAGCACGCCCTCGCGGTTGGCGGCCGCGCCGGGGCCGCAGAGCGCCGGCCGCCCGGACGCGCAGCCGGGACAGTCACCGCAGGCCGGCACGAAGGTCAGCACCACGTGGTCGCCGGGCGCGAACTCGGCGCCCTGGCCCGCCTCGACGACCTCGCCCGCCGCCTCGTGACCGAGCGCCATGGGCAGCGGCCTCGGCCGGGACCCGTTGATCACCGACAGGTCGGAGTGGCAGAGCCCGGCCGCCCCTACGCGTACGAGCAACTCCCCCGGGCCGGGCGGGGCCAGAGTGAGCTCGCGGATCTCCAGCGGGCGTGACTCGGCATAGGGGGCGGGCCGGCCCGACTCGACCAGCACGGCCGCACGCGTCGTGATCACACGATCACCGGCCTGTCCGTCGCGATCCGCACGCTCCTGCTCACGCGATCACCGGCCTGGCCGTCGCGATCCGCACGCTCGTGATCACACGATCACCACCCTGGCCGTCGCGATCCGCACGCTCCTGCTCACGCGATCACCACCCTGGCCGTCGCGGTCCGCACGCTCCTGCTCAACCGAGTACCAGCCTCTCCATCGCGGTTCGCATGTCGCCCTCGATCGGTACGGGCCGGCGGGTCGTCCGGTCGCAGAACACGTGGGTGAAGTCCCCCTCGGCGACCAGCGCGCCGTCCGAGCCGCGCTCGTCGTTCTCCTCAAGAGCGGTGTGCCGCATCGGCCGCCTCCTCGATCAAGCGTCCGCTCAGTTTAGGGCGGGCGTCCGCGTCGCCCCGGCCACGGGTGAAGGCCCTACCACGCGGGGCCCGGCGCGCCCGAGCGGCTCTACCGCGGCCCCGGCATCGAAGGCGGCCGGGAGGCCGGAACGCCCACGGTCAATCCCAGTGCTCCCGGCGCCATTCACGCACGACCCGTTCGACGTCGAACGGCATCAGGTTCAGCGGAGGGCCGGACAGGCCGGTCCTGATCGCCTTGCGGATCGTCTCGTTGATGTCCGCCACGATGCGCCGTACCTCGTGCTCCGACTCGGCCGCGGACGCCGCCGCGAGCGCGTCCTCGGCCTCCTTGCGCAGGGCGAGCGTCGGTGGCAGGTAGGACACGTTCTCGCGGCGCAGCTTCTGCTTGACCCACCACAGCTCGTCGTACGGCTTGTCCAGGTCGGGGATGGGCTTGCCGGTACCTGGCAGATCGTCGAACTCGCCACGCTCCATCGCTTCGCGGATCTGCCTGTCGATCCACGTCTCGAAGCTCACTCCGGGCGGTTTGCGCTCTGTCATGGTGCGGCTCTCTCAGCGGGTGCGGCCGAGTGCATGACTCCAGAATATTGCCGGTGATCCCGTGGCGGCCGGCCGGTAGGGGTGATGTCGTGGACCCATCCGTCCGGGTCTTCGCACCGGCGGCGGCGCCGAAGCGGCCGGTTTCCGATATCCACCGGGGAGAAGCATCGCGAGTGGCGGCGGTTCTGGATATCGTCGGTCGCATCTCGATCACGAGGAGATGTGATGAGCTGGTTGTCGGATCGCCTGTCTCTCAGCCGCCTGCGCACCGGTCCCACCGCTCTGTCGCAGTCCGCGTCCAGCCCTGCGGCGCTTCTGGAGATCATCCAGCTCGCCGATCCCTCCGCGCGCCTGGACGGCGCGGACATCGTGCTCACCGGGCTTCGGGTGGAGGCCGGCGTCGAGCTCGGCGAGCCCGAGCTTCGCAAGCTGAACATCCACGACGAGGACCGGTTGTGGGCCTATCGGATCGTCGCCGACGGCCCGCTCCCCATGGACGGCTTCGACAGGTTACTCGCGGAGGGGATCGCCCACCGCCTCGACGGCTGGGCGCTGACCCGGGGAAGCATGAGCGACCCGGCCGACGCCGAGGGCCGGGGACCGATCGCCTATCTCGGGGAGATGCCGCCCCCCGAGGAGATGATCCCGCTGCTTCGCGGGCTGCTGCGTCCCGCCGACTCGGTGTCGGCGAACTGGGAATCGGCCGGCCCCGCCGAGCTGGACGAGGGCATCGTCCACCTGGTGCAACCGGGTTTCCACATGTACGGCGGAGCCGACATCTTCGTCACCGCCGTCCACGACAAGGACATCCCTCCGGTCGTGCTGGCCCTGCTGCCGTACGCGACGCAAGTGGTCAAGGTCGATGTGGTCCCTTTCGAGGAGGACGACGGCACGGTGGCACTGGAGGGAGACCAGGCCCTGCTCGACACCGGAGCGGTCGCCCTCGCCGTCGCGGAGGCCTACAACGGAGTGGCGACCGACCTGTGGAGATTCCAGATCTCCAAGCCGGAGGACCTGCTCGCCGCCACACCAGACCCTGAGTGACCGGGGGTGTCGGCGAAGGCCCAGCACATCCGGCCCACTCCGCGAGACCCCACCGGTCGGCCATAGTCCCGCCACTCCCTAGGGCTTGTATAGGTTAGGGAGGTGGATTTCGACTACACCATGGCGATCGGCTCGTTCCTGGTCGCCATCGTCGTCGGGCTGACCGGCATGGGTGGTGGCGCGCTCATGACGCCCATGCTCGTCACGTTCTTCGGCGTGCCGCCGCTCACCGCGGTCTCCAGCGACCTCGTGGCGGCGGCGGTGATGAAGCCGGTCGGCAGCGTGGTCCATCTGCGGCGGGGGACCGTCAACCTCAAGCTGGTCGGCTGGTTGTGCCTGGGCTCCATACCCGCGGCGTTCTGCGGCGTGCTCGTCGCCAGGGCGCTGGGCGACGGCCAGGACGTCCAGGACCTGGTGCAGAAGGCGCTGGGCGTCGCGCTCCTGATCGCGGCGGCGGGCCTGGCCGTACGGGGCTATCTGGCGATGCGCGACCGGGCGGAAGGCCGCACCCCCGCGACCGGCCGCCGTACGGCGGAGCCGGGCGAGCCGGCCGCGACCGGGCTGCCGTCGGTGTCCGTACGGCCGATCCCCACCGTCGTGGTCGGCGTCGTGGGCGGGCTGGTGGTGGGCATGACCTCCGTCGGCTCCGGCTCGCTGATCATCGTGGCGCTGCTCGCCATCTATCCCGCGCTCAAGGCCAACCAGCTCGTCGGTACGGACCTGGTCCAGGCGGTTCCCCTCGTCATGTCGGCGGCGCTGGGCCACCTGCTGTTCGGTGACTTCAAGCTCTCGGTCACCACGGCGCTGCTGGTGGGTTCCATTCCCGGTGTCTACCTCGGCTCACGGATCTCCTCCCGCGCCCCTGGCGGGCTCATCCGCCGCGCGCTGGCGTTCGTGCTGCTCGCCTCGGCGCTGAAGATGTTCGACCTCAGCACCACCGTGACGGCGTGGGTGCTGGCCGGCGTCCTGGTCGCCGCCCCGGTCATCTGGATGCTCCTGCGTGCCCGGCACGGCCTGCCCGCACTCCCCTGGCAGACGGCCGGGGAACCATCGAAGAAGTCATCGGTGCCATGATGACCCTCCGTGAAGGGTGACGCTGGATGTCACCCGACACGGCCATCGCAGGATGACGACATCGGCGGACGGGACGCGCGTGCTCAGGAGGCGGTGAGGGTCTCCAGGATCTGCAGGCCGTACTTCGCCAGTTTGTTCTCCCCCACGCCGGTCACCTTGCCGAGCTCGGCCAGGGACGACGGTGACCCTGTGGCGATCTCGCGCAGGGTCGCGTCGTGGAAGATGACGTACGCGGGCACGCCCTGCTCCTTGGCGGTGGCGGCCCGCCAGGCGCGGAGGCGCTCGAAGACCGGCATGGCCTCCTCGGGCAGCTCGGCCGAGGGGGCGCGGCGGGTCTTGGCGGCTCGGGCCGGACGCTCGGGCTCGCGGCGCAGCGACACCTCACGCCGCCGGCTCAGCACTTCGGCGCTCGCCTCGGTGAGCACCAGCGTGCCGTAGTCGCCCTCGACCCCGAGGAGGCCCTGGGCCAGCAACTGGCGGACCACGCCGCGCCACTCGAGCTCGCTCAGCTCGGTGCCGACGCCGAAGACGGACAGGGAGTGGTGATCGAACTGGGCGACCTTGGGGGTCTTCTTTCCGAGCAGGATGTCGATGATCTGGCCGGCGCCGAACTTCTGGCGCCGCTCGCGCGCGAGGCGGACCACGGTGGACAGAAGCTTCTGCGCGGCTATCGTGCCGTCCCACGACTCCGCCGGGGTGAGACAGGTGTCGCAGTTGCCGCAGGCGGTGCTCTTCTGCCCGAAATACGCCAGAAGCCCGACTCGACGGCACTCGACCGTCTCGCACAGCGCCAGCATGGCGTCGAGGTGGGCGCCCAGGCGGCGGCGGTGGGCGTCGTCGCCCTCGGAGGTGTCGATCATCTTGCGCTGTTGCACGACGTCTTGGAGGCCGTAGGCGAGCCAGGCGGTGGAGGGAAGGCCGTCACGCCCGGCGCGGCCGGTCTCCTGGTAGTAGCCCTCGATCGATTTGGGCAGGTCTAGGTGGGCGACGAACCGCACGTCGGGTTTGTCGATGCCCATGCCGAAAGCGATGGTGGCGACCATGACGATGCCGTCCTCGCGCAGGAACCGCGCCTGGTTGGCGGCTCGGGTGCGCGCGTCGAGCCCCGCGTGGTAGGGCAGCGCCGGGATGCCGCTCTCGACCAGGAACTCCGCGGTCTTGTCGACGGAGGCCCGTGACAGGCAGTAGACGATGCCCGCGTCGCCGGGGTGCTCGGTGCGCAGCAGCTTCAGCAACTGGCGCCTGGGCTCGTTCTTGGGGGCGATGCGGTATTGGATGTTCGGGCGGTCGAAGCTCGCGACGAAGTGACGCGCCTCTCGCAGGTTGAGCCGGGAGGCGATCTCGCCGTGGGTCGCCTCGGTGGCGGTCGCGGTGAGGGCGATGCGGGGAACGGCCGGCCAGCGCTCGTGCAGCATCGACAGGGCCAGATAGTCGGGCCTGAAGTCGTGACCCCATTGGGCCACGCAATGGGCCTCGTCGATGGCGAACAGGGAGATCGTGCCCTTGTCGAGCAGCCTCAGCGTCGAATCGACCCGCAGGCGCTCGGGCGCCAGATAGAGCAGGTCGAGCTCTCCGGCCAGGAAGGCCGACTCGACCAGCCGCCGCTCGTCGTGATCTTGGGTGGAGTTGAGGAAGCCCGCCCGGACCCCCAGAGCCGTGAGGGCGTGCACCTGATCCTGCATGAGGGCGATCAGCGGCGAGACGACGACGCCGACCCCTTCGCGCACGAGCGCGGGGATCTGGTAGCACAGCGATTTGCCACCACCGGTCGGCATGAGCACGAGCGCGTCGTGTCCCGCGACGACGTGGTCGATGATCTCCTGCTGGCCTTCGCGGAACGACTTGTAGCCGAAGACGCGGTTCAGCACGCGCAGCGCGTCGCTCGCCTCGAGGCCGTTGTCGGGGGAGGTCATCGCGCCAGTCTACGAGGACCCCGACGCCACGAAGCGAGGCTCTGGAACACCTGTGGACAACCCTTCCCCGATCCACAGCCCGAGCATGTCCCGGCCCTCGCGGCCGTGCGCCTTGGCGATCGGTAGGGCGGGTCTCATTCTGATGCGGGCTGCTGTGCGGCTATTTACACGATATGTCGGCTGGGATAACTCTGTGCTGTACATGATCGGTGCACATCCCCCCGGAGGTACACCTTGCGGCGATCGTCCAGATTGCTCTGCGCCATCGGCATCTCCCTCGTGCTGACGGCCACCACGGGCGGCGTCGCCGCCGCCCGGACCGCACCTCAGATCAACGTCGCGAACGGCCGCACCCAGCCGGTCTTCTCCTATGCCGACGCCATCCGCGAGCACGTCAACGTCGAGACCCCCGTCGACAGCGACGGCGACGGCAGGAACGACCTGGCCGCCGTGGACATCGTCCGGCCCAAGGAGACCGACCAGGGCCTCAAGGTGCCCGTCATCATGGACGAGAGCCCTTACTACGACAATGTGGGCCGCGGCAACGAGTCCGAGCGCAAGCGGTACGACGCCGCCGGGCTGCCGGTCAAGTTCCCGCTCTTCTACGACAACTACTTCGTGCCGCGGGGGTACGCCGTCCTGCTCGTCGACATGGTCGGCACCAACAAGTCCGAAGGCTGCCCGGACGTGGGCGCCTCCGCCGACATCGCGGCGGGCAAGGCCGTGATCGACTGGCTGAACGGCCGGGCCAAGGCGTACAACCCGGACGGCAGCCCCGCGACCGCGAGCTGGACCACCGGCAAGGTCGGCATGGTCGGCAAGTCCTACGACGGCACGCTGCCCAACGCCGTGGCCGCCACCGGAGTCCAGGGCCTGGAGACCATCGTCCCCATCTCGGCGATCACCAGCTGGTACCGGTACACCCGCATGAACGGGGTGCTCTACACCGACGACTACATGCCCTTCCTGGCCGACCGCATCGACACCGACCCACCGGCCAAGTGCGCCGCCATGCTCCAGCGCCTGCACGAGGGCCAGGACGACGCGACCGGCGACTACAACGCCTTCTGGGACGAGCGGAACTACATCTCGGGCAGCCTCGCCGACGTGAGCAAGATACGGGCGAGCGTGTTCGCCGTACACGGGCTCGGCGAGCTGAACGTCAAGGCCGACCACTTCAGCACCTACTGGCAGGCCCTCGCCAGGCGCGGGGTGCCGCGCAAGCTCTGGCTCTCGCAGTACGGGCACGTGGACCCGTTCGACTACCGGCGCGAGGACTGGATCGACACGCTGCACGCCTGGTTCGACCGGTGGCTGCACAAGATCGACACCGGGGTCACCAAGGAGCCCAGGGTCGATCTGCAGGTGGCGCCCGGCCAGTGGGTGAAGCAGGCGGAATGGCCGTCGAGGTCGCTCAACGTGCCGCTGTGGCTGCGCCCCGGCCAGGACGGGCAGGGCAGCCTGGGCCTGCTGCCCGCGGGCAAGGGCAAGACGCTGAGCTTCGTCGACGACCCCACGCAGACCGAGGACCGGATGGTCTCCGACCCCACGGCCGCCTCGCCGAACCGGCTGGCGTTCCTGACTCCGCCGCTCAAGCGGGCCGTACGGTTCTCCGGCACCCCCAAGGTCGACATCCGGGCCAGGCTGGACCGGCCGGACGCCAACCTGACCGCCCTGGTGGTCGACTACGGCGAAGACGACCGAGTGGATCATTACGCGGCGGCCGGCGGCATCAGGACCTTCACCGAGGAGAGCTGCCACGGGGAGAGCACGGCCGACGACGACGCCTGCTACCGGCTCACCGAGACCGTGACCGCCCGCAGGCCGGTGGAGATCGTGGCCCGTGGCTGGCTCGACGCGCACAACCGCCGCTCGCTGACGACCCCGGAGACCCTGACGCCCGGCAAGGCCTACCAGTTCACCTGGGACACGCTCCCGGCCGACTACGTCGTCAAGCCGGGTCACCGGCTGGCCGTCATCCTGGCCGGCAGTGACGCCGGCGAGACCTTCCCCGATCAGCCGGCGCCCGCCACGGTGACCGTGGAGCTGGCCTCCAGCCGGATCTGGCTCCCGCTCACCGCCGTCAGCGCCGTACAGGAAGCGGATCCGCCGACGACCATGGACTTCGCCCCGGCTCCGGAACAGGACAAGTGGCGTGGGCCGGTGGACGTGGTGCTGCCCAAGCCGTCGCGTGACTTCTTCTGACGGTTCCCGGCCGTGACGCCGCCTCTGGCGGCGTCACGGCACCCCCTCCGCATGGCCGGCGGGTCGCCGCGCGGTCAGAAGACCCTGCCGCTGATGTAGTCGGCCAGAACGAGGGCGGCCCCCGCCGCGTCGGAGACCGGGTGCCGCTTCTCGGCGGACTGCCAGGAGTAGTACGCGCCGCCGTACCCGACGAAGACCCACAGCGGAAGGCCCACATCCGGGCGGTGCACCAGCAGGGCCGGCATCGTGGCACGGAACTCGGCGTCCACGCCCAGCCCGGTCAGGTGCTCATACAACCGCAGCAGCTTGACACTCTCGTCGGGGACCTCGGAGTGTATGGCCCCGGCCGTCTCCCGCACGATGATCGTGTCCATGCCGAATCCCTCCCCTGGTGCCGAGACGGCACGCCCCCCGGGTGTGCGGTGAACGGCGCGATCCACCTTGCCGGAAGGCGTCCCGCGTACCGTCGTGTCGCCTGATTCCAGACAAACACCGGATCCCTTTCAGGAAGACCCCAACCCCGCCCCTCACCGATCTCGCCAGATCCCCCTAAGGCAGCAAATATCCACGTTCAGCATCGTCTGTCGCATATGCCACAAATGTCACAACAGCCGGCCGAATATCCGTGGACGCCGATGGTGTTGAATTGGCGGGTGACGACCATCGCGCCGACCGGAGCCCAGCACACCATCGAGGCCGACGGTTTCCGGGCCGTCGTGACCGAGGTCGGGGCGGGCCTGCGGAGCCTGACCCACGAGGGCCGCCCGCTCATCGTCGGTTACCCCGAGGACCAGCCGCCGGTCGGCTCGGCGGGCCTGCCACTGCTGCCCTGGCCGAACCGTGTCGAGGACGGGCGCTACGAGTTCGACGGCCAGGAGCGGCAGCTCGCGCTGACCGAGCCGAAGTACGGCAACGCCGCGCACGGCTTCACCCGGTCGTTCCCGTGGCAGGTCGTGTCGGGCCACGCGGGCTCGGTGACGCTCCGGCTGCGGCTGTTCCCGCAGATCGGCTACCCCCACGTCCTCGACTTCACCATCTCCTACACGCTCGACGCCACCGGCCTGGAGGTGGAGACGACCGCGCTGAACGCCGGCGGCACCACCGCCCCGTACGGCCTCGGGGCTCATCCCTACCTCACGCTCGGCCGGCCCCTGGACGAGGCCGTGCTGGAGCTTCCCGCCGGCCAGTGGCTCGCGGTGAACGACCGCAAGATCCCGGTCGGCAGGCGGGAGGTCGAGGGCGGACCGTACGACTTCCGTACCGCTCGCCCGATCGGCGACCTGGCCCTCGACACCGCCTTCACCGGCCTGGCACGCGGCGCCGACGGGCTCGTACGGGTCAGGCTCGCCACCGGCGACGGCACGCGCGGTGTGGAGCTGTGGGCGGGCGAGGGCATCGGGTGGCTCCAGCTGTTCACCGGCGACACCCTCGCCGGCGACTACCGCCGCAAGGGGCTCGCGGTCGAGCCGATGACCTGCCCGCCCAACGCCTTCCGCACCGGGGAGGACCTCATCCGCCTCGCGCCGGGCGAGCGGGTCACCCATCGCTGGGGCATCAGCCCTCTCTGACACCCGCCGCGAAGAGCCGGCGCGCGAGCAACCCGAGCGCGCCGGCCCGTCCCGCGTGCCCCGCTTATTCCGGCCGCAGACAGGACTTGTAAGGGGACGGAGTCAAGGCTACGATCACATCACTTTTAGGAAACTTTCCTAACAGATGGTGGGAGACATGGTCCAGCCACGCAGACTCCGAGTCCGGTTCCTCGCCGGCGTCACCCTCACCGCCGCCCTGATCGCCGGCGCCCTGTCCAGCCCCGCCGCGGCCGTACAGGCGGCCCCGGCCGGGATCGCTCCGTTCAGTGCCCCCCTGAACGGAACGGCCGGGGCGTCCGCGCTCACCGGCTTGGCGGCCCCCGCCACCTTCACCCATCCCGGCGTGCTGGTCGGCCGGTCACAGCTCGACTTCATCCGCTCCAAGGTCAACGCGGGCGCCCAGCCGTGGAAGGCCGCCTACGACCAGATGATGGCGAGCTCGTACGCCTCGCTGTCGCGGACCGCCAAGCCCCGGGCGGTCGTGGAGTGCGGCTCGTACTCCAACCCCAACTACGGCTGCACCGACGAGCGCCAGGACGCGCTGGCCGCGTACACGCTCGCCCTGGCCTGGTACGTCACCCGCGACAACCGGTACGCCGACAAGGCCATCGAGATCATGAACGCCTGGTCCGCGGTGATCACCGACCACACCAACAGCAACGCTCCCCTGCAGACGGGGTGGGCCGGGTCGTCGTGGCCGCGGGCCGCCGAGATCATCCGGTACACCTACACCGGCTGGACCTCCACCGCCGTCACCCGCTTCGCCACCATGTTGCGCACCGTCTACCTTCCCGAGGTCATCAACGGCTCCAACAGCAACGGCAACTGGGAGCTGAGCATGATGGAGGCCGCGCTCGGCATCTCGGTCTTCCTGGAGGACCGGACGAGCTACGACAGGGCCGTCGCCAAGTTCCGCGGCCGCGTGCCCGCCTACATCTACCTGACCGGCGACGGCTCCCTGCCGAAGGGCCCGCCGAACAGCGGCATCGACACCAGCGCGGAGATCATCAAGTACTGGCAGAACCAGTCGACGTTCGTCGACGGGCTCTCGCAGGAGACCTGCAGGGACTTCACCCACACCGGGTACGGCATCTCCGCGATCTCCCATTTCGCCGAGACCACGCGGATCCAGGGCCAGGACCTGTACCCGGAGATCGGCGAGCGGCTCCGCCACGCGCTGGGGTTCCACTCCAAGTACCAGCTCGGCACGGCGGCGCCGTCCTGGCTGTGCGGCGGCAGCCTCACCCTCGGCCTCGGGCCGGTGACGGAGGTCGGCTTCAACGCCCTGCACAACCGCATGGGCATCGCCATGACCAACACCCAGACCCTCACCGAGCGGCAGCGGCCCGCGGGGACCAACGCCCTGTTCGTGGCCTGGGAGACCCTCACCCACGCGAACAACCCCGGCTGAGCCCGTCCGAGGTCCGGGCGGCCCGGCGGCAGGGCTTCAGCCGTGTCCGGGCCGCCGTGCGGCCAGGGTCCGACCGAGGCGGCTCGGACAGTCAAGACGCCGTGACGATCACGGAATATCACGGAAACGGCGACGACGCGGTCCGCACATGTGTCGTGCGGGGCCGCGTCGTCGCCGTACGAGCCGCGCCGGGCGTTACTGGCTCGCGCTCAGCAGGGCCAGCGGATCGCTGGGCGCCTGGGGCTTGGCCTTCTCCATCTGCTCGCCCAGCTCCTGGAGCTGCTTGCGCCCCATGGCCTCCCGTACCTGCGGGAACCACTCCTGCTCCTCTTCCTCCACGTGGTGGCGGACGTTCTCCATGAGGACGGTGACCTTGGCGTCGTACCGCTCGTCCTTGGGGTCGAGGTTCCTGAGCTCCGACATCATCCACACCACGACGTGATGCTCCTCGACGCTCTCCAGAACGTGTTCCTTGGTCTCGGGCACCTCCTTGCGAGCCGCCGGGTAGAAGATCTCCTCTTCGATGTAGGCGTGGGTGGTGAGCTCGTTGATGATCTGCTCGACGATCTTCTGCTTCTCCTTGTGGGCCTTCTCACCCGCCTTCTCGAACTGCTTGAACAGCTTCTCGACCGTCTTGTGGTCGTCCTTCAGGAGCACGATGGCGTCCATCGGTGGCGTTCCCCTCTAGGTGGTGTGGTCTCGTCACACCGCTGCCACCTGTGAGGGATTTAAACCCGCGGGGCCCGCGAGCCCCAGGGCTGTGGTGAGCGTACGGGCCGCCGTGTGACCATGGGGAGATGGCCGAGACGATGGCCGCATGGGTGGTGCGCCACCCCGGTCCGATGGACACGCGACCATTGCAGCGCATGCGGTTGCGCGTGCCCGAGCCGCGGCCGGGAGAGGTGCTGGTCGAGGTCGAGGTGTGCGCCGTCTGCCGTACCGACCTGCACCTGGCGGAGGGCGATCTGCCGCCGAAACGGCCGGACACCGCCCCGGGACACGAGGTCGTCGGGCGGGTCGTGGCCCGTGGCCCCGGCGCGGAACGGCTGCCGATCGGGACGCGGGTCGGGGTGGCCTGGTTGTACGCCACCTGCGGGAAATGCCGCTACTGCGTTCGCGGCTCGGAGAACCTGTGCCCCTACTCGCGCTACACCGGCTGGGACGTCAACGGCGGGTACGCCCGGTACACCACCGCAGGGGAGGACTACGTCTACGAGCTGCCGGAGGACCGGCCCGCCGAGCAGCTCGCCCCGCTGCTGTGCGCGGGCATCATCGGCTACCGGGCTCTGGCGCGCGCCGAGCTGCCGTCGAGCGGGCGGCTGGGCATCTACGGCTTCGGCGCCTCGGCCCACCTCACCGCCCAGGTCGCGGTCGCCCAAGGCGCCACCGTGCATGTGCTGACCCGTTCGGAGGAGGCACGCGAGCTGGCGCTGGAGCTGGGAGCCGCCTCCGCGGGCGACGCCTACGACGCTCCGCCGGAACCCCTGGACGCCGCCATCCTGTTCGCCCCTGTCGGCGACCTGGTTCCCGTGGCGCTCTCGGCCCTCGACCGGGGCGGCACGCTGGCCGTGGCCGGGATCCACCTCACCGACATCCCTCGGCTGAACTACCAGGACCACCTGTTCCGCGAGCGGACCCTGCGAAGCGTAACCGCGAACACCCGCGACGACGGCCGCGCCTTCCTGCGGCTGGCCACGCGCCACCCGCTCGCCGTCACCACGACGCCGTACCCGTTCGACCGCGCGGACCAGGCCCTGGCCGACCTGGCGGCCGACCGTGTGACCGGCGCGGCCGTGCTGCACATGGAAGGGTGACGGTCAGACCCTCGGAGCGCGGTGCGGGAGCATCACCGGGGAAGGCCCCTGGGTGAACGCCTTCATCGCTTCGCGGAGCACCCAAGCCTCCTGGTTCAGCAGCCGCCGGTCCCTGGGCTCGCAGTCGGCGTCCACGACGAAGTTGTCCCCCTCGAAGCGCGGGAACACGTGGACGTGGGCGTGGAAGACCTTCTGGAACGCCACCTCGCCGTCCCCGAGGAACATGTTGACGCCCTCGCACCGCAGCCCGGAACGGCGCAGACCCCGCGCCACCCGCTGGGCCACGCGCCACATGTGGGCCCCGACCTCCTCGTCGAGATCCTCCAGCCCCATGGCGTGCGCCCGAGGGATCACCAGGGCGTGCCCGGGATTCACCGGGTTGGCGTCCATCACCACGATGACCACATCGTCCTGGTAGGCCAGGCTCGCGTCGGCCCGGCCCTCCATGACCTCGCAGAAGACGCAGGGATCGTATGAGGTGTCCATGCATCAATGATTCCTCCCCCGAACCGGATCACCTCCGCAGGGGGTGGCACAGCGGCGACCCCACCAGGGGAAACGCTCGTCTCCCCGTCGCGTCCGCCGAGGTCCGCCGGGTTCGTCGCGTCAGTCCACGTAGCGCCGGGCGACCGAGGTCCGCTGTGGTTCCTCCAGCAGGCGCAGCCCCCGTCCGACGGCCACGGGCACGACCCGGCGCTCGCGAAGCACCCACGGCAGTCCCGCCACCGCAGCCGCCACGGCGGAGACGCTGGCGCGGTCCTTGGGCACCGAGCGGAGCACGGCCACCGTCCGGCGCAGCGCGTCGGCGGCCGGGCGGCGCAGCCACGCCGTCCACAGGGTGTTGCGGATCCCCAGCCACCGGCGCTGCCTCCGGTCCCGGATCTTCGACGCGGCGTGGTGGACGACGACGCCCTCCGCCCAGCACAACCACCAGCCACGGGACACCAGATCCAGGCTGAGCAGCTCTTCCTCGCCCCCGAGCCACAGCCGTGGCGAGAACCCCCCGGTCTGCCGGAACGGGCCGACCCGCAGCATCGAGGCCCCCGCCAGAATGCTCAGCAGCGCGGGGCCGGGCATCCAGTCCGGCGCGGGGATCGGCGAGCAGCGCAGCTCCGGGGTGATCGGGTCCTCGCGCAGATCAGGCTCGACCAGGATGCGTCCGGTGACCGACGCCAGCCTCGGGTGGGACTCCAGGAGATCGGCCGCCCGGCCCAGGGCGCCGGGCTCCCACCAGGTGTCGTCGTCGCAGAAGGCGACGTACGGCGTCGTCACCTCCTCGACCGCGACGTTGCGTGCCACCGCCCCGAGGTTGCGCGGGCTGCGGATGAGCCGCACCCCTGGATAGGCCCGCGCCACCGCGTCCGCGCTCCCGTCGCGCGAGCCGTTGTCCACCACGATGATGCGCGGCCGTTCGGGCACCGCCGTCATGTGACCCAGGGTGCGTAACAGCTCCGCCCGGCGATCCATGGTGATCACCACCACGGTGATCCGCCCATCGCTCATGCGCCCTCACCCCCGGCGGCGCGAAACAGACCCTTTGCCCCCCATACCCGTTCCGACATGGGCGAACATCGCGCCGGGCCGTTGGGTCAGCGCAGGATCTTGTACAGGGCCGTGGTGAGGGAGGCCTTGGCGTCGTCCTGGTCGATGGACCACATCATCGAGCCGCCCAGTCCCTTCAGCCTGATGTAGGCGGCCTTCTGCAGCATCGTCGCCGGGTCGTCGTACGACCAGAACTCGTTGCCGTCGTACAGCCACAGCGTGCCGGTGCGCAGGTCGCGGTACCTCTGCCCCGGCTTGCCCACGAGGATCTTGTAGTCCTCGGTGCCGGGCGCCCAGGTCCCGGGGGCCGGGCCGGTGGCGGGCTCCCACAGTCCGTCGCCGGTGGACCGCACGCCCGTCCAGCCCTGGCCGTACGCCGGGACGCCGACCACGATCTTCTTCGCGGGGGCGCCGCGCGACAGGTAGTCGCGGACGGTGGTGTCGACGCTGTACTTCACCGGGTTCGGATCCCTGCGATCGGTGAACAGGTTGCCGTTGTGCCCGGTCCTGTTCTCCCACGATCCGTGCAGGTCGTACCCCTGGACGGTCGCGAAGTCCAGGTGCTTGAACACGTCGCGGACCTCGAACCCGGCGTCGATCTTCGCCGCGGCGGCCGGCAGGAACGCGGTGAGCTGGCTCTTGGCGTCGTAGGCATTCATCTGCCGGCGCAGTTCGGCGGTGAAGAGGGTGAAGTTGCGCTTGTCCTCGGGCCGGATGACGTTGCCGGTGTTGCCTTCCGAGCCCGGCCATTCCCAGTCGAGGTCGATGCCGTCGAAGACGCCCGCGCCGGCGCCCGCGGGCAGGCCGGGCAGGTCGCCCTTGAGCCACAGGCCCACGCAGGAGGCGGCCAGCCGGCCACGGGATTCGGGAGTGAGGACCGCGTCGGAGAAGTACTTCGATCCGGTCCAGCCGCCCAGCGAGATCAGCACCTTGAGGCCCGGGTGCTTCGCCTTGAGCTTCTTGAGCTGGTTGAGGTTGCCGTTGAGCGCCTGGCCGGGCTCGTCGGCGACCCCGTCCACGCTCTGCTCGGCGGCCAGCGGACGCTGCCAGTCGGCCCAGGCGTCGGCCGAGACGCACGTGCCGTCGGCGCCGACGTTGCCGAAGGCGTAGTTGACGTGGGTGAGCCTGGCCGCGGCGCCGCTGGTGTCCATGTCCTTGACCTGGAAGTTCCGGCCGTAGACGCCCCACTGGATGAAGTACGCGACCCGCTTGAACCGGTCACCGCCGTCCGGATGCGCCGTCCGGGCGTGCGCCGGTGCGGTCGCCGCCACGGCTTCGACGGGTACGGCCACCGCGGCCAGGCCGACGGTGATCGCCGCCGCGAGAAGGTGCTGGAAAGGACGTCGCACGGCCGTCTCCACTTGCTACTCGAGGGACCCTATTTATAGGAAAGTTTCCTATAAGATCTCTCGGATCGTAGAGTCCGCCGCACGACCCGTCAATGCCTCAGAGGCGATCGCGCGGCGGGCCGCGCTCAAGGTCCGAGCGCGGTCAGTGCGGAAGCTCAACCGATAGGTGCGGAGTCAGCGCCCGGAGGAAGTCCGCTGCGTCGAACATGGCGCCGGCCGAGGCCACGCCCGATGTCCGCGCGTGCCCGGCCAGGATCCGCCGGACGGCCTCCACCGCCAGTGGTGCGGTGACCGCGTAGATGTTCTGGCCACGGGCCGTGGCACGTCGCTCGACGCCACCTGCGCTGACCACGACGTCGACGAGCCCGACCTGTTCCGGCCGGGCGCATCGGTTCGATCTCCAAGATCCTTTCCCCGATCGCGAACTGGCCGCGGAGATGGTCTGGACGAGATTCCTGTCAGGCGCCAGCCGTGTCGAGGCGGGTGAGCTGCTCGTCGGTGAGCTTGACGTCGAGTGCCGGCAGGGCCGCCTCGTACTGCTGGAGCGTGCGCGGGCCGATCAGCGGCACGATCGTCGGTGAGGTCTGGTGCATCAGCCAGGCGAGGACCAGCGCGTTCGGGGCCACACCGACTTTGGCGGCCACCTCGGCCGCCGCGGCGAGCCGGGCGTCGGCGTCCGGGCCTTGGTACGGGTCCATCGCCCAATGGCCCTCGCGCTTGTCCGGGTCGTCGTAGATGCCCTTGAGGATCGGAGAGTACGCCACCAGAGTCAGGTCGTCATGCGCCTGCAGGTAGTCCAGCTGCTCGTCGTCCACAATGGACGCGTGCCGCAGCCCGGCGCGGCGCCGCAGGTAGGAGTGCTGCTGCTGGAGCGCCACCGGCGCCGGCCAGCCATGCTGGGCGCACAACTGCCGGATGCGCTCGAGCCGCCAGGTACGTACGTTGGACCAGCCGATGTAGCGGGCCTTACCGGCGTGGACGATGCCGGCGAGCGCCTCCATCGTCTCCTCCAAGGGCGTGGCCCGATCGTCGACGTGCACGTAGTACAGGTCGACATGGTCGGTGCCGAGCCGGCGCAGGCTGCCGTCGATCGCCTCCCGCAAGGTTTTCGCCCCGGCCCCGACGAACGTCTTGTAGGCAACATCCCAGTCCGGCCGGCCGCCGGCCCAGACCGCGTCAAGGTCGCGCACGACGGCGCTGCCCTTGGTGGCCAGGAACACGTCGTCGCGCCGGCCGGTCCGGGCCAGCCAGCGGCCGATCAGTTCCTCGCTCTCGCCGCCGTAACTGCCCCCGCGCTCCCACCAGCAGTAGCAGTCGGCGGTGTCCAGGACATTGCCGCCGGCCTCGACGTACCGGTCCAGCATCGTGACGGCCTCGTCCTCGGGCGTGACGGTACCCATGATCATGCAACCCAGGGCAAGCTGGCTGATCTGCTCGCCGGTACATCCAAGCTGCACGGTCTTCATGTGACATGCTCCCTTCCTCGGCTCAGCGTGCGGTGCTCGATGGCACGCGTTCTCGTTGTCGATGGTGGTCCTCGACGTTAGAAGCTCGAGTGCACTCCAGGTCAACGCCTGTCCACCGACGTATGGTCCGCCGCATCCGGTGGTCGGTCGGTCAGAGGCCATGGCTCATGAGTCACCGCCATCTACTTCTTACGGGCGGTCATCAGAGTGAAGCCGAGGTACTCACCCGCGTCCGCGACCAGCATGTCGATGACCGGCTGGTACAACGCCCTGTTCTCCGGCTGTCGTTGCGCGCCGGCTCTGGCCCACAGCAGCCAGTCCTGCCAGCCATCCGGCTGCAGCCGGGCGGAGATGACCTCCACAAGCTCGGTGATCTCCCACTGGAAGCGCCACCATTCCGGCGTATGCCAGGCGATGGCTTCCCAGCCGACCACGTCCTTGATGTGCGGGGGGATGGCTCCCAGCTCGCGGATCTCGCGTGTCATCCCTGGGGTGGCCATGCCGATCCGGCCTCCGGGACGGAGGAACTGCGCCAGGTAGGGCAGGTAGTGGTCCAGATCCAGCACCCGCATGCCGGGTTTCAGGTCGAGGTCGCGAGCGAGGTCCTCCAGCAACCACAACGGGTGGGGCCCCATGTCGAGCTCGAGCAGCCAGGCGGGGTCGTATGCAGAGGACAACGGATACCGGTCGGGGCGGATGAGTGCGTCGAATTCTGTCACAACCCTTGATTAGAAACCATTTCCGCGCCCTATCGCAATCGAAATACTGGGCGCCGCTCTGGCCGATACCTCCAACGTGACACCACGGTCACGCGGGGATCTCCCTGTAAAGACTTCGTGCTTCACGACACTGCTCCACGTGTATCACTCAACGACGGATCAGCAGCTTCCCCCACGGCGCCGCATACGACTTTGAGCAGGGCGAAATCTCCCCCACATGAGAGGCGGAAGCGGTTTTGTACTCGTTCGACACCAAGGATAAGGCGGGTCCGCCGCAGGCGCCAATGCATTGATGTTTGGTGAGCCATTACTCGCACGCATATGCGTCTTAACGTCCACTCGAACCTCTTCCTCAAAGAGATCGTGCACCAGGGCCGGCATTCTCACGCTGAGGGCCGAACACCGTGGTGGCCAGGAAGAGAACGAGCGCCCACTGAACGCGGAATTCTCACACAGAGGCCGGGCCGAGGGCTTCGAGGCTTGTCTTCGGCGTCTCCCAGGAAGTGACGATCACCTTGTTCCCGACTGCGAGCTCGCCTGGCCGTAAGACGGAGAGCTTGACGCCGAAGGCGACGCCGCCTCCCGCCGCACGCCGGTACTTGGCCAGCGTCCGCAGGGGCTCGGGACCTGTTTTGCCGCCGGTGTCCTGGTCGACCATTGTGACGGCGCATCGGATGGCGGGTTTGGCATAGCCGAACTCGCCGGTGCCGACGGTGACGACTCGGGCGCGGTCCTCCAGGTGCGGCTCGTCCCACCCGTCGACCACGATGTTGGGACGGAAGCGTTCCATGGGCAACGGCACGTCCAAGCGCCTGTTCAGCTCGTCAAGTGAAGCCTGGGAAACGGCGTGGACGGACAGGATATGTGATCAGTCGTCGGACGACCCCAGCCACCTCATACTCACCCATGATTGGAAAGTACAAAGGTCATTTCGTCCTGCCGTAGGTAATGGGTCATAACCTCACCCAAATTGGTGAACTTAGCTCCGACCAGGGGCGTGCGGTTCGGCTCCTAACCTTCACCCAGCCTCCATAAAGCCGGACGGGTTCACTTGATCAGGTTCGGTGGCGGCTGCGGTAGGCGGCGGTCTTGGCCCGAGCCGTACATGGCGCGCTGCAATAGCGGCGTGAAGCGTTGCGAGTTACGTCGATGAAGACCGCCTCGCACTGCTGCGCCGCGCACTGTCCGAAGCGGTCTGGGCCGTAGCCGTCCACGATGAGGGCCAGCGCTGTAGCGAACTCGCCGCCCAGGGCCTCCACCTGAGTGCCGCCTGAACCGTGAAAGTGCAGGTGAAAGGGCTGGCCGACATCCTCGACCAGGTAGGGCTGTGCGCCGTACCTGCGGATCAACGCGTTGATGCGGACAGCCTGGTCCGCTGCATGCTCGGCCAGCAGCGCCTGCCGTAGCTCGCTCGCCAGCTCAGCTAAACGTCGCCCCGCGTCCGGCACCGCGCGCAGCGCCGCACCCGTGCGGTCGCCGAGCTGAGCGGCGAACGTCGCCGCCAGCTCCTCGCCCGCCAGTGGGTGTACCGAGGCGCCGCCACGCCAGCGCGCTGTGGCCAGATTGACCAACTCGGCGATCAGCGGAGCATGGCGGGTCACGTTACAGGCTATTTCCACTTGACTGGTAACCCCTCACCCATATGTCATAGGCATAACTCACTTAGATGGTAACGGAGATGCCTTGTTCACGCCCTATCGCCGCCTGCTCGCCCAGCCAGGCGTCCCCCGCCTGTTCATCACCGGGCTTATCGTCAAGCTCGGCACGCCCGTGCTCAGCCTCGCCCTGCTGCTGGCCGCCGTCGACCGGCTCGGCTCCTACGCCACCGCCGGGCTCGTGCTCACCGGCCATGCGCTGGCCCTGGCCCTGTGCGCGCCATTCGGCGGGCGCATCGCCGACCGGTACGGCCCGCGTCCGGCCCTGACCGGCTATCTGGTCACCCACACTCTCGCTTATGCCTTCCTCCTTCTCGCGCCGCCTGCCCTGATGATCGGCGCCGCAGTACTGCTCGGCGCCACCACCCCGCCCGTCGGGCCGGTCATCAGAGGCGCCTGGCCACACCTGGTCCCTACCGCCTCCTTGCCCGCCGCATACGCGGTCGACAACGCCGTCAACGAGCTGTCATTCATCGCCGGTCCCTTGCTCGTACCAGTTCTGTCCTGGGTCATCCCGGCCCAGGGTGTGGTCGCCGCCGCCGGCGCCGCCGTCCTGCTCGGCACCGCGCTGCTCCTGACCGTTCCTGCGATAGGGCCTTCCGCACCGGCGCCGCCGGGCAAGTTCCGCCTGGCCGGACCGCTGACCCACCGGCGCACCCTCCTGCTGCTGACCATCGCCGCCTTCGGGACCTTCACCTTCGGCTGCCTGCGCATCGCCACAGTGGCCTCGGCCACCACCCTTGGCTCCGCCTCCTTCGCCGGCGTGCTGATGAGCCTGCTGTCGGTCGGCGCCCTCCTCGGCACCCTCGGGTACGGCGCGCGGGCCTGGCCCATCCCCGGCGGGCGCCTGCTCGTCCTACTCTCGCTCGCCGAGGGGGCCGTCCTTCTCGGCGGAGGCTGGGCACCCGGCTTCTTGACGCTCGCCGTACTGATCACTCTTGTCGGGCTGGTGACCGGGCCACGCGACGCGGTCGTGCCGACCCTGCTCGCCGAGCATGCCACCGGTCGCTACCGCACCGAGGTGTTCGCTTGGCTCAACACCTTCATGTGGGCCGGCTACGGCCTTGGCACCGCCTTGGCCGGCCGGCTGACGGGCCCCCACGACACCGGCAGCGCCGCCTTCGCCGCAGCCGCAGCCGCGGCCGTGGCAGGTGCGATCCTGGCAACCGTCGCCAACCGGATCTTCTCCTCCCAGCCGGCGCCCGCCCAGATGCCGGCCGAAGGCCCTTCCCGTGAAACTGATCGCATAGCTGACAGCTGAGGCGCACATGCCGTGGGAGTAGCAACGCACATACTCAGAAGCGCGAGCGACAGACGTCAGCAATCAGCGTCGCCGGCGCGGTCGCGGATCTTCTTACTCATGGCATGGGCGCTGGGCCGTGACCAGCCACAGCGCACCACCCAGCTGCACACCCTCAGGACCCGTATAAGGCAACAGAGCGTCTTCCAGAATCGTTCTGGCCATGGCAGGAGAGAGGTCCTCATGGTCCTCAAGAATCGCTCGGACAGGACCGCTGCCAAGGAAGAAGTCAGCAGCGGTCGCCGCATCCTTGCCAAAGTAGAGGGGAACATCCCTGGCGGTGGTGGTGACGGCTCGGAACCCCGCCTTGCCGAGCACGTCGCCGATATGTCTGCGATTCGCAAGTGAGAACATTCCCGGTTCCCGCGCAGTCGCGGAGGAAGGTCGAGGGGGATGCCCGAGCAATGCTGTGATCGGAACGGTATACCACTCACAGCGAGCCATCCGCTGCGGGCACACGAAGACCAGCCGGCCACCGGGGCTCAGAGCACGCCCGATATTGGCGAAGGCAGCCACAGGGTCGGAGAAGAACATGACTCCGAATTGACTGATCGCGACGTCGAAGTGGTCGTCCATGAAGGAATGAACCTGAGCATCCCCCTCGTCGAACCGAAGATTGGTCAGCCCCAACCGGCTCTGATCGGCCCGGGCCCGTTCCAGCATCGGCCTGGAGAGGTCGATGCCCACAGCGTGCCCACGTGTCGCACACCGGGCCGCGACGATCGTCGTCTCCCCCGCACCGCACCCGATATCGAGCACGCGATCGCCGTCCTTTATAGCGGCGGCCTCGAACAGCACGCGGTGTAACGCGCTGTTCATGCCTACCATGCTGTCCTTCTTGTCGGCCCAATGGGCTCCTTCCGGGCCGTTCCACGACTCGGCTTGAGCCACATTCGGGACAGGCATCCCCCTATCACGCTGGAGCGGAAGGTCTTCGCGCGAACGTCCTTCCAGTGCGTGCTCAGCGTTCATCGATTACGGCACCCTGTGAGGCGACGATGTCCCGCGTCAGGGAAAATGCCGCAGCGGTCTCCGGCCATGCGGGGGCGGCATCGGTCGCCGCCTTGACGCTGTCCGCCGAGTCCCACCGCCATATGTCCATCCATCTGTCGTGCTCGGGTCGATCGTCGTCGAGCAACGAGAGCGTCGTCTCGACGAGTCCCGGAAGCCTCGCTCGGACCGCGTCGATCAGCGCTGCACGCCGCGCGAGCATTTCCTGTTGATCGGCGCGGTTGGTGGTGAAGCAGATTGTCCGGATAATGGGCATTTCTAGACTCCTTGCGAGAGGGATACGAAACTGGTGTGAGCAAAGGACCGGTACGTGTACGCGCCAGGACCCACTTCCGGCTGCGACCGTTCCGCCGCAGCAGCGATTCATCTAGGTGTGTTCCACAGTCATCAGATGCTTGTCCAGTTCATCGATGAAGCTTCCGGCGGGCAGAAGCCGGTCGATATGCAAGACCCCGGGCGGAGCCGGATCGGTGAAGAGAACACGGGCTACGTGGGCCGTCACCATACTGGTCGCCTGACAGACATCCCGGCCTGTGACCGTACTCGACACCATGCCTCCCCGGGCATCTGATGCGGTCACGTCGACAGCGAACCGGTCGGATCCAAGACGAACGCGGGAAAGCACCGCGGTGAGCAGAGAATCAGCACGAAACCGGCGCATCAGGGTGAAGAATCGGGTGGCCCGGAGACCGAAAAGGGCGGACGTCACGAAGGCCGAATCGAAACAGATCCGGGTCGTGGCCCAGACCTGCAGCGACCTGCTTATCACGTACTGGTCAGAGAAGGGGAACGGGTGGACGGTCCGAGTTCCCCATTCCGCCAGCCGTATACGCGTGGGCCTGGCATCGGACCCGTTTCGGCCTTCCGGACGGCTGAACTGCTCAACGATCCAGCGTACCGAGTCCACACCGTGGTCACCGCCCAGGCCGAGCAGCAAACTGATATCCACTGTTGTGGCCGAGGGCAGTCTCTCCACACAGTGGTGAGCCAGCAGATTGGTGAGCCCTGGAGCCAGGCCGACGCTGAGGACGGCCGTCGCCTGGTGTCGCAGCGCCAGGGAGTCCAGCGACGTTATTGCCTCAATCACCGGATCGGACGCACTGATGTCGACGTAGTGCACCCCGCGTCTCAGGCACGCCTCAGCCACTGCCGCATTGGCGCGTTCGACACACATCACCACGACAGCCGCGTCGTCGAGCACCCGATCCACGTCAGTGGGGTCACTGACGTCGACACGTGTCGCTTGAAGCGCGCCCTTTGTGGATCGCGCTAGTTCCGTCGCCTTCGCCAGGTCACGTCCGGCCACCACGACCCGGCCCGGGAACCAAGCGCCGAGAGTTACCGCAGTCGCGCTGCCGACGGCGCCGTAACCACCGATGACGACAATGGACTTACCGGTGTCAGGCCCCTCACGCGGGTCCCCTTTGCCGTTACGCATGCTGTTCCTTTCGCATTTCACTTCACGCGTGCCTGACTGCCAGTATCGAGCAAAGCTCGCTATAACTCCAAATGACGATGTCTTATGTTTGCCGTGCACAACATGCATGGGCTTTAGCGGACGGACCGTCACGCAACGAGAAGTACGGCCTGATCTTCCCGGACGCCTACACCGGCACCGAGACCGTACTGCCGTGACAACCGGTGGCTTCGCCTGTCGCGCTTCTCACGGCGAAGTACCTGACCCAGAAGGCAGGGTTTGCTCCATAACCACAATGCATGCCAGCGACTTTAGATATGTTCTGTTCGTGATAGATCCTTGGACGTTGCAGGTGATGATCGAGGTAGCAGAGCGCGGCTCGTTCTCGGCAGCGGCCGAAGGGCTGTCCATGACCCAGCCGGCCGTGTCGCGGCAGATCAGCGGTCTGGAAAGAAGGCTGGGCGTAAGCCTGTTCCGGCGTACACCCCGCGGTGTCAAAGCCACCGCGCCCGGCGAGATAGTCGTCGAGCAGGCGCGAGACATCCTGGCGCGCCTGCGAGCTCTGGAGATGAGACTTGGAGCCTTCACCAACGCGGAGGCCGGGAATCTGCGGCTGTCGGCTTTCTCCAGCGCGAACACTGGTTTCATGCCGGAAGTCATCCGGCGCTTCGGGATAGCCCACCCCGGTGTGACCCTGAATTTGATGCGTGACGACCCTGCGGGACCATGGGCCTCGCTCAAAGAGGGTCACATCGACCTCGCATTGATCACGGCCTGGAGCCTGTACGCCGACGTGAATGCGGCTAAGTACGATCCTGCGGCCAAGCCTCTCGATCTAGACGCGCTCACCGCGGTCGACCTGGTCCCGCTACTGGATGAGGAGTTCCAGATCGCGTTGCCCGCAGACCATGCACTGGCCCGGCAGCGCCGGGTACGGCTACCTGATCTGCGCAGTGAGACCTGGATCGAAGGCGGCTATCCCGACTGTCTCGGCCCGATTCCCCAACTTGCCACGGCCATGGGCGGCGCCCCCCAGATCGGGTTCTTCTGCGAGGACTGGAACGGCAAGCAAGCCCTCGTCGCGGGAGGAGCCGGCATCATGCTCGTGCCCACGCTGGCACAGCACTCCCTACGCCCCGACGTGGTACTGCGTCCGACCATTCCTTCCTTACCCGCCCGCCGGCTGTACGCGGTCTCGCTCGCGCCGCCCTTCCGCCTCCCGGCCGTGTCGGCCCTGCTGGACATCCTCACGAAAGTGAGCCGAGAGCAAGCCCCAGAATCGACCGGCTGACCGAGACCGCCATCACAGCCGCCATTCGTCGATTGAGCTGGGTATATGCGGTGGTCAGGTGGGTCTTCGGCGTAGCGGCAGGACCGGTCCCGGCAGATCACCTCGACTCCGCGATCAGCCTCGCCAAGCGCGAAGACGGCGGCAACGTGTCCGACAGGCGATCGGGTCAGTGACCACCGATACCCACGGCAAGGCGGCGATCCACTCCAGGGCCGGGTGGATCGCCCCCGGCGGTCTCAAGCGCGTCTCCGGGGAAGCCCTCCGCGGCGATCAGGCCAAGCGCGCGGGGAAGCCGCCTGTGGCGATCGGGCCCCACTTCACCGGGGTGATGCGCAGCAGGGACTTGCCCTGCCGCTCCATCGCCGCGCGGTATTCGTCCCAGTCGGGATGCTCGCCGGAGATCGCCCGGTAGTAGTCGACCAGCGGCTCCAGCGCGTCCGGCATGTCGAGCACCTCGCAGGCGCCGTCGACCTGCACCCAGGGACCATCGAAGTCGTCCGACAGGATCACGACGCTGACCTGCGGGTCGCGCCGGGCGTTCCTGGTCTTGGCCCGCTCGGGGTAGGTGGACACCACGATCCGGCCGTACCCGTCGACACCGCAGCTCACCGGCGACGCCTGCGGCCGGCCGTCACGCCGCGTCGTGATGACGAGCGCATGGTGGCGATCACGAACGAAGTCGAGCAGCTCTTCGCGGCCGACGGTATCTGTGGTGGCGATCCTCGGGCTCATGCCCTCAGCTTATGACCATGGCCGGCACCGCGATCGGCGCCCAGGCCATGTACCCGCCGTCGCATGAGCGAAATGTCGCCGGTGGGTGGCATCCTTGGGGCAATGATGGCCCATACGGTGAGCCCCCTGTTCGTCGGGCGCGCTGCCGAGCTGCGTGTCCTCGGCGCGACGCTCGCCCGAGTGCGCGCCGGGTCCGCCACGACCGTGTTCCTCGGCGGCGAGGCCGGTGTCGGCAAGACCCGGCTCATCCGCGAGTTCACCCGTGAGGCCGGCGAGGCCCGCGTGCTCGTCGGCGGCTGTCTTGAGCTCGGCACCGAGGGCCTTCCCTTCGCCCCCTTCAGCGCCGTGCTGCGCCAGCTCGTGCGCGACCTCGGGCGAGACGGCGTCGCCGCGCTGCTGCCCGGCGGGCGCACACGCGGGCTCGCCCGGCTGCTGCCGGAGTTCGGCGAGCCCGACGACGACGGGGCCGAGGCCCGCGCCCGGCTGTTCGAGCAGGTCCTCGGCCTGCTGGAGCGGCTCGCCGAGCTGGAGCCCACCGTCTTGGTGATCGAGGACGCCCACTGGGCCGATCGCTCCACCCGCGACCTGCTCTCCTTCCTCATCCGTTACCAGCGGCCCGACACGCGCCTGCTCACCCTGGTGACCTACCGGTCCGACGAGCTCCACCGCACCCATCCGCTGCGCCCGCTGCTGGCCGAGCTGAGCCGCATCGACTGGGTGACCCGGCTGGAGGTGCGCAGGCTCAGCCGGCGCGAGGTGGTCGAGCAGGCCGCGAGCATCCTCGACCACGAGCCCACCGCCCTCGACATCGACCTGATCTACGCCCGCAGCGAGGGCAACCCGCTGTTCGTCGAGGCGCTGCTCAGCGGCGGCGAGCGCGAGGCCCTGCCCGACTCGCTGCGCGACCTGCTGCTGGCCAGCGTCGAGCGGCTGCCCCACGACACCCAGGAGCTGCTGCGGGTGGCCGGCGCCGGCGGGGCACGCATCGAGCACACCCTGCTCGCCGCGGTGGCGGGCCTCGACGACGGCGCGCTGTCCCGCGCGCTGCGCCCAGCGGTGGCCGGCAACGTGCTGGTGGTCGACGGCGAAGGTTACTCCTTCAGGCACGCGCTGATCCGGGAGGCCGTCCACGACGACCTGCTGCCCGGTGAGCGCGCCCGCCTGCACACCCGTTTCGCCCAGACCCTTGAGCGTGACCCGGCCATCCTGCCCGCCCTGCGCGGGGCCATCGAGCTGGCCCACCACTGGCATGCGGCGCACGACGCCCCGTCGGCGCTCCTCAGCGCGTGGCGCGCGGCGGCCGCCGCCAGGAGGTCGGCGGCCTACGACGAGCAGCTTCGCATGCTGAACCGGGTGGTGGAGCTGTGGGACACGGTGCCCGACGCCGCCGCCAGGATCGAGTCCGACTACGTCGACGTGCTGCGGCAGACCATCACCGTCGCGCATCTGGCCGGAGAGTTCGAGCGCGGCATCTCCCTGGCCAAGGCCGCGCTGCGCGAGATCGACAGGGAGAAGGATCCCATCCGCGCGGCCCAGGTGCTGCGCCAGCGCGGGCTGGTCCGATACGACCTGGGCCGTACCGGTCATCTCGACGACCTGCGCGCCGCCGCCGAGCTCGTACCCGCCGACCCTCCCAGCCGGCTGCGCGCCCAGATCCTGGAGAACCTCTCACGTGCGCTGCACAAGGCCGACCACTGGGCCGAGAAGGAGGCGGCGGCGAGCGAGGCCATGCGCATCGCCCGCGAGCTGGGCGACACCGACATCGAGGCCCACGCGCTCATCACCATGACCTGGGCCAAGTACCGCTACTCCACGATGGACGCCCAGGTCTCCGCCTTCGCCCAGCTGCCGGAGATCGCGGGCAAGGCCACCAGCTACAACGTGCTGATGCGCGCCGCCATCTCCGAGTCCGACGCGCTGGAGGGGGCCGGGCTCCACGAGGAGGCGGCCGGGGTCGCCCGCAAGGGCATCGCCGAGGCCGAGGCGTACGGCCTGGCGCGCACCTCGGGCGCCTTCCTGGCGATCAACCTGGCCGAGCCCCTGCTCTCCCTCGGTCGCTGGGACGAGGCGCTCGAGGTCATCGAGCGCGCCCTCGACGTCGTCCCGCCCCCGCCCTACCGCGCGAGCCTCCAGGGCTTCGCCACCGACATCGCCCTGGCCCGCGGTGACCTCGACCGGGCCGAAACGCTCTTCCACGCCTCGACCAGCGTGCTGGTCGGGGGCACCTTCCGCGACCAGACGGTGTATCCCCATCTGCGCAGGGAGATCACGCTGCACCTGGCGCACGGGCGGGCCGAGGAGGCGTCCGCGCTGGTGGCGAAGGTGCTGAGGAACTACGAGCTGGCGGCCAGCCCTCGTTACGCCTGGCCGCTGCTCGTCGCGAGCGTTCCCGCGGCCGGGCCGGCGCTGGCCGAGCTACGCGACCAGGCAGGCCGGCTGGAGGTGGACGGCAGGCTGCAGGAGGCGCACAGCCTCACCTTCGCCGCCGAGGTGGCCAGGGTGTCCGATTCGCCCGACCGCGCGATGTGGGACAGGGCGGTGGACGCCTGGGTCGCCCTGCGCCAGCCGTACGCCGAGGCCCGCGCCCTGCTCGGCTCCGCGTTCGCCGCCGTCGCGGCCGGCGAACGCGAGGTGGCGGCCGAGCGCCTGTCACGGGCCGGCCACCTGGCCGGTGAGCTGGGCGCGAACCCGTTGATCGCGGAGATCGGTTCGCTCGCCAAGCGGGCACGCCTCTCCCTCACCGGCGAGGCCGAGGCGCCGCCCGACCTCACCCCCTCCGAGGAGGCTCGGCTCGGGCTGACCGCCAGGGAGCGCGAGGTGCTCCGCCTGGTCGCGACCGGGCGCAGCAACCGCGAGATCGCCGCGGAGCTGTTCATCTCGGCGAAGACGGCCAGCGTGCACGTCTCCAACATCCTGGCAAAGCTGGGCGTCGCCTCACGCGGCGAGGCGGCGGCCACGGCACACCGGCTTCACCTGTTCGACCAGTGACACGGCGCCGCTGGACTCAGGCCGTCGCCGCCGGGTCGGCGACGTGGCCGACGAACAGCGGGGCCGACGTGGGCCCGTGCATGATCGCGAAGGCGAAGGGATGGTCGGCGCGGACCTCGGCGGCCGGGCTGGGGCGCGCCGAGACGATGAACGCCATCCCGGTCACCGCGGCGGCCTCGGTGCCCCACTCGTCCACGGTGATGTTCGCCCGGTGGACCACCTGGTCGAGAACGAGGTCATCGGCGATGCCCGAGAAGTCGGCGCCGTCGAACAGCGCGTTCAGCCCCACCGTCCTCAGCGGCGCCCGCAGGTCGAGGTCGGTGGCGAAGTCCCAGCCCGGCAACGAGAGGCCGACGTTCGTCACCTTCAGACCGGCGGCGGCCCGGCCCAGCGCGGCGGGCGTGAGCAGGTCCACGGGGGACGAACCGCGCTCGGGCACCAGCACCCACATGGCCAGGTCGCTGCCGGCGTACGGCAGTTCGACGGCCTGCCAGCCGGGGCCGGAGGCGTACCTCAGGTCGGCCTTCAGACGCATCAGCTTCGTACGGACCGTGGACCCGTCGGCCCGGGTGAACGCGGCGTCCTGCTCGGGCGGGTCTTCGGCGAACGGATGCAGCCAGTCGGCCTTGAGGTAGACGGCGTTGGCCATCACCAGCCGGGTCAAAGGGTCCAACCGCTCGAACAGCTTCTCGACGCGCCCCGCGGTCTGCTCGTCGACCCACGCGTTGATGGCACCGGCGGCGTCCTCTTGGAAGTCCACGGTTCGCACGCCGGCGCCGTACTGCGAGGCGAGCGTACGGAGGAACTTCTGCTTGACGGGCAGGCCCCGCTGAGCGAACAGGCCGTTCGCGATGCCGACGACAGGCGGGTCCTGCTCGCTGTCCTGCGCGTCCCTCGTGGCCCGGCGGTCGGGCCGCGGCGGCACACCGTCGACCGTGACGATCTGCCTGGTCAGCGCGTTGAACGCGGCATGCGGGCCCGCCGGAGGAAAGCCCAGCACCCGGTCCAGCTCCGAAGCGGTGGTCCCGGCCGCTCCCGCCCTGGCCATGGCGAGCGCGTAGGCGACGCTCAACGGCGAGATGACCGTGTTCGCGGACGGCTTCGCGCCTGCCGTGTACAGCGCGTGGCCGAAGGCCGTGAGCCCGCGCACCACCTCGTCCACCGGCGCTTCCCTGGGAACCTCCCGGCGCACCCCTTGAGCCACCAGCATCCTCGAATCACCCCTTCCACAGGCCGTGGCCGCCACCGCGAGCAACGCGGCCGCCAGGAACTTCCGGCGGCACATCCCCTCAGGCACGTCGATCGGCATAACCGTGTCACGTAATCGGACCATGGACGGTTCAGTGCCGGCCGGAACTCCGCTCCCCTACCCCTTGAGGCTCCGGTACCGGCGGATGAGCGTGTTGGTGGACGAGTCGTGGGCGAGCTCCGGTTCGGCGTCGCTCACCAGCTCCGGGGCGATCTGACCGGCGAGCACCTTGCCGAGCTCCACCCCCCACTGGTCGAAGGAGTCGATCCCCCAGATCGCGCCCTGGGTGAACACGCTGTGCTCGTAGAGGGCCACGAGCGCGCCGAGCAGGCGTGGCGTGAGCCGCTCGGCGAGCAGCACGTTGGTGGGACGGTTGCCCTGCATGACCCGATGAGGTGCCACGTCGGAGGCGGTGCCGTCCGCGCGCACGTCCTCCTCGGACTTGCCGAACGCCAGGGCCTGCGCCTGCGCGAAGACGTTGGCCGACAGCAGGTCATGGTGGTCGCGCAGCGGGTTGAGGCTCTTGCCGAAACCGATCAGGTCGAGGGGGATCAGCCGCGTGCCCTGGTGGAGGAGCTGGTAGAAGCTGTGCTGGCCGTTCGTGCCGGGCTCACCCCAGTAGACCGGGCCGGTGTCGTAGTCGACCTCGTGGCCGTCGATGGTGACGTGCTTGCCGTTCGACTCCATCGTGAGCTGCTGGAGGTAGGCGGGGAACCGCTTCAGATACTGCTCGTACGGCATGACGCCGATGGCCTGCGCCTTGAAGAAGTTCACGTACCACACGACGAGCATCCCCATGAGCACCGGCAGGTTCTCGGCGAGCGGGGCCGTGCGGAAGTGCTCGTCCATCTCGTGGAAGCCCGCCAGCATCTCACGGAAGTGGTCGGGACCGATGGCGACCATGGTCGACAGCCCGATGGCGGAGTCCAGCGAGTAACGGCCACCGACCCAGTCCCAGAAGCCGAACATGTTCGCGGTGTCGATGCCGAACTCCGCGACGCGTTCGGCGTTGGTCGACACCGCGACGAAGTGACGGGCGATCGCCTCTTCGGTGCCCAACTGGCCGATCACCCAGTCGCGCGCCGAGTGGGCGTTGGTGAGGGTCTCCAGCGTGCCGAAGGTCTTGGAGGAGATGATGAACAGCGTCTCGTCTGCGAACAGGTCGTGGGTGGCCTCCACGAAGTCCGTGGCGTCGACGTTCGACACGTACCGGAACGTCAGGTCGCGCTTGCTGTAGTGGCGTAGTGCCTCGTACGCCATGACCGGCCCGAGGTCGGAACCGCCGATGCCGACATTGACGATGTTCCTGATGGGCTTGCCCGTGTACCCCTTCCACTGGCCCGAGCGGATGCGCCCGGCGAAGTCGGCCATGCGGTCGAGGACCTCATGAACCTCCGCGACGACGTCGACGCC
The DNA here is from genome assembly GCF_039537005.1 of Sphaerisporangium flaviroseum. Classification (NCBI taxonomy): domain Bacteria; kingdom Bacillati; phylum Actinomycetota; class Actinomycetes; order Streptosporangiales; family Streptosporangiaceae; genus Sphaerisporangium; species Sphaerisporangium flaviroseum. The sequence goes on along the minus strand of NZ_BAAAZR010000001.1, from coordinate 1,281,798 downwards.
GTCGACCACCAGCGAGCCGCCCCTGGGCATCCGCAGGGCGACATGGAGCACCGACCTGCCCTCGGAGGTGTTGATGGGCTCGCCGCGGAACATCATGTCCCGCCGCTCCTCCAGCTCCGACTCCCTGGCGAGCTCGATGAGCAGGCGGAGCGTCTCGTCGGTGACACGGTTCTTCGAGTAGTCGAGATACAGCCCGGCCGCTTCGGCGGCCATGCGCTCACCGCGCTCCGGGTCCTCGGCGAACAGCTCGCGCAGGTGGCGACCGCTGAGCTCGGCGTGGTGCTGCTCGAGTGCCTTCCACGAGGCACGGTCACGGAGCGGGACGGTGGGCATCGGTGGTTCCTCCGGTCGCTGGCGACGGCCACGAAGCGGCCGTTCGGATGGGCGAGTTGCTCTGTGCGCACTTTGTTCCCCGCAATCGTCCCAGCAGGCGCGGACCCGACGCTCAACTCGGACGGCGGGGGGCGGGCTCGCGACCGGGCGGCTGCCGGACGGGCACCTCGGGCAGCGGCGAACGTGGATTGGGCCGGGTGACCGGATGCGCGGCGAGCCGGAACTCCTTGCCGTGGTGGGTCAGCATGAGCGGCTCACCCTCCAGGAGCCGGTAGGCCGTCGAACCCGGCGTGACGTCGGCATGCAGCAGGCGACCGTGATAGCGCAGCCGGAAGGCCATCCGCGTGATGCCTGAGGGAAGTGCCGGGGCGAAGCACATCCGCCCCTGACCGGCCCGCATCCCGCCGAACCCGGCGACCAACGCGATCCACGCCCCGGCCAGCGAGGCCAGATGGACCCCGTCGAGGGTGTTCTTCTCCAGGTCCTCCAGGTCCATCAGCGCCGCCTCGCCGAGATAGCGGTAGGCCAGCTCGGTCTGGCCCACCTCGGCGGCGATCACCGCCTGGGTGCAGGCGGAGAGCGACGAGTCGCGGACCGTCAGCGCCTCGTAGTAGGCGAAGTCACGGGCCTTCTGCTCGGGCGTGAACGCCTCACCGCGCAACTGCAACGCCAGCACCAGGTCGGCCTGCTTGACCACCTGCTTGCGGTAGAGGTCGAAGTAGGGGAAGTGCAGCAGCAGGGGGTACTGATCGGGCCTGGTGGCGGCGAAATCCCACACCGCGTGGCTGGTGAACCCCTCGCTCTGGGGATGCACGCCGAGCCGCTCGTCGTACGGGACGAACATCGCGGTGGCCGCGTCACGCCAGGCGGCGGACTCCTCCAGGGTGACCCCGAGGTGCCGCGCCCGGTCGGGGTGCCGCAGCACGGCGTCGGCCGCCTCGATGAGGTTATGCCCGGCCATCAGGTTGGTGTAGACGTTGTTGTCGGAGACGGCGCTGTACTCGTCGGGGCCGGTGACGCCGTCGATGCGAAACCGCCCGCGGGCGTCGTGGTGGCCGAGGGCGCACCACAGCCGGGCCGTCGCCACCAGCAGCGGCAGGCCGGTGTCGCGCTCGAAGCGCGTGTCCTGGGTCGCGTCGACGTACCGGGTGACCGCGTGGGCGATGTCGGCGTTGATGTGGAAAGCCGCGGTGCCGGCCGGCCAGTAGCTGGAGCACTCCTCGCCGTTGATCGTCCGCCAGGGGAAGGCGGCGCCGCCCAGTCCCAGCTGGGCCGCGCGCGCCTCCGCCATCGGCAGGATCGACTTCCTCCACGAAAGCGCGTCAACGGCGGCCCGGGGATAGGTGTAGGTGAGCACCGGCAGCACGAAGATCTCGGTGTCCCAGAACGCGTGGCCGTCGTAGCCCGAGCCGGTCAGCCCCTTGCCGGGAATGGGACGGTCCTCCAGCCGCGCGGAGGCCTGCAGCAGGTGGAACAGGCCGAAACGGACGGCCTGCTGCACCTCGGCGTCGCCCTCGACCTCCACATCGGCACCGGCCCAGAACTCGTCGAGGAACCGCCGCTGGTCGGCGCACAGCCCGTCCCACCCGGCCAGCCGGGCGGCCGCCAGCGCGGCGACGACCTGGTCGTGCATCGCCGGCCGTGACCGCTTGGCCGACCAGCCGTACGAGAAGAACTTGACCAGCCGCAGCCGCTGACCGGGCTCCAGCCGCGTGGCGACCGTCACGCGGCTGACGTCGCCGCCTCCCTGCGCCTCGACCCGCGTGCGCTCGGGACCGTCGATCTGGTGGACCATCGCGGCGGCCACCCGCAGGCGGCTGACCCGCGTGGAGTGGACCATGATGGCCACTCCGTCCGTCGCCGGCACGTTCTCCTCCAGCACCAGCGGCGACTCCAGAACGGCGGCGGCACGCGGGTCGCCGCTCGTGTACTCCACGGTCTCGTTGGCGACCAGCTCCGACTGCACCACCACCCGCCGTGGGCTGCCGACGGGCTCGACCTCGTACAGGATCGCGGCCACCGCCCGATGGGTGAACGACACCAGCCGCGTGGAGGTGATGAGCACCTCGCCCCCGGTCGGGGAGCTCCAGCGGGCCCGGCGGGTCAGGGTCCCCGCGCGCAGGTCGAGGGCCCGCTCGTGCTCGTGCAGCGTGCCGTACCGGACGTCGAACGGCTCGTCGTCGACCAGCAGCCTGATCAGCTTGCCGTTGGTGACGTTCACGACCGTCTGGCCGGACTCGGGATAGCCGTATCCCGCCTCGGCGTACGGCAGGGGCCGCAGTTCGTACACCGAGTTGAGGTAGGTGCCCGGCTGCCCGTACGGTTCGCCTTCGTCGAGGTTGCCGCGCAGGCCGATGTGCCCGTTGGACAGCGCGAACACCGACTCGGTCTGCGCGAGCAGGCCCAGGTCGAGCCCGCGCTCCCGCACCGCCCAGGGTTCGGCCACGAAGGCGGGGTGCTGGATCATCGCGGCTCCACCGCCCCGGCGCGGCCGGTCACCGGGCCCACCGCGAAGTACGGGCTCATCGCGGCTCCAGTAACTCGGCGAGGTCGCTCACCACGAGGTCCGCGCCGTGCTCGCGCAGCGCCCCCGCCTGCCCCACCCGGTCGACGCCGACGACGAAGGCGAACCTTCCCGCGCGGCCGGCCGCCACCCCCGCCAGCGCGTCCTCGAAGACCGCGGCCTCTGACGGCCCGAGCCCGAGCGCCTCCGCGCCCGCGAGGTACATGTCCGGCGCCGGCTTGCCCACGAGACGCCGCTCCTTGGCCACCACGCCGTCGATGCGCGCCTCGAACAGCTCGGCGATCCCTGCGGCGGAGAGCACCCGTGCCGTGTTGGCGCTCGACGACACGACGGCTCTGCGCAACCCCGCGTCCCGCACGGCCTGGACGTATCGGACCGAGCCTGGGAAGACCTCGACGCCTTCCCTGTCCATGATCGCCTGTACGCGCGCGTTCTTGCGGTCGCTCAGCCCATGCACGGTCAGCGCGTCGGGCGGGTCACCGGGCGACCCCTCGGGCAGTGTGATGCCACGCGCGGCCAGAAAGCTCCTGGTCCCGTCCAGCCGCTCTTTCCCGTCGACGTAACGGTCGTAGTCGGCCACCGCGTCGAACGGCACGAACGGACGGCCCGTCTGGTCGGCCCACTCCCGCAGGAACTCGTCGAACGTCGACTTCCACGCGGCCGCATGGACGGTCGCGGTGCGGGTCAGCACGCCGTCCATGTCGAACAGGCACCCACGGACCCCGTCAGGCAACCCGAGCATCGACCCTCCCCGATCGATCACTCCCGCTACCTACCCCCTCCGCGGCCCCGTCACCTGCATGTCAGCTTGGTCGAGGTGCTGAACCGGCCGCTGCGCTTCGAGGCGGTGCGGGCGCTCATCGGGTGCGGGCCGGTAGGATCTCGAACACGCATACGATCCAACGGCGTTGGCAGGAGTTCTCTCCCATGGACCTGAACTACTACCAGACCCTCATAGCGGTGGCCGACGACTGCCCGGTGACCGAGAGCGTCATTCCCAGAGCTCGCGGTGAGAAGAAGACCGTCGCCGCGCTGCAGTACGAGTTGCTGGTCGGCAACCCGTACGTCTACACGCAGGAAGACGTGCTGTTCGAGTCCTGGCTCAGGCGCCAGGACCTGCCTGACCCCTCGGAGGACGAGGTGGCCAGGCTCCGTCACGAGTTCTTCTCCAGGTCGCAGGCGTGCCTGCGCGCCTCGCCTTTGCCGAAGAAGCACGGCTGGGGCCTGGCCTTCGACTCCGAGGGCAGGGTGTCGCTCTGCCCGATGGAGTCCAAGGAGTACCAGGACCTTCTGGCCGACGAGAGCGTGACCGTCCTGAAGGCCATGCGCTCCCGTCGAGCCTGAACGGTCCTCCGGCGCTCAGCGAAGGAACGACTCCACCGCGTCCGCGGCACGGTCGACGCCGCCGTGCGCCCGCACCGACGCACGGATCGCCGCCAGCCGAGCGGCCACCTCGGCCGACCCCGCGACCGAATCGACCGCGGAACGCAGCGTCGCCGAGGTGACCTCCTCGGCCGGCAGGTGCCTTCCCGCACCGAGCGCCTCCAAGATCGCAGCGTTGCCGAACTGGTCGGCGGCCTGCGGAATCGCCACGGTGGGCACACCGAACCACAGCGCCTCGGTGCACCCGCCCATCCCCGCGTGGGTGACGAACGCCGAGGCCGCGGCGAGCACGGCCGGTTGCGGCACGCTGCGGTGCACCTCGAAACCCGCCGGGATCGGGCCGAGATCCTCCAGGTCGACGTGCGAGCCCACGGCGAGCACCACGTGCCAGTCCGAGTCCGCGAAGCCTTCCAGGCACGCCCGGTAGACGTCGAGCTGGTCGGTGTAGGCGGTGCCGAACGAGACGAGCAGCACCCGCTCGCCGTTCTCCGGCGGCGTCCAACTCGTGTCCGCCAGCCGCTCGGGGTCGAGGCAGGGCCCCACGAACCGGACGTTCGGCGGCACACGATCGGCGTTGGGCTGCATCACCCTGGGGATCAGGGAGAGGACGTGCTCGGGATGCGCCAGCCAGTCCCACGCGTCCCGCTCGATGCCGTTCTCCCGCAGCCACGCGTTGCACGCCGCGTGGTACCTCTTGCCGGACTCCGACGTCCGCAGGGCGTCGAGTGTTTCGGCCATGTCCTCCTCGTAGCCGTCCCACGCGACCAGGGTGGGAGACAGCTGCACGGCGGGGATGCCGTACCGCTCGCCCAGTACGGGTGCGGGCAGCCCGCCGACGTCGTAGAGCAGAAGGCCGGGCCGGTCGTCGTCGTAGCGCTCGATGAGGCGCGGCAGTACCGCGATCGCCTCGTCGAGGAAGATCCGCATTGCCGAGGCCGGGTCATCCGGCCAGGTGCTCTCGCCGGTGGGGAGCAGCGACGGATGGGGGACCAGCTCGGCGCCGGTGGGTTCCACCAGCTCGGTCAGCGTCTCACCGACCGCGTAGCTGACCCGATGGCCACGGGAGACCAGTTCCCTGATGACGGCCAGCGAGGGGTAGATGTGGCTCGGGGCGGTGCAGCCGATCATGGCGATGTGTTCGCGCGTACGCATGATGTCCTGTCGGATTCTCGGAAGACGTGGTCCGACGGCGCGCAGGAGAAGCCCCGGAAGGGGACGTGCTCGAAGGGGCCGCTCGATGGGCGAGCAGGCCCTGCGGTCGCGCCGTGTCAGGCGGTGCGCATGCGGATCGAATAGATCATGAGCCCAACCCTAGCCCCACCCTCCAACGGCGGCCAACCGGATTATCGCGTCGCATTCGGGGCGTTCACGGAGGCCGATGACCGGGTTTCGGCTGGTTACTTTTCGTGACATCCGCTCGGCCGCGTCAAGATCTGTCATTACGAACGGTCACCTCGACCGCACCTACCGCGACATCGATATCCAATCTTCGCTTTGTTGTCTTGAGGACTTGTAGCGCAATAGGCATAGTTGTCCAGATCACAGACGTACCAGTCGGGCATGCGTCCTCGAGGGGCGGCCATGGTCGCGACTGCTTACGGCGCGCCAGAACGCGCGGAATTGGACATGATGGATGAGCTCGCCTCCACCGATCCGCTCGAAGCTCCTCAGAATCCTTCTGATTCCACTGATCTCCATGATCGCCCTGTGGGGGGTCATCGCGTACGGGAGCGTCGAGGAGGTCGCGACCATCTCTCGGACCCAGAACCGCTGGGAGGCCATCGGGTCGCCGGTGCTTCAGTTGATCATCGAGCTCCAGCGGGAGCGCCAGCTCTCCGCCGAGGCGGTCGCCGGCACCGGCGCCGACCGGCCGCTGGCGGACCAGCGGAAGGTCACCGACGCCCAGGTGGGGCGACTGCGCCAGGTGATCGGGGCCATCGACCTCCAGGGTGGGACCGCCAACACCCCTGCTGAGGTACGGGACCTGGTGAAGGCGCTGGACGGGCTGGAGAGGCTTCGCGCCTCCGCCGACAGCGGCCGGCTCTCCCCGCCGCTCAAGATCATCGACGCGTACAGCGATCTGATCGCCACCGTCAACCGGCAGTTCAGCGACAGCGACGCGCTGAGCGACGTGTCGTCCTACCGCGCGGTGCGTGGCATGGCGGCCTTCAGCGCCACCGCCGAGTACCTGGGCAGGGAACACGCCGTACTCACCTCCACGATCGTGCACCGCATCATGACCCCCACCGATCGCGCCGCGTTCGTCGCCGGGATGACCAGCCGCAGGATCGCCCTCGCCAACGCCGAGCGCGACGTGGGTCCCGAACTGCGGACGCACTACGACGATCTCGTGAGGAGCGCCCCCTACGAGCGGCTGCTGGCGGTGGAGGACGCGCTGTTCGTATGGGACACCAGCGGCGCGCCTCCGGTGCAGCCGGCCGTGTGGAAGAGCGACGCGGGGTCGCTCATCGGCAAGATCCACAGGGACACCCAGTACGAGCTGGTCCGTGCCGCGGCCGAGGCAGAGCGGCTCAAGACCGCCGCGTACTGGAGGATCGGGCTGGTCCTCGGCCTTGGTCTGCTCGCGGTCATCGTGTCGATCGTGCTGTCCTACCGGTTCGGCCGCTCCCTGATCAACGAGCTGAGCCGGCTGCAGGCCTCGGCCGTGGAGCTGGCCGAGAAGCGGCTGCCACGCCTCGTCGAGCGGTTGCGCAGGGGCGACGACGTGGACCCCGCGACCGAGGCCCCCGCCCTGGACGCCGCGGACACCGCCGAGGTCGACCGGGTCGTGCACGCGTTCTCCGCCGTGCAGCGCACCGCGGTAGAGGCCGCGGTCAGCCAGGCCACGCTGCGCAAGGGCGTCGGCCAGGTGTTCCTCAACCTCGCCTGGCGCAACCAGGCGCTGCTCCATCGCCAGCTCACGCTGCTCGACACGATGGAGCGCCGCGTCGAGGAGCCGGAGATCCTGGAGGATCTCTTCCGGCTCGACCACCTGACCACCCGCATGCGGCGGCACGCGGAAAATCTGATCATCCTGTCCGACTCGGCCCCCGCCCGCAGGTGGCGCGACCCGGTACCGATCTTCGACGTGGTGCGCAGCGCCGTGCTGGAGGTCGAGGACTACACCCGCGTCACCGTGCCCCCCATCCCGCACGCTCCGCTGCTGGTGGGCGCCGCCGTCGCCGACGTGATCCACCTGATCGCCGAGCTGGTGGAGAACGCCACCGTCTTCTCGCCGCCCAACACCACGGTGCACATCCGAGGCATGACGGCGGCCAACGGTTTCGCGGTGGAGGTCGAGGACCGTGGCCTCGGCCTGAGCCGGGCCACCCTGGACGACCTCAACGCCAAGCTCGCCGACCCTCCGGAGTTCGACCTGGTCGACACCGACCGGCTGGGCCTGTTCGTCGTGGCCAAGCTCGCGGCCCGGCACGGCATCAAGATCTCGCTACGCCCCTCGCCCTACGACGGCACCACCGCGATCGTCCTGCTGCCGTCGAGCCTGCTCGCCGCCTCGGAGGCACCTGCCACCGAGGCCGCGGGGCACGGCGTCACGGGGGACGGCGTCACGGAGCGGCCCGTACGGGCGCTGAGCACCGTACCGGAGGCCCGGCCGAGGGCGCTGTCCGGGACGCGGGACCAGCCGTCGGGCCGCGCTCCCGACCGCGCGGCGGGGTGGTTCCTGGCGGAACCGCGGCGCCAGGACCCCTCCGCGCCCCCTGCCCCGGCGCGGCGAGCGGTGTCCGTACCGGACCCCGAGGATGACGACCTGGACGGTCTGCCCGTGCGGGTGCGGCAGGCCAACCTGGCGCCCCAGCTCCGCCAATCACGTTCCAAGGAGCAGCGCGACGTCTCCGTGCGCTCTCCCGAGGAGCTCATGAAGCTCATGTCGTCCATGCAGCACGGCTGGCAGCAGGGTCGCAGCCAGGCCGAGCAGGACCAGGACATGTGGAACAGAAAGGAGGGCGACCCCGATGCCCGACCCCAGACCTGAACTGAGCTGGCTGCTCGACGACCTGACCCAGCGGGTCCCCGGTGTCCGGCACGCCATCGTGCTGTCCGCCGACGGTCTTACCATAGGCGGCTCCCGGGAGCTGACCCGGGAGGACGCCGAGCACCTGTCCGCCATCTCCGCAGGCAGCCACAGCCTCGCCCTGGGCGCGGGACGGCACTTCGGCCTCGGCGGCGTACGGCAGACCATCATCGAGATGGAGGGCGGCTTCCTGTTCGTCACCGCGGCCGGGCAGGGCGCCCGGCTGGCGGTGCTGGCCGCGGGCGACGCCGAGCTCGGCATGGTCACCTACGAGATGGCGCTCATGGTCAAGCGCGTCGGCGACCACCTGTCCTCGCAGCCGAGGGGGGCGGCTCCGGCGCCCGCCTGGAACGGCGTGAGGTCGTGACGGGAGAGGATCCCGGGCCGCTGGTCAGGCTCTTCGGACTGACCGGCGGCCGTGCGCGCCCACTGGGCGAAACCTTCGACCTGGTGGCGATCGTCACGACCGTCAGCGTGTCCTTCGAGCCGACAGACCTGACCCCGGAGTACCTCGCCGTTCTGTCGGCGTGCCGCAGGCCCACCCCCGTGGCGGACGTCGCGGCGCAGCTGAAACTGCCGCTCAACATCACCCGCGTCATCCTCGGCGACCTGCGGCGTGAGGGCCTGGTGACCATCGACCGTCCACAGCCTGCGGCGCAGGCGATCGACGAACGCATCTACAGGGAAGTGCTGCATGGACTACGCGGCCTCTGAGCCGGGAGCGACCGAGGTCCCTCCGGCGATGGCCATCAAGATCCTCATCGCCGGCGGCTTCGGGGTCGGCAAGACGACGATGGTCGGCACGATCAGCGAGATCCGGCCGCTGCACACCGAGGAACTGCTGAGCGACCGAGGCATCGGCGTGGACGACACCTCGGGCGTGGAGTCCAAGATCACCACGACGGTCGCGCTGGACTTCGGCCGGATCACCATCCGTGAAGGACTGTGGCTCTACCTGTTCGGCACCCCTGGCCAGGACCGGTTCTGGTTCATGTGGGACGAGTTGGCCGTCGGCGCGCTGGGTGCCGTCGTCCTCGCCGACACCCGCCGCCTGCAGGAATGCTTCCCTGCCGTGGACTACTTCGAGCAGCGCGGGCTCCCGTTCGTCGTCGCGGTCAACTGCTTCGACGGGGCCCGGCGGCACGACCCGGTCAAGGTGCGACGGGCGCTCGGCCTCGACGGGGTGGCACCGATCGTGCTCTGCGACGTGCGTGACCGCGAGTCGGTCAAGGACGTCCTGGCCGTGCTGGTCACCTACGCGGTGGGCGGCGCCTTCGAGGGCGCCGCCGGATCCGGGAGCAACGCCGTACGGGCCGCCGCGTCGACCGCGCCGGGCTCACCTGTCTGAGCCGGGCCCCTGGCGGGATCCGGCTCAGTGAGTTCCCCGGCAGGTGACCACGGAGCGGGTGCCGTGGCCGTCCGACTCGGGATCGAGCCGGTCGCCCGACACGGTGACCGGCTCGTCCTCGGACGGGTCAGGAGCCGGGGGATGTGGAGGCCGCGGGCTTCTGCGGCTCCGTGCCGGACGGCGGAGACTTCACCTTGTCGGAACCGTTCGCCTGGTCAGATGGGGCCGGCTCGCGCGAGTCCTTGCCGGACGACCGCGGCTTCACCTTGTCCAGTGTGCCTGAGCTGATCACCTGGTCGGCCGGGGGTGCGGTGACGTCGACCGTGGTGCCGTAGTCGCTGAACTCGGTGACCATATTGTTGTCACCGCCGCTCTGGCCCTCCGCGCCGTCGTCCGCCGGGCCATCCTCGCTTATGGTGATGTCCAGAACGCGGACCAGGTCCTGTGAGTCGACGGCAACGGTGCCGGTGATCTCCACGCTTCCCCACTCGGGCCTTGCATTGTCCTTGATGGTGAAGGAGTAGCGCTTCCCGGTCCATCCTGCCCCGGATGCGGAGCCGGTCTCCTGCACGTTGGTGGCCGACCGGAGTCGCTCCAGTACCAGCTGAGGGTTCAGCTCGCTGCGCTTGATCACCGTGCCGGCGATGCCCATCTGCGCCCACTCGGCCTCCGTCGGCAGCGGCTCGGAGATCCACTGCTTGCCCGCCGACAGCGTCTGAGCGTTGAGCCTTTCGGGTTCGGTAATCTTGTGGTAGACGGTGCCGCCGATGAACAGGTCCAAGCCGCCATCGGAGGCGGCCAGGCGACCGGTCTGGGTGGCCGGGTCGAAGGCACCGTCCCAGGAGCGCCCGCTGTTCTTGTTGACGGCGTGGATGTGGTAGCCCTGCCCGGAGGTGTTCTCGACCGCCGCGACCAACTGCGCCTGGGCCGAGGGCGCGTTGCCCACAGACCAAACCGTCAGCGCGGTGGCGGCAAGAGCACCGGCCGTGGCCAGGGAACCGACTCGCACCAGCACGCGGCGGCCCCGCCGGGCGCGGCGCACGCCGGCAAGCAGGTCGGTGGCGGCGGGCCCGTCAGAGACCGCTGCGGCCAGCAACGGGCGGAGATCGTCTCCGGGGTCGTGGGTGACGGTCATGTCGTGCTCCTCATTGAAAGGGGACGCTGTCACCAGGGTTCACTCCCTTGGTCCTGGTCTTGGTTGACACGCCCGCCGGGCACCTTCTCCGACAGGTCATCGGGCAGCAGCCTGCGCATCGCCTGCACTCCCCGGTGGGCGTGGGTCTTCACCGAGCCGATGCTGCAGCCCATGAGCTCGGCGGTCTGGGCCTCCGAGAGGTCCTCGAAATAGCGCAGCACCAGGGCGGTCCGCTGCCGTGGCGGCAAGGCGGCCAGGGCGTGCCTGACCACCTCCGCCACCGCGTGCCGCTCCCCGACGTCCGCCGGGCCCGGCCGATCGGGAAGGTTCGCCACCGGCAGCTCACGCCGCCACCTGGCCCGCCACCACGACCGGTGAGTGTTGACCAGAATGCGGCGCAGATAGGCGTCCGGGTCGCCCGAAGTGTCCAGCCTGCTCCAGACCCGGTACAGCTTGACCAGCGCGGCCTGCACCAGGTCCTCAGCGGCATGCCAGTCGCCGGTCAGTAGTACCGCCGTCCCCAGATGGTGACTGCCTCTTCGGCGGACGAAGGCGACGAACTCGGCATCGAGATCCACGCTGTCACTCCTGTCGGCTACAGCTTCTTGTACGGTCCGGTCCCGTAACCACGCCCGCTGCCGGCGTCCGCGTTGACAGACATATCAGCTCATTTCTCAGCACTTCCTCGCGCCGCGTCGGCGTACCGGGTTGGTAGAGTCCCGGCATGCGGCGCAGCGCGGAGATCGGGGCGGGTCCCGCCGCCGCGCGCTTCCTCGGAGCCGAAGGTCCCGGGCGTCGGTACGGCGTGGACCGAGTTCACCTGGCAGGAGGGCGGCCTGTTCCTGCGCCAGTACTCCGACACCGAGCCGATACCGCCCACCACGCCGAACGCGTGGCGGGACAACGCGCCGTTCCCGACCACCGCCCTGATCGGGCTCGACGACGCCACCGAGGAGTTCACCATGCTGTACGCCGACGCCCGCGGCGTGCACCGGGTGTACCGGATGACACTCGACGGCGGCGTGTGGAAGTTGTGGCGGGGCGCACCCAGGTTCAACCAGCGTTTCACCGGCACATTGAGCCCCGACGGCGACACCGTCGACGGGCAGTGGGAAATGTCGACCGACGGCACGACCTGGAACCTCGACTTCGAGCTGACCTACACCCGTGTACGGGACGCGGCAAGACCCTAGAAGCCTGATCGTAAGGATTCGGCGCTACGCCGCCTCCTTCTTGTGGCCGTAGGAGGCGATCACTCCGGTCGCGTAGACGGCGATCCCCAGGAGGACCATGAACACGATCGTGGGCCACTGCAGCCACGGCGGCAGGTACAGGGCCAGGAACCACGAGCGTGTCGAGTTGCCGGAGGCCTTGAAGTAGCCGGCCAGCAGGCCCTGCGGGAACAACGGGATCGCGCCGACCGAGAAGCAGACGCCGGCGACGACGCGCCGGCGCAGCGGCAGTTCCTCGAAGCGGGTCCTGCCGCCCGGCTTCGACGCCGGTTTGCGGCCGGTGCGCATCATGTCCAGCAGTTCCGGCCCCTGCGCGACCAGCCGACGCTCGGCGAGGAGCCCGAATCCCCAGTAACAGAGGACACCCGTCACGGCTCCGACGCCCACGCCCGCCCAGCCGAACATCGCGGTCGCGATCGCCGCAGGGAGCGCCGTGAGGGCGGCCAGCGCGAGGATCGCGTACACCACGCCGGTGACCGCACCGTCGTCCTCGGTGTAGCGCAGCGGATTGCCGCCGCGCCGATGCGGATCGGTGCCGGGGATGAGCGCGTACACCGAGGCCAATGCCACCAACCCCGCTCCCCCGCCCAGCAGCGCGACCAGGAGGGCGAGCATCAGGGGCCATGGCCCGCCGGTGACCGCGGTCAGGCAGAGCGTCAGCACTACGGCGACGGGTGCGACGGTCAGCAGCCACGCGTACTGCCGCCCGCGGACGTCGCTCGCCCCCGGGCTCATCAGCGTGAGCCACAGGGCGGTGCCGTCGGTGCCGTACAGGTTCGCCGACATGCCGGCGGCCATCACGACGAAGATCGGGCCCGCCCACGGCAGCATCCCGGCCCAACCCATCAGCAGCGGGGCGGCCGCGAAGGACAGCCCGTAGGCGAGGGCGAAGGTCAGGTAGTGGGTGCGCACCAGGTCACGGGACCAGGTGCGCAGCTCCTTGGCGAGCACGGCGCCCGAGGCGGTGGTGGCCCGTATCGGCCTGCGCCCTCTGGTGGCCGCCCTCGCGGATCCGGCGCGCCGGGTCAGCAGGGCCGCCCACGCGGCCAGCAGCAGGGCGATGAACACCGCCATGCTGCCGAGAAAGGCCCCCGCCCGCGCCCAGTCGGCGGACGCGGCGGCCTCGACCGCGGCGAGCCCCCAGCCGGAGGGCAGGTAGCGGGCCAACGTCGTCACCACCGGCGGGATGCCGCCCACCTCGCCGAGCGCCACGAAGACGACCCAGATCTGGCCCATCAACGCGAGGATCATGCCGTTGACCAGCCCGGCGCCGATCGCCCCCACGCGGGAACGCAGAGCGAGGCCGAGCACGGCGACCGCGACCCGGGAGACAAGGACGAAGATCGCGAGCTGTAGCAGCAGCGCCGGAAGCGAGACGAGGGCGGCCGCGACACCCTGCCGTACCCCGAAGACGGCGAGCCCGCTCAGGGCGAGCAGGCTGATCGCCGGCGCCACCCCGACGAAGGCCGCGACCAGCAGTCCGGAGGCCAGGCGGCGCGGAGGCAGGCCCAGTGACGTGAAGTACTCGGGGCGGAGCGTCTCGTCGCCGCCCCCGGCGAACGCGGGACCGAAGATCCAGCCCAGCATCCAGACGGCGTAGGTGGCGGCGAGCAGGTCGGGCCCCGAGAAGGCCACGAAGATCGTGCCGGCTGCCAGCACCAGCCCACCGATGGCACCCATGACGACGAAGCCGGCCCGCTGGCCGGACATCGAATTGCGGAGGACGGCCAGCTTCATCTGGGCCATGGTCAGCGCGACAGCCACGACAGCTCCTTCGATCCCTCGTCAGAGGTGCCGACCAGGCTGACGAAGGCGTCTTCGAGCGAGCCGGCGCCACGGACCTCGTCCAGAGGGCCCGCCGCGGCCACCTTTCCCTTGTCGATCACCCCCACGTGGTCGCAGAGCTGCTCCACCAGGGCCATGACATGGCTGGAGAGCACGACGGACCCGCCACCGGCCACGAAACCGCGCAGGATGGTTTTGATCGTCGCGGCCGACACCGGGTCCACGGCTTCGAACGGCTCGTCGAGCACGAGCAGCCTCGGCGCGTGCAGCAGTGCCGTGGCCAGCCCGATCTTCTTGCGCATTCCGGTGGAGTACTCGATGACGAGCGTTCTCTCCGCGTCGTCCAACTCCAGGACCGACAGCAACTCTCCGGCACGCTGATCGACGACCTCACGAGACAGCCCCCGGAGCAGGCCGAGGAAGGTCAGCGCCTCACGGCCGGTGAGCCGCTCGGGCATGGCCATCCCGTCGGGCAGCACACCGACCAGCGACTTCGCCTTGGCCGGGTCCGACCAGACGTCGGCGCCGAAGATCCGCGCGCTACCACCGTCGGGGCGGAGCAGGCCGACCGCCATGGACAAGGTGGTGGTCTTGCCGGCGCCGTTCTGGCCGACGAGCCCGTAGAAGGAACCTTGGGGGACGTTCAGGTCGACATGGTCGACGGCCACCTTCTCGCCGAACTTCTTGTACAATCCGGAGATTTCGAGGGCTGCTGTCATAGATCACTCCGGGTCGCAGGCATGGAAGATACACGTGCTGATTACTCAAGATCAGTGTCGCATATATGAGCACTTATGCGGCTATCACGTCAATCATGTAGAAAAATCACCATCGCCACGGCTTTGTGGGGCAGGGAGACCGACGGCAGGACCTGCAACCTTTGGCATCGAGCTGATCTACACCCGTGTACGGGACGTGGCAAGGCTCTAGAAGCCTGACCAGATGCGTTCAGCCGAACCGCGGTCGGATCGCCGGGCCAGGCCGACCTCGGACCGGATGTTCGGCAAGACGCGAGCATGAGTTGGGCCGTCATGGTCTCGTAAGGTCTGCGGAGGGGAAACGCTTCTACGCTGGACCGCATGATCACAGTTCGTGGTGCGGCCGTCGTGGCGCTGACGGCCTTGGTGACGGTCGCGTGCGGGGCCGGATGGGACGAGGCGGCCAACCCGGTCCGCAGCGACGCGCCGTTGTCGGCCCCGGTGTCCTCCGCTCCGGCGTCGTCGTCGACGTCGGTGCCGTCGTCCGCGGTGCCGTCGTCCTCGGCCGGTCCGGCGGGGAAGGCGGCGGTGCCCGCCGCGCTGAAGTTCTCAGCCAGGACGCTCGACGGTCAGGACTTCCGCGGGGAGAGCCTGGCGGGCAGACCGGTGGTCTTCTGGTTCTGGGCGCCGTGGTGCCCCAAGTGCCGCTCCGAGGCGCCCGCCGTCAAGGCCGCGGCCGCCCGGTACGGCGATGTGGCGTTCGTCGGCGTGGCCGGGCTGGACACCGAGGCGGCCATGAAGGAGTTCGTCCAGCGCACCGGCACCGGCGGCATCGTGCAACTCTCGGACGAGAAGGGCGCGGTGTGGACGAAACTCGGCGTCAGCGAGCAGTCCACGTTCGTGTTCATGAGACCGGATGGGAGCACGACCAAGGCCTCGGGCCCACTCGGCCAGGACACGCTGGACGGCCATGTCCGCGAACTACTGGCCAGGTAACACCACTCATGCCGGCCACCGGACAGGAAACGCCCACGACCGCCGTCCGCTCGGGAGGGCGACCATGACCGCCGTCCGCTCGGGAGGGCGAGTATGACCGCCGCCGATCTGCCGCTGGCTCTGGCGTTCACCGCGGGCACGGTGGCCGCTTTCAACCCCTGCGGCTTCGCCATGCTGCCCGCCTACCTCACGATGCTGATCGCCGACGACGGGGCGGATCGGCGCGGACCGCTGGACCGGTACGGACCGGTGGTCCGGGCGCTGGTGCTGCCGGCGGCGATGACAGCGGGATTCGTCACCGTCTTCGGCTTGTTCGGGTTCGCCGTCACCGCGCTCGCGGTGTCGGCCGGTCGCTACCTGCCGTGGGCGACGCTCGTGATCGGCGCGCTCCTCATCGGTCTCGGCGCCTGGCTGCTGACCGGCCGCGAGCTGCTCGTCCGCCTCCCCGGCCTGGCCACCGGACGTCCCGCCGCCTCGCCGCTGTCCCTCTACGGGTACGGCCTCTCATACGCGGTGGCCTCGCTCTCGTGCACGGTGGGCCCGTTCCTGGCGGTCACCTCGGCTTCGGTGGCCGGTGGCGGCCTGGCGGGCGGGGTGAGCGCCTTCGTGGCGTACGCGCTGGGGATGGGGCTGGTCATCGCAATACTGTCGCTCGCGGTGTCGCTGGCCCGCGCCGCCGCGGTGGCGAGGCTTCGGCGGATCCTGCCGTACGTGTCGCGGGCCAGCGGGGGCCTGCTCGTCCTGGCCGGGGCTTACGTCCTGTACTACGGCTGGTACGAGCTGCGCGTGCTGGGCGGCGGATCCGCCGAGGACCCGATCGTGGGGGCCGCGACGGCGGTGCAGGGCCTGATCTCCAGCCGGCTGGCGGGCCTCGGCGCGGGCTGGGGCGTCGTCGCGCTCGCCGTGCTGCTGGCCGGCGGCGCGCTCGCGCTACGCGTGCTGCGACCGAGGCGGCGGGAGAGAGGGCTCAGCCGATGAAGGGAAGATCGAGTCCATGGGACGCAAGTCAGATGTGATCCGGGGTGACCCGTTGCGTCCTACGGCCGCAGTCGGGCGCGGTGCCACATCCACACCGGGGCTGCACTGATGGCCGTGGTGATGAGGCCCTCCACGGTTCGCACAGGGTCCCGCCCTTACTCGCACCTCTTAGCCGGAGGGACCGGCCGGACCTGCAGGTCCGGCCGGTCCCTGGGTGCCGGGCTCATCCCCGGGCTGTGGGGTCCCGGCGGCCCTTACTGGCCTTTCCGGCCGCCATCCCGGTGAGCGCTGGGCTCCTTACGCACGACGCGTACAGCGTCGTGGCCCTTGACGCCCTGAGGGTGGGCCTTTGCCGGTACGTGATGGAACCAGCGGCGCGCGTCCCGGATGAGCGCCTCGCGGGCCTCGTGATGGCTGTGGTACTTGCGCAAGTGCCGCGTGCGGTAGAGGTCGTCGGTGAAATGGTTGTTGTGGTGGTGGCCGTGATGCCCCCAGTGGTGTCGGTGGCCGCCGCCTCCGCCGTGCTCGGGCTGGATAGAGACTTTGACGTGCTCTCGCGGCTGCGGTTGGCGGACGAAATGTTCGTGGTGCTTTCGCGGACGTTGGACGACGTGGCGTATTCGGCGGTGTTTCCGGATTTCCTTTCTGGGCTTCTTCGCGGAGGGAGCCTTTTCTTCGCCGCCGCCCCCGCCTCCGCCGTCGGGTGTCGACGGGAATGTGAGGCCGGCCTGGGCGGCGTTCTTCGTGGTGCCGACGTGAGAGTCGGCCTGCGCGGGAAGCGGCAGCGCCATGAGCGCCCCAGCCGTCACCGCCGCGCCGATGTAAGCGAACAGGGATCGGTCGTTGATCATTCGCGTCAGAGGCTGCCTGCCTCTAGATGGATAGATCACCTAAATACCCCCCATTAGTAAATTAAGAGAATCGAGCGGTGTATCACCATAATGGCGGCACATAGGTGAACTACCCCGTATTGAGACGGCAACACAGATGATTAATCCGGCAAGTGTGTCAACTGCCGGTTAATACGGCAAATGGGATATGACCCGACGGGCCACTTGTGCGGTATATCGGATGAACTCGCTTATATCACCATAACCGGCGTGATCTCGCTAACCGCGGTCTTCATCCAGATCTGGTTCTGGGTGAAGTCGTGCAGGGCAGGTTGCGCAGGCCGGTGTCTTTCGCGCTGCGGATCGGGTCTTCGCAGCGGGCCTGGCGGCGGTGGCGCAGCTCAAGATCGGCGAGTTGGCCGCCACGGGTGCAGCCCGCTGTGAGCCCCACTCAAGCCGATGCCCCGGACGAGCGGCAGCCCGCCCAGCGAGCGTGACGGCCTACGATTCGTGCATGATGCAGAGCAAGGCGGGAGACGTCGACACCTACCTCGGCGAGGTAGCCGACGAGCGCCGGGAGGCGCTGACCAGGCTGCGCGAGTTGTGCCGTACCGAGCTCAAGGGCTTCAGCGAGGTCATGGCGTACGGAATGCCCACCTACCAGCGGGACGGCACCGCCGAGATCGCCTTCGCGAGCCAGAAGCAGTACATCTCCTTCTATCTCATGCGCAGCGACGTCCGCGAGGCCTTCGAGCAGCGCCTGGCCGATCAGGACATGGGCAAGGGCTGCCTGCGCTTCCGCAAGCCGGAAAAGATCAATTTCGACCTTGTCCGCGACCTCCTCACAGCCACCGCATCCAAGCCCGGCACGATCTGCTGACCGGTCGCCGGCATCTCCCACGGCCGACCGATGACGAGGCCAACCATCGCCGCCCCGCGCCGTCGTGGTGCCGCTCCGGCTGTTTCGTCGCCGGAGCGGCACATCGGGTACGCGCATGGGTTTCACGTCGTCGCGGCCTCGTGCGTCCGCCCTGGGCCTGCGCGTGGAGAGGCTGACGGGAGTCGGAACCTGTCGGGGTCGTTAGGCCGCGGGGTTGAAGGGGATACCGCTTGGCTTGGCGCGCGAGAGCAGGTCCGCGAACCTCCCGTCATTGATCTTGATGGTCGCGGAGCCGAAGTTCGCGTTCATCAGCCTGTCGCGCAGCGAGGTGCTGGGCCAGCCGTTCCAGTCCACGAGCGGCGGATAGCGCCAGTTGTGGTAGTGGTTCTCCGGCGGCTCGTCATTGCCGTTGGCGAGCCGGAAGAAATGCGTAGACGCCCCGTCCTTGTGGTAGACGACCTTGGGGTGCGACCCGTCGAAGCGCACCTGCGAGCGCGTGTAGGTGACCACGCTGCTGTGCTGCGTGGTCGACACGTACTCCGCCTGGTTGGACGCCTGGTTGACCCAGGAGATGACGTGCTCCCAGTCGTGACGGTGGCCGCCGAGGCTGATGCCGGCCAGCGCCTGGTCCTTCTCGAAGTAGCTGGCGTACACGACGGCGCACCAGCCGTTGTTGCACTTGGACCGGGCGTAGGTCTGCGAATTGTCCAGGTCCGACTGGTCACGGCAGTTGCCGTTGACCGCGCCGGTCGGGTTCAGCCCGGGGGCGAGGGTCCCGTCCGGCCCGATGGCGGGGGTGGCGTAGCAGCCGTCGCCGTCGTAGTCGTAGGCCGGCGAGAACGACGCCTCGTACCCTCCGGCCGACTGGGGAAGGTTGTGCGGCGGAGCGGCGTAGGCCGCCGGCGCGGGGATCACGACCCCCAGAGCGGTGGCGCCGAGCACGATCCCGAGCCGGGAACGCCCGCGCCTTTTCGCGGACGCCGGGGACGCCGTCCTCCTCTCTGACACGGTCGCTGACTTCGGTGCCCTCGCGGTCGACCTGAATGACGACAGTTTTCGCATTCTTCCGCTTTCTCGAAGGACTGGCTCCATGACCTGCGTCGCGCTGGCGTGACGACTGAGCCCTCCACGCCGACATGAGCACGCCTCGCACTCACAGCAGCACGAGACCGCCGCTTGATCAAGGTCCCCAAACCAGATGACACCGACATGTATCCGCCCCAGCCGAAAGGTGACCGCCAGCGAAATGGTCCTCGCCTTCGTCTTGGGCAGTATTTCCTGGACCTGACGGCATCCCCGTCCTCCGACGCCTAGGCACGCGTCCGAGAATCTGCTAAGGACGTGTCGACCTCATGCCAACGGTCAGATGCGTGTCACCACTGGTGGCCAGGTGGAGGTGCCCCAGCTTCAATGCCTCGCGGCCATCGCGACAGCCTGTCGTCGCGCGCTGAGACGGCCAACTGTCCGCCCAAGTTGTGTGCGGCAGAGCCCATCACGAGTACCTACCAAGGCGAGAGCCCAGGTTTGTCCGCTGAGGAGGCCGTCAATGCGCTCGTGCGCTCGCAGAGGGCTTGAACCACCCGTTACCCTGGGCTTTCCCACCGCCGCGGACGATAAATATACGCAAGGAGTCCTCATGCCCTTTACCGAGCACATCGCACCATTTCTCCGCGCAACGATGGAGATTCTGCGCGAAGAAGGCCGTCCTATGCAGCCTGACAGGGTGCGGAAGGCAGTCAGCGAACGGGTGCCGATCGCTTCTGAGTATCTGGCGCTCGATGGGCACGGCCAGGCACGCTGGTGGGCACAGCTTGGGTTCCGCACGGGAGAAGCGGCATCGATTGGCTGGATGAGCAAGAGGAACGGCTGGTCGATCACTCCGATCGGAGTCCAGGCGTTAGAGAACTTTCCGGATGTCAAACTCTATCGGGAGCTGGCGCGTCAGTACCGGACGCGGAGGCAGCCCAATCAACTTAAGTCCGAGGATGCTCCTGCCGCATTCGAGCAGTTTCAGCAGAACCTTGGCTACGCGCGACAACTCGTCCACGGGGGCAGGAACCTCGAGCGGCTTGGAGTGGGCGCCTTTGACGTTACCGATCTCTACCGAGCCGCCTGGACTCAGTCCGTTGCAGCCTTGGACCACTGGATCACGCGGGAGATCGTCGACCGTGCGGTGTCTTTGGCCCTGCAACCACACGCGACCCGCCCTCCCAAGTTCATCAAACTCGCCATCCCGGTGGAGATGTTCGAAAAGGTTCATTATCACAATGCCGACCTCGGGCAAACGTTCAGGACCCATCTCGAACAAATTTTCGGGTTCATGACCTTCCAAAATCCAGACAAGATCAAGGAAGGGTTCGCCCACATCAGTACGGTGAACCTTTGGGTAAGGGTCGCCGAAGTCCTCACCGAGCAGGACACGACCGCACCGGTCACGTCCGACGGCGTGCGTGGCAGGCTCAGGGAAATCGCCTGGCGCCGGAACAACATCGCACACACTGCCGACCACGACCCGGAGAAAGCAGGACAGAAGTCCGCCATCACCGCACGCGAAGCCGAGGAGACCATCGACTGGCTAGAATCGATCGCGATCGCGATTCAACTGGCGCTCGGTGATCCGGTTCCGACACGCAACTATGACGCGGCACCTACCGAGGTCGGCACTTTGGGAGCCGTTCCAACGACTCCCAACGAGAAACGATCGGCATTAATACGAGGACAGAGCAACTGGGACGAGGAAAGCCTCGTCCACGCCATTGAGCAATACTGCCCACCTCGCGTAGCCGGTACTCTACTAGCCGTCTACCGGCACGCTGAGCGGCACCCGTCGTTCCGGGGATATTATTTCGGCCAAGCCGTGTATCCCTCCGTCACAGCGTGGTTCGGCCTCGGCTCCGACGAAGCAGCCGTCTGGAGCATTTACACTGGCGCGAGCAAATCGGTTCTATCAATTAATTTCGAGTGGATGAACAATCGAGGCACGTCTTCCGATCGCCTGTCGGGCCTGGCCGACTCACTCAGCGTTCTACCAGGTTGGAGGAACATCCCTGCACAACTCTCCTCGGCCAACTACGCGAGGCGGCCCTCACTTCTTCCGATAGCACTCGAACACCCGGGCGCATCCGAGACCATCCTCACAGCTCTGAATGAGCTATTGGCAGTGGTAGAAGACCATGCACGGCTGCCGTAGTATGATATCACTCGGAACTTGGCGGCCATGGTCTCCAGAATATCGGCGCCTTTCCCTGTTAGCGCATGGAAATTCCTTCCAATTCACCGGGACTGTACCCGGCGTCTTGACTGGACAGACCCAAAGGGACCTTCATTTCTTGTGTGCCGAGTCCTTCTGACGGATGCTTTGCACCTGCTCGGCGATGTGAACGGCCGCCTCCTTGGGATTCTCGTGCTCCCACACGCGCATTATCTGCCACCCGGCCTCCGTCAACTTCCGGTCGGTCTCGGCGTCACGCTCCCGGTTGCGGACAATCTTTTCCGCCCAATAGGCGGCGTTAGTAGCGGACTTCGTGTGATGATCAGGGCATCCATGCCAGAAGCACCCGTCCAAGAACACCGCCAGCTTTGCCTTGGTGAACACCAGGTCGGCAGTTCGCCGGACCTCCGGCAGCGGACGGACCGAAACACGGTAACGAAGACCGAGGGCGTGTACCGCACTTCGCAAGGCAAGTTCGGGCTTGGTATCCCTGCCCTTGTTCGCCTGCATGCTCTTACGCACGCCCGCACTGGACGCACCCGCTGGTCTTGCAACTGCCATATCTCCACCACATGAACACAGAAGCCGTTTGAGATCACGAGTTTACGCAGCGAGGCGATCAGGCGTACTGGTTCCGGCTGATCTCCGAAGGCGCGAGGAGTTGCCGATGAGACGGTTCACCAGTCTGGAGTCTGCGTAGAGCTAGGCGGCCAGGTCATCGGTTTGGAGAGCTGGCTCCGACCCGGTCATGATCGTCGACAAGGACCCGCCGCACGCCTACGCCAATCTACGTCTCCGGGAACAACCGAACCACCACCGGCCCCTGGCTCGCATATCTGAGGCGAGCACGTCTGCGCGCAGGTCGACTTGCGTCAACGAGAGCCGCTGCCGCTCCCCGCCGAGAAGCCAGACACACCTTCGCGAGAGGCCCCCTGTACCGGCGCTTGCGATTTGACACTGCCAGCTGTGTGCACAACGCACTGCGTGACCACTGCTACGAGGGCGCGTGCTGATACCCTCAGTGACGCTCGGTGCGCGTTCGCCAGCTTGCTCGCTCTGGGACAGCTGATCCAGGAACTGTGGCAACATCGTCCCGAACGACACACCCCTGGAGATCATGTGCACCCTGTCAAGATCGTTGATTTGTTCGCCGGCCCCGGTGGACTAGACGTCGCAGCAGAGAAGCTGGGTGTCGCAACGGTGGGTGTGGAATGGGACGCTTCAGCTTGTATGACCCGCCGGGCCGCCGGCCTTGCAACAGTGGAGGGGGATGTACGCCACTATGGCCCTTCCGACTTCTCTGAGGCGGATGTACTAGCGGGCGGACCACCATGTCAAACCTTCACTGTCGCGGGCGCAGGAGCCGGCCGCAGGGCGCTCGACGAAGTACTCCGCTTCGTCAAGCGTATGGTCGCCCGAGAGGACCGAGAAGAGATCGATCGAGATCTCGCGAAGCTGGAGGACGAGCGAACCGGCTTGGTGCTGGAACCTCTCCGCTGGGCCCTTGAAGCAATCGACGACGAGAAGAACACCCCATATCGGGCGATCGTACTTGAGCAGGTCCCCGCAGTACTACCGGTATGGGAGGCTTACGCAGCGGCCTTGGATGATGAAGGCTATTCGGTGGACTGCGGCATCCTCCGCATGGAGCAATACGGCGTTCCGCAGACCCGCAGGCGAGCGGTACTGATAGCTCGCAAGCGCGATGAAGGCGAAAAGGCGACCTTGCCTCAGCCTACGCACCGCCCCTACCGGAAGGGCGTCCCTCGCGAGGCCGGCGACCAAGAGCTTCTGGAATGGACGACCATGGCAGAAGTGCTTGATCGACGATCGCCGTTCTTCGTGATCTCGAACTACGGAACCGGCGGGGATCCCAAAGCGCGCGGCCGTCGCGCCTCTTGTGAACCCTCAGCCACGGTAACAGGAAAGATCTTCCGCAACCGCGTCGTTTCCCCGGACGGTGCTGAGATGGAGCGCTTCTCCCTCGCGGAAGCGGGCCGCCTTCAAACCTTCCCTGCCGATTACCCATGGTCCGGACGAGATGTAGGTCAGCAGATCGGAAACGCCGTCCCCCCGCGGTTGGCCATGCACATCCTCTCTGCTGCATTCGACTGGGGCCACCCCAATGAGGGGCTGTTGCAGAGTCTTACGACATGGAGATCTGTACGAACGTCAGGGCCTATCTCCCCTGGCCACGCCGTCGGCACAGACGTTGAGCACGTCTGATAACCATCTGGCGCTCTCCAGAGATCTACGTGCGCTTCCCGCCGTGCCTCCCGGCAAGCTCCGAGCTTACGGTCCCCGTGCCGGCAAAGAGGTCCATAAGGAACTGCCGGCACGGGAAAACGTCAGAGCAAAAGGTCAGTTTTTGTCACTGGGCAGCACCATGTGCAGAAATCCTGCACACACCAAGCCCACTTCCACGCCAACGCCGAGCCCGCTGGCGATGCCAGTGACGATGCCCACGGCGGTGCCGACGAAAATAACCAGCGCCCACCGCAAAGGCAGCTTGTCATTCCCGGTAGATCCATTAGAAGCCTTGTTACCCATGGGGGGAACCCCGTTCTCGGTTCGGGTGCCAGCATCCTTGCCAGTACCACTCTTTATCGATTAGAAGGTGGTCTCGAGGCAAGGAAATCGAACCCTTGACTTGAGGCGACCCTGGACCGCCACAGCAAGCATTGACTACCCGCGCGCACGTGCAAGCTGATCAGAGTGATCAATTCGCTGCATCGCGTAGGCCTGAACACTGAAATGTGCCATGAACTGTGAGTGGCTCCCGTAGAGCAACCCAATGTCCCGCGACCATGCCTCTACCAGACGACGACGGAGTCCCCGCTTCACTTCCATCGTCTTGCTGAATGATGCATGACAAGCACCCCCAAGGTCACAACCCTGGAAGACACTCGATAAAGTTATCCGACAGGGATACGAGCTGATCAGGTCTCCAAGCGACGTGTAGGCGCTAAGACGCGTACCCCAAATTATCGCGACGCTTGCTCCTATTACTGCATCGCACCACCGTCCCTTGTCCCCTTGTCACCTGCCGCCCCTGACACCCTCGGCTTCCGCCCGACCAGGTGTCAGTGCACGCGCATTGCTTACATCAGCATGAGACTACGAAACTGCGCCAGCAGCCCGGGATCGCCGGGCATAAGGACGAGAGTGAAGCACTAATCGCTCTAGCGCAAGTAGAGTTCGCAAATACGACCACATGCGCGACATGCTGCATAATGCACCTGCATACCCATCTCATCACGATCATACATGTTTGTCCCGATCACTGCCATCATCAGATCATCATCAAAGGTGATGATTGCCGCTTCTTGACATACCAACCAGAAGACGCCTACCCTCTCGTCAAGCGACTCGCTTCGAGTCGCTGCCCCGTCTGGATGAGCTCCAAGCCTGAAGACGTGGGCAGGCAGGCTTATAAGCCCTACGGAACCTCCTTCACCTTTCCCTTCGCGCAGACCGGCAGAGCAGATTTCCATTTTTGTTCTCGAGGCTCTGTATCACCCGGCCTAGGCGCTAGCGTGCCATTTTCTGGGGCGATGAGACGATGGGACGATGAGATGAGAAAGGTATTCACAGCTCATGGAACCTTCCTCCAGCAGCGGCGCTCACCATCTCCATGGGGAACAGTTGGAGAAGCTCGAACAGTCGCTCAAGAACGCTCTGGGGATCGTCCAGAACACACAGCGTGAGAATTTAAGACCCATCGACTGGCTGGACACAGCGGCCAAAGTGGGTACCTGTCTGGCCGAATCGCGAGACGCCCTTGCCGAAGTGCGTCAAGACGTCATCGGCGGTGCCCGGACAGCCCTCCTCCTGTACTTCCGCAGTCATCCAGGCGAGAAGGTCTCACCTCAAGAGCTGGAGGGTGTAGCGGCAATCCGTGCATGGGCGCGGCGCATCCGCGAGCTTCGCGCGGTCGGCTGGGATATCGACACCCTCGGTTCGGGGGCTGAGGCGCCGTACCGTCTGAACGCGCCCCAGCTGGAGGAGTCCGTTGCTTCGAGCGAAACGACCATCGCGTCCGTCGGCGGCACGAACTCCGCCGAAAGACTGATCGAGTATCTCCTTCACATCAGCCCGTGGCCGGCGAGTCCCCAGCAGCTCGAACGCGTCGCCAAGACCCCGACGTGGCGGCAGGAGCTCCGTGAATTGATCGACCAGGGGTGGCTTATTCAGTCACATGACGACAGTCCCGAGGAGATCCCGCCTGGTCATTACCGGCTGGCGAACCTAGAGGCATAGCCGGCAAAGTTCTGCCCAGTTTGCGCCTCTCTGGCATGAACGTCTCTACAGCATCGTCCCTTGTGTGGCGAGGAGGGCAAATCCAGGTGGAAAGTCCGAACGGGGCCCTGCATGTTAGCCGACAAGATTGGGCAGGCGAGGACGGTCCGGTGGCTCAGGTCGTCCTGGCCCAATCCGAGGCATGTCTCAACTCCTACGTGGCCAACACCGATCTGGTCGAGGAACACGCGAACATCGAGACGTCCGTACGGGAGGGTGGTTATGGAACTCGACAGCTGTTCGAGCTGATCCAGAATGGCGCGGACGAGCTTCGATCAACCGCGGACGGCTTGATCCACGTGGTTCTTACGGCGGAGGCACTGTACTGCGCGAACCGCGGACACCCGATCACTCCAGAGGGGGCCCGAACCATTCTGGCCTCGCACCTGTCGCGTAAGCGTGGTGCAGAGATCGGGCGATTCGGTGTGGGATTCAAATCCGTCCTGAGCGTCTCGGACCAGCCGCAGTTCTTCAGTCGCACCGGCTCTTTCGGATGGTCCGCGAGCCGTGCTCGTGCCCAGATTCTCGAACGGATTCCCGCCTCCGGCCCCACGCCGGTTCTCCGTATCGCGCACCTACTTGACGCCGACCAGGAGCGCGTTTCGGACGCGACACTGGACGAGCTGATGTCCTGGGCCGCCACCGTGGTCAAGCTTCCTCTCCGCAACGGCGGCGTCGCCAGCCGCCTATCCGTGCAGCTGCGGGAGTTCCCAGAGGTGTTCGCGGTGTTCTCGCCGCACGCCGGCCGCGTGATCCTGGAAGACCGCAGAGACGAGACGTACCGCAAGGAGATCATCGTAGGAGGGGAAGGTGTTCGCCGCTCGCTCCAGGTCATTGAGAACGACGTCGTAGCAGAGCCCCTGGAGTGGTCGGTTTTCGAGACCTACTCCCGACTGTCCGACGAGGCATGGACCGATGCCGGCGAATACCGCAATCGAGTTGAAGTTCCGATCGCATGGGCTGTTCCAGGCTCAGGTTGGCAGCGGGAAGGAACCTTCTGGGCCTTCTTCCCGACTGAGTACAAAACGACTTTGAGCGGTGTCCTCAATGCCGCATGGAAGACCAACGAGGACCGCCAGCACATCCTCAAGGGGAACGTCTTCAATCAGGAGCTGATGAAGGAGGCCGCTCGCCTGATCGTGACCTCCTTGCCGGATCTCGCCGCACCGGATGATCCCGCGAAGCCACTTGAGCTGATCACCGCACGTGGCCGGGAGGTCCGCAACTGGGCTGACTCACTGCTTACCGAACTGGTCCGCACCGAGGCGGCGCAGAACCGCTCAATACCTGATCAGGATGGGGTGTTCCAAAAACCCAAGGAGATAAGGATCCACCCGAAGGCGCCGGCGACCGATGACGGGCGGCGCTGGATGACCTTGGTGGAGCGGTGGGCCGCCTACCCTGGCCGCCCGGTCGCGTGGTGTCATCCCTCCGTCGAGCGAACGGCGACTCGTCGATCCCGGGCCGACACTCTGATCGAGGAGGCAGGGGGCAGAGCAGCCACCGTTCGGGAGTGGTTGGAGGCCGTGGTCGCCGACGGTTCCACCGCCGCCTCAGCTGTTGCGCTGTCCATCGTGGCGGAGCTGGCCGCGGAGAAGCACCCCTACAGCGAAGAGGCGATCAGGTCTGCGGTCTTGCGCACGGAGGACGGCCGGCTGGTCCCCCCTCAGGAAGGAAAGGTCTTTCGACGTTCGCCCATGGACCCGTCCACCGAGGGCACCGTCTACGTTGACCCGGAGTTGGAGAACGACCCAGCCGCCTCTCGCTTCCTCGACAGTCTCGGTATCAGAGAGGCAGACGCCTTCGGACGCTTTTCCGCAGCCGTGTCAGGTGATCTCGTCCGCTACGGAGGAGCGGACTGGGACCGGCTGTGGCTGCTTGCCAGGGCGACAGGCGCGGAGCGTGCCGTCGAACACTTGACCAGCCGAGGTGTGGTCGCGGAGCTCAAGGTACGTACACGCACTGGCGCCTACAAGAGACTGAGCGACTGCCTCCTTCCCGGCGCGGTCATCCCCTCTGGGAGTCCTGACGACGGGGATTTCGTGGTGGACGAGGACTTCCACCACGATGACATGGCTTTGCTGCGCCAGTTGGGCATGTCCGACGTGCCAATTGTTGACGTGGATCCTTCCCGGGCCATGTGGTTCGACGAGTACCGGTCGAACATGATCGACCTGTACTACAGGTTCATTCCATCCGGTGATCGGAGGCCACAGCTAAGTAAGATCGTGGTGGCAGGGGCGAATCCCGCCGGTCACCTCGGGCTCCTGTCCGGCCTGACGCCAGCAGCCCGCTCCAGGTTCATCTATCACCTCCCGACCACCGGAATGGTCACGACCTGGTCGGTCTACGCGCTCACTCGCCCAGATGACGCGCCCCTGTCCGTTCAGTCACCGCTGGTATGGGCCGTTGCCAAGCACGGCAGACTGACCACATCGATGGGCATCCGTCGCACCGCCGACTGCGTCGGTCCTGGCCTGAGGGACGAAGCTCGTGTCCTGCCGGTCGCCGATATCGATCCCGGTCTTGCACGTGCTCTTGGCCTCGCCAACACCCTTGAGGACATCAAGGGGGCGCTCTGGCTGTCTCTTCTCAAGCAGGCTCTTGAGAGCGAGAGGCATATCGAGCTCGGCATGCTTTACGCACTGGCCGTCACTCAGCTAAGCGCTCCCCCGAAAATCCGTTGCCAGCAGGGGGAGGCCTGGGTCACCTGTGCTCCTGCGGACGTTGTCGCCACCGCGGATCAGAGCCAATACCGACGTCTCATGGCGGGTGGTCTCCCGGCTCTGCTGGTTCCCAGGTCGGACGACGTCGCCAAGCTTGTGGATCAGTGGGGGATGAAGACGTTCGACGAGGTGTACATCACCGAGCTGCGCGCGACGTACCCCGGTCAGCCGATCCCTTTGGAGGATGTGTTCCCCCAACTGAAATTCGAGCCGGGACGCCCGCTGCGCGGCCTTCACCTGCTGCGTTGTGAGGCCTTGGAGCAGCTCATTCGTACGCCGTCAGGGCAGACGTCGGAGCCGGTCGAGATCGGTCGACGTGATGAGTCGATCTACTGGCGCGACCACGGCGATGACCTGGAACTACTCCGGGAGCTGAACGCATTTCTCAAACTTGGGCTCACAGAAGAACGCTGTCAGCAGGTCCTCCAGCACCGTAAGGACATCCAGCGAGACCAGCAGATCGTCAAGGTCAGAGAGCTGCCGGATCTCAGGGAAAAACTACTGGCCATGCTCGGGGGTGACGTGCTGCGGGAACGGCTGCCATACGGTCTGGTCAACGCGATCGAGGCCGAGGAAGGTCTCGTCAGCGACCGAACCGTTGCCGAGCTGGCATTTGCGGTGCACGGCCCAGGCGTTCTGCGGGAGTTCCGACAGGAACTTGAGGATCGTGGTTTCCCGGTGCCAACCCAGATGGCCGGTAACCATCAGGCGAAGGCATTCGTCGCCGATCTGGGTTTTCCCACCGAATACGCCGGGTTCCGACAGCCCAGTCTCGACCCAGTACTCACTGTGCAGGGCCCGGTGGACTTTCCCACGTTGCATGAGTACCAAGAGCTGATGGTCGGGCGAATTCAGGAGGTCCTCCAGAGCAAGCCCGCTCAACGAGGAATGCTCAGCCTGCCGACCGGAGCAGGTAAGACCAGAGTCGCCGTCGAGGCGGTAATCCGCCGCCTGCGCTCGCTTCCGTCTGAGCTCGTCTCCATCCCGGTGCTGTGGGTGGCGCAGACGGAAGAACTGTGCGAGCAAGCGGTCCAGACCTGGCAGATGGTATGGCGCCACACCGGCCCGGCCCGGCAGTTGACCGTCAGCAGACTGTGGGCCATGAACGAAGCGGACCCCGTGGAGGAGGGACATCACCTCGTCATCGCCACCGACGCCAAGTTGGAGAAGGTCATCGAGACGGACGAGTACACGTGGCTGCGCAACGCTCAAGCCGTCATCGTGGATGAGGCCCATACCTCGATCAGTCCGCGATACACGCGGGTCTTGGCTGCCCTAGGCCTGACGCCCCATCGCTCCCGCTGCCCCTTGGTCGGCTTGACCGCAACGCCGTTCCGGGGCACCAATACGGACGAGTCGGACCGGCTGGTAGCTCGCTATGGACGGAACCGACTGGATCACCACCGGAACGGTACGGAGATCCTAGGCGCCGAGCCGTACGCTACGCTACAGGAGCTTGGCGTGCTGGCCCAGGTCAGACATGAGGTCCTGCCGGGCGTCAAGCTCGATCTAAGCGCGAGTGAGCGAGACACGCTCACGCAGCTGCGTCGTCTCCCGGCCTCAGCGGAGGAGCGACTCGGCCACGACTCCATCCGTAACCGGATTCTGATCGACAAGATCCTCGGCCTGCCGGACAACTGGCCGATCCTCCTCTTCGCCACGTCCGTCAATCACGCTCAGACCATGGCGGCGCTCCTTACTCACAAGGGGATCTCGGCCTCCGCCGTATCGAGTGACACCGACCTGGGTCAGCGCCGGCGTGCGATCGAACAGTTCCGGCAGGGCAAGATCCGAGTGCTCGCCAACTACAACGTGCTGTCTCAGGGATTCGACGCCCCGGCGACGCGGGCCGTGATCGTCGCACGGCCCACGTACAGCCCCAACGTCTATCAGCAGATGATCGGTCGAGGTATCCGCGGTCCTCTGAACGGCGGCAAGGAGGAATGCCTCATCGTAAATGTCGCCGATAACATCGCTCAATATGGTGAAGAGCTTGCGTTCCGCCAATTCGAATACCTGTGGAAGAGCCGATGACAGATCAGGTTCAGCTGACGGTGGAGCAGCAACGCGTCGTCGAGGCGCCCGCGACCGCTTGCCTCCTGGTAACGGCTCCTGCCGGAACAGGCAAGACGTTCTCGTTGATCCGCCGCCTGGCCTTTCTCATCGACGAGGAGGAACTCGAACCCGCCGAGCTCTTGGTCCTGAGCTTCTCCCGTGCGGCTGTCCGCGAGATCCGCAATCGCCTCGTCGCATTCGGTTCCGCCGCCGCGCAGGTCGACGTCCGGACATTCGACTCCTACGCGACATGGCTTCTGTCCGAGGTCGCACCGGACGGTCCATGGCAGCG
Source organism: Sphaerisporangium flaviroseum (assembly GCF_039537005.1). Classification (NCBI taxonomy): domain Bacteria; kingdom Bacillati; phylum Actinomycetota; class Actinomycetes; order Streptosporangiales; family Streptosporangiaceae; genus Sphaerisporangium; species Sphaerisporangium flaviroseum. The sequence goes on along the minus strand of NZ_BAAAZR010000001.1, from coordinate 1,251,060 downwards.
GCAGGGCTTCGATCAGCGGATCCGAGAGGCCACTCGACTGATCAAGGAAGACCCGAACGCCGCGGAGCTGATCGGGGAGGTCAGTCATCTTGTCGTCGACGAGGTCCAGGACCTCGTCGGCGATCGTGCTGAGCTGGTCATGGCTCTACTCAGTACCGATCTTGCCGGCTTCACCCTCCTCGGCGACCCTGCGCAAGGCATCTACGGCTTCCAACTGAGCGATCCGCAGGAACGTCTAGCAGGCGCGGCCAGGCTGTACGACGACGTGCGCAAGCGCTTCACCGACGATCTCTTAGAGGTCTCGCTCGCAGGTAACTTTCGCGCCCGGGAACCGGAGGCCGGGGCCGCCCTCTCGTTCGGCGGCGCGCTAGGCAAGGTCGACGCACCCTACACGCAGCTCCAGCGCGATCTCAGGACCGTACTCCTGTCCGGCGATTCGCTCGGCACGCTGGACCAGGCGGCCCCGGTCCTGGCACGTATGACAGCACCTACCGCACTGCTGTGTCGAGGCAACAGAGAAGTCCTCCTGATCTCCAGGCGCCTTCATGAGCTCGGCGTGCGCCACCGCCTTCAGCGAGCCGCACAGGACAAGGTCCTCCCTGCGTGGGTTGGTGCTGTTTTCCGCGGCCTCGATTCCAAACAGCCCACGAAGGACTCCTTCCTGGCCGTCCTGAAGGATTCCGGCGTAGATCCGGAGGAGGCATGGGGCCTCCTCCGGCGAATGGATTCGCGCTCTCGCGGCGATACGCTTGATCTCACGGTTGTCCGTCGGAGGCTGTTGCGTGGAGACTTTCCCGATGAGCTCATCCAGCAGCCGTCGGAGCCGCTCACGGTCTCCACGATTCATCGAGTCAAGGGCCTCGAGTTCGAACAGGTCATCGTCATCGATCCAGGTGATGCACCGGACGACGATCCGATAGAGCAGGCCGAACGCGCGCGGTTGTTGTACGTCGCGATGACTCGTCCCCGTGACCTGTTGATACATGTGAAGCCGGTTACGAAACTATCTTCGGGGCACCTCAAGCAGCTGCACGACGGGCGGTGGACCGAACTCGGCTTCAAAGCAGAGCACCATCTTGGGGTGGAGATCCGTCCCGATGATGTGAACGCCGAAGATCCCGCCGGCACAGTCGGTTTTCAAGAAGACCCGCGAGGGATCCAGGATTACCTGACCTCAGCGGTACGGGCTGGAGATCCCATCACCCTGGTTCAGCTCCCGGGACCGTCTTCTGAGGACGTACCGAGATACGCCGTTGAGCATGAGGGTCGGCGCGTAGGCGTGACCACCGATGCTTTCGCACAGGCACTGCGGACGCTTCTTCCGGGTCGTGGCCGCAGACGGCCCTCCAGCATCAAGGAGCTTCGGGTCGACAGTGTGGAGACTGTGATCGGTCGCGAGGTCGCCGGCATCAACGCCGGTCTCGGATGGTCAGGCATATGGCTGCGACCCCGGATCACGGGACTTGGCCGTTTCGATTGGGATGGGGAGCATCTGTGACCTTCGACAAGCACTATGCGTTCCGCGATGAGCTGGTGGCGCGGTTGGAGCGTGATCTGATCGGACCGTCCTTCCCCGAGGAAGTGATCACGGATCCGCCGATCACCAAATACGCGGCGGGCATCCTCTTTCCCCAGTCGGAAGACAGCGTGGCTGACAGCAACGCCCCGGACGAGGAGCTTGAGAATCGGCATCCGGCCGATGTCCCCGACCCTGCTGTCACCATGGCCAATGTCCGCTATCCGTCATCCATGGGCATGACATTCTCTGTTGACGTCACCGTCGCGGACACGATCCTCGTCGAGGTGGAGGCGGCTCGCTATGTCCCAGAGCCGGTCGAGGAGCGGCACAGTCGCACAAATGCGGTGGCAGAGCGATCCTGGCGCCGTGAGCCCATCTCGATATCACCGTGCAGCATAAAGACTTCCGTAGCCGGCCAGCCTGCCCCCATTCCGATCACAGATAATTTGGAGTTGTTCGTTCGGGTACGGCAGGCCGATGCTGAAGGAGTCGCCGTTGTCACGCTCGCACTGATCAATACGTTCAGGTCATCCACCAACAGCGCCGACCGTGATGCGACCGCCTTCTTCCAGCCTCGCGTCACGGTAAGGGGAGTGGACGGTTCGTCCCCGTTTGTTGAGCGTCCTTCGCTTGGCTCAGCCGACTCCGACAGAGAGCTCAACTCGTATCGGCTGCTCTACCGCCATGCACCGATTTTCGCCACCGGCCACGGCTGCGCAGTGGAGTGGGAGTCATCAGAGGTCGTTGTCAATGACATGGAGGCCAAGCCGTCCGCCGCCTGGATCCGCACTACCTTCGTCCCTACGCACGATCTTCGGTTGGCCGATTCCAATCCAACGATCAATGTAGAACGTCTTGGGATTCATCACCTGGCAACGGCGTCCGACACCGAGGTCGTCTCGGCGCTCCAGGACTTGACGTCGGGATATCGACAGTGGATCGAGCGCAGATCCGAACAGGTCCAGAACATCCTCGATGGAGAGTTTCGGACGACCGCCGTCGAGCATCTCGAACGATGCAAGACGGCCTGCGGCCGTATGGACGCCGGGATCAAGCTCCTTGCGGATTCCATGGATCCTGCCCCGATGGAGGCGTTCCGGCTGGCCAATCGGGCTATGGCCATGCAGCGTGCTCGTACGGAGTGGCTTAAGTCCCCTGACAAAGAAAACACCTCCCCCGATGAAACTCTGGGAGTTTGGCGACCGTTTCAGATCGCCTTCATACTCCTCTCGCTGCAGGGAATGGCCGACCACGAGTCAGATGATCGCGACATCGCTGACGTGCTTTGGTTTCCCACAGGCGGTGGAAAGACCGAAGCATATCTGGGACTAATCGCCTTCTCCACCTTCCTCAGGCGTCTCCGTGATCCGCTCAGGGGAGGCGGGGTGACCGTTCTCATGCGCTACACGCTCCGCCTTCTCACGGTTCAACAGTTTGAACGTGCGGCCCTGCTGATTTGCTGCATGGAGCGACTTCGGCTGGATCGACCCGAGCGCCTCGGCTCTACGGAAATCTCCATTGGCATGTGGGTCGGTCGTGGTTCCACGCCCAATACGCTGGACGAAGCCAAAAATGCGCTACGCAGGTTGGCCAAGAAGGAAGAAGTCCAGGAAGAGAACCCTGTTCAAATCCGCTCGTGCCCCTGGTGCGGGACCGCGCTCGATCACTACAACTATAAGATTTCGGACGATCGTGTGGTCATCGCCTGCGAGACGAGCACATGTGATTTCGCCCGCGGGCTACCGATCCATGTCGTGGATGACAGCATCTACGCCGCCCAGCCAACACTGATCATTGCGACGTCCGACAAGTTCGCCGGCCTCCCATGGAAGCCTGAGATCGGGAATCTCTTCAATCATTTCAGCGCCGAACCACCACCTGAATTGATCATTCAGGACGAGCTCCACCTCATCTCCGGTCCCTTGGGAACCCTCGCCGGCCTGTACGAGACCGCCATCGATCTGATCGGGCGTCGCCCCAAGGTCGTGGCGTCGACAGCCACGATCCGCCGCGCCGTACAACAAGGTCGCGCACTCTTCGACCGCAGTGTCGAGCAGTTCCCGCCGCCGGGACTGGACGCACGCGATTCCTACTTCTCCGTCGAAACTCCGCCATCGCGCAAGGCAAGTAGGCGGTACGTCGGCCTGATGGCGCCCGCCGCCAGCCAGACGAGCCTGATGGTGCGAACCTATGCGGCTCTTCTTCACCATGCACAGGCGATCGAGGGAGACGATGCGGTACGGGATACGTACTGGACGCTCCTGGGCTACTTCAACAGCCTGAGACTCCTCGGCGGCGCAAAACTTCAGGTCCAGGACGACGTCAACGATCGACTTGATTTCCTGCGCGAGACTCTCGGTCAGAAACGGCGTGATATCGGCCGCGACATCGAACTCACAAGTCGCGAGCCGTCCAGCGCCATCCCGAGTCATCTTCAGGACATGGCCACGCCGTACCCGGACGCACTGGGCTTGATCCTCGCTACCAACATGATCTCCGTCGGGGTGGACGTCGACCGTCTCGGCCTCATGGTGATGATGGGGCAGCCCCAGTCCACCTCTGAGTACATCCAGGCGACGAGCCGTGTCGGCCGGAAGTGGCCCGGACTCGTGGTCACCCTCTTCAACGCGGCCCGATCCAGGGACCGCTCACACTACGAGAACTTCACCGCCTACCACTCCGCGTTGTACCGGCAGGTGGAGGCCACCAGCGTGACACCGTTCTCCACGAGGGCTCGGGATCGCGCCCTCCATGCGGCCATCGTCGGCCTCGCCCGAATCATGATTCCCATGGCACGTCCAAAAGAGGCTGCCGCGTACATCGCCGATTTCGAAGGAGAGCTCCGAGGGATCTGCCAGAAGATCTTGGAGCGCGTGGAGCGCGTGGCAGGGCCATCCGAGCGGGATATGACCGCTGCGCAGATCGACGAGATCATCAATCGGTGGCATGAAGCCGCGGAAGCGGAACCCAACCTTATTTACGGTACGTATCGACAGCCCGGACTGCTGGTCGACGCCGGCCGCTGGGACGAGTCGGATGATCAAACCGCGGACTCCTTCGCAACGCTTTGGAGTCTGCGCGATGTCGACGTGGAGTCCACCATCTACCTGGACAGGGGAACTCGGTGAAAGGGAAGCCCATCGGTGGCGTCCGCCGCGCCCAACTGATCACCACCTACGGGGTGGGCTCCTTGATCGCAGTAGGCAGCGAGTCCTTCATGGTCGCCGGCCTTGATCGCTGGCCGGAGTTGAGTCCTTACGACCAGATAATCTATGAGCGCCGGCTTCAGAAGGAACTCGGAGTTCAATGTTTCCGGCTTCCCCCCGCCTCTGACAGCGACAAGTACGGTGACGTTCCCGTCGTTCGATTTCCAGAGGTTCAGTCCTGCCCTGGATGCAACAGGCTGGCGAAGGCAAGATTCTTCGGTGCCACCCGTAGCCCGATCAAGTGCAGGGAATGCGATCGGGAGTTGGTTCCCTCCAGATTTGTCGTCTGCTGTGCCGCCGGCCATATCGACGACTTTCCCTATTTCCGTTGGCTTCACAAAGGCGCCACCGCTGCGGGGGGCGACAGCCGCGATCATAATCTGAAGCTCAAGGCGACGGGACGGAGCGCCTCGCTCGGCGATATCGAGATCTCGTGCAGCTGCGGAGTTCGTCCCGTCACCATGGAGGGCTCTCTCCGCAAGGGCGCCCTGAAGGGCATAAACTCCTGCACGGGAAGGCGTCCATGGCTGGGCAACGTGCCTGAGGAGAACTGTGAGGAACTGCCACGCGCGATGCAGCGTGGTGCGTCCGGAGTCTGGTTCTCCGATATGCGGTCCGCCCTTTCCATTCCTCCATGGTCCGAAGGCGTTCAGAAGCTCGTCGAGCGCAACTGGAAGTCCCTAAGGAAGGCTCGTGACCTCCGCGAGCGCCTTGAAGAGCTGGAACTCACGAACCATCGCTCGTACAGCGTGGAGGAAATCATTCAGGCGGTTGAGCGTCGGCGTCAGGACGAAGCCGGTATCTCGGACGGCTCCGAGCCGGCGCTGAAGCTGGAGGAGTATCAGGCTCTGACCAGGACGACTGAGGAGAGGCCTGAAAAGCAGGACTTCGTCTGCGTACCGTGGCCCGACGAGAAGGTCGCGACGGAATATGGCATGGACCGGGTGATGCGGGTCAAGCGGCTACGCGAGGTTCGTGTCCTTCAGGGCTTCAGTCGCCTCGCGGTCCCAAGCGCGGAGAACCAGAGCCGCCGAGCACCCCTCTACACCGCCGAGAACCAGCCTGATTGGCTCCCGGCGATCGAGGTCATCGGCGAGGGAGTGTTTCTGCGTCTGGATACGACTCGACTGGGCGCATGGGAGGAGCGAGCTGACGTTCGGGCACGGGTGGCTCCGATCGACGCCGCCTATCGCGAGCGGTTCGCTCGATTCGGCCTCGCCCCTGACCGAGAGATCACGCCACGCCTTGTGATGATCCACACGCTGGCACACTCGATCATCAATGAGTGGAGTCTCGACTCCGGCTATCCCACCGCGTCACTGCGTGAACGACTTTACGTGTCGAACGAGATGTCCGGAGTCCTCATCTACACGGCGACGAGCGACTCCGCCGGAAGCCTCGGCGGCATCGTGGCGCAGGTCGAGTCCGGAAATCTCGCGACCTCCATTCGCACGGCCATCGAGCGAATCTCGTGGTGTTCCGCAGACCCGCTGTGTATGGAGTCCGACGCCAGCGGATCCGACAATCTGAATCGAGCCGCTTGCCACTCATGCGTGCTACTACCCGAAACCAGCTGCGAGGAGTTCAATAACTTGCTCGATCGTGCCCTGCTGACAGGGACGCCGGATCAACCCGACCTTGGCTTCTTCTGACGTCGGCGAACGGGCACGGGCTGGTCGCTACTCAAGTTCGCCCAGACAGCACAGAAAGGCGGAAGGCTGCCCACTCGGTGTCCGTGAGCCTAAGCGGTTCGCAGCCGGGGTTCTTGGAGTCTCGTATGGCCTTGGCGCCGTTAGGGAGGTTGGCGATCTCGACGCAGTCGTTCTCGGCGGCGCTGTGGGAGGACTTTCGCCAATTGGCGGTGGAGAGGTCGTAGGCGTAGAGGTCGGGCTTGGGGGTGGTCACGTCGTCTTGCCTTCTTCCATGCGGGCGATCAAGGCTACGGAGTCGTCTACCGGCAGGGCTGCGGCGACGATCCGGTTGAACGCGTCGGCGAAGGTCTGTACCTCGGCGACATTTTCAACATATGAGGCACCGATCAGGTTTTCCAGGAGTACGACGTCAGGCATGGCGTCCGGGAAGCCGACCAGGCTGAAGCCGCCGGCGCTGCCCGGGTGTGGGGTGGCGTCCAGGGGCATGATTTGCAAGGTGATGTTGGGCAGTTCCGAGACTTCTCGCAGCCTGCGGAGCTGGTCCCGCATGGTGTCCGGCCTGACCGCGAAGCGCTGGTGCAGGACGGCTTCTGAGATGACCGCCCATACCTTCAGCGGACCGCTGGGGCGGGTGAGGACGGCCTGGCGTGCCAGCCGGATCTCGGCGAGGGCCGCGATCTCTTCGGGGGTGCGCGTCATGGTGATGCCGGCGATCGTCTCCCGGGCGTACGCGGCGGTCTGCATGAGACCCGGGACGAGCAGCGGAGCGAAGATGTGGATGCTGTCGCTGTCGGATTCGAGGGAGATGTAGTCCGCGTAGGCGGGCGCGACGATCCCGTTGTAGGTCTGCCACCATCCCCGCTTGCCCGCGTCCTTGGCCAGCTCCTCCAGTGCGTCGAACACCTCGGGATCGGTTACGCCATACGTCGTGAGCAGGGCGGATACTTCGACCGGCCGTATGTGGGCGTTGGCGTTCTCGATGCGCGACAGCTTGGGAGCCTTCCACCCGAGCGCTTCCGCGGCGTCGTCTAGGTTCAGGCCGGCGGCGTTGCGGAACCGGCGGAGGGACTCTCCCAGCCGACGTCGGCGGACGGTCGGGACAGGACGGGCGTTAGGCATAGGCGCAGTGTTCCATCACTGCGCGTAGCAAGCCCGGTACTCCTGAAATCATGAACGAAGCTGGGTGACAACCTTGCAACTCCAGGTGTCGAAGACCCATGGTCTGTCATAGTGCTTGTCACCGAGAGTTAGTGACTGCACTCATTACGTGACACAGAGGGCTACGTCACGCGACGGAGGGGCCGACGATCATGACGGATGAGCAGGGGACAGCCGCCTTGGGGTTCTATCTGGCGACGAGGCCGGGTGGGTTCGTGGTGCACATGAATGTGTGTGAGGAGAATCTGCGGGCGGTGCGGGAGGTGACGTTCGCGATGCTGGGGGCCGCCGGGGTGGACACCGAGACGGCCGAGTCCGCGCGGCTGGTCGCGTCCGAGCTGATCGGCAATGCCGTACGGGCCTGCGGGAACTGGGCGCCGGTCGTCGTCGAGGTCGAGCGGGACGCCAAGGGGATCTGGGTCAAGGTGCACGACCCCAACCCGGCCCGCCTGCCCGTCCGGTCGAGCGTGGCTCCCGACGACGACCAGGCCGAGTCGGGGCGCGGCCTGTGGCTGCTCGACGCGCTCGCCCCCGGCTGGGACGTCGCCCTCACGCCCATCGGCAAGCAGGTCCGATGCCTCCTCCCCGCCCCGAAGGCCGTACGGGTCAGGATCGCCGCCGACGAGGTGTGCGGCTAGCAGAGCCGTTGCTACGGAGAACCGAGCCGAGCCCTTGTCTTCGATAATTCCATCGCTGGTCGATTGAAGGGGAATTTGACAGTGCTGGCGTTACGGCTGGTGCTGGTGGCGCTCTCGCCGGTTCGGTGTTCGTGCAGGCGGTGATGGTGCCCCTGCTAGGCATCGACATGGAGGAGCTCAGGCCCGAGTACGCCTACATACGGATCCCGTTCATGGTGATCGTGGTCGGTGACGATGGTCACGGTGGAACATTAGAGAGGCGTACGATTTCCCGGTAGATGACGGCGCCGACGATGAGTGTAGCGATCGTCGACCAAATCTGCCCTCTGAGCACGAATGGCCAGTCCAGTTGCCATGATGTCACAAATCGCCAGAACCACGCGGCTGCACTCGTGCCATAAACAATGCCGATCGACCTGTTGTGCCAGATCCTCAGGACGCCGAATGCGTGAAGTGAGGCCTGCGGTCGCGTCGAGAAGGGGCCGAAACCACGCTGGTCGCCGTCGGCATTGCCGTCTCCCAGCATGCGTTCCAAATCCATAAGACGTTTGCCGAGGGCGTCGTGTACCTGCGTGTTCCGGATTTCGTAGACCGCAAGGCCGATGACGAAGATTAATGCGGCCGCACAGGCCCCCGAAGGGATATCCTGACTTACCCCGACGACGCTGGCCACAGGAATGAGGGCCAGTAATTTGAATCTGATGTCGACAAGTTGGCGCCAGGCGTCGAACGTCGTTTTGTAATCAAGCTCCAGCAGGTCGTTCTTTGTCGCGTCGGCCATTCGAACTCCCGACCTCCCGTTGGTCAACTCCCCTGGGTTCCTGTCAGTGAGCATAGGCGTTGGTCAACTCGCCGGTGCGCGCTGCATGACAATTACATCGCCCTGGCACTGGAGACGCTGTACGCCCCCGGCGAACGAGCGCGTCCATGGCCACGACTGCGCCGCTCGCGTTCCCCCGAACAAGGTTTCGTAAGAGAGGAGCACGCACGCACATCATTTGTTGAGCCAGTTGGGGGCTTTCGCCGCAATGCGTGGACCGACCGCCCGCGCGCGCAAAGTCCTAGATGGCTTTTGCGGATAAGACGGCCGCAGATTGGTCCCTTTCTAGGGTGGCTCACCGTCTGCGCCGTTGTCTCGCCTCCTGGATGACCAGGAGACCGATCGGGAGGATCATGCCCAGAATGTAGTCCTTCCAATTGAAACGTCCGATGCCCACCAGGACCAGTCCGGTAAGCGTCGACAAGATCAGCAAGAGGGAAGCCCAGGTACGGGCGAAGAAGCGTGTAACGGCAAGCCAGCGCTGCGCGCGGAGAAGGGCTGTGAGTGGTCGGCCGCCCGCGTCCTGTCGCTGGATGACGACCAACTCCTTCGACCAGGTGATCTGGTCAGCCGACCGGACAGGGGAGAGATCCCGGACATCAGCGAGAGCCTGGACGAAAGGCCAGAGCGCCCAGATGGACACGCTGTCCCCACCCTGGATGTTCTGCCAATGCCCGCCCTCTAGCTGAGTCCGAGCGATGGTGTTGAAACCCGCGCAGATCAGGTCAGCCGGCGGAGCACCTGGATGGCGAAGCAATGCGGACAGGGCGATCGGCATGCCATAGTGCAACAGGATGGTGTGCCACACTGCGGGAGTGCCGTCCACCAGATGGGTGACGTTGTAGCTCTCAATGCGGGCATGGGGGTCATCGATCACCGATGCGTCCAGATGCGTTTCCAGCCACGTGTAGGCGCCGAAAATGTTCTCTCCGGTTCGGTCGGCTCCGACTTCAGCCAGGGTGATCAGCGCCAGTGCGGTGTGGGTCACGGTAGGCGATCGGGTGGCGTTCTCGCCCCACCCGCAGGAGCTACGGTTCTGCTGGGCCAGCAGCCATTCCACGCCGCGTTTGACGGCGGGGCTCCGGGGACTGAGTTGTGCCAGGGCTCGTAACGCAAGGCAAGTCAGCCATACACGCGAAGGGCATCCGCGGAGGGAGCCCCAGCCACCGTCGCCATTCTGGTTGTTGACGAGCCACTGGTAGGCCCGGGGCACGCTCGGGCCGTCCTCGGCCAGCCCGCACCGAGCCAGCCCAAGGTAGCGGGCAACCCAGCCGGTGGCCTCCACCACGGGAAGTCCAAAACTGGTGTTCATGGCCCATCCGCCGTCCAGCAGTGGATCGTCGGACTTGATCTGGCGAGCTTTCAGAAATCGGAGGGCGTCAGCGAGGTGTTCGGGAGTCTCGCCGCATTGGTGAAAGGCGGTCAGGGCGACACCCGTGGCTGTGGGGCCTGGAGGCACCATGTCCAGCTGGTGATACCAACCCCCTCCTGTATCGGTGTCGGAGTAGGTTCGGCGCAGGAGACCCAGCGAAGCCTTGAGGCCCTGATCGACCGCTGAGACATCGATGATCAAAGCGGCCTCCCTTCGTCAATCTGCCGCGACGCCCTCGTCTGCGGGCCTTCTGGCGATGACCTGAAGCAGTCCGCTGGGCCTGGAGTCCAGGTATCGGCCACGGCTCTCTGTGATTCGCAACGCCTCCCATGTACGCAGCAAACCGGTGGCATACCGAGGATCGAAGAAATGCCGAACATGGCCGTCCAAGGAGTACATCTCGGGCTCCAGTAGGTCGCCCTTGCCGAACAGGGGGTCCCTGACGGACTTCACGCAGAACGCGAGCGTCCCCCCGGGATGGATGACCCGGCGGAGCTCCGAGAACACTGAGCGAGTGGTGGAGTCGTCGAAGTAGTGGAGTGCCAGATAGGAATAGATCCCGTCGAACGCTTCGTCCTGAAAGGGGAGCGGCATCGCGGTGTCATGCTGTAGGAACCGGACATCGGCATCTGGATGTGCCCCCAGATTGTCGTTCGCCCGCTCGATTGCCGCCGGTGACAGATCAAGGGCCCGCACCGAGTAGCCGCAGCCTGCTACATAAAGCGCATCGTGTCCCTGCCCGCACCCAAGCTCCAGCAACGGGCCCGCGCCATCAGGAGGAGGAAGCTGGGACAGGAAGGTATCGAGGAACTCTCGATGTACGGGCTCGGCATCGGGGCCGTGCGCCTGCCCGTGCCAGGCGTCCCAGAGTCCCTGCTGGCTCGGCACTGAAGTCATTTCCATTGCCCTAGTTAATAGCAACGGACGAACAGGTAGTCCGCCACCACGCTACATCAGCGTCAGCATACGGTGACGCAACGCCGATGCCCCTGCCTGACCGTGCTACGTGATCGGCTTGCAACCGAATTCTCGGGCCGGCCAGCTACCTAAGACTGCCCATGACGCTTGTCGAGGAGGGGCACAGGCCTCAAGATAGCCGTGATCCCCACTTGAAAAGACATATGCCATTAAGGCCGAACTAACCCCAAAGGGGATGCAAAGGACAAATAGCTGTGTCCCAAAAAGGTGGTTAAGTGCAACCGAAGTCCCTGCGGGCAGACACGGGTGCCGTTGACATCGCTCTCCCGACATTCTCCCGTCTGTTACCTGGCAACCGTGAGGTACTGGCCCTGACCACGCGCCCAGCCGACATAGGCGACCTGGCAGAGCACCGCATATCCGTTGCCAACGTCGCTGGTGACGGCTCCTGCGCCACAGCCGGCACACCTGATGGCCGCCCGACAGTGGAACGGCGACTACGCGCGAGATTTCCGCTCCCTTACCCCAATGACCTATTTGATGGTCTTTGGATACGACCAGGCCGGACAGTTCCTAACTGGAGTCATCTCCACAACTACATACGAACGCTGAACCCGGGAGGCGTGCTGGCCCTCATTTCCGAAGGCCAGCGAAGATCCCCCGGAGAGACGCGGCAGCAGCTGCTGGACCTTGGCGTTCTTCTCGTCTCGGCACCTGAGGTCGACCGCACGGCGGGCTCAGATGCTTGCGACGTGGTGTTCGCCGTCAAGCAGTCGGGCGACCTGACCCGCAGCGAAGACTGCGCATTCTGTCCGGGGCTGCGCTTTCGCCTCAACAGGATCGAGAACCTGCCCGGCGCCACAGGCGTGCTCTGGGGAGATCGCGACTTCTTCGTCATCCCCGATCTCGCTCCACTGGACGACGGCCACCTGTTAATTGTCACCGTCGACCACAATCTGGCCATGGGTGCCTGCCCTGAAGACGTCCTCACCCGCCTGGAGGGCAATCTCCAGCGAGTCAGTCGCCTATTCCGGTTGCTTTACGGCCGAGAAGCATTGTTCTTCGAGCACGGACCCACGTCTCCGGGCGAGGCCGGATCGTGCATCGACCATGCGCACATGCATTGCCTACCTGCCAAGGCAGGCTTGGTTCAGGCGCTTCGACATCAAGGACTTGCCGTTGAGCCCACCTCGCTGGCCGACCTGAACATGGTACATAAAGCGAGAAAACCATATCTTTTTGTGCAGGAGGCGGGCGAGCGGACGTACTGCGTAGCCCAGAAACCGCCCAACCAGATGATGCGACGCCTGTACAATTCGGCGCTGGGAAGAGACACATGGCGATGGCAAGACCTCTACATGCAGACAGACAGCCGCGAGCGATTCATGGAAACTCTTAATCGCCTGTTACCTGCGGTCGACGAGATTTTGGCCAAGCGATGAGGGTATTTCAGCACCAGATGCGCCGATCAGCTCCCATCTTGATTTGTCCGCATGGATCCGCATAAAAGGGGGCAACTCTACCAATGCCTGTGAACACAGATACCGTGCAGTTGGGTCAGCTAGGCGAGCGCACGATCCTGGAGAGCTTGGTTCTTCCCCGGTTCGGTACCTTCCGTTCGGGGTCGACGGGCATTGGAGACGACTGCGCGGAGATCGGCGCCCCGCCCGAGGGGCACACTTTCGTCATGACCACCGATCCGTGCCCGACGCCATTGGTGTTCGATATCGCGGATCCCGACTATTGGCATTTCGGGTGGATGACAATGCTCATCAACCTGAGCGACCTCGCCGCCATGGGTGCCACCCCTACCGGCATCGTGGTGTCCACTGTCATGCCCAATGAGATGCTCGTTTCCGACTACCTACGCTTCCTGGACGGTCTGTCAGCGGGGGCCGACGAATGGGATTGCCCGGTGGTCGGCGGCAACATCAAGGACGGTGACTCCTTCACGTCGACCGGCACCGCGATCGGCGTGGTGCGAAGAGATCGCATTCTTAGACGGGTGGGCGCTCAACCCGGTGATCTGATCTTCGTCGTCGGTGAGATGGGCCTGTTCTGGGCGGCGCTGTTGCGCCTCATGCACCCGGAGCAAGTAACTGTCACCGGCACCGCGGCAGAACGCCTTGATCATGCCCTCTACCACCCAGTGCCGCGTGTGAGAGAGGGCCGGATCCTCGGCGACGCCGGCGTGGTCAGTGCCTGCATGGACGCTTCTGATGGGGTGAGCGGGTGCCTTCGCGAGCTGGCAACCCGCAACAACGTCGACTTCATCATCGGGGCCGACCTGCTGGAGCCCAGCGAGCCGGTGGCCGCGGTCGCTCGCTCCTTCGGCATGGAGCCGGGCAGCTTGATGCTCGCGTGGGGCAACTGGGAGCTGGTGCTCACCGTTCCGCAAGCCCGGTTGGCCGCCTTCAACGCGATCACGGCGGCACACCAGATCCCGTATGCGCACATCGGGCAGGTGCGACCCGGCCCAGGCCAGGTGATGTTGGACGTCGACGGCCGGACCCGGCTGTTGACCAACCTCGCTTCTGAGCGTTTCACACCGACGTCGTATTTCACACACGGGATCGAGTCCTACGCCCAGTGGCTTCTCAAGCAGCCACTTACCGAATCGGACCAAACATGACACACCTGTGGATGACCCTCGGCCCATCGTCGCTGGGAAAGGAGGCCGCCCTTCTGACCATGGGCGCAACGGGGGTCAGACTGACTTTCTCGTACGGCACCCCAGAGCTTCAGCTCGACCGGGCCCGGATGCTAAGAAAGGCCGCTGAGGAAGCGAAGCGTCCTTGCTTAAACGTGGCCGACCTGGCCGGGGAGAAGTTTCGTCTCGGCGAGTTCGCCGGACCACCATCCGTCCCCGTGGCGCCGGGCACCCGCTTGCGCCTGTCGCATGCGGAGAGACTCGACCCGGCACATGACAAGGCCCTGCCCATACCCGACCTCGCCTTCTTCGAGCAGTTGACACTTGGGGACATCATCACGGTCGGCGACGGTGGAGCACAGCTGAGGGTCGTGGACGACTCGGAAGGTGCGGTTCTCGTCGAGGTGCCGGCCAAGGGCGTCATCGACCAGGCGCGAGGCTTGACCGTACGCGGGCACGCCTTCAAGCCAAGGGCGATCACAGCCAAGGACAGGTCCGATTTGCGATTCGTCTCGCGGTACGAGGAGTTCGATGCGGTCGCCCTGTCTTTCGTCTCCTCCGCCCAGGATGTCGTCGAGGCCCGCGAACTCCTGAACGGGCGTGACATCACCGTGATCGCAAAGATCGAGACAGCCCTCGGAGTGGCCAACATCCGGGAAATCTGCGCTGTCGCCGACATGGTGATGGCTGCCCGCGGTGACCTCGCGTTGAGCATTCCGTGGGTGGATCTACCCGAGGCAGTGGAGCAGATCGCGACCGGGGCCGAAGCCGCCGGAATTCCATGGATTCTTGCCACGCAGGTCGCGGAGGGGCTGGAGCGCTTCTCCATCCCTACACGAGCCGAGATCTGCGACCTCGCCCACTGGCTGGGCAGAGGGTGCGCCGGCGTGCTCCTCTCTTATGAGACCGTATTCGGCGGCAACGCGAGCGGCGCGGTGACTTCCATCGACGCGATCATTCGCCGGTGGAGCAAGCCACGACTGTCCAGCATGACCATCGGCTGATGCCAATGCTCGTTTCACACGTCCCACGCCAGTAGACGCATACCGCGCCTGAACCGCGACCGCTGGCCCAGGATCGGGTCGGCGGTCGCGTCTGTGAGGTGGTCACGTCACGCTCCCACTGTGGCTCGTCCGGCGGGGAGGTCGAAGTCGTCGTTGGGCATGCGCAGCAGCGCAGGCCGACACCGGCGAAACCGATCCCGGCGACCAGCAGACCCACGCCCTGGCCGATGGGGTGGGGCACGGCCATCGACGCCTACGACAGCCAGCGAGGTGGTGGAGCCGGTCGCGTCGGTGAGCAGGGGCATGAGGGTTGTCGTCGCGGCCACCCTGACTCCCCGTGCCACGCCGTGGACGGGCGTCAGCCTTGGCGAACGGGTTGCCGGAGTCGGCGTAGTCCACGTGGAGGTCCTCGATCGCGAGGATCGGCTTGAGCTCGCCGCTGACCCGCAGCTTGACCCGGATGCCGAGGCGCCTGTCCGTTGCGCACCTGGACCGCCGCCGCCGTGCACGCCGTCCTCAGCGAGGTGGTCACCGGTTAGCCGTCTGGAGCGCATGGTGAGAATGGGGTGGTGGCAGGCCCGGCTCGGCATCTCGCGAGCTCCGCCTGCGGCCACCTCTCCAGGCACACCGGATCCGACACCCCGCAGGAGTACTAAGCATGACGAACGCACTTCCGGTCACGTTGGGCGACGTTCGCGAAGCCGCTGCCCGGCTCAAGGGCGTGGCGCATCGTACGCCCGTCCTGCGCTCGCGCACTCTGGATGCCCTCGCCGGCGCGGAGGTCTTCCTCAAGTGCGAGAACTTCCAGCGCGTCGGCGCCTTCAAGTTCCGCGGGGCCTACAACGCCATCTCCCGGCTGTCGCCCGCGCAGTTGGTCAAGGGCATCGCGGCGTACTCCTCCGGCAATCACGCCCAGGCCGTCGCCCTCGCCGCCCGCGAGCTGGGCAGCACCGCCGTGATCCTCATGCCCGAGGACACCCCGAAGTCCAAGATGGAAGCCACCGCCGGCTACGGCGCGGAGATCGTCACCTACGACCGCTACAACGGCGACCGGGTCGCCATCGGCGAGGCCCTGGCCGCCGATCGCGGGCTGGCGCTGATCCCTCCGTACGAGCATCCGCACGTCATCGCCGGGCAGGGCACCGCCGCGCTGGAGCTGATCGAGGAGGTCGGCGAGCTCGACGCGCTGCTGGCGCCGATCGGTGGCGGTGGCCTGATGGCGGGCAGCTCCACGGCGGCCAAGGGCCTGCGGCCCGCCATGCGGGTGATCGGCGTGGAGCCCGAGGCGGGTGACGACACCAAGCGGTCGCTCAGCGCCGGCGAGCGGGTGTCCATCCCCGTCCCTCGGACGATCGCCGACGGCCAGGCCGCGGACATCCCCGGCGAGCTGACCTTCTCCATCAACAAGCGGCTGGTCGACGAGATCGTCCTGGTCTCCGACGACGAGATCCGTGAAGCGATGCGGATGGCCTTCGAACGGCTGAAGATCGTCATCGAGCCCAGCGGCGCCACCCCGCTGGCCGCCCTGCTGGCCGGGCGGCTGGAGCGTGTACCACCGCGCATCGGCCTGATCGTCTCTGGGGGCAACATCGACGCCCACCGCTTCGCCGAGTTGTGCGCGGCCTAGTCGTGATCGAGGAGTCGCTTTCGACGACATCTGGGAGCCGACTTCGTGTGGTCCGCGGCTGACTACCCGGCCGGGACGGCGGCGACGGCCTCGACCTCGATCATGACGTCCGGCCGGAACAGCGCGGCGACCTGCACCAGCGTGCTCGTTGGCGGCCGTTCGACGCTGACGAACTCGTCTCGTACCTTGCGGACGATCGGCAGGGCCGAGGTGTCCACCACATAGAACGTGAGCTTGAACACGTCGTCCCAGGTCGCTCCGCCCGCCTCCAGCGCCGCACCGAGGTTGCGGAACACCTGGCGGGTCTGCGCCTCCCAGTCGCCCGTGGGAGCCACCGTCCCGTCCGGCGCCATCGGGATCTGCCCGGCGGTCCAGACGAGCCGGTTGCCGGGGGCGAGAGCGGCGACGTGGCTGTACCCGTTGGCCGGCGGCATCGAGGCGGGGCTGTGGAGATCGAAGTTCGGCATGCGTCTCCCGGCGGAGTTGCGTTTTCCCTGTCGGGCCGTTGAGGGCGGAGAGAAGCGAATACCCCCGCAGGAGGGTACTCCAACCGGAGGTTATGTGAAGATCAGGATGCCCGTGATCGCTGATCTCCGCAGCGGGTCAGCCGCGGCCAATCGGTCCGTCATCTGGTGCCCGACCCGGTCGCGGACTCCATCGCGGAGCGTGGTCTGTATCGAGCAGAAGCGTACTGAGTGCCGTCAGCCCGTCGTCCGAGCTGTCCACCGGGGCCACCATGGGATTCCGCACCGCGAAGATACGCCGCGCGGCCAGAATCTCCCATAGGAGGTGCCGCTTGACGACACCGCGCCGCTGCCCCTGGGGACCTACACGCACGGCAGCCACTGGGACGAGGCCGATCTTGGCCACCGGCCCGGACGCCGAGGTCGTGGCTCGCCGGTGCGCCGCGGCCGGCTCCCGCTACTCCCCCGCCAGGGTCGCCACCGCCGTGCACGCCGTCCTCAGCGAGGTCGTCACCTGTTAGTCGCACACCGGACGAAAGAAGAGGATCGACCATGCCTGAACTGCGTCAAGAGGACAGCGTCTTCGTGCTGGACTTGGGCGACGGGGAGAACCGTTTCGCGCCGGATTGGATGAAGAGCGTCCATTCCCTGCTCGACACCGTCGTCGACCACCCCGGACCGGCGGCGCTGGTCACCACCGGACGGGGCAAGTTCTTCTCCAACGGGATCGACCTCGACTGGCTCTCCGGCCACGGCGCCCAGCTCGTGCCCTACGTCGCCGACGTACAAGGCCTGCTGGCCCGGGTGCTCACCCTGCCCGTCCCGACGATCGCGGCGGTCAACGGCCACGCGTTCGGCGCCGGGGCGATGCTCGCGCTCGCCCACGACTTCCGCATCATGCGGTCCGACCGCGGCT
The DNA here is from genome assembly GCF_039537005.1 of Sphaerisporangium flaviroseum. Lineage (NCBI taxonomy): Bacteria > Bacillati > Actinomycetota > Actinomycetes > Streptosporangiales > Streptosporangiaceae > Sphaerisporangium > Sphaerisporangium flaviroseum. The sequence goes on along the minus strand of NZ_BAAAZR010000001.1, from coordinate 1,233,116 downwards.
ACTTCTGCTTCCCCGAGGTCGACATCCACATCCCCTTCGCCCCCGGCATGGCCGCGCTCATCCAGGCCAAGCTCACCCCCGCCGCGGCGGTCGCCTCCATGACCACCGGACGGCGTTTCGGCGGTGTCGAGGCCCGTGACCTCGCCCTGGTCGACGGCGTCGCCGACGAGACCGGCCTGGTCGAGGCCGCCGCCGACCAGGTCCGGCCGCTGGCGGGCAAGCACCGCGCCACCCTCGGCGCGATCAAATCGACGATGTACGCCGCCGCCGTGACCGCACTGACCACCCGCTGAAGCCCGCTCGTCTCCACCCGCCGAAGCCCCGCTCGTCCCGGCCGTCCGTCGTACAGGATGGGCTCATGACGTCGCGGAAGCTGTACCACGGCACCGGCCCCGGGGCTATCACGCCAGATGGGTGCGCGGTCGACTTGTACGCCATGCTCACGCCCAAGGGTGAGCCGGAACGCGTCCACGCGGCCATTCCGGAGCGGGCGTCCATCCTGGAGCTCGGCGCGGGCGCGGGCCGGATCACCCATAGCCTCCTGGCCCTCGGGCACGAGGTGACCGCCGTGGACGAGTCGCCCGAGATGCTCGCGCACATCAGGGGGGCCACGACGGTCTGCTCCCCCATCCAGTCCTTGGCATTGCACACGACGTTCGACGTGGTCCTGCTGATGTCGTATGTGATCGAGACCGCCGACGACGAGCTCCGCCGTGCGTTCCTGCGCACCTGCCGCGAGCACGTCGCCGCCGGCGGGTGCGTGATCCTCCAGCGTCAGCCGCCTGAGTGGTACGACACGGTGGAGCCGTCCGAACGGCGGACCGACGAGGGCCATACCGTGCGCATGACGGAGGTCAGCAGGCCGGGCCCCGATCTGCTCGCCGCCACCATGGAGTACACGGCCGGCGACCGGCGCTGGACCCATTTCTTCCTCAGCAGGCGCCTCGACGACGACTTCCTCGAATCGGAGCTCCGCGCGGCGGGCCTGACGCCGGCCGGGTTCCTGGACGGGGACCGCGGATGGGTACGGGCGGTGCCCACGTCTGACCCAGACCCTCGTCCATGGTGACGCCTGCCCGCAGAACCTGCTGATCCGGGCCGACGGCTCGGCGGAGTTCGTGGCGATCGACTGGAGCCGGCCGGGCGCGTACCCGATCGGCTTCGACCTCGCGCAGCTCCTGGCCGGATGGCATTTGCCGGCGTCACCGAACCCGGCGACCTGCCCGCGATCCACGCCAGGCTCGCCAGGTTCATCGCCGATCTCGGCCTGCGCATGCGCGTTCAGTGTGAGCCGGCGGCCGGCGGCCCCGTACCTGGGCCGGCGGTCGCTGTGAGCTGGTCGCGTCAGCCGCGTGGGGCAGGTCGAACTCGTACCGGCTACGGATCGGTCGTCACGGCAGCGCTACCTGGTGCTCGGTGGGGTGACGGTGGTCCACGTTGACGCGTGTGCGGAGCACGGGCCGCCGTCGTGGACCAGGAGCCGGCCGGCCGCCGGTTCCACCGCGACCGTGGCCAGCGTCTCCCACCGGGTGCCGAGGCTGCCACCGGCCGGCGGATGGCAGCACACCTCGGCACCGCCGTCCGGATGCACGGTCAGCAGAGCGGCGAGATCGTCGGCTCCGTCGAGGCCCTGACGCTCGTGAACCCGCGCGCCCAGCACCCGCAACCGGTCGTAGGTCTCCGGTTCGAGCCGTCCCCGGAGTTCGCCCGCGGCCAACAGCGGGTCGAGGAAATGGTTGGTGCGCACCAGCCAGCCCCCCTCGTTCGGCGGGACGGCCACGGCACCTGCCGGGCTGACCTCGACGGATGCCACCTGCTCGGCGGTCACGACGGTCATCACGGTGGAGGCGGAAACCGGGGCGTCACTCAGGATGCCCATCGCGTCGGCGAACGAGGCCGCGGTGCCGAGCACCCGGCGGGCGACGAGGTGGACGGGTACGCCCTCCGCACCGTCGTCCACGTGCCCGAGGATGTTGAACAGCACCCCCACCCCGGCCTCGTTGATGCCGATCTTGCCGAGGATCCCGTGCTCGGTGATGCCGGCGAACCCAAGCGTGTCGCCGCGTACCGATTGGATGTGCCAGGCCCCGGCGAGTTCCTCGTGCCAGTCCCAGGTCTGGCCGCCCATTGTGCGGGCACCGGTGTGAACCACCGTGGAGCATTCGCCGGGGCGCGAGGCCCCGGCGGCGGCGAGGATCTCGGTGCGCGCGTTGAGCGCCGCGACCACCCACAGCGGCATGCCGGCGCCCTCGGCGACGCCCTCCATCTCGGCGACGAGTTCCGGCGCCCACGCGCGTGTCGCGGTGACGGCGCCAAGGGCGAGCGCGGGGATGTCGAGCGCCACGCCCCGGGCCGTGGCGGCGGTCTCGAACAGGTCCGAGTATGTCCGCCATGCCCGCACGATCTCGGCACCGATCTGCCGGCCGCGGTCGTGACCGCGCCTCCTCGGGTCGGTCCCCTCGACCCGCAGATGCATACGCGGCCTCGGGTCAGCCCCCTCAACCTGCGGATGCATGCGCGGCCTCGGGTCAGCCCCCTCAACCCGCAGCCGCCTCGGGTCGGCTCCGGCCGCCCGCGGTTGCTCGCGCGGGCTCACGCCTGCGCCTCCGCGGTGTCCGTGCCGGTGGCACGCCGAGGGCGCCAGCCCGGCCGGGGTGCGCTGTCGCGCAGCAGCCGGGTGTACGGGTGCCCCGGGTCGTCGAGCACCTGAGCCGTGCTTCCGCGCTCGACGATCCGGCCCTGCCGCATGACGACGACCTCCTCGCTCACCTGCCGTACGACGGACAGGTCGTGGGTGATGAACAGATACGTGAGCCGGCGAGCCTGCCGGATCTCGGCCAGCAGGTTCAGAACCTGCGCCTGCACCGACACGTCCAGCGCGGCGACGGCCTCGTCCAGCACGAGCACGCGCGGCTCTGCGGCCAGTGCCCGCGCTATCGCGATCCGCTGTTTCTGCCCGCCGCTGAGCTCGCCGGGCAACGCCCGAGCGTGCGCGGGGCTCAGGCCGACCTGGTCGAGCAGGTCGTCGACGCGGCGGCGCGCTTCGGCGCCGCTGAGCCGATGGTGGGCCGCCAGCACCTCGCCGATCGCCGATCCTGCCGTGCGCCGGCGGTTCAGCGATCCGTTCGGGTCCTGGAACACCATCTGGATGTCCCGGGCGCGGGCGCGTCGCTCCGCGCGGCGTGGCCGCTGTGCCACCGGGCGTCCCGCGAGAACGACGTGTCCGGCATCCGCGCGTTCCAGGCCGACGAGGACCCGCGCGAGAGTCGTCTTGCCCGAGCCGGACTCACCGACCACGGCGAGGCAGCTGCCGTCGGCGACGCTGAGGCTGACGTCGTCGAGCGCGCGGACCGTTCGGCGTCGCCCGCGCTGGCCGGTCGTGAACTCCTTGCACAGCGCGCTGATCTCGATGACGTTCCCGGTCGTGTCGCTCACGGGGTCGCCTCCGTCGCTGTCGGGTGAGCAAGCTCGCCGGCAAGCTCGTCACTGCGGTGGCAGCGTACGGCTCGGCCGGCGGCGTGCAGGAGCGGGACCTCGCCGTCGACGCACTGAGGCGCCGCCCATGGGCAGCGACCCGAGAAGGCGCAGCGATCCTCCACCTCGTAGGCGGCTATGGGCCGTCCGGGGATAACGGGGAGCATGGGAGCCTTCGTGGTGAGGCTGGGCCGCGAGTCGAGCAGCAGGCGCGTGTACGGGTGGCGCGGCGAGGAGTGGAGTTGTTCGGGGGTCGCGATCTCGACGATCTCTCCTGCGTACAGCACGGCGATCCGGTCGCATACCGCCGAGGCCAACTCAAGGTCGTGGGTGACGAACACCATCGCCATCCCGTGCTCGCGGCGCTGGTCGTCGAGGATCGCCATGACCTCCGACTGTGTGCTCACGTCGAGCGCCGTCGTCGGCTCGTCGGCCAGCAGCAGCCGGGGTGAGCTCGCCACCGCGGCGGCGATGACGACCCGTTGCAGCATGCCGCCGGACAGCTCGTGGGGGTAGGAGTCCATGCAGCGGTCGACGTCGGCTATCCCGACCTGCGACAGCAGGTCGCGCGCCCGGCGAACGGCCGGTTGCCGGCTTCCACCTCGGGCGTCGCACAGCCCTTCGACCAGAAAGCCTGAGACACGCAGCAAGGGATTGAGCGCGGCTCGGGGATCCTGGCTGATCATGGCCAGCGCGTCGGCGCGCACCCGGCGCAAGTCCGCGGCGCCGAGGCGCCGCACGTCTTCGCCTTCGAGCATCACCCGGCCTGTGACGCGAGCTCCCCACGGCTCGGTACGCAGCACGGTGCGCAGTGTCATGGACTTGCCCGAGCCGGACTCGCCGACCAGACCGATCGCCTCACCGGGGGCGACGGACAGCGAGACGCCACGCAGGATCGCCCGGTCCCCGCCGCGATCCGGCACCCCGAGGCGGACGTCGTCGAGTTCGAGAACGTTCATGCCCTGCCTCCGGCCCTGCGGCCACCGAGCCGCTCGCCGATCACGCTGAACGCGGCGACCGCGACGACGATGCACGTCCCGGCGAGCAGGCTCTGCTGAGGGTGACCCTGGAGCAGGGAATCCTGCCCCTGGGAGACCATCAGCCCCCAGTCGGCGGTCGGCGCCTGGACGCCGAGGCCGAGGTACGAGAGCGCGGCGAGGTCGATCATCGCGTAGCCGAAGTTGATGGCCGCCCCGGTGAGGATCTGCGGCGCGATGTTGGGCAGGAGGTGCCTTGTGGTCACCACGACCCCGGACAGTCCCTGCAGCTCAGCCGCCTGGACGTAGGCGAGTCGCCGCTCTCGCAGCGCGACGCTGCGCAGCACGCGAGCCGTGTAGGGGACATAGGCGACCGCCAGCGCGACCGTGGCCTGCGCGAGGCCCGTCCCGAACACGGCGACGACGAGGATCGCGAGGAGCAGGTTCGGGAAGGCGAACAGCAGGTCGAGCACGCGGCCCACGAAGGCGTCGACACGCCCGCCGAACCAGGTGGCGACGAGGGCCAGAACGGTGCCACCGGCACCGGCGAGCAGCACGACGACGGCGGCACCCATCAAGCTGGTCCTGGCGCCGTACAGGAGCCGGGACAGCAGGTCACGCCCTGACTGGTCGGTGCCGAGCAGGTGCTCGGGGCCCGGCGCCCGGTAACGCTGGACGACGCTTCCGATGGTGGGGTCGTACGGGGCGATCAGGGGTGCGAGCAGGGCGGCCAGGGCGAGCAGCATGACCACTGCGACGGCGATGACGCCGAGCGGCCGGAGCCGGTTCGCCAGGTCGCCGCCGCGCCGGCGCCGCCGCGTGGGCAGCGCGAGGGTTTCGGCGCTCACGCGCTCTCACCTCCGAGTTGGACGCGCGGATCGATCACCGCGTAAAGGACGTCGACCACGAGATTGACCAGTCCGAACACCGCGACCAGGACGAGAGCCACGGCCTGTACGACGGCGAAGTCCTTCTGCTGCACCGCATTGATGAGCAGGGCTCCCACTCCGTCCAAGGTGAAGGCGTGCTCGACGACCGCCGCACCGGCGACCAGGGCCGCGATGTTCACCCCGACGATGGTCGTCACGGGCAGCATCGCGTTGCGGACGATGTGGCGGCGCGCCACCACCCGCCACGGGACACCGCGGGCCAGCGCGACGGACACGTGCTCAGCGTCGCGTTCCTCGACCACGGCGGTGCGGGTGATCCGGGCGACGACAGCCGCCGCCGGAACCGCGAGCGCCACGGCGGGCAGCGTCAGGTGCAGCATCCGGTCTGGTAGCCCGGAGCCGGAGCCGAAGACCGGGAACCAGCCCAGTGTCACGGAGAAGACACTCATGAGCAGGACGGCCGCGAAGAACGTGGGAATCGCGAACCCCACGCTGGAGGCGAGCAGGACGCCGGTGTCGAAGACGCCGCCGCGCAGGCCCGCGGCCACCCCGGCGGCGACGCCGAACACCACGATCAGCACGGCGGCGTACGTCGTGAGCCAGAGGGTCGTCGGGATCCGGGACATCAGCAGAGACGCGACGTCCTGGCGGGTGGTGAGGGACTCACCGAGGTCTCCGCCGAGCACGCCGATCAGCCAGTGCCAGTAGCGGAGCAGGAACGGGTCGTCCAGGCCGTACTGCGCGCGGATGGACGCGAGGACCTCCGCACTGACGGTGCGGCCCTGGACCAGGAAGCTCTCGGGCGTTCCGGGCGCGGCGTACATCGCCGCGTAGATGAGGAAACTGGACACAAGCAGCGTGGCGGCCAGCGCACCCAGCCGCCTGGTCAGGAAACGCGACACGATGCCTCCATCTCGGGCTTCCGGATCACGCGCTCAGCGCACCGGGGCACGATGCCTTCGTCTGGGACGCCCGTGGCGCGGCGCCGCGCCACGGGCAGACCGGTGTCAGGCCGCACCGAGGCTCGCAGCCCATGGGTAGTAGAGGTAGACGAACGAAGCCGGGACGCCGGTCACGCGCTTGTTCAGGAACAGCCGGACCGACGGTGCCACGATCGGGAGCCAGGGTGTCTGCTCCATCACCTTCGCCTGGAGCTGGGCGACCAGCTTGGCACGTGCGGTGTCGTCCGATGCCGTGGCGGCCTGTTCGATCAGGGTCTGCACCTGCGGGTCGTCGTATCCGTTGAAGTTCTGGGATCCCCCCTTGGCGGCGATCGTGCGTAGGAAGGCGAGTGGGTCCGGGATGTCCATGTAGTTCGTCGTCATGAAGCCGTCGTAACCGGCGCGCGCCTTGGCGTCGGAGAAGAAAGCGCCGTACTGCGCGCTCGGAACTCCCTTGGGCTGGATGTTCAAGCCGAGCTCGCGTGCCGCATTGGACATCTCCGAGAGGATGTCGGCATAGAACTGGCGCTCGCTGGGGTAGGCGATGGTGATCGGCGCGCTGCCGGCGGAGACCCCGGTGAGGAGCTTCTTCGCCTCGTCGAGGTTCTTCTTCGTGTCCGGCAGGGCCTCGTACGCCGGTCCGAACACGGCGTCGCCGTACGTCCAGCCGCCCTGGGGTACCAGCGATCGGGACGCCCGAGCCGTACCCGCGAACACGGTCTGCGCGATCGCCTCACGGTCGGTGGCGAGCGCCAGAGCCCGGCGCACCGCCGGGTTCCCCAGGGGCCCGCTCCCGGTGCTGATGACGGCCACCGTCTGCAGTGACTTGCCGAGGTACAACTTGCCGTTCTTCGACGCGGACAGCCGGTCCACCGCCCCGACGGGAACGTCGTACGATCCGTCGATGGCGCCGGTGTCGAGCGCGCTCGCGATCGCGCCCGGGTCCACGATGAACTGCAGGTCGAGGTGCTTGGTCTTCGCCCGGCGCTGCGCGTCCCAGTAGCCGTCGTTGCGCTCCAGCGAGATCTTGGAGCCCTTCTCCCACGACGAGAGCTTGAAGGGCCCGGTGCACATGACCGCTCCCTCGGGCGTGCCGTACTTCGCGCCGGCCTCGGCGCGCTGCTTCTGCTGGACGACCACCCCGACGGGCGTGACCATGTAGGAGTTGATCGTCGCATCCGCTTTCTTCAACCGGATCGTGACCTGCTTGTCACCGGTCTTCTGGATGGAGTCGATGTTGCCGGTGATCTGGTCCGACGCCCAGTAACTGCCCTCCTTCGGATCGAGGTGGCGGCGCAGGCTGAACACGACGTCATCGGCGGTCATGGGCTCGCCGTCCCAGAACCGCACGCCCTCGCGCAGCGTGTAGACCCAGGTCTTGGGATCCGGAGTCTCGACCTTCTCCGCCAGGTTCGGCTTGACCGAGTAGTCGGGGTCCAGCCGCATCAGGCCCTCGCACAGGTTCGCGACGACCGTGTTCTCGGGATAGTTGAACGCCTTGATCGGATCGACCGACGCGGGCTCGCCGAAGGGCAGGTTCCACGTCGCCTTGTCGAGCTCCCCCTGTGCGGCGGGGGTGGTGACAAGGAGGTCGTCGAGCTTGTGACCGTCGACAGCCGGGCGGGTCGTCTCTCCGCTGCACGCGGTGAGCCCGAGGCTGAGCGAGACGGCGACGAGCGCCGCCACACGGATACGCATCTAATCCTCCGAACACTGCAGGAGTTTGTCTCGTTATGCGCCTCGTGGGTGGCTCTCTCGGCGCGGTAAGCGGCGACGCTACCGCACAAAACGTTTTAGTAAAAGGTTTTGTGCCCTATCCTGTCCGTATGCCGGACCAGGAATCCCGGGCAGGGCGCGCCACCATCCGGGACGTCGCCCGCGAGGCCGGCGTCTCCCTCACGACGGTCTCCCACGCGCTGAACGGCAAGGGGACCGCGTCGGAGGCCACGCGCCGGCGAGTCCTCGCCGTCGCCGACCGCCTGGCCTACCGCGCCAATCCCATGGCCCGCGGCCTCCGTAGCGGGCGCACCGGCGTACTGGCCCTCGACATGCGCCCGCTCGACGCCATCGGGTCGTACCTGCCCGCGGGTGTGGACTACTTCATGCGGTTCGCCGGCGCGGCGGCGGTGACCGCGCTCGACCACGGCCTCGGGCTCATGCTCGTGCCGGACCTGACCCGCGCGGACATCCCCCAGGTGGCCCACGGCGTGGACGGTTACGTCATCGGCGACCCCGTGCGCGAGGATGCCGTCCTTACCCGGCTCCTCGACGCGGCCGTACCTGTCGTGACCGTGGGCCGCGACCCCGGGCGGCCGGAGTTCGCCGACTGGGTGGGACCTGACGACGTGGTCGAGACCGAGCGCGTGCTCGACCTGCTGCGATCGCGCGGTGCGCGACATATCGCCCTCCTGGCCGGTACGGACGACAACGCGTGGAACGTCGACTCCGAAAGGGCCTACCGTGCGTGGGCCCGACGCCACCACATGCCGGCCCGGGTACTGCACGTCCCCGAGGCGGCGGGCGAGGACGGCGGTCGCAACGCCGCCCGGCGACTGCTGACGGGAAAGCGGCGGCGGCCCGACGCGATCTACTGCCAGACGGGCCGCCACGCGGCCGGAGTCCTCGCCGAGGCCCAGCGGCTCGAAGTATCCGTGCCGAGCGATCTGTTGCTCGCGGCCGGCTCAGATGCACAGCAGGCGCGTCTGGCGGTGCCCGCGATCACCGCCCTGGACCTCGCCCCGGAGGAGACGGGCAAGGCCGCCGTCGAGCTACTCATCGCGCGGCTCAACGGCGATCCGACGTCCGGGCCGGTCGTCGTCCCCGCGCAACTGCACGTCCGGGCGTCGACGGGCGAAGGCTGACGCCCGCGTTCAACTTCCGCACCGATCCGGCCGCAACAGGCCCGGAATCTGTTGGTGGACCTGGGAGCGCGGGCGGCCAGAGCGTCGCTCCCTGATCCGTTGCCGAGGGTGCCGGAGGCCGGCTGTGGTCAGCTCAGGGTGTCGAAGAAGGCGCGCACGTCGGCTACCAGGAGTTCCGGCTGCTCCAGGGAGAGGAAGTTGCCGCCGCGGTCAAGCTCGGTCCAGTGGGTGACGTTGAGGTCGCGTTCGGCGAAGCGGCGGATGGCGACGTCGGTGGACAGGGCGACGGCCACGCCCGCGGGGACGGTGCCACGCTCCTTGGGGGCCCAGGCACCGGGGTCGTGGGCCATCTCGTAGTAGAGGTTCGCCGAGGACCCGGCGGTTCCGGTGAACCAGTAGACGCTGATGTTGGTCAGCAGGTTGTCGCGACCCACGGCGTCCTCGGGCAGGTCGGCGGCGCTGTCCGTCCACTCCTTGAACTTCTCGGTGATCCAGGCCAGTTGCCCGACCGGGGAGTCGTGCAGCCCGTAGGCCAGGGTCTGGGGGCGGGTCGACTGGATGACGTTGAAGCCCATCATGTCGTCGCGGAAGTTCTGCAGCCGGGCCAGACGCTCCTGCTCGCCCTCGGTGAGGCCGGCGAAGTCGGCGGGGTCGTCGGACGGGAAGGTGATCAGACCGTTCAGGTGGATGCCGATGACGCGGTCGGGCGCCTGGCGGCTCATCTCGGCGGCGATCCAGGCGCCTCCGCCGCCTCCCTGGACGCCGTAGCGGTCGTAGCCGAGGCGTGACATCAGCTCGACGAACGCGCTCGCGATCTTGCCGGTGTTCCAGCCGGGGGCACTGAGCGGGCCGGAGAAGCCGACGCCCGGCGTGGAGATGACGATCACGTGGAAGTCCTCCGACAGCGGTCCGATGACCTCGGTGAACTGCGTGAACGAGCCCGGCCAGTCGTGCAGGAGCAGCAGCGGGACGGCGTCCGCCTTGGCGGAGCGGACGTGCGCGAAGTGGATGTTCTGCCCGTCGACCTCGGTGGTGAACTGCGGGAACTCGTTCAGCCTGGCCTCCGCCTTCCGCCAGTCGTACTCGTCGGCCCAGTAGCCGGCCAGGCCCTTCAGGTAGTCCACCGGCACCCCACGGCTCCATCCGACGCCGGGGACCTCACCACTCCAGCGGGTACGGGCCAGGCGGTCACGAAGGTCGTCGAGGTCTGCTTGGGAGATGGCGATGTGGAACGGGCGGATCGCGGCGTCGTCGTTCGGGGTCGCGGAGGGTGTGGTGGTCATCGAAGTCTCCCTTTCGAGGAAGTCAGGCCACGCGTGAGAGCGGACCGCAGTGAGCGATCTAGGGAATACTGGATGGGCGGATACGGCTCTTCCGGCAATCGATCCGGTGCGCTTTCTCCGTGCCTCAAACACTAGAGCGCCATTAGGAACGTCTGATTCCTAATGAGGTTCCTAATGGAATGACCCTGAGGACCGCGAGCCACGGCCCCACACCACCACCCTCACCGCCACCGCCACCGGCACCGCCACCGGCACCGGCAGGAAAGTCCTCATGCTCGAATGCTGCGGCCGTGGAGCGTCACGGCTGACCGAGCTACCCGCGAGGAGCCTCGCAATCGTGGAGGGGGAGCAGGACCCGGAAGGTGGCCCCCTCTCCTGGCGTGGTCGTGAGTTCGACCCGCCCTCCATGTGCCTTGACGATCCCGGCCACGATCGCGAGCCCCAGCCCGGCCCCGCCGTCGACGCGGGAGCGGCTCTCGCTGATCCGGTAGAGCCGCTCGAAGATTCGGGGGGCGTGATCCTCAGAGATCCCTGGACCGGTGTCGCACACTTCCAGCACCCCCATGACCTGCGACCCGGGCAGCTCTGCACCGAGCGCGGCGGCCGGTGAGGCGGCGGCCTTACCTGTACCGACCCGGACCGTGATCTTCGCGTCCTGCGGAGTATGAGCGAGCGCGTTGGCCACAAGGTTGGCCGCCACCTGCCGCAACCGCGCCTCGTCCCCCAGCACCATGACCGGGCTCAGCCCGGAGCCAAGCCCGGTAAGCCGTAGCTGCCGCCCAGGAAGACCAGCCGACCCATCTCCCCAAGCAAGCAGACCGTCCCGCGCATCTCCCCGAGCAGGCGAACCGTCCCGCGCCTCCCCATCCCCCGGGGGACCGTCCCACGCCTCGTCATGCCCCGGGAGACCGTCCCACGCCTCGTCATGCCCCGGGAGACGGTCCCGCGCATCTCCCCCAGCAGGCAACGTGGCCCGTGCTCCCTCCCGCGTCAGGATCCCAGCCGGCCGATCGCCCTGGACAGGTAGACGAGCCCGGGCGTCGCGGACGGTTTCGACGGCGATCTGCAGCAGGTCCACAGGGTGGGCCTCGAGCGGACGTTCCTCGTCCAGGTGGGCCAGGACGAGCAGGTCGTTGACCAGCAGGCCCATGCGGGTGGCCTCGTCCTCGATCCTGCGCATGGTCTCGTCCATAGGCGGTCCCGGCGGGGTGCCGCCCCTGCGGTACAGCTCGGCGAAGCCCTGCACCGAGGTCAGCGGGGTACGCAGCTCGTGCGAGGCGTCGGCGAGGAACCTGCGCATCCGCGCCTCGGACTCGACCCGCGCGGCGATCTCCGCCTCGACCCGGTCGAGCATGACGTTCATCGCGACACCGAGACGGCCCGGCTCCGTATGCGGGTCGGGCTGTGGCACCCGGCGGCTGAAGTCACCGGCGGCGATCTGCGCGGCGGTCTCCTCCATCCTCGTCAGGGGTCGTATCCCCAGCCGTACGAGGGCCGCGGCGGCCAGGCCCAGCAGGAGCAGCACCGCCGCCATGACCGCGGCGTCGATGGCCATCAGCCACCTCTGTGTCTCCTCGACCTCGGCCAGCGACGCGCTCATCACCACGATCCCGCCGTCCGGGAGGTCGACGGCCAGCACCCGCCAGGACGGCCCGTCGGTGCCGGGCACCGTGTACGGCTCGCCCTTCCGAACCTCCGACAAGGATCCGAGGTCCGGCTTGTTGACGGTCTCTCCCGGAAACTCGGCGGCCAGTCTCCCTCCAGGGGTGAAGAGGTAGAAGCCCCGCTCTCCGACCATCCGCTCAACGATCCTCTTCTGGGGCGTGAGCAGCGGAAAGCCCTTCACTCCCGGTTGGGGCCCGGGGAGCGGCAGCACCTGCCGCCCGGCGATGATCCCCGACGTGGCGGCCGCGCCGGTGGCACCAAGTTGATCGTCCAACCGATCGACCAGGTAGTTACGCAGCAGGGTCAGGCCCACCGCGTTGGCGAGCACGAGCGCGACCGCGGTGAGCGCCACCGCCGCCACCACCAGCCGGGCTCGCAGAGTCCAGCGTGCGGGCATCTTCACGCGCGCGGCCAGGCTCCGCGCCAAGCGTCCATGTGTCTTCACGCGTCGCCCTTTCGTGACAGCCGGGGCCTCTACGTCTACCTGAACCAGCTCAACGCCAGCTCAAAGCCCGACCACAAGCGGCCACCCCTCCGGATCGCCTCCGTTCCCATCGCGCACAGAATCCGACGCTCGACCGCCAGCTGAAAACGCGGTTACGGTCGTTGCATATAGACGGCTATTCGTTAATATTGACGTAAATATGTGTTCATGTGACGCTGAAAGCACCAGGAAATACCTCCACGTGAAGAAAGGCGCGACCTATGAACACGCCATGGGAAGCGGAGACGGGTACGAGATTCCTGCGTAGACTCGGCAAGTCCATGCGTGAGCTGGGAAGCACGGCCAACACCGACGGCTGCCCGGATATCTGGGAGATGGAGAACGGAGACATAGCCGTGGTCGGACGTGACGTCACAGCGAGCTACGCGGGCAGACTTCCCGACGACCTGACCATCCGCGCGGACGAACGCCTCGTCATGATCCCCCGCCACCTCCTCACCACCGCAAAGCCGGACATCCCCGATGCTTGATCAACTTGCTTTCCTACCAGCAGAGGAACTCGACCTCGGCACCTACAAAAGCGACTTCCAAGACCATTTTTGGAAGGCCGACATGTCATGGAAGCTGGAGAGGCAGGTCACCTTCAAGGAGCCTTCCTCGCCTAGCTGGCTGGCGATGATCGAAGGTGACTGGCGGAAGTCTCTGAGGCTCGCCGAGGAGATGCGAGCCGGCAGGGTGCAGCATCAACGCGAGTTGGACCGTAGCGGCATTGTGCAACGGCGTATCCGGTTCGTCTGCGATCCGCCGACTCCCTACCTCCAGTGGGAGCTCCATTTGCTCGCGATCTGGGCCCAGCTAGGTGAGCAGATACGGATCCTCCCTGCGGAGACCATCGCACATCTGGAGGAACGGGCCGAGCTACCGGAGGTCGTGGTGCTCGGGGATCGCTCGCCGAGGCCGGTCATGTACGACATCCAGTACACAGATGGTGTTCTGTCTGGCGCTCGTAAGTTCACCGACCTCGATCTGATCAACACGTGCCGCCGGGTGATCACTGACCATTGGCAACGTGGAGAAGACATCCGCCATTACTTCCCGAGGAAGATCGAAAACCTTCCCCCACCCGCTCCGCAGAGGGTATGAAAGGCGGCATGACCGTCCAGACTCCTCAACGACGCGCCCGGATTAGGCTGCTGACACGCCCCTCTTCCATGAGGCGCCTCGTTCCCTCACTGACAGTCCTGCTTGTGCTTTTAGCGGTAGCTCTGGTGGCGCTGTCGCCTCTCGCGCTCGATGTGCTCGACGATGGCGGGAGATGGGCACGAAGAAGTGAAATCGGGCAGACATACGGAGCAGCCGCTGCCCTGCTTTCCGTCTTCGCGCTGGCTGCGATCACCGTTTCCTTGGTTCTGCAGGCCCGCGAGGCAAAGCTGGCCCGGGAACAGGCATCACGGACGACCCACAATGAGCTGATCACGATGGCACTGGAAAATCCGATTTATCGTGAGTGCTGGGGAGTGTTCAGCGGTGAGAAGGACGAGAAAAGCCTTAGACAGCAGCTGTACACGAATCTCATTCTGTCGTACTGGCAGACTCGGTTCGAGCTCGGCACCTTCTCTGAGACGCACCTACGCCACGGGGCGACGACCATCTTCTCCGCCCGGCCTGGACGCATCTTTTGGAAGGAGGCCAGAGAAGCTCGCATCAGAACCTCCCAAACCCGGAAAGCCAGAAGGTTCCACGCGATTCTCGATGAGGAGTACAACAAGTCGATCGCAGCCACTCCTACGCTGAGCGTCCCTCCCCCGCAGGTCCGGGCCACACGAGTCGCCGCGCTCATGCGGAGGATCGCCGACCGACTGGACAAGTAACCGCAGCGGTTGCGACCGTACGAAACCATGTTCGGCGGTAACACACGCCAGGCGGACGGCCGCACGAGCGCGGCGGCCAGCGTGCGCGTGCCCGTCGCTGTGGTCGGCGGGTTCCTCAATCAGGGCTTGCCGGTGGTGTGCGAGCCTGGGGTCGGTGTTTGTCGGTGCGGCGTGTGGAGGGATCCATGACATTGTCCGTCTGTGTGGCCGGCGCGACCGGGTGGACCGAGCGGGCCGAGGCCGTTGGCGCCGCGGATGATTTGGAGCTGCGTTCAGCGTGAGCCGGGCGGGATCTCGGGGAGGCCTGGCACGGTGAGCCGAACGGCGTGCCTGTGTTCGGCCACGTCGCCGAGGCGCTCGACGGAGTGGACGTGCTCGTCGACTACACCTCCCACGATGCCGTCCGTGGCAACACGCTGGTCGCGATAGAGCGCAGCGTGTCGGTGATCATTGGTGCGTCCGGACTGAGGCAGCGCGTGACTCATGCACTTGGTGCGGCTTACGCGGCCGACGGTGCGGGGCCTGGGATGTAGACGTCTCGTTCGAAGAAGGTCTCCAGGACGACGATGGTCTGGGTACTGGAGGTGCCCTCGACCTCGAACAGGCTTCGTAGCAGGGTCTGCAGTTCGCGGGTGCTCGACGCGCGTACCTTGACCAGCAGCGACGCCGGGCCCGCGATCACGTGGGCCTCCTCGATCTCGGGGATGGCCCTGAGCGCCTCGGCGGTGTCGCCCATCCAGGTGTTGCCGTCGATCATCACGTACGCCAGCACGCCGCGACCGGCCGCGACCGGGTCGACGTCCACCGAGGTGCGCCGGATGAGCCCGCGCTCTCGCAGCTTCCTGACCCGCTCGTGGGCCGCGCCGCTCGACAGGCCCACGGCCGCTCCGAGCGCGGCGTACGACTGGGTGGCATCCACTTGCAGGAGGCCGATCAGCATCCTGTCGATATCATCCATGACAGGACGCTATCAGGATAAATCGGTGTTTGACGGGACGTGATTCGGTGAGCTTTGCTAGCCGTATGACTGAGACCATCCCCGCCGAGCTCGAAGAACTGGACGACCGCTTCGCCGCGGTCGGCGGTGACGAGCGGGTCGAGCGCATCTACCAGGGTTGCCGGTGGGCCGAAGGGCCTGTGTACGTGCCCGCAGGCCGATACCTGGTCTGGAGCGACATCCCCAACGACCGCATGCTGCGGTGGGACGAGCTGACCGGCAACGTCGGCCCGTTCCGCGTCCCGGCCGGCTACACCAACGGTCACACCCTCGACGCCCAGGGCCGGCTGATCTCCTGCGAACAGGGCGACCGCCGGGTGACCCGTACCGAACACGACGGTTCGATCACCACGATCGCCGCCCGGTGGCAGGGCAGACGGTTCAACAGCCCCAACGACGTGGTGGTGAGATCGGACGGCTCCATCTGGTTCACCGACCCCTCCTACGGCATCAGCAGCGACTACGAGGGGCACCGCGCCGAGAGCGAGATCGGCGCGGACCAGGTCTACCGTGCGGACCCGGTCACCGGCGAGGTCCGCGTCGTGGCAGACGACTTCGAACGGCCCAACGGGCTGGCCTTCTCCCTCGACGAGAAACGGCTCTACGTCGTCGACACCCGGCGCAAACATCTCAGGGTGTTCGACGTGCACGACGACGGGACGCTGTCCGGGGGCAAGGTGCTCGCCGAATGCACCGCGGGCTCCTTCGACGGGATCCGGCTCGACGACACCGGCCGGATCTGGGCCGCCACCCATGAAGGCGTCCACTGCTTCGCTCCCGACGGCACGCTGATCGGCAAGCTGAAGCTCCCGGAGAAGACCTCCAACCTGGTCTTCGGCGGCCTCAAGCGGAACTGGCTGTTCATGACCGCCTCGACCTCCGTCTACGCGATCATGCTGAACGTGCGCGGCGCCAGGCCCGCCTACGCGTGACCCGCCGCCCCGGGCCTGACGGCCGCTTCCGGGCGTGCCGAGAGCTTTAGGCCTGCCGAGAGCTTCAGGAATGCCGAGAGCTTCAGGAATGCCGAGAGCTTCAGGGCGTGCCGAGGTAGGTGAGGACCGCGGCCACTCGGCGGTGGATGTCCGGGCTGTTCTCCAGGCCGAGTTTCATGAAGATGGAGTTGACGTTCTTCTCGACCGCGGAGACCGACAGGTTGAGGGCCCTGGAGATGCCGCCGTTGGACCTTCCGTGGGCCATCTCGCCGAGCACGTCTCGCTCGCGTGGCGTCAGCGCCTCCGGGCCGCCTCGTACGGCCCGGCGGGCGAGTAGCCCTTCCACCACCTTCGGGTCGATCACCGAGCCGCCCGACGCGACCGCGTGGATGGCGCCGAGCAGCTCGTCCAGGTCGCCGACGCGGTCCTTGAGGAGGTACGCGAACCCCTCGGTACCGTGCTTGAACAGCTCGAAGGCGTACAACGAGTCGGCGTACTGGGACAGCACGACGATTCCGACACCGGGGTGGCCGGTGCGGAGGGCATGCGCGGCGTCGATGCCCTCGAAGCCCGGTCGCCATCGGCCGCCTGGCATGCGGATGTCGGTGATCACGACATCGGGGGTGAGCCGGCGAACCGCGTCCACCAGCTCGTCGGCCGTGCCGACGGCGCCCGCCACCACGACCTCACCGGAGGTCTCCAGCAGCCGCCTGGTCCCCTCGCGGACCAGGTAATGGTCGTCCGCGACGACGGCCCGCACGACCTGCTCAGGCATGGATCTTCACCCAGGCGTGCACCAGCGTGCCCTCTTCCTGTCCGCTCGTCACTTCCAGTCCGCCGCCCAGCGCGCTCAAGCGGTCCGCCAGCATGGCCAGACCCGTGCGGGTGACCGTGCCGGGGTCGAATCCCTTACCGTCGTCGGTCACGGAGGCGGCCAACCGGCCGGAGGCATGCGACAGCCGGACCCGGATGGCGGAGGCGGACGCGTGCTTGAGCGCGTTCGCGACCGCCTCGCTCACCGTGAAGTAGACGGCGCCCTCGATCTCGTCGGGGAACCGCCGCTCGCGCAGCCCTTCGTCCGCCGTCACGGTGGTGGCCACCGGCAGGCGCGAGCAGCGCTCCTCCACCGCCTCCACGAGCCCGCCCTGGCTGAGCACGGCCGGGTGGATGCCCGCCGCCAGCTCACGCAGGTCGGAGAGGGTCTGCCGGGCCTGTTCGCGAAGCGGGTTCAGCACCTGGGGCTCGCCTCCGGTGGCCCGCGCCATCTCCAGCCCCGCGATGAGGGCGACGAGTTGCTGCTGCACCCCGTCATGGATGTTGCGCTCGATCCTGCGCCGCTCCGCCTCCTGCGCGTTGACCAGCCGGGCCGCCAGCCCGGCGCTCTGGATGGCCAGCGCCACCGGCACGGCCAGCGCCGTGAGCAGGCGCCGGTCCTCCCGGGTGAGGCGTCCCGCGGTCTTGGGCCCGCAGTCGATGTGCCCGAGCCCGGCCGGCACGGTCAGCGCGGGCCGTCCTTCCTCCCGCCCGGCCACGACGCGGGTGCCGTCCGAGAGCGACACCGCGGCCCAGCGCGTGTCGAGGCCGGTCCGTACGGCCGCCGCCAATCGGCCCAGTTGCTCCACCGGCTCCATGTCCTCCAACGCCGGCCCGAGGCCCGACAGCAACTCGTCGACCGTCGGCCGGACGTCGAAGACCAGGTACAGCCGGGAGCCCTTCAACCCCACACGGATGTCCAGGAGGTTGTGCCGCAGGAAGGCCACCGTGATGGTGGCGGGCAGCGCTCCCACGACGCTGATGACCCCGATCACGGCCGCGGCGTCCGGGCCGATGGGCGGGACGAAGACCAGCAGCAAGGCCCCCGTCAGGTTGGTCAGGATCCCGGCGATCAGCCAGCCGAGCTGGCGGCGCTCGGACGCCCTGCTCCGCCGCCACCGCACGATGACCGAGCCCAGCACGACCAGGGCCAGGACGAAGACCAAGGTCTGGCCGAACCCCGCCGCGCCCAGCGCGAGCAGGTCGAGGGCGCCGAGCTCACCGGACGGGAACTGCCCCATGGTCGCCTCGGGGATGAGCACGATGCCCACCCAGTGCAGCGCGATCCCGCCCGCGGCGAGCCAGGCGACCGGCCGCCAGCGTGCCGAAGGCAACCGCCCCTCCGGGAAGAGCAGCGGGATGAACACCCACGTCAGACCGTAGAAGAGCGTCAACATCGCGGTGAGCACAGCGGCGAGGGGACCGGGCACGTCCGCGCCCTGGCCGATCCGCAGCAGCAGTGCGGCCCCCACGAGGCCGAGTGCCAGGCAGTCGGCGGTGGCCAGCAGCACCCATCCGTACGCGCTGTCCGGACGCCGTGAGGCGATGAGCCAGCCGAGGGCGGGGAACGCGAGAAGCGGCAGCGCGTACGCCCACTGCACGGCGGACGCCACCGAATGAGGTTCCAGCGCCAGGGCCGCGATGGTCCCCGCCACGGCCACCGCGGCCATCGCGGCGGCGGCCATCGCGGAGCGCTTCATACCCGGCATCGTGACGGGTGATCAGGCCGGGCGTCTATGAGGTTGTCCGCACAGCCGGTGCGGATGCCCGCACATCCAAGACGGTGGACCGCCTCCTACCCCGGCGGTCCGGCCGTTCCTAGCGTGAGGACGGACATCGAGCGAAGGAGCGGCCATGCACCTCACGACGAGATCCACGCGCTTCCTGTCCGTGACGCTGGGCGCGGCGGTCCTCACCCTGACCGCGTGCGCGCCCGGCTCGCAGGGCGCGTCCACCGCGGCCACCACCGCGGGCCCGAGCGCCACCCGGGCCACCACCGCAAGCCCCCGTCCCACCGTGGCCATACCCGACACCCCCGTCGGCCGGCAGCTGCGCTGGTTCCTGGAAGCCGCGAGCGCGCCGCCGATCCCCGAGGACGAGCTGGTCGCCCACCTGAACGCAGATTTCCTCAAGCAGGTGCCTCCCGCGACGTTCAACAAGGTCGTCGAGGGCGTCGCGGGTCTCGTTCTGGACGAGCTGATCGACGTCAAGCCCACGGCACTCGTCGGCCTGGTCTCTACGGCGAGCGGGCGGTTCAGGCTCTCGATCTCGGCCGACGCCTCGGGGCTGATCGCAGGCCTGCTGCTCTCCCCTGTGACGTCCCCCTCCCCCTCACCGGCGAGCTGGGCGGACATCGGCAAGCGGCTGCGCGCGGTCGCCCCGCAGGTGGGGTTCCTCGCCGCCGAGGTGACCAGGCAGGGCCGCTGCCGGCCGGTGTACGCGGTCGCGCCCGGCACCCCCCGGCCGCTGGGCTCGATGTTCAAGTTGTACGTGCTGGGCGCCGTCGCCGGCAGGATCGGCCGGGGCGAGCTCTCCTGGGACGACAAGCTGACCATCAGGCCGGAGCTGAAGAGCCTTCCCAGCGGGGAGCTGCAGGACAGGCCCGACAACAGCACGGTCACCGTCCGGGAGGCGGCCAAGCTGATGATCTCCATCAGCGACAACACCGCCACGGACCTGCTCATCCACCGGGCCGGGCGGCGGACCGTCGAGGCGCGGAACGCGGCGTGGTCCGGCCACGCGGAGCGGAACGTGCCCTTTCTCACCACCCGCGAGCTCTTCGCGCTCAAGGGCGCCGACTATCCGCGTCTCGCCGAGCGCTATCTGACGCTGGGCTCGAAGCAACGGCGGGGCTACCTCGGCCGGACGGTGGCACGGGTGCTGCTCTCCGATATCACCCCGTGGACCACTCCCCGCGACCTGGACACCATCGAGTGGTTCGCCTCCCCGGCCGACGTGTGCCGCGCCTTCGCCGGGCTGAGCCAGATCGACGACCGGAACGTGGGCGAGGCGATGTCCGCGCAGGACGCCGGGCTCGCGCTCGACCGTGAGGACTGGCCGGTCGTCTGGCACAAGGGCGGCTCGGAGCCCGGCCTGCTCGCCCTGGGCTTCCTCGCCCGCTCGGCGAAGGGGAAGACCTATGTCGTCACGACGCTGACCGCCGACCCTCGCGCGGCCCTGAACGAGAGTGCCGCCGGCCAGGAACTGCTGGCGCTGATCCGCGGCGCGTTCACCCTTCTGGGGTGACCCGCCCATGGCGACAGGCCGCCCGAGGCGACGGCGGCAGCGCCCCCGCCGCTTCCGGCAACGCCACCCGCCGCCGAGGCTTCAGGGCGCGCCGCGATCAGCAGGCACCGCCGCCGCCGTCGCCTCCGCCCCCGTCGCAGGAGAAGCCACCTCCGCCGTCGTAGCCGCTCGCGCCCGGACTCCAGATGGGGAGCGCCCTGAGCGCTCCCACCGACGCGGGCCCGCGCGCCGGGGCCGAGACCGGCTCCCCGAGGGAGAAGCTGGTGCGGAGTTCGACGTCGCGGATGCCGGGCGTGCCGTTGATCGCGACCCGTCGCAGCCCTCCCTCACCGTCCCGAAGCCCGGCGCCATCCTCCGTGGCGATCAGCCCGCGGCGTACGCTGCGGCCGCGCAGGATACCGGCCTTGCCGCGGCGGGTCACCAGACCTCGTGCTCGAAGCGACTCGCCGATCGCCTCGACGGCCGGTGAGCCCGCCACCACCGCCACCGTGTATCCGAGGTGCCTGCCCGTCTCAGGAATCGCCTCCAGGGCGGCCGCCTCGACCGGGTCGGCGGGCTCGCGCCGCACGGCGCTGATCCGGTGACGGGCCGGATCGATCCTCGCGCGCCCGTCCTCGCAGAGCGCGACCAACGCCACCATGGCCACCCGCCGTGGCCCCCCGCACAAGTAGGCGGTCTCGTACAGGTCAAGATCGGTATCGGTCACCGTCTCCCCCTCGCCTCGTCGCTGTGGCCTCATTGTGGGGAGCCGGGCGGTACCGCGCCGTCGCAGATGCGACGCCGGCGCTGTCGCGGATGACACCTCCCGTACGGGCGTACGGCACCGGGCGCCACAAAGCGGTCAGGTCCGGGGTGCGGCATGGCTGCGGTGTGGGTACGAAACGGCAATGTCGGCCGACAAGCTGGACGTCTACCGGAGCAAGCGTGACGCCGCCCGCACGCCCGAGCCCGTACCCGCCCCCGGGCCGCTTCCCGAAGGCAACGACGACACCTTCGTGATCCAGGAGCACCACGCCCGCCGCCTGCACTGGGACCTGCGGCTCGAACGGGACGGCGTGCTGGCCTCCTGGGCGATCCCGAAGGGCATCCCCCTGAACCCCAAGCCGAACCACCTCGCCGTGCACACCGAGGATCACCCTCTCGAGTACGCCACGTTCGAGGGGGAGATCGCCAAGGGCGAGTACGGCGGCGGCCTGATGCTGATCTGGGACCGAGGCACCTACGAGACCGAGAAGTGGACGGATCGCGAGGTCAAGGTCGTGATGCGCGGCTCACGGTTCTCCGGCCGGTACGTGCTGTTCCAGACCGACGGCAAGAACTGGATGATCCACCGGATGGACCCGCCCCCGGAGACGGGGTTGCCGCCCGCCGCCGATCTGCGCCCCATGCTGCCCGAGGAGCGCAAGCGCCTTCCCCGCGACCAGGAGGCGTACGGCTTCGAGTTCGACCTTGGTGGAACGCGCGCCCTCGCCGCGATCGAGAACGGGCAGGTGCGGTTCTCCGGCACGGACGGCCCGATGCCCGCGCTGGACGACCACCCCGGCCTCGGCGGCCTGGGGAAGACCCTGGGCGGCCTTCCCGCCGTGCTGGACGGCCAGATCGTCGAGGTCGGCGGCACCCCGATCTACATGATCTCCGATGTGCTCCGGCTGAACATCGGAGACCTGCTCGACCGGGTCTACCAGGACAGGCGCCGCACGCTCGACCACCTGGACCTGCGCGGCCCGCATTGGCAGACGACCCCGTGGTTCCCCGGTGACGGCAAGGCCGTACTGAAGGTGGCGAAGGAGCGGGGACTGCCGGCCGCCCTGGCCAAACGCCTCGACAGTCCTTATCTCCCCGGCACGCGATCCCCGTACTGGATGCGCGTCCCCGCCGGGGACTGACAGCGGCATGGGAAATTTATTTCGCACGCCGTGGCCATGTGCGGAGAAAGGCCAGTTCAGCCGTGGTGGGCGGTCGTGAAATAAGTGCCTTCGACGCCCTTTGCCGCGCGTCAGGGAAAACCGGTTTCCCCAGGTCAGCGAGAAACGTGAATGTGACGTTCACGTTTGCCAAATCCGGAATGTCCGGGACAAGATAAATCATCACCGGCCGCGCCCTGAGCAGGGGTTTCTTCGCCATGCCCGGCCATCGCCCATGCCACCCCCCAAGGAGGGGACGATGATCCATGCCCGAGGACTGACCAGACGATTCAAGGTGAAACGAGAAACCGTCGATGCCGTACGCGGGGTCGACATCGATGTGGAAGCCGGCCAACTGGTGGCCTTCCTGGGTCCGAACGGCGCCGGGAAGTCCACCACCCTGCGCATGCTGACCTCACTGCTGCCCCCCACCTCGGGGACCGCCACCGTGGCGGGCTGCGACGTGGTGTCGGACCCGGCCGGCGTACGCGCCCGCATCGGGTACGTCGGGCAGAAGAACAGCGCGGGCGAGGCGTTCCGCGTCTACGACGAGTTGGTGACCCAGGGACGCTGCTACGGCCTCACCCCGTCCGCGGCGCGCCGGAGGGCCGGCGAGGTCCTCACCCTGCTGGACCTGGAACCCCTGGCCAAGCGCAAGCCCGGCACCCTGTCGGGGGGCCAGCGCCGCCGGCTCGACATCGCCATGGGCCTCATCCACCGGCCCGAACTGCTGTTCCTGGACGAGCCGACGACCGGCCTCGACCCGCAGAGCCGCGCCAACATCTGGGAGCACATCCTGCGGCTGCGCACCGAGCACGGCACGACCCTGTTCCTGACCACCCACTATCTGGAGGAGGCCGACACCATGGCCGAGCGGGTGGTGATCATCGACCACGGGCTGATCATCGCCGACGGGACGGCGGAGCGGTTGAAGAGCGACCTGGCCGGGGACCGCATCACGATCACCACGCACGACCCGCGGCAGGCGGCGAGGGCGGCCGAGATCGCCGAAGGGTTCGCCGGGCCGGGCGAGGCCGGCGCGGAAGGGACGACCGTACGCCTGAGGGTGCCCCGCGCGGACACGGCGCTGCCGGAGTTCCTGCGCTCGCTGGAGGCGGCGGGAGTGAAGGCGGCCACCGCCGAGACCGCACGGCCCACGCTGGACGACGTGTTCCTCGCGCTCACCGGCCGCACCCTGCGCGAGAGCGAAGGCGCGGGCGACAGCTAGCACACCGGGAAGTCACCCCGACAGGGAAAGGTACGACGTGAGCACGCATTTCATCCGGGACACCCGGACCGTCTTCTCCCGCGAGTTCGCCCCCGTGGTCCGCGAGCCGCTGGCACTGATGTTCACCATGGGACAGCCGCTGCTGTTCCTGTTCCTGTTCGGCCCGATGCTGGCGGGGACGCGCAGCCTCGGAGGCGAGGGGTCCCCATGGCAGTGGTTCGTGCCGGGCATCCTGATCATGATGTGCCTGTCGGGTCCGATGCTGGCGGGATACTCCCTGCTCATGGAGCTGATGGGCGGTTCGATGGAGCGGATGCTGGTCACCCCTCTGAACCGCACGGCGATGCTGGTCGGCCGGACCATGAAGGAGTTCGTGATCCTGCTGCTCCAGTCCGTGCTGATCATCGGCCTGGCGGTGCCGCTGGGCTTCCATCTCCGTCCCGTCGGCGTGCTGGCCGGGCTGGCATTGCTGATCGTCTTCGGGACCGGGCTGGGTGCGCTCTCCTTCGTGCTCGCCATCGCGTCCCGGCCAGGCGGCGAGCTGTTCTGGGGCGTCACCCAGACGGTCATGTTCCCGCTGCTGCTGCTGTCGGGCGTGCTGCTGCCGATCGACTTCGGCCCGGCATGGCTCCAGGTCGCCGCCGCGCTCAACCCGGTCTCCTACATCGTCGAGGCGGAACGGGCACTGTTCGACGGACGGTTCATCGAGATGCCGGTGCTGTACGGCCTGCTCTGGGCGTGTGCCGTCGCCGCGATCGGGCTCACGCTGGGCACCCGCGCGATGCGGCGCGGCATTTGAGACCACCGGCGGTGTCGGACCGGTACGAGCACCGGTGGAGCCGTCAGGTGCCGCCGAGGTTGCGGACGGTCAGGTAGTAGGTGTCGGCGGTGCGGCGGCAGATCACACCCTTGTACGACTGCACTCCGCTGTACTGCCGGCATACGTCGTACATGTCGTCCTTGAAGTTGATGTCGATCTGTCCGCGGTTGTCCTCGTTGAACCGGCCCTGCCGCTTGTAGTTGCGGTAGCCGAAGTCATGGCGCTGGCAGGAGGGGAGGAAGTTGAAGCCTTCGGGCTTGTCAGGGGCCCAGGAGCATCCGTCGGAGGACCAGTCGAGCTGGCCGGCGTACGGCTGCGCGGCCCGCTGGTCGAGGAAGGTCCCGATCGAGACGCTGAAGAGGTATTCGTCGGTCTTCACCTGGAGTTCGGCCGAGGACAGGTCCGCGTAGGCCGGGACCGCGGTCACCAGTCCTGTGGTCATCGCGGCGATGGCGACGGAGAGTCCCGCGATGCCGTTCTTTAATCTCACGGAATGCGCCCTTCTCGAGCATCGATGTGTGGCACGAGCCGTTCTCCGGCGGCATGGCCACCGGTTGGTGCGCATGGCGAATCGACAAGCCGGTCACGTCAGGAGCGTCGGTAAGGCGGATCTCGCGAGGGAAAGGCAGAGTGGGCACTCGGTGGACCCGCGTCGCGGCCGAACCACGCGGTGGTGGCTCGTGTCTTGGATCATCCACGAGGTATCTGGACCAAATCTGAATTAAATTTGGAGGGCTATGTCGCCTTTGGCGTATTAAGAGATGGCTGTCGGGAGTAGCGGTGTTCCAGCTGCTAGGGCCGGTCGAATGGACCGTCGACGGTCGCGGGGTCGATCTCGGATCCGCCAAGCAGCGAACGGTGCTGGCCGCCCTCCTGACCGACGCCGGCCGGCTGGTGCCCTGGTCGACGCTGATCGACCGCGTCTGGGACCAGGCCCCGACGGCGAACGCCCGGGGCGTCCTTTACACCTACGTCAACCGGATACGGCGGACGCTGGAGCAGGCGCATCCGTCCGGACCCCCACCGCAGCCTGCGAAGCGGACGAACGCCGAACGGCACGAGCGGACGGACCAGTCCGAGCGGACCCAGCGGCCCGAGCGGACGGAGCCAACGGACTGGACCGAGCCGCCCCAGCAGGCCAGGAGGGACGTATGGGCGCGCCCAGCCACCGTCCTGGTCCGCCGGACCGGCGGCTACGCGCTGGAGGTCGCGCCCGACATGGTCGACCTGCACCGGTTCCGCAGGCTGGTCATCACCGCCTACGACCCGAAGCGCCCCGACGCCGAGCGGTCGGCGCTGCTCAGGGAAGCACTTGACCTGTGGAGGGGAACGGCGCTGGCGGATCTGCCCGGAGCATGGGCCGCGCGGATGCGCGAGACCTGGAACCGGCAACGGCTGGACGCGGCCGTGCAGTGGGCCAGGGCCGAGCTGCGGCTGGGACGGCCGGAGGAGGTGATCGGGCCGGTCGCGGAGCTGTCGGCCGACCATCCATTCGCCGAACCGCTGGCCGGGGTGCTCATCCGCGCGCTCGCCGCCGCCGGAAGGCACGCCGAAGCCTTGGACTACTACGCGAGCATCCGGGCCCACCTCATCGACAAACTCGGCACCGAACCAGGACCAGAGCTCCGCGAGGTACACCAGGAGATCCTGCGCGGAAACCTCAGCCGAGCCGCCACCGGCCGCTTGCCCACGCAGAGAGCCGAAGAGCGGGCACAGGAATCCCGCACACCCCGGCCAAGCCCGACACAGCCACCCACAGCGAAGGCCTCAGGGCCGGTACAGGAAACCCGCACTTCCTGGCCGATCCCGGCGCAGTTGCCCGCCGAGGTGCCGGCCTTCATCGGCAGGGAGCAGGAGCTGGCCGAGCTGTCCCGGCACGTCGCCGCCACCGGCCCGCTGGGATCCGCCTCGGCGATGGCGGTCGTCACGGTGTCCGGTACCGCGGGCGTGGGGAAGAGCGCCCTGGTCATACGGTGGGCGCACCGCGCACGGGAGGGCTTCCCCGACGGCCAGCTGTACGTCAACCTGCGTGGCTACGACCCGCAGCAGCCGGTCTCGGCCGCCGACGCGCTGGCGGGGTTCATGGCCGCCCTGGGAGTGAACGCGTCCGACGTCCCACTCGACGTGGACGAGCGGTCCGCGCGCTACCGCACGGAGATCAGCGGCCGCCGGGTGCTGGTCGTCCTGGACAACGCCTCGTCGGTCGAGCACGTCCGCCCGCTGCTACCGGGCACCCCCTCCTGCGCGGTCGTGGTGACCAGCAGGGACTCGCTGGCCGGACTGGTCGCGCTGCACGGCGCCCGCCGGCTGGACCTCGACCTCCTGCCCGCGCCCGACGCGTCCGCTCTGCTGCGCGCACTCATCGGCGGGCGGGTCGAGGACGAACCCGAGGCCGCCGCGGTGCTGGCCGGTCAGTGCGCGCGGTTGCCCCTGGCGCTGCGCATCGCGGCGGAACTGGCCACCGCGCGCCCGGCCAGTTCCCTCGCGGAGCTGGTCTCCGAGCTGGCCGACCAGCGGCGGCGGCTGGATCTCCTGGACGCAGGCGGGGATCCACGGGCGGCGGTCCGCGCCGTGTTCTCATGGTCCTACCGGCGCCTCCCGGCCGACGCCGCGCGAGCGTTCAGGCTTCTCGGCCTGCATCCCGGCCCTTACCTTGACGCGGGGGCCGCCGCCGCTCTCACCGGAGAACGGCAGGAGGACGCCCGCCGGCTGCTCGGGCTGCTGGCCCACGCGCATCTGATCGGGCCGGTCCGGGCCGGCAGGTACGGCATGCACGATCTGCTGCGCGCGTACGCCACCGACCTCGCCCACGCCGAGGACAGCGAAACAGAGCGGCACAACGCCCTTAACCGCCTGTCCGCCCACTACCAGCCCACCAACGAACCACCCCACCGCCGGTTGTGCTGAAGTGGCCTACGCTCGGATCATGGTGGCTCTGCGGGGGCTGTGGCGACGGGGGCGCGTTCGCGACTCGCTGTTCGCGGTGCTGGTCTGGGCGTTCCAGACGTTCCCCGGTGGCGCGATCTCGCAGGGCACGACCGCGGTCGCGCTCGCCACGATCCCCTCGGCCGCCCTCGTGTGGCGCAGGGACCGGCCGCTCACCGTCCTGGCCGTCTGCGTGACGTGCGACCTCGCGCGCGTCACCCTCCTGAGCGATATCAACGGCATCGGCCTGGCCACGTTGTGCGCCCTCTACGCCGCCGGCAGGCACAGCTCGCTCCTCCGGGCCGGGGTGATCGCCGGAAGCCTCATCCCGGTGTACGTGACGGTCGCGGTGATCCTTACGTTCAGGGCGGGCGACCCGCCGCGGGATCAGGCGTGGTGGACGTTCTGGCCGCTGCTCGCCGTAGGGCTGTGGCCGGTGCTGCCCATCGCCGTGGGGCAGTTGCTGCGGCTCCGGTACGAGCTCGAAGATCGGAAGCGCACGGAGCTGGCGGACGCGGCCGTGCAGGCCGAGCGCCGGCACATCGCGCGTGAGCTGCACGACGTGGTCGCCCACCACATCACCACCATGAACGTCCTGCTCGGAGCGGCCCGTACCACCATGGGAAAGGACCCGGCGAAGGCGGAGGCCACCCTGGTCACCGCCGAGCGCACCGGGCGCGAGGCGATGGCCGAGATGCGCCACCTGCTGCACATCCTGCGCGTCGAGAGCGCGGAAGCCTCCCGGGACGCCGTGTACGGGGTCACCGGCCTTCCCATGCTGGTCGCGCGGGCACGAGAGGGCGGGATGGTGGTGGAGTTGCAGGTGTCGGGCGGTCCGGCCGAGCTGCCGTCGGTGGTCGACCACGCGGTCTACCGGGTCGTCCAGGAGGCCCTTACCAACGCCCGCCGCCACGGGGGCAACCCCGCGACGCACGTCCGGGTGAGCTACGAGCCGGAGTCCGTCGAGGTCGAGGTCCTGGACGAGGGCCCGGGAACGAACCCACACACCTCCGGCGCCGACGGAGCCGAACCCGGTGAGCCCGGCGGACCCGGCAGACGCGGTGGAACCGGCAGGCGCGGTAGATCCGGTGGACCCACTGGACGCGGATTCGACGGACCCGGTGGACTCGGATCCACTGGACCCGGTGCGCCAGGCCGATCCGGATCTGGTGGATCCGGTCGACGCGGTGGAGCGCCTTCCGGGGATGTCGGCGGGTACGCGCTTGACGGTACGCGTGGCGCAGGTGGTTACGGGCTGAGGGGGATGGCGGAGCGGGTGTCGGCCTGTGGAGGCGTGCTGGAGACCGGGCCGCGCCCCGAGGGCGGCTTCCGCGTGCACGCTCGCCTGCCCCTCGCCGCCACCCTGCCCGGCGGCCGAGGGGAGAAGGCATGATCAAGGTCCTCGTCGTGGACGACCACGCGGTGGTCCGGGCGGGATTCCGCATGATCCTCGAAGCCCAGGACGACATCACGGTGGTCGGAGAAGCCGGTGGCGGCGAGCAGGCGCTGAGCCTTGCCCGCGAACTGCGTCCCGAGGTGGTGCTGATGGACATCCACATGCCCGAACCGAACGGCATCGCCGCCACTGCGGCCATCACCGCCGAGTTGCCCGGCGTGCGTGTGCTCGCGCTCAGCACCTTCGACCTGGACGAGTACGTCGTGGAGGCGCTGAGGGCGGGGGCGTCCGGGTTCCTGCCCAAGGACGTCTCCCCGGAGGAACTGGTCGAAGGGCTCAGGGTCGTCCACCGGGGCGAGTCCGCGGTGGCGCCTCGCCTGCTCACCCGGCTGATCGGCACCTTCGTCAGAACGGCCCGGTCCGGCCAGGTCGCCACGCCCCCGGACCTGGCCGGTCTGACGGACCGAGAACGAGAGGTCCTCGTCCTGATCGCACGCGGCCTGTCCAACGCCGAGATCTCGCAGGAGATGCGGGTCGCCCCCTCGACGGTGAAGAACCATGTGACCGGCCTGTTCGCCAAGATCGGGGCCCGCGACCGCGCCCAGGCGGTGATCGTCGCCTACGAGGCCGGCCTGGTCCTCCCCGGCTCGTCTCACTGAGCCTACGAACCCCGGAGGCACGCTCTGAACCCGCCGGGACGACTGCCGCGGGGGATCAGCGGAAGTCGTTGGCGTGGTCGGTGGCCCATTGGGTGAAGGTGCGTGCGGGGTGGCCGGTTACGGTTTCTACGGTCGCGGTGACCATGGCTTCCCGGCGGGCCGTGTCCTTAGATCGTTGGTCCGCAACCGGCGGCCGGGTGCCGCAGTGGTGATCCACAAATACCGGCAGACGGTATCTGACCAGGCATTTCCTGTGAGCGAGAACACACCGAGCTCGTGCACGATTTCACATGCCGTTCATAAACGAGCAACAGCTTCGAAACGGCACGTTGACAAAGTCGGCGATGCGGACACCTGTGGAGTCTGCCTTGCTGAAGGGATAGTTGTGACCTACAAGGCCGAATACCTCTGGATCGACGGCACCGAGCCGACCGCGCGGCTCCGGTCGAAGACCAGGATCCTTGCCGACGGAGCCGAGCTCCCGATCTGGGGCTTCGACGGCTCGAGCACCAACCAGGCGCCGGGGAAGGCATCCGACTGTGTGCTGAAGCCGGTGTTCACCTGTCCGGACCCCATCCGAGGTGGTGACAACGTGCTGGTGCTTTGCGAGGTGCTGCTCACCGACATGACGCCGCACCCGACCAACACCCGGGCGCTGCTCACGCCGGTCGCCGAGCGCTTCGCCGACCAGGACTCCTGGTTCGGCATCGAGCAGGAGTACACCTTCTTCAAGGACGGCCGTCCGCTCGGCTTCCCGGTCAGCGGCTTCCCCGCCCCGCAGGGCTTCTACTACTGCGGCGTCGGCGCCGACGAGGTGTACGGCCGGGACATCGTGGAGGCGCATCTCGACGCCTGCATCGAGGCGGGCCTGGCGATCTCCGGCATCAACGCCGAGGTCATGCCCGGCCAGTGGGAATTCCAGGTGGGCCCCGCCGGGCCGCTCGCGGTGTCCGACCACCTCTGGGTCGCCCGCTGGCTCCTCTACCGCATCGCCGAGGACTTCGGCGTCTCCGCCACGCTCGACCCCAAGCCCGTGAAGGGCGACTGGAACGGCGCCGGCGCGCACACCAACTTCTCCACCAAGGCGATGCGCTCGGGATACGACGCGATCATCACCGCCTGCGAGGCCCTCAGCCACAAGGCTCAGGAGCACATCGCCGGATACGGCGCCGAGATCCAGAACCGGCTCACCGGCATGCACGAGACCGCTCCGTGGAGCGAGTTCAGCTACGGCGTCTCCGACCGCGGCGCGTCGGTGCGCATCCCGTGGCAGGTCGAGGTCGACAAGCACGGCTACATCGAGGACCGCCGACCCAACGCCAACTGTGACCCCTACGTGGTCACCCGGCTCATGGTGGACACCTGCTGCTCCGCCCTGGAGAAGGCCAGCCAGGTCTGACCGACCAGGCTCCTCACAGTGCTTGATGGGGGGTGGCGCTTCCCGCGACGGCTACCCGTCGCGGGTGGCGCCGGTGCCGCTCAGCGGACCTGCGACGGCACCTGCTTCGCCGGCCGTTTCCTGCTGGTGAAGATGTCGTCGATCAGGCCGTAGCCCTTGGCCTCCTCGGCGGTGAGGATCTTGTCGCGCTCGATGTCGGTGCGCACGCTCTCGACCGAACGGCCCGAGTGCCTGGCGACGAGCTCCTCGAGGAGCGCGCGCATCCGCAGAATCTCGCGGGCCTGGACCTCCATGTCGCTGGTCGGCCCGAAGGTGCCCTCGATGGAGGGCTGGTGCAGCAGGACCCGCGACTGGGCCAGCGCCCCGCGCTTGCCGGGGGTGCCCGCCGCGAGGAGCACGGCCGCGGCGGACGCGGCCTGGCCGATGCACACCGTCTGGATATCCGGGCGGACGAACTGCATGGTGTCGTAGATCGCCGCCATCGCGGTGAAGGACCCGCCCGGCGAGTTGATGTAGATGCTGATGTCGCGGTCGGGATCGAGGGACTCAAGGGTCAGCAACTGCGCCATCACGTCGTTGGCCGAGGTGTCGTCGATCTGCACCCCGAGGAAGATGATGCGGTCCTCGAAGAGCTTGTTGTAAGGGTTCATCTCCTTGACGCCGTACGATGTCCGCTCCGTGAAGGACGGAAGGATGTAGCGGCTGTCGATGGGGACGACCTCGGATCGGCTCAGATGGCTGTCGGTCACGGTTCCTCCACTGGTGGTTCGGGGTCGGGCCATGCGTGGCCGGTCATGAGACGGGGCCGGCGGAGGGGACGAGATTGGCGCTCCGCACCACGTGGTCCACGAAGCCGTAGCTCCTGGCCTCCTCGGCCGTGAACCACCTGTCGTGGTCGGAGTCGCGTTCGATCTGCTCCACGGACTGGCCGGTGTGGAAGGCGATGCGCTCGGCGAACATCCTCTTCGTGTAGAGCATCTGCTCGGCCTGGATCTGGATGTCGGACGACGTGCCGCCGATGCCGCCCAGCGGTTGGTGCATCAGAATGCGGGCGTGCGGCAGGCTGTAGCGCTTGCCGGATGTGCCTGCGCAGAGCAGGAACTGACCCATCGAGGCGGCGAGGCCCATCGCCACCGTCGAGATATCGTTCGGAACATATTGCATGATGTCGTAAATCGCCATACCTGCCGTCACAGATCCGCCAGGCGAGTTGATGTAAAGAAAAATGTCGCGCTTGGCGTCTTCTGCCGAGAGTAGCAGCAGCTCGCCGCAGATCCGGTTGGCGATCTCGTCGTCGACCTCCTGGCCCAGGAAGATGATGCGCTCGCGCAGGAGTCGCTGGCTGATCGGATCGATCAACGAGGGGTGGGGCACCTCGACGGGCTGAGCGCTGGACCTGAAGGTCGTCGCGGACGGGTCACGGGGAGAAGGCCTCGGGGTCACCGTTTGTCACCTGCTTCGAATAGTGGCCTGGGAATCACGGCTTTTGCGCGCCGCATAATGCCAGATTAACGGTCCCAGAAACGGTGACCGGTCGACACCCTTTTCACTGACGGCACATTTTCACCACCAGCGGATTCCGCTTTGCACGAATTCCGCTCACAACGTATTCTCCTCGACGGCCTTTGACGATCAGGCGCCGGATTCGGAGCGGCGAAAGCGCAGGCGGGCGAGTCGAACCGGGTCAGGCCGGAGGCAGGCCCCCGGTATGGAGGTGCTCGTGGATGAGCCGGATGGCCATCGAGCCCTCGCCCACCGCTGAGGCGACGCGCTTGATGGATCCGCTCCGCACGTCGCCGACCGCGAACACGCCCATCCTGCTGGTCTCCAGCGGGTACGGCCTGCCCGTCTCCTCCCACTGGCGGCTGTCGCCCTTGGCCTGTACGGCGTCGGGGCCGGTGAGGATGAACCCCTTGTCGTCCAGCGCCATCTCACCGGCGAGCCACCGGGTGTGCGGCTCCGCCCCGATGAAGACGAAGACGGCCGTGGCCTCGATCTCCCGCCGCTCCCCGGTGCGGTTGTCCTCGACGACGGCGCCCTGGAGGCCCTTGTCGCCGACCAGTTCCTTGACCTCGGTGTTGAGCAGGACCTGAATCCCTGGATTGCGCGTGATCTCCT
Source organism: Sphaerisporangium flaviroseum (assembly GCF_039537005.1). NCBI lineage: Bacteria > Bacillati > Actinomycetota > Actinomycetes > Streptosporangiales > Streptosporangiaceae > Sphaerisporangium > Sphaerisporangium flaviroseum. The sequence goes on along the minus strand of NZ_BAAAZR010000001.1, from coordinate 1,200,272 downwards.
CGACCAGGTATTTCGACATGTCCTTGCCGAGGTCGCCGGAACGTACGACGAGCCGTAGCCGCGCGGCGTGCTGGGCGAGGAAGAGCGACGCCTGGCCTGCCGAGTTCCCCCCGCCCACGACGATCACGGGATCGCGCACGCAGAGCTGTGCCTCGAACATGGTCGCGGCGTAGTGGACACCCTCGCCCTCGAACCGCTCCATGCCCGGCACGTCGAGCTTGCGGTACCGCGCGCCGGTGGCGACGACGACCGCGTGGGCGTGCACGACCCTGCCCTCGTCCAGTCCGATGGTGTAGTACCCGTCACGCTGGCCGATCGAGACCGCCTCCGCCGGGACGCAGATCTGCGCGCCGAACTTCTCCACCTGGATGACGGCACGCTCGGCGAGCTCCCCGCCGGATATCCCCGAAGGGAACCCGAGGTAGTTCTCGATCCGCGAGCTCGTCGCCGCCTGGCCGCCCGTCGCCACGGCGTCGACGACCGTCGTGGCGAGCCCTTCCGACGCCCCGTACACGGCGGCGGCCAGACCGGCCGGTCCCGCCCCGACGATCAGGAGGTCGCCGACGATCTCCCGGGTCCGGGGGACCGGCAGGCCGATCGCCCGCGCCAGTTCGGCGTTGCCGGGATTTCGCAGCACCCGCTCGCTGCGCAGGATCACGATCGGGGTGTCCTTGGGCTTGAAGCCGAGCTGGCGGAGCAGTTCCTCCGCCTCCGCGTCCTCCTCGAGGTCGACCCACTTGTGGGGCAGGCGGTTGCGCGCGGCGAACTCGCGGAGCCGCCGGGCGTCCAGTGAGAGGCGCGAGCCGATGATCCGGAACCCGGCCCCTCGCTCGATCAGGATCGTGCGGCGGGCCAGGAAGGCACGCAGGATCAGATCACCGAGCTCGGAGTCCTTGGCGACCAGAGTGCGCAGCTCGGGCACGGGTACGGCGAGCACCTCCCCCGCCTCCCGCACCACGGCCCTCAGGAACCCGGCCTGCCCGGTCAGCAGTCCCAGCTCGCCCAGGAACCGGCCACGGCCGTGGACGCCGAGCACATGATCCTGCGAGCCGTACCGCTGGACGATCGCGACCTTCCCCTCGGCGATCACGAAGAACGCCGGAACCGGCTCTCCCTCCCTGAACAGCACCTCGCCCGCCTTGGTGAGGCGCCGCTCGCCGTGCATGGCCAGGGTCGCCATCGCCGCGTCGCCGAGCCGGGGATAGGCCCCGAAGAGATCCGGTGTCTCCGGCACATGCTCGCTCATGCCGCGCCGAGTGCTTCGTCGATCCAGGAACGCAGGACGGGACCGGTGTCGTTCCCGCAGTTTTCGCACTTCACGATGGTCGCGGACTGCATCGGCCCGGTCTCCCCTCGCTAGGCGGCGCTCTGGCCGGCGGACCGCTCGGTTCGCTGCCCGGCTTCCCCGCCGCCGGTGTTCTCGTAGGAGACGGTGAGCCGGTCGCCGACCAGGTCCACGCGGATGACGGCGCCTTCCCGGATGTCTCCGGCGATCAGCGCCCGCCCGATGCGCGTCTCGACCTCGCGGGAGATGAACCGGCGCAGGGGCCGGGCGCCGTAGACGGGGTCGAAGCCCTGCTCGACGATGAAGCGCAGCGCGGGCTCGGTGACGTCCAAGGTCATCTGGCGATCGGCCAGTCGCGCCCTGATGTCGTTGAACATCAGCGAGACGATGCGCTCCAGCTCCGGCTCGGTCAGGGGCTTGAACAGCACGGTGTCGTCGACGCGGTTGAGGAACTCGGGGCGGAAGCGCGAGCGGAGCTCCCCCATGACCAGCTCCCGGGCCTCCGGGTCGATCTCGCCCCCGGCCATGACGCCGTCCAGCAGGTAGTGCGACCCGATGTTCGACGTCATGATGATCACGGTGTTGCGGAAATCCACCGTACGGCCCTGGGCGTCGGTCAGACGCCCGTCATCGAGCACCTGGAGCAGGATGTTGAACACGTCGGTGTGCGCCTTCTCCATCTCGTCGAAGAGCACGACGGAGTACGGCTTGCGCCGCACGGCCTCGGTGAGCTGGCCGCCCTCCTCGTAGCCGACATATCCGGGAGGCGCGCCGACCAGCCTGCTGACGGTGTGGCGCTCCTGGTACTCGCTCATGTCGATGCGGACCATGTTCTCCTCGGTGTCGAACAGCGCCTCGGCCAGCGCCTTGGCGAGTTCCGTCTTGCCGACACCGGTGGGGCCCAGGAAGATGAAGGAGCCGATCGGCCTGCGGGGGTCCTTGATACCCGAACGGGCCCTGATGATCGCGTCCGTCACGGCCTGCACGGCCTGGTCCTGGCCGACCACCCGCTCGTGCAGGATGTCGTCCAGCTTCAGCAGCTTCTCGCGCTCGCCCTCCTTCAGACGGCTGACGGGGATGCCGGTCCATCGGGCCACGATCGAGGCGATCTCGTCCTCGGTGACGACCTCGCGCAGCAGCCGGTGGCCGCCCTGCTTGGATTCGAGCTGCTCCTCGGCGGCGTGCAGCCTCCTCTCCAGTTCGGGCAGCTTGCCGTGCATCAACTCGGCGGCCCGGTTGAGGTCGTACATGCGCTCGGCCTGCTCCGCCTCGCGCCGTACCATCTCGATCTCCTGGCGGAGCTGCTGTACCTTCTTGAGGGCGTGCCGCTCTGCCTCCCACTGGGCGCGCATGGCGTCGGCCTGGGCCCGCAGGTCGGCCAGTTCCTTGCGCAGGCTCTCGAGCCGCTGCACGCTCGCCGGGTCCTCCTCCTTGGCGAGCGCCGCCTCCTCGATCTCCAGCCGCATCACGCGGCGCGTGAGCTCGTCCAGCTCGGCCGGCATCGAGTCGATCTCCGTACGCAGCATCGCGCAGGCCTCGTCGACCAGGTCGATCGCCTTGTCGGGCAGGAACCGGTCGGAGATGTAGCGGTGGCTCAGGACCACGGCGGAGACGATCGCGCTGTCCTGGATCTTCACCCCGTGGTACACCTCGAACCGCTCACGCAGGCCGCGCAGGATCGAGATCGCGTCCTCCTCGGACGGCTCGTCGACGAACACCGGCTGGAAGCGGCGCTCCAGGGCCGCGTCCTTCTCGATGTACTTGCGGTACTCCACGATCGTGGTGGCGCCGATGAGATGCAGCTCGCCGCGGGCCAGCATCGGCTTGAGCATGTTGCCCGCGTCCATGGCGCCTTCGGTGGCCCCGGCGCCGACGACGTTGTGCACCTCGTCGATGAACAGCAGGATCCGCCCCTCCGAGGCCTTGACCTCGTTCAGGACCGCCTTCAGCCGCTCCTCGAACTCGCCCCGGTACTTCGCGCCCGCGATGAGGGCGCCCATGTCGAGGCTGAAGATCGTCTTGTCCTTCAGCCCTTCGGGGACGTCGCCGCGGGTGATGCGCTGGGCGAGGCCCTCCACGATGGCGGTCTTGCCGACTCCGGGGTCGCCGATGAGGACGGGGTTGTTCTTGGTCTTTCGGGACAGGATCTGCATGACCCGCCGGATCTCGGTGTCACGGCCGACGACCGGGTCGAGCTTGTCCGCCTGGGCGGCGGCCACCAGGTCGCGCCCGTACTTCTCCAGGGCCTCGTAGGACACCTCGGGGTTGGCGGAGGTCACACGCTGGTTGCCGCGGACCTGCGTGAGGACTTCCAGCAGGCGTTCATGCGTCATGCCGTGCCCGTGGAGCAGGCGGCCGGCCGCGCTCTCCGTGCCCTCGTCCACGAGCGCGAGCAGCAGGTGCTCGACGGATATGTACTCGTCCTTGAGCCTCTTGGCCTCCCGCTCGGCGGTGTCGAGCAGGCGGGACAGACGCTGGGTGATGTAGACCTGGCCGGGAGCGGCACCCGGACCGCTGACCCTCGGCCGCCGCTCCAGCTCGGCCTCCAGCTCCAGCCTCAGCTTGTCGGGGTCGCCGCCGGCCGCGGAGAGCAACCGGGGTACGAGCCCTTCGGGCTGCTCCAGCAGGGCCAGCAGCAGATGCTCACCGTCGACTTCGGTGTGCCCGTAGCGGATCGCCTTGGTCTGCGCGTCGTGCAGAGCCTCCTGCGACTTCTGGGTCAATCGGTTCGGGTCCACGGTCAGACTCCCGTAGGTCGTGAGCGGTGACGCAGAGCCGACTCCAGCTCCGCGATGCGGTCGAGCAGGTCGATCACCACGCCGAGCGACACGTAGTTGAGACACAGGCCGGCGTGCAGGCGCTCGATCCGGCCGAGCAGGACGAGCTGCGAGGGCGGAAACCTCATGTCATCCCCGTAGTCGGCCATCGGGTCGAGAAGGCCGAGGCGGACCAGCCGCCGTATCTGCTCGGGGTGGAGCCCTCCGGCGCGGGCGAACGATTCGAGGCTGATGCCCGGCACCGGAACCAGAGCCGTCTTCATGGGAGCCTCCTGGGAATCATCGGGCCGGCCTCCTCGGATTGAAATCGGAGACCGCGGCGAGCCGCTCGTACAGGCTCCGTTCCTCGTCGGTGAGCCTGGGCGGCACCATGATCCGGACCTCGGCGTACAGGTCACCGGGCGGACCCTTCGGATTCGGCAGCCCCCGCCCGCGCAGGCGCAGGCGACGGCCGGTGGACGTTCCCGGCGGCACCTTCACCTTCGCCTCCCCGCCGGGGGTGTCGATGGCGATCGTCGCCCCGAGGGCGCCCTCCCACGGGGTGATCGGCAGCGGCACCTCGATGTCACGCCCCTCGACCCGGTAACGAGGATCCGAGATGCGGACGATGAGGTACAGGTCGCCCGCACGGCCACCATCGGGGCCGTGACCGCCCTGGCCCGCCAGCCTGATGCGCTGGCCATCCGTCACTCCAGGAGGGATCTTGACGTCGATGGTGCGCGGCCCGCCCGGCCCCTGGATGGTGAGCGTGCGGCGGCCGCCGTGGTAGGCGTCGTCGACGGTGAGCGTGATCTCGGCCTCCTGGTCGGCCCCGGGCACCGGCCCCCAGCGCCGCCCGCCGCCACGCGCGCCACCGAAGCCCCCTCCTCCGAACATGCCGCCGAGCAGTTCCTCCAGGTCGATGTCGCCGCCTTGGTCGGAGGTGTACCGGAAGCCCTCTCCCGGGCCGGACGTCCGCCTGCCGCCGGCGCCGGCCCAGCCGCCGCCACCGCCCCAGCCGGCTCCGGCACCCGCGCCGGCCCTCGCGCGCGCCCTGGACCAGGCCTCTGGGTCGACGTCTTCGGGCACCGACCGCCAGTCGGCCCCGAACGCGTCGTACCGCCGCCGCTTGTTCGGGTCGGACAGCACGTCGTAGGCCTCGGAGATGTCCTTGAACCTCTCTTCGGCGCCGGGATCCTTGTTCACGTCGGGGTGATTGGCGCGGGCCAGCTTGCGGTACGCGCGCTGGATCTCGTCCTGGGTCGCCGTCCTCGGCACCCCCAGGGCCTCGTAGAAGTCGCGTGCCGCCATCGCCCCTCGCTACTCCGGACTGGTGGAGACGATGACCCCGGCCGGGCGGAGCTGTCGTTCACCTTCCCCGTAGCCGGGCCGTACGACTTCCACCACCGCCCCGGGCGGGAGGTCCGGATCGGCGACGGTGCCCACCGCCTCGTGGAAGGTGGGATCGAACGACCCGCCGGTCTCGTCGTGGCGCGAGAACCCGAGCCTGGCCAATTGCGCCACGGCCTGGTCCCGGACCACGCGCACGCCTTCGGTGACGGCGCGGGGGTCGGCGTCCGCGTGGCGCAGGGCGAGGTCCAGGTTGTCGATGATCGGCAGCCATTCCCGTACCACCCGGGCACGCTCCTCGGTGCGTATGCGCTCGGCGTCCCTCGCTATCCGCTTGCGGAGGTTTTCCAGCTCGGCCGCCGACCTCAGCCACCGGTCCTCCAGCTCTGTGATCTTCGCGTCCATGTCCGCCAGAGCCGGGTCGGTGACGGTCGCGTCGGCCTCCTGCGCGCCGGGTCCCGCCGGGCGGCCCGCGCCTTGTTCGGGGCTCCCGGGGCCGATGTTCTGAGCGGCCCCGCGGGCCGGCTCGTCGTGGTGGCCGGTCATGTCAGTCCGATGTCGTGAACTCGGCGTCGATGACGTCATCGTCACCGCTGGACGCGCCCTGCTGGGCGGAGGGCCCCGCGCCGGCTCCCGCGCCCGCGGGCTCTCCCTGCGGCGCGGACACGGCGCTGAGGCTGTGGAAGATCTGCTGCAGCTCCGAGCTGAGGGCGCGCAGGCGGTCGACAGGCGCCTCCTCCTTGATGGCCTGGCGCGCGTCGTTGACCAGCTGTTCCGCACGTGCCTTCTCGTGGACAGGGACCGCGTCACCGAGCTCGGCGATCCGGCGTTCGACCTGGTAGGCCACCGAGTCGAGCTCGTTCCTCGCGTCGATCGACTCACGCATCCTCGCGTCCTCGGTGCGATGTTGCTCGGCGTCCTTGACCATCCGGTCGATCTCGCCCTTGTCGAGGTTGGAGCTCTCGCTGATCGTGATGCGCTGCTCGGCGTCGGTGTCCTTGTCCTTGGCCGTGACGTTGAGGATGCCGTTGGCGTCGACGTCGAAGGTGACCTGCACCTGCGGGACTCCACGGGGAGCCGGGCGGATGTTCTCCAGGCGGAACCGGCCGAGGGCGCGGTTGTCCGCCGCGCGCTCGCGCTCGCCCTGGAGGACCACCACGTCCACGGCGTTCTGGTCGTCCTCGGCGGTGCTGAACGTCTCCGTGCGGCGGGCGGGAATGGTGGTGTTCCGCTCCAGGACCTTGGTCATCACGCCGCCCAGCGTCTCGATGCCGAGCGACAGGGGCGTGACGTCGAGCAGGAGAACGTCCTGGACCTCGCCCTTCAGGACCCCGGCCTGGATCGCGGCACCGTCGGCCACGACCTCGTCCGGGTTGACCGTCATATTGGGTTCCTTGCCGCCGGTGAGGCGGCGCACGACATTCTGCACGGCCGGTATGCGCGTCGATCCACCGACCAGGATGACCTCGTCGAGGTCGTCGGCCGACAGCTTGGCGTCCTCCATGGCCTGCTTGACGGGTCCCATCGTGCGTTCCACCAGGTCACGCGTGATCTCCTCGAACGTGGAGCGCATGAGGGTGGTGTTCAGGTGCTTCGGCCCGTTGGCGTCCGCGGTGATGAACGGCAGGCTGATGGTGGTCTGGGTGACAGACGACAGCTCCACCTTGGCCTTCTCCGCGGCCTCGAACAGCCGCTGCAGGGCCTGCGGGTCCTTGCGCAGGTCGATGCCCTCCAGCCGCTGGAACTCGTCGGCCACGTGGTCGACGATCCTGCGGTCGAAGTCGTCACCGCCCAGGTGGGTATCGCCGGCGGTGGAGCGGACCTCGATGACCCCCTCGCCGATGTCGAGGATGCTGACGTCGAAGGTGCCACCGCCGAGGTCGAAGACCAGAACCGTCTCGCTGCCCTTCTTGTCCAGGCCGTACGCGAGGGCGGCGGCGGTCGGCTCGTTGATGATCCGCATGACCTCCAGGCCCGCGATCTTGCCGGCGTCCCTGGTGGCGTGGCGCTGCGCGTCGTTGAAGTAGGCGGGCACGGTGATGACGGCCTCGGTGATCTTTTCCCCCAGGAACTTCGCGGCGTCGCCGACGAGCTTGCGCAAGATGAGGGCGGAGATCTCCTCCGGCGCGTACAGCTTGTCCCTGACCTTGAACCGGACCGCGTTGTCCGGCCCTGGCACCACGTCGAACGACACCGCGTGGATCTCGCTCTCCACCTCGTCGTACCGGCGTCCGACGAACCGCTTGACGGAGTAGATGGTGCCCTTGGGATTGAGGATGGCCTGCCGCCGGGCAAGCTGGCCCACCAGTCGTTCTCCGGTGTCGGTGAAGGCGACCACCGATGGGGTCGTCCGTTGCCCTTCGGCATTCGGAATGACCACCGGTTGACCGTCCTCGGTCGTCGCGATGACGGAGTTGGTGGTGCCGAGGTCGATGCCGACTGCCTTGGCCATGATCGCCTCCCTGGGACGGTGGAAGGGCGCACACAACCCCGGCACGCCGGTCGGACGCATACGCCTATACCATCGACCCTGGCCAGCGGACGGGAACCCCACATCCTCCATTCGAGTAGTGAACGAGCTACCACGACGTGGCGGCGGTCGCCCCGTGAGACCCCCGGGCCCGGCGGACCCGCCCGGGAGCGTCGCCCGACCCGTCGCGGAAGGGCAGGTGACTACCCTGATGGAGGGGGCGGCCCGTCCCGAGAGTGGCAACGGTGCCGTGTGTACTGTGGTGAGAGGCAGTGCGCCGGGTGACGAACGGCCGCACGGCCGGCGGGAGGCGCTCACGGCCGGAAGCGCACGCTCACCCGGATGCGTCGAAGGTTCCCGCCCAGAACAGCACCCCGTCATGGGGGAGACATGCGTGGACGCGAGCCCGAATGGCATATCCTCATCCAGCTTCTGAGGGCCGCCGAGAACGGCCGAGGGGGAACGCTGCTGGTCGAGGGCGAGCCCGGAACGGGCAAGAGCCTGCTGCTCGCCGAAGCCGCCTCCCATGCCTCGCGGCAGGGCTTCCTGCCGGTCACCGGCCGCGTGGAGGAGCTGGAGGAGATCATCCCCCTCGCCCCGCTGTTCATGGCCCTGGACGAGCTTCCTCCGCGCGCCTGGAGAGGTGAGGAGCTCCTCCACGACGGCCAAGACCCACGCACGCTGCTCGTGGAGCGGCTACGGCGGCGGCTGCGAAGGTGCTTGGCGACCCATCCGGTCCTGGTCGGCCTGGACGATCTCCAGTGGGCGGACCCCGCCAGCATCGCGGCCCTGCGGATGCTCCACTGGGAGCTGACCTCCGAGCCCATCGTGTGGCTCCTCGCCCGGTGCACCTTGGCGGACGGGCACGCGGAACGCCTGTTCGACCTGCTCGAACAGCACGGAGCGACCAGGATCGAGCTCCGGCCGCTGGCCGGGGACGTGGTGGCGGAGGTGGCGGCCGACGTGCTCGGCGCCGTACCGCATCCGGACCTGCTCGCGCGCGCGGCGGGCGCGGGTGGCAATCCCTTCCTGCTCACCGAGCTGCTCGCCGGCCTGCGCGAGGAGGGCGCCGTCGAGATCGCCGACGGCCGGTGCCGCCTGCGCTCGGCCGAGACGCCCGAGCGGGTCCGCGTCCTGGTACGCCACCTGCTCGGCGGGCTGGACCGCGACACCCGGCAGCTCGTCGAGGCGGCGGCCGTCCTCGGCCGGTCCTTCTCCCCAGAAGACGCCGCCGACCTGATGGGGACGGCCCCGGCGACGTTGCTCCCCGCCTTCGAGGAGGCGATGGACGCCGGGATCCTCGTGGCCACGGACGAGGCGCTGGAGTTCCGCCACGAGATCGTCTGGCAGGCCGTCGTCGCCGCCCTTCCCCCTCCCATGCGGCACGCGCTGCACCACCAGATCGGCAAGATCCTCCTCGAGCGGGGAGGCGTGCCGGTGCAGGCCGCCCGCCATCTGATCGAGGGCATCCGGCGGGGCGACGCCCGGACCCTGACCGGTCTCGACCAGGCCGTGACCGAGGTTCTCGCGTCCTCACCGCGCGCCGCCGCGGACCTGGCCGTCCAGGCCGTCGAGCTCAGCGACCTCGCGGACCCGGAGAGGTTCACCCGCGTACTCACCGCCATCGAGGCCACCACGGAGGCGGGTCGCCTCACTGACGCGGGGAACCTGGTGCGCTCGGCGCTGGCGCGGCCGATGTCCGCCCTGGCCGCAGCCGAGCTGCGCTGCGCCCTGTCGGGCATCCTCTTCATGGGCGGGCAGGCCGCGGAGGCGGTCGCCGAGGCGGAGACCGCGCTCTGCCAGCCTGGCCTGTCCGGCCACCTGCGCGACCGTGCCACCCTCGCCCGGCTGTACGCGCTCGCCGAGCTGGCCGACAGCCACCGGGCCGGCGAGGAGGCCGAGGCGATCCTCATGGCCGCCGAGCGCCACGGGGAAGCGGTGGTGGTCGCGGCCATGGTGGTCCTCGCGACGATCCGGTGGGACTCGGGCCGTCTCGCGGACGGGCTGCGGCTGGTCAGCGAGGCCGTCCACCGGGCACGGGAGGGCTCGGTGGCGGTACGCCGCACCCACCCGCGCCTGGCCCTGGCCTCGATGCTGACCGACATCCGCCGGCTCGACGAGGCACGGATCGTCGTCAGAGAGGCCGGGGAGGAGGTGGAGTCGCTCGGCCACAGCGCCTGGATCACCGGCCCCGCCGTACTGCGCGCGCGGGTCGAACTGGTCGCCGGGCGGCCGGACGAGGCCGTGGCCGAGGGCCAAGCGGGGCTCGACCTCGCCGAGACCCTCGGAACCCATCTGTTCAGCTCGCTCGCGACGTCGGTTCTCAGCACGGTCGCCCTGCGCCGGGGAGATCTCCGCGGCGCCGCCCAGCGCATCGAGGACGACCGGGCACGACTGGCGCGGCACGCCGCCACCACCACGCCGGCCCGGTGCGCGATGGTCGCCGCGCAGGTCGCGGAGGCGCGCGACGGCCCCGAGACCGCGATGAAGCTCGTCGCGCACCTCTACCCCGAGCTGCGGGAGCGGCGCTGGATCCTCACCGGCGACCCGGCCAACGCCCCCTGGATGGTCCGGGTGGCCCTGGCCGCGGGCGACCGCTCCAGCGCCGGACTCGCGGCCGCGGCCGCGGAGGACCTGGCGGATGAGAACCCGGGGTTCCGTACGGTGCGCACCGCCGCCACGCACGCCCGTGGCCTGCTGGAAGGGGACGCCGAGGCGCTCGTCGTGGCCGCCGGGGAAGGGGCCGACCCGTGGGCCCGCGCCTCCGCCGCGGAGGACCTCGGCGTCGTGCTCGCCGCCGCGGGCGACCGCCAAGAGGCCGTGCGGAGGCTCGACCAGGCGCTGGCCGGCTACGAGGAGACCGGGTCGACCAGGGACGCGGCCCGCCTGCGTCGCAGGCTGCGCAGGATGGGCGTCCGGCACCGGCACTGGGCGACCGCCGACCGGCCGGTGTGCGGCTGGGCCAGCCTGACCGACACCGAACGCACGGTCTCGCTGCTGGTGGCCCAGGGATGGACGAACCGCCAGGTCGCCAACCAGATGTTCATCAGCGTGCACACGGTGGCGTTCCACCTGCGCCAGATATTCCGCAAGCTGGGGATCGGATCGCGCGTGGAGCTCACCCGTCTCGCGGTCGAGCAGGGCCGCGACCTGGGCCGTCCCGAGGGTATGGACCACCGCTGACCGCCGGCGCGCCGGCTCTGCGCGAAGGCGTGCTCCAGGCGCGGGTTGTGCTCTGGGCGGAGGTGCGCTCCAGGTGGAGGCAGGCTCTAGGCGAAGGCGCGCTCTAGGCGGAGGTGCGGCTCTGGTCGAGGGCGAAGGGGGCGGTGAAGGCGGCCCACACCAGCTTTCCCTGCCCGTCGAGCCGCCACCCCCACGAGCAGCTCAGGCTCTCGACGAGCCACAGGCCACGGCCGCTCTCGGCGAAGTAGCCGGCGTCCGTGACGACCGGGGTCTGCTGCTTGGGGTCGAAGACGGCGCACACCACGTGGGAGGCGCGGTGGAGCAGCCGCAGCCGGGTCGGCTCACCGGCGTGCCGCACGGCGTTGGTCACCAGCTCGGATACGACCAGGCGGGCGTCGCACGCCAGCTCGTCAAGGCCCCAGTTGGTCAGCGTCTCCACGGTGAAGTCACGCGCGATCTTGACCGACGCGCTCGTACGGCCGAGGCCGACAAGCTCGGCGCCGACGGGCTCCCACAGGTTGTCCTCCATCGCCGGGAGCAGCCACCAGGGAGCCTCACCCCGTACCACGGATTGTCGGCGTGCCAGGTGTGCGGTCATCAAGGTCCTCACTACGTTGGGCCGTTCACGCGGTCTGGACATGACGCGGGACATTACGTGGGAGAGTCAATCCTTCTTCACGTCTCGTACAGATGCAAGAACGAATGCACGTGCAGATGACTGTTTTTCTCACGGATCCGTAACATACGCCCCGCAACGTAGGCCTTTCGCCACGAATGAGCAAAAGATTCAGCCGGTGAGACGGCATGTACGACCGAGGGCCAACGATGAGACACTGTCGGCTTACTCATCCGAGGCTCCAGGGAGCTCGCATGATTTCGGCGCTTGGGCATGAAGAGACACCCGACGGACCCGCCTCCCCTTATTCCCGCAGCGGCCCGACCGTCCTTCGGATCATCCTGGGCGCCCAGCTGCGGCGGCTGCGCGTGGCCAAGGGCATCACGCGCGAGCAGGCGGGCGAGGTCATCCGCGCCTCGCACGCCAAGATCAGCCGCTTGGAGCTCGGCCGGGTCGGGTTCAAGTCCCGCGACGTCGCCGATCTGCTCACTCTCTACGGTGTGGGCCCGTCGGACGAGCGCTCCACGTTCCTGCGGCTCGCCGAGCACGCCAACGCGCCCGGCTGGTGGCACAAGTACAGCGACCTGCTGCCCACGTGGTTCGAGCTTTACGTCGGCCTGGAGGAGGCCGCGGCGATCATCCGCACGTACGAGATCCAGTTCGTCCCCGGCCTCACGCAGACCGAGGACTACGCCCGTGCGGTGATCGTGCTGGGCCACGCCGAAGCGTCCCCCGAGGAGCTCGACCGCCGGATCTCGCTCCGGATGGCCCGGCAGCAACGCATCACCTCACCTGATGGGCCGAGGCTGTGGGCGCTGGTGGACGAGGCGGCGCTGCGGCGCCCGCTCGGCGGCCCGAAGGTCATGCGCGCGCAGGTCGACCGCCTTCTGGAGCTGACCGAGTCGCCCACCATCACCCTTCAGGTGGTCCCGTTCGGCCAGGGCGGCCACGCGGCGGCGGGCGGCCCGTTCACCATCCTGCGCTTCACCGAGCGCGAGCTTCCCGACGTCGTCTACATGGAGCAGCTCACCAGCGCCCTCTATCTCGACAAGCGCGAGGAGACCGACCCGTACATGAAGGTCATGGACCGCCTCTGTGTCGAGGCCGCCACCGTGACCGAGTCGAGACGCTTCCTCGAGACCCTCCGCAAGGAGCTGTAGGCGCCCGCGGCCGTCAAAAGGTGAGCGGTGGGAGCTCCGCGCGGGTGGGCAGGCCCTGCCAGGGGCTGCCGCTCGCCACGGTGAACGCCGCCAGAGCGCACCCCCGGCGCAACCGGTCGGTGGGGTGCAGCTCTTCCAGCAGCCCGCTGAGATACCCGGCGGCGAAGGAGCCTCCGGCGCCCGCCGGGTCCACGACCGTCACCGGCGCGGCCTGCGCGTCGTACCGCATGCCGTTGATCGTGGCGCTCGCGCCCTTGGCCCCCCGGGTGACCACCAGCTCACGGATCGTTCCCATGACCGGCTCGATGAGCTGCAGCTCGTCTTGGTTGGCGAACAGCACGTCCGCCCCGGTCGCCAGCTCGTTGAGCGCCTCCACGGCCTCCTGGCGGTCGGCCCAGAGCTGGGGCCGGTAGTTCACGTCGACCGACACCGCCATGCCCGCGTCCCTGGCGAGCTTGACCGCGTGGTGGGCCGCGCTCCAGGCCGTGCCGCTCAGCGCCGGGGTGATACCCGTGACGTGCAGGAGCTTGGCCGACTGAAGCTCTCGTGCCGGGATGTCGCCCGGACCGAGCCGGGAGCCCGCCGAGCCACCGCGATAGTGGACGACATGACCGACCCGGCCGATGCGCCGCTGCCTGACCGCGAGGCCGGTGGCCGCCGCCGGGTCGGACTGCACGGAGGAGACATCCACTCCCTCACCGCGCAGGACGGAGATGACCCGGGCACCAAGCTCGTCGGCGCCGACCCGCCCCAGCCAGGTCACGGTGTGACCCAGCCGGGCGAGTCCCACGGCGGCCGTCAGCTCGGCCCCGGCGACGTCGAGGCGGACGTCGGTGTCGTGGCGGAGACGGTCGGCGGAGATCACGCCGAGCGCCTCTCCGAGCGTGAAGACCTCGGTCATATCAGGATCTTCCTTGCCATGCTCGATGCCCATCTGCCGCTGATGGCCGAAAGCATGGCAGAGACCGATGTCACTCACAACGAGATGACGATTTCCCTCAACTCCCGCGGCCGAGCTTGCGTTCTCCTATGGCCTAACCCCTGAAAGCGTCCACGGCGGCCTGGCAGAACGCCTTGAGGTCGTCCGGCTTGCGGCTGGTGATCAGCTTGTTGGGGCCGTTCGTGCAGACCATCACTTCCTGGTCCACCCAGGACGCTCCCGCGTTGTGCAGGTCGGTCTTGAGGCTGGGCCAGGAGGTCATCGCGCGGTCTCCCACGACGCCCGCCTCGATCAGCGTCCACGGCGCGTGGCAGATCGCCGCGACCGGCTTGCCCGCGTCGAAGAACTCCCATGCGAACCGTACGGCGTTCTCGTGCATTCTCAGGTTGTCCGGGTTCGCGACACCGCCTGGCAGCACGAGGCCGTCGAAGTCGGCGGCGCTCACGGTATCGACGGTGGCGTCGATGTCGAAAGTGTCCGCCTTGTCGAGGTGGTTGAAGGCCTGCGCCTTACCCGGCTGGGTGGAGATCAGCCGGGGGGTTCCGCCGGCCTCCTCCACGGCCTTCCACGGCTCGGTGAGCTCAACCTGCTCGATCCCCTCGGGCGCTACCAGAAAGGCGATCGTCTTGCCCTGAAGCATGGTGCCTCCTCTGATCCGCGTTTTGCTCTTCTTCGGACCGTGCCCGGCATTTCCCGGTGTACGCACGGAGCGGAGCGAACGACGCGCGCGGCCAGGTCAGAGTCTCAGCGGCAGCCGGGCCAGCCGCCACGAGCCCGGCATCAGCTCGCGTTCCAGCTCCTCGGGCCCGACCGCCAGGGCCAGGCCGGGGAAACGGCGCAGCAGCGCCTCGAACGCCACCTCGCCCTCCTGACGGGCCAGGGCCGCCCCCAGGCAGTAGTGAAGGCCGTGCCCGAATCCCACATGGCTCTCCCGGCGTCCGTCGGACTCGCGGGTGAGGTCGAACCGTTCGGGGTCGTCGAACCGGCGCGGGTCGTAGTTGGCGCCGACCAGCACCGCCATCACCGCCTCGCCCCTGCGCACCGGCATGCCGCCGATCTCGACGTCCTCGGCGGCGTAACGCAGGCGGGTCGCCTGGACGGGTCCACACCAGCGCATCAGTTCGTGCACGGCGCGGGGCATCAGCGCCGGATCCTTCTGCAGCAGGGCCAGTTGGTCGGGGTGCGTCAGCAGTGCCGCCGTCCCGTTCCCGATCAGGTGGGCGGTGGTCTCATGCCCCGCGAGGACGAGCGTCAGCACCAGGGTGACCATCTCGGTGTCGCTGAGCCGGTCACCGTCCTCGTCCTGCGCGCGGATCAGGCCGGTCAGCAGATCGCCGGTGGGCGTGGCGCGACGGCGTTCGATCAGCTTGTGGATGTGGTCCACCATTTCGCGCAGGGCGACGGCCATGCGTCCGGACCGGAGGGTCACCAGGGCCTTGCCCCATTCGCGCCACTGCGGGCGGTCCTGCTCGGGGATGCCGACAAGCTCGCAGATCACGGTGATCGGCAAGGGGTAGGCGAAATGCTCCAGCAGGTCGACCACGCCGTCCTCGGCCGTGTCGGCGAGCCGGTCGAGCAACTCCTCGGTGATCTCCTCCACACGGGGTCGCAGTTCGGAGACCCGGCGCGCGGTGAACGCACGCGACACCAGCTTGCGCAGCCGCAGATGGTCGGCGCCGTCGGCGTCCAGGACGCTGTCCAGCACGTACTGCGCGTATTCCTTGGGGATGCCGCGTGCCGCGATCTCCTTCTCGCGGATGTTCTCGATGTCGAGGCCCGGCACGTTCGCCGGGTTGTTCACGAATCGGCCGTCGCCCAGGACCATCTTGACGTCGTCATACCGGGTGACCAGCCAGAGCGGCGTGCCGCGCCCGAAGAAGGAGCCCCGAACGAGCGGGGCCTGCTCGCGTATCCGCGAATACCCTCCGTAGGGGTCGCTCATGAGCTCGGGATCCATCATGTTCACCGTGCCGGTCGCGGTGACCGAGCCGGTGGCCGTCGTGCCATGGTCGGCGGGGTTGGCCATGCCTGCCCTCCTCGGGCGTCGGGTGCGGTCGCGCCTCGATGCCAAGTGGTGGGCTCGTGGCGCCCGGCTCCCGCAGGAGGCGCGGCGCGCGCTCGCGAGGGCCTCGTACATCCCATGCACGCTCGGAGCCGCTCTCAACCCTGCTTCACGCAACTGTCGAACGCGTGTAGACCTGGGCGGCCGTGCCGGTCCGGCCGGAACGCGGTGGCTTCCGGGCCGGAACCTGAGGAGTCCCGGGATCTCTAGGAGCCGGGTAGTCGACGGACGCGCTTGTTGCTCGGGTCGTAGAGCGGCTCGCCGGCGATGCCGGCCGTGACCCAGGCGCCGTTCAGACCGACCTCCACCCGGCCGGCGAACTCCTCAGAGCCCACGCCGTGCTCGTCGACCGGCAGGTACGCGTAGGCGATGGAGCGGTCGACGCGGTGGCCGTACCCCCCGCTGGTCACCCGGGACGCCGGGATGCCGCCGACCCGGACCGGCTCACCGCCGACGCAGACCTGGCGGGGGTCGGCGAGCACGAGGCAGTGCAGCGACTGCCGGGGCGTACCCAGCGCGTCACGGCCGATGAAATCCTTGTCGCCGTGGACGGCGAAGCCCAGGCCGGCCTCGATGGGCGTGGTCTCGGGCGTGATGTCGAGCCCCCAGACGCGGTAGCCCTTCTCCAGCCGCAGGGAGTCCAGGGCGCGGTAGCCCGCCGGGCGCATGCCGTGCGGCACGCCCGCCTCCATCAGCGCGTCCCACAGCGTCAGGCCGTACTCGGAAGGACAGTAGAGCTCCCATCCGAACTCTCCGGCGAAGGTGACCCGCTGGGCCAGCACCGGCACGTAGCCGACGCTGATCTCACGCGCCCGCATGTAACCGAAGGTCAGGTCGTCGCCGCTCAGCTCGCCGAGGATGTCGAGCGCCTTCGGCCCCCACAGGCAGTAGCAGGCGTACGCCGAGGTCACGTCCCGCACGTCGAGACCGTGCCGGCGCAGCCGGCCCGCGTCGTGCACGCCGAAGGCCGTCCCCGTGACCATGCGGAAACGATCGGCGGCCAGCCGGGTCACGGTCACGTCCGCCTCGATGCCCCCGCGCTCGTTGAGCATCTGGGTGTAGACCACGGAGCCGACGGGCCGGTCGAGGTCGTTGGCGCAGAGCCGCTGGAGCGGCGCCAGGCCGGTGATCTCCAGTTTGGAGAACGAGGTCTGGTCGAACAGCCCCGCGGTGTCGCGGGTCGCCAGGCACTCGGCCCGGATCGCGGGAGACCAGAACTTCCCGGCCCATCCCGCGGGCCGGAACTCCTCACCCGTCTGCTCCGCGCCGTTCGTGGCGAACCAGTTGACCCGCTCCCAGCCCGCCTTCTCTCCGAACTCGGCGCCCAGCTCGACCTGCCGCCCCCATGCGGGTGACCGGCGCAGCGGGCGTGCGGCCGTACGCTCCTCGCCGGGGTAGACCACGTCGTAGTACTTGCTGTAGGAGTCCAGCGCCTTGGCCCGCGCCCACCGGGAGCCGCGCGCGTGGGAGCCGAACCGGCGGATGTCCATGCCGAAGACGTCGTACTCGGGCGAGCCGTCCACGATCCACTCGGCCATGACCTTGCCGACGCCGCCCGCCGCGGCGAGCCCGTGGACGCAGAACCCGGCGGCGACCCACAGGCCGGCCACCGAGGTCTCTCCCAGCAGGAACTCCCCGTCGGGGGTGAACGCCTCCGGCCCGTGGACGACCTTGCTGAAGGCGGAGGCGTCCTCGCCGGTGTCCATGCGGGCCAGGTCGGGCAGCCGGCGCCGCGCCGACTCCCACGATTCACGAAATTTCGGCATATCGGGGTGGAAGAGGGTGCGAGGCTCGGCGAGCGGTGTCGCGGTCTCCCAGATCTCCGGTGTCCGGATGTACCCGCCCACCAGGATGCCGCCGTCCTCCTCCCGGAAGTACACGATGTTGTCCGGATCCCGCACGGTCGGCGTGGTCGCCGGGACCCCGTACGGCGGTGTCACGACGTACTGGTGCTTGATCGGCACGATGGGGATGTCGACCCCCGCCAGCCGGCCGATCTTCCCGGCCGCCGCCCCCGCCGTGTTGACCACGGTGCCGGCCCTGACGACCTGATCGCCCACGTGAACTCCGCGCACGCGCCCGTCCTCGACGTCGATGCCGGTCACCTGGGCGCCGGTGACGATGCGCACGCCCAGCTTCTCCGCGCCGGCCGCGAGGGCGCGCGCCAGCCTCGCCGGGTCGAGCCAGCCGTCACCCGGCAGCCACAGAGCCGCGCGGACGTCGCCGACCTCCAGCAGCGGCAGCATCTCCCGCGCGCCCGCCGCCGAGAGGAGCTCCATGTCCAGTCCGTACGTCTCGGCGGCGCCGGCCTGGCGGAGCAGTTCCTCGTGCCGCTCCCCGGTGGTGGCGAGCCGCAGGCCGCCCACGCCGTGCCAGCCGGGGTCGAGCCCGGTCAGCTCGCTGAGCTCGGGGTACAGCCCGGCCGAGTACATGATCATGCGAGTCTGGGTGACGGTGGACCTGAGCTGGCCGACGAATCCGGCGGAGTGCCAGGTCGTCCCTTCCGTCAGCTCGTGTTGTTCGAGCAGGATGACGTCAGTCCACCCGAGTCGTGCGAGGTGATAGGCGACACTGCATCCGGCGACGCCACCGCCGACGACCACGGCCTGCGCCTCGGCGGGAAGTTTCACCATCGGTACCCCCGTGTAACACCCAGCCCGCAGAATCAGATCAATGGTCTGAAGGTAGACCAAAGGAGGCCCGCGTGCCAGATCTCCTCGGCCCGGCACTGGAACTGGTCACGGCCTGGGCCGGCCGGCCGGTCACCTACACCCCGATCAAGGGCGGGCTGAGCCATCACATCGTCCGGGTGGAGACCGACGCGGGTGACCGCTGGCTCCTGCGGGTCCTCGACCCGAACGTCTCGGCCGCCGGGCTGGGCATCCCTCTGGACCTGGAGATCGTCAACACCTCCAGGGCCGCTCAGGCCGGGGTCGGGGCCGAGGTGCTGCTCCGGCTTCCGGGCGCGATGCTGCTCGAGTACATCGACGGCCCCACCCTCGACGCCGCGGCCGTACGCGACCCCGCGATGACCGAGGACATCGCCGCCGCCTGCCGCCGCCTGCACGCCGGGCCGCGCTTCGCCACCGACTTCTCGATCTTCCGCAAGCTGGAGGAACTGCTGGCGCTCTGCCACGCCCACGGCCTGAAGATCCCCCAGGGCTACGAGGACCGGCTGCCGGCCGTGGCCGAGATCGAGGCCGCGCTGGCCGTGCGGCAGCCGCCGACCGTTCCGTGCCACAACGACCTGCTGCCGGAGAACTTCATCCTCGACGGCTCGGTGGTGCGCATCGTCGACTACCAGCTCTCGGGCAACAACGACCCGGCCTTCGAGCTGGGGGACATCGCGGCCGAGGCCGATTACGACCGCGAAATGGTCAGGCGGTTGACGCGCGCCTACTTCGGGGACGATGATCCCGCGGCAAGGGTCCAGCTTTACCTGCTCATGTCCAACTTCACGTGGACGTTGTGGTTCAGCGTCCATCACGGCCTGCTCGCCGAGCAGGCCGCGGCCGCCGACTTCGACTACGACGCCGAAGCCGCAGACAAGTTCGCCCAAGCCGTACGGGACCTCGACGATCCCGGGCTCGGCCTCCTCATCGACGACGTCCGGGGCCGGCGGCGGCCCCACGACCCCACCCTTCCTTCTCCCCCCGCCACGCAGCCCCGGCCGTCCACCCCCGCCACGGGGACGGCCCCGTCTCCCCCGCCCCCGAACGCACCACCGGCCGGCTGACCCCGTCCACCCCCCTTCACCGCTCGACGCGCGGCACCGCACCACCCGCGCCACGCAAGGAGGCCTGATGGCCCAGCAGTCCCACCTCGACGACGATGCCGAACGCCTGGCCGAGCTCGGGTACAAACAGGAGCTTTCGAGAAGCTGGAGCGGCTTCTCCAACTTCGCCATCTCGTTCTCGATCATCTCCATCCTCGCCGGCTGTTTCACGACGTTCGGCCAGGCCTGGAACAACGGCGGGCCGATCGCCATCTCCGTCGGATGGCCGCTGATCTCGGCGTTCATCCTCATCATCGGCTTTTGCATGTCCGAGCTGGTCTCGGCCTACCCCACGGCGGGCGGCATCTACTGGTGGGCCGCCAAGCTCGGCAAGCCCATCCACGGATGGTTCACCGGCTGGCTCAACCTGATCGGGCTCATCGCGGTCACCGCCTCGGTCGACTACGGCTGCGCCACCTTCCTCAACATCACCATCGGCCGGTTCAGCGACAGCTGGGCGAGCGGTGACCCGTTGCGCCAGACGTTCCTGCTGTTCGCCGTGGTGCTGGTGCTCCACGCACTGATCAACATCTTCAGCCACCGGCTGATCTCGATCCTGCAGAACGTCTCGGTGTGGTGGCACGTGTTCGGCGCGGCCGTGGTCGTCCTCATCCTGATCTTCGGGCCGTCGGAGCACCAGAGCGTGGGGTTCCTGTTCGAGCGGTTCAACAACTCCGGGCTCGGGGAAGGCGCCTCAGGTCCGACGTTCTGGCTGTACGTGCTGCCGCTGGGCTTCCTGCTCACCCAGTACACGATCACCGGCTTCGACGCGTGCGCGCACGTGTCGGAGGAGACGCAGGGCGCGGCCATGAGCGCGGCCAAGGGACTGTGGAAGTCGATCTTCTACTCGGCCATCGGCGGCTGGGTGCTGCTGCTCGCCTTCCTGTTCGCGGCCACCAACGTCGACGCCGTCAACAAGGAGGCCGGCTTCGTCGGCGCGATCTTCACCTCCTCGCTGACGCCCGGCCTCGCGACCGTGGTCTTCGGCATCTCGACGATCGGGCAGTTCTTCTGCGGGATGAGCTGCGTGACCTCCATGTCCCGCATGACCTACGCGTTCTCCCGTGACGGGGCCGTCCCCGGCTGGCGTCTGTGGTCGCGCGTCGACAGGAACCGGACCCCGGTCAACGCGATCATCGTCGGCTGCCTGGTCGCCCTGCTGATCACGATCCCCGCCCTGTACGCGCCGGCGGGCACCACGACGCCGGTGGCGTTCCTCGCCGTGGTCTCGATCGCGGTGATCGGGCTCTACCTGGCGTTCCTGATCCCGATCTGGCTGCGCCTGCGCATGGGGGCGGCCTTCCAGCCGGGGCCGTGGACGCTGGGCGGCAAGTACAAGCTGTTCTGCTGGATCGCGGTGATCGAGATCGCCATCATCTCGATCTACTTCATCCTGCCGCTCAGCCCCGCCGGCATACCGGGGAACAAGGACTTCACCTGGACCTCGGTGAACTACGCGCCGCTCGCGGTCGGCGCCGTGCTCGCGGGCATCGCCGTCTGGTGGGCGGTGTCGGCACGGCACTGGTTCACCGGGCCGCGCCGCAACGTCGACGACGTGCCGTTGGACGAGTCCGTCACCTGAGCCCCGTGGTACGGCTCGCGTCCCTCACCGCCGGGGCGCGAGCCGTACGGTGACGACGCCTCAGGAACCGGCGGGCGCCTCGAAGGCGCGACGCCTCAGGAACCGGCGGGCGCCTCGAAGGCGCGAGAGACGACCGCGCGGACCTGCTCGGGTGCCGGCGGCTCGGCGAGCTCGCGCGCCACCGAGGTCATGTCCACATCGGGCATGCCGCACGGCACCGCGTAGTGCCAGGGGTCGAGGTCGCCGTCGACGTTCAGGGCGAAGCCGTGGCTGGTGACCCCCCGACTGGCGCGCATGCCGATCGACGCGATCTTCCGGCCGGTCTCGCGGGTCCAGACTCCGGTGAGGAGCTCCGAGCCCGGCGGGGTCTCGCGGCGCTCGGCCGGAACACCCAGTTCATCGAGGGCCGCGACCAGCCGGAGCTCCACCTCACGGACGTAGTCGACGACACCCTCGTCCGCGCGGAGCTTGACGATCAGGTAACCCACGAGCTGCCCCGGGCCGTGGTAGGTCAGCTGACCCCCCCGGCCCGTCGGGATGACGGGGATGCCGTGTGATGCGTCGGGCAGGTGCTCGGCCGCGGTCCGCTTCCCGATCGTGAACACCTGCGGGTGGCTGAGCAGCCACAAGATGTCGGGCTGGTCGTCACGCTGGCGCGCGCCGACCAGCTCGGTCATGCGTTCCATGGCCTTTTCGTAGTCGACCAGGTCATCCTGGATCAGGGCCAGTGGCCGTGCCCGTACGATGCGTTCGCTCACATGTCCGAGCATACGTCCGACGAATGGACGATTCGGGCAAGGAGCCCTGGCAGTGGCCGGACGTGGAGCCGTGGATCACCCGGCGGACGCGAGCAGGTGGATCACCACTGACCGGAGCGGGCGGGAGCCTTCGGGACGAAGGCCCACATGATGATGTAGATGATGAACTGCGGCCCCGGAAGGATGCAGGAGAGCAGGAACAGCAGACGCACCATGGTGGGCGCCCAGCCCCACTTCTCCGCCAGGCCACCACAGACTCCGGCGATCACCTTGTGCTCTCTTGAGCGGTACATAGCGACTCCTCCCCCGTTTCGATTTCACTTGCCCAACGATCGGGTCCCCTGCCCCGTTCCGGGAAAGTCATTCACGACCCCATCTCACCGGGCCACGCGGGCGTTGTACCGCCGGTAGAAGCCTTAGGGTGGCAATCCCCTGACTATGGAGAGCAACGTGGACCTCTCGACTCTGCAAGCGCAGCGACGCCTGCTCGTTCGCCAGAAGATCACCATGATGGTGAACCGTTATGTGGTCCATCTGGAGCAGCCCGACGGGTCCGAGGGCCCGATGGTGGCCTTCGCCGAGCAGAAGCGGATGGCGTTCAAGGAGCAGGTCACGCTGTACACCGACGACTCACGGCAATTCGTGCTCGCCGGCTTCAAGGCCCGCAAGGTGCTCGACCTCGGCAGTGGTTACGACGTCGTCGACCATGCCGGCCAGCCGATCGGCTTCTTCAAGAAGGAGTTCGCCGCGTCGCTGATCCGGTCCACGTGGCACTTCCAGGCTCCCGGCATGCCGACCTTCACCGGGCAGGAGCGCAACGTCTTCGTGAGCCTCCTGCGCCGCTTCGTCGACTCGCTCTCGTGGCTGCCCTACCACTTCGACTTCGGCGTGGGCGCGCAGATCGCGTTCTCGGTGGACCGCAAATGGGGCCTGCGTGATCGCTACGTCGTCGACATCAACGACCCGCGGCTCGACCGGCGCCTGATCATCGCGATGGCCGTCGCTCTGGACGCCCTCCAGGCGCGCTGACGGTCCTGCCCACGAGCGGGCAGGCGCTCGCGCCTGCCCGCGGGCCGACGAACCGGCCGCGCCGAGGCCCGATACGGCGGAGGCGGCGGCCATCGGGCTACCGCCCGTCCCTGGCCCAGCCCGCAGCGACCCGCGCTGCGCCGTCCAGAACCGTACGGCCACGACCCGGCGAGCCGTCGGGGCGGTCCGGGGCATGGCCCGCGTGGGGCCCCGGCCCGGTAAGGCGGGCCGCGGGGCGCAGTACCCGGTCCAGGGATGAGGGGGACTCGGGAGCGAAGGGCGTGCCGGTGGCCAGGGCACGCAGGCCGAGCGTGACCGCTTCCCCCAGCAGGCTCACGCCGATGGACAGCGTGATCGGCCGCGCCTGCTCCGGGGTGCCCGCGGCCACCGCGAGCACGCCGATCCCGGCGTTGGCGGCGGCCGACACCACCCAGACCAGCAGGGTCCACGGCGTGTAGCGCTGCCAGAGGTGGCCGCGCTTGGTGAACAGCCGTGGGGTGAGGCCCCGCAGCGCGCCGAAGACCAGGCCCGCCAGGGCGGCCGCCACGATCCAGGCCACATCGCGGGCGTTCAGGTGCACGTCCTTGACCAGGCCCAGGGCGCCGACGCCGACGAGGACGACAGGCGGCACGAACAGGTCACGCGCGCGGAGCGGCTCCCCGATGAACCGTCTGACCACCACGCCGGCCACCAGGACCGCGACGACGACCGCCGGCCACATTCCGTTCACGCTGCTCTCCTTTTGTAGCACGGTCATGCCAAAAACAGGCTAGCACGATCGTGCTATAAAGGGGAGGTGCCGAAGATCGTGGATCCCCAGGAGCGGCGCCGGGCCGTCGTCGAGGCGGTGTTCCGGGTGGTGGAACGCGACGGCCTGGAGCAGGCGTCGCTGCGGAACGTCGCCGACGAAGCGGGGTTGGCCATCGGCTCGGTGCGGCACTACTTCGCCGGCCACGCCGACCTGATGGTGTTCGCGATGCGGGCGATGATCGAACGGGTGACGGCCCGGCTGACCGAGCACGCCGAGCGCCTCCTGACCGCGGACGCGCCGCTGAGGCCGCCGCACGAACGGCAGGAGACGGTCGTGCGCATGCTCGCCGAGGTGCTGCCCTTGGACGAGGAGCGCCGGCGCGAGGCGGTGGTGTGGCTCGCGTTCGTCAGCGCCGCCCGCACCCACCCCCCGCTCCGCTCCCACGCGGACGAGATCTACGACGGGCTCCTCACACTGGTCACCCGCGTCCTGGAGGGCATCCGGAACGCCGGCCGCCTGCCGGCGGACGCCGATGTCGCACTGGAGTCCCGCCGCCTGTGCGCCCTGCTCGACGGGCTGTCCCTGGAAGCCGTGCTCCATCCCGGCCGCCTGGACGCCGAGACGATGCTCGCCGTGCTCCGCCGCCACCTCACCGCCTTGGCCGCCGGGGATCACGGGGGTCCGGCTCATCGTGGGAACGCGCCGGTCGCCCATGACCGCGGACCACTGCCGCACAGGCTCCGATGATGACCCTTGACGACGCGCGAGCCGCTGACCTTCCCGTGCGGCATGCACTTCCCGAGCTGCGCGCGGCACTGGAGACGCGGGGCTCCGCCGTGCTCACCGCGCCTCCCGGCACGGGCAAGACCACCTTGCTGCCCCTCGTCCTGGCCGGTCTCGACGCCGCCGGCCCCCGGCGGCGGGTGATCGTGGCCGAGCCGCGCCGGATTGCGACCCGGGCCGCGGCCCGGCGCATGGCCTGGATGCTCCGCTCCGAGGTCGGCGAGGAGGTCGGCTTCACCGTCCGCGGGGAGCACCGGCCCGGCCGTCATGTCCAGGTCATGACGACCGGCGTGCTGCTCCAGCGGCTGCAGCACGATCCCGAGCTGGACGGGATCGACGCCGTGCTGCTGGACGAGTGCCACGAACGCCACCTGGACGCCGACACCGCGCTGGCGTTCCTGCTGGACGTCCAGGCGACCCTGCGCCCCGATCTGAGGCTCGTCGCCACCTCCGCGACCGCCGACGCCGCCCCGTGGGCCCGGCTGCTCGGGGACGCGCCGGTGGTGCACGCCTCCGGCACGACGCATCCGGTGGAGACCGTGTGGGCGCCCCCCGCCAAGCCGGTCGCGCCGGCCCACGGCATGCGCGTCGATCCCGCGCTGCTCGTCCACGTCGCCGGGGTCGTACGCCGGGCTCTGGCCGAGCGCACCGGTGACGTGCTCTGCTTCCTCCCGGGCGTGGGCGAGATCGCGCGAGTGGCCGCCGCACTGGCGGACCTGCCCGGGACCGACGTCCTCCAGGTCCACGGCAGGGCCGACACCCTCGACGCGGTCCTGTCGCCGGGACTCCGCCGGCGGGTGATCCTCGCGACCTCGGTGGCGGAGTCCAGCCTGACCGTCCCGGGGGTGCGGGTGGTGGTGGACGCCGGGCTGGCGCGCGAGCCGCGCACCGACCACGGCCGGGGTCTCGGATCGCTCACGACCGTGCGCGTGTCCAAGGCGTCCGCCGACCAGCGGGCCGGACGCGCCGGGCGTGAGGCCCCGGGAACCGTCTACCGGTGCTGGCCGGCCGCCGAGCACGGACGGCTCGCCGACCACGCCCAGCCGGAGATCGCGCTGGCCGATCTCACGGGCTTCGCGCTGCAGGCCGCCTGCTGGGGCGCTCCGGACGCCTCCACCCTCTCGCTGCTCGACCCGCCCCCCGCCGCCTCCATGGCCGTGGCGAGCCGTACGCTGCACGCGCTCGGCGCGCTGGCGAACGGGCGCGTCACCGAACGAGGACGCCGCATGGCAGGCATCGGCGTCCATCCTCGGCTGGCCAGGGCGCTGCTCGACGGTCCTCCGGCCGCCGCCGAGGTGGTGGCCCTGCTGTCAGAGGAGCTTCCCCGCTCCGCCCCGGACGACCTCGTGGCGGTCTGGCGCGAGGCCCGGCGAAGCGGATCCCGTGACTGGCGACGAGAGACCCGCCGCCTGACCCAGGCCATGAGCGGTGGCAGCGGTCGCGCCGCCGGTCATGGGCCGAGCGACGACGCGGTCGCCGGGCTGGTCGTGGCGCTCGCCTATCCCGAGCGAGTGGCACGCCGCCGCTCCGGCGGGTACCTCATGGTCTCGGGGACGGCGGCGACGCTGCCGCGGGACTCCCGCATGGCCTCGGCGGAGTGGCTGGCGATCGCGGTGGCCGACCGGCCGACCGGCTCGGCCTCGGCCCGGGTACGCCAGGCCGTCGTGATCGACGAGGACGTCGCGAGGGAGGCCGCCGGGCCGTTCCACCAGGTCGAAGAGGAGATCCGCTGGGACGGCGACGTCGTGGCCCGGCGGGTGGAGCGCCTCGGCGCGGTCGAGCTGTCGTCCACTCCGCTGACCGGCGCCGACGTCCGCGACGCGATCCTGTCGGGCCTGCGCAAGGAAGGGCTCTCCCTGCTCCGCTGGACCCCTGAGGCCGTGGCGGTGCGCGAGCGCATGGCCTTCTGCCACAGGGTGCTGGGCGAGCCGTGGCCGGACGTGTCCGACGACGGCCTCGTCGCCGCCGCCGAGGCGTGGCTCGACCTGCCCCGCCTTCGCCGCCGTGCCGACCTGGAACGGGTCGACGTCGCCTCGGCGCTCAAGCGGCTGCTGACGTGGCGGCTCCGGCTCGACGAGGTGGCCCCCGAGCGGATCACGGTCCCCACCGGCTCGCGGATACGGGTCGACTACTCGGGTGACCAGCCGGTGCTGGCGGCCAAGCTCCAGGAGCTGTTCGGCTGGGACGCCGCTCCCCGGATCGCCGGGGTGCCGCTGGTGGTCCACCTGCTCTCCCCGGCCGGCCGGCCCGCCGCCGTCACCGCCGACCTGGCGTCGTTCTGGAGGGACGGCTACCGCGCGGTCCGCGCCGAGCTCCGAGGCCGCTACCCCAAGCACCCCTGGCCCGAAGACCCCCTGGCCGCCTCCCCCACCCGAGGAACCAACCGCCGCAAACCAGTCTGAACCCGCCCGGTCACCCCGCGACGGGATGGGAAGCCATCGCGGGGGTCGAGGAACTCCGAGATGGGTCAGATGCCGGTGGGGTGCCAGACGGTCTTGGTCTCCAGGAACGCCGTCATTCGCTTGGTGCCGGGCTCGGCGAGCCAGTCGGTCTTCCCGGAAGGACGCAGGACGCGCTTGAGGTTCTCGGCGGCCTCCTGCTCGCAGGAGACGGCCAGCTCGTCGGAGCAGCCCGTCAGGTCGACGGCGTTGACGTCCATGTGGGCCGACAGCCATGGCGCGAGCTCGGCCGGCTTGCCCGTCAGCAGGTTGATCACGCCGCCGGGCAGGTCGGAGGTGGCCAGCACCTCCGCCAGGGTGATCGCCGGGAGCGGCGCGCGCTCGGAGGTGACCACGACGCAGGTGTTGCCCGTGACGATCACCGGGGCGATCACCGAGATCAGGCCGAGAAGCGGCGCCTCCTGCGGCGCGATGACGGCGACGACGCCGGTCGGCTCGGTGGTGGACAGGTTGAAGTACGGCCCGGCGACCGGGTTGGCCGCTCCTCGCACCGCCCCGATCTTGTCGGACCAGCCCGCGTACCAGACCAGCCGGTCGACGGTGGCGTCGACCAGCTCGCCGGCCCTGCGCGCCGACACCCCGTCGGCGTCGACCACCTCCGAGATGAACTGGGCCCGGCGCCCTTCCAGCATCTCGGCGACGCGGTAGAGGATCTGCCCGCGGTTGTAGGCGGTGGCGCCGGACCAGCCGGGGAACGCCTTCCGCGCCGCCGACACCGCGTCGCGGGCGTCCTTGCGCGAGGCCCGTGACGCGTTGGCGAGGAAGTCGCCCTTGGAGGAGGTCACCACGTACGACCTTCCGCTCTCCGAACGCGGGAACGCCCCGCCGATGTACAGCTTGTACGTCTTGCGTACGGCGAGCCGGCTGGGCTCAGTCATCGCCTCTCCAGGTCATCTCTTCCGGCGAGAACCGTACCGGCACGAACACCTGGCGGCAGCGGCTCACCCCGCAACGGTGGGCGAACCAGCCCTGACGGGCGGTCGTGGTCGAACGGCCGGCACGGGCGTAATCGTGACCTCGGGCGGCCTGTGCGCGCCGGGACCTGCGGCGCCCTCGGCGGTGCTCACAGGGATCAGACATCGAGATACGCCTCCAGTCCATGTCTGCCGCCCTCACGGCCGTATCCGGACTCCTTGTAGCCGCCGAACGGCGACGTGGGGTCGAAGCGGTTGAAGGTGTTGGCCCAGACCACGCCGGCGCGAAGCTTGTCCGCCATCCACAGGATCAGGGACCCCTTCTCGGTCCACACCCCGGCGGACAGGCCGTACGGGGAGTTGTTGGCCTTCTCCACGGCCTCTGCCGGGGTACGGAAGGTCAGCACCGAAAGCACCGGGCCGAAGATCTCCTCGCGGGCGATGCGGTGGGACTGGGCCACGCCGGTGAACAGGGTGGGCGGGAACCAGTAGCCCTTCTCGGGGATCGGGCACGACGGCGACCAGCGCTCGGCGCCTTCCCGCTCGCCCGCCTCGCTCAGCGACTTGATCTTCGCCAGCTGGGCGGCCGAGTTGATCGCGCCGATGTCGGTGTTCTTGTCGAGCGGGTCGCCGAGCCGCAGCGTGGACAGGCGCCGCTTGAGCGCGTCGAGCAGCTCGTCCTGGATCGACTCCTGGACCAGCAGGCGGGAGCCGGCGCAGCAGACGTGGCCCTGGTTGAAGAAGATGCCGTTGACGATGCCCTCGACGGCCTGGTCGAGCGCCGCGTCCTCGAACACGATGTTCGCGGCCTTGCCGCCCAGCTCCAGCGTCAGCTTCTTGCCCGACCCGGCGACCGAGCGGGCGATCAGGCGGCCGACCTCGGTCGACCCGGTGAAGGCGACCTTGTTGACGTCGGGGTGGTTCACCAGCGCCTCGCCGGTCGCTCCGGCCCCGGTCACGATGTTGACCACGCCCGGAGGCAGCTCGGCCTGGCGGCAGATCTCGGCGAAGGCCAGCGCGGTCAGCGGCGTCGTCTCTGCCGGCTTGAGCACGACGGTGTTGCCGCAGGCCAGGGCGGGAGCGATCTTCCACGCCAGCATGAGCAGCGGGAAGTTCCACGGGATGACCTGGGCGGCCACACCGAGCGGGCGTGGCTCGTCGCCGTACCCGGCGTACCCGAGCTTGTCCGCCCAGCCCGCGTAGTAGAAGAAGTGCGCCGCGACCAGCGGGAGGTCGACGTCGCGCGACTCGCGGATCGGCTTGCCGTTGTCCAGGGACTCGAGCACGGCCAGCTCGCGGGATCGCTCCTGGATGATGCGGGCGATACGGAACAGGTATTTGGCGCGCTCGCGCCCGGGGAGCCCGCCCCAGACCGACTCGTAGGCCTTGCGCGCCGCCGAGACGGCCCGGTCGATGTCGGCCTCGCTCGCGAGGGAGAACTCGGCGAGCACCTCTTCGCTCGCGGGGTTGACGGTCTTGTCGCGTTCGTCGCCCAGGGAGTCGACCCACTCGCCGTTGACGAACAGGCCGTAGGACGGCCGGATGTCGACGATGTCGCGCGACTCGGGCGCCGGTGCGTATTCGAACATGGGGCCCGCCTCAGTCGAGAGTGAAGTAGTCGGGACCGGCGTACCGCCCGGTGGCCATCTTCTGGCGCTGCATCAACAGGTCGTTGAGCAGGCTGGAGGCGCCCAGGCGGAACCAGTCGGGGTCCAGCCAGTCGGGCCCGGCGGTCTCGTTGACCAGCACCAGGTACTTGATCGCGTCCTTGGTGGTGCGGATGCCGCCCGCCGGCTTGACGCCGACCATGCGCCCGGTCTGGAGGCGGAAGTCGCGTACGGCCTCGAGCATCACCAGCGTCACGGGGAGGGTGGCCGCCGGGGAGACCTTGCCGGTCGAGGTCTTGATGAAGTCGGCCCCGGCCAGCATCGCCAGCCAGGACGCCCGCCGCACGTTGTCGTACGTCTGGAGCTCGCCGGTCTCCAGGATGACCTTGAGGTGGGGGTCGCCCTTGCCCGCAGCGCTCTCGCCACGGGCACAGGCGGCCTTGATCGCGACGATCTCCTCGAAGATCTTCCGGTAGTCCCCGGAGAGGAACGCCCCGCGGTCGATCACCATGTCGATCTCGTCGGCGCCGGCCGCGACGGCCAGCGCCGTGTCCCCTACTTTGACGTCGAGGGAGGACCTGCCGCTGGGGAAGGCGGTGGCGACGCTCGCCACCCGCACGCCGGACCGCCCGAGCGCGTGCACGGCCTCGGCCACCAGGTCGGGGTACACGCAGACGGCGGCCACCTTCGGAACGGAGGGGTCGCCGGGATCGGGCTGGACGGCCTTGGCGCACATCGCGCGCACCTTGCCCGCGGTGTCCGCGCCCTCCAGGGTGGTCAGGTCGACCATGGAGATGGCCAGGTCGATGGCCTGGGCCTTTGCGGTCGTCTTGATGGAACGGGTGCCCAGCATGGTGGCGCGCTGATCGGCACCCACACGATCGACGCCGGGCAGGCCGTGGAGGAATGCCCGCAGGGTCGCGTTCGATGACGCGATCTCCACGAGCGAAGTCGTCAGTGTTGACACCTCACCAGCATCGCCGACCAGCGTGATTGTTCCAAACCGGCCATCCGCCGAGACGGCCTCCGACATTTCGGCAAATGTCGCCCGCAGCCCTGTGAGCAGGCGTCTTAGAAGGGTCTCAGGCGACACGACGTGGCCCTGGACCGGCCTCTAAGGCACAAGCCGGGGGTCCTAGGTACTCCTAGGCCGAGAGCCGCCCAGGAGATAAGGCATCCGCCCGATGTGGGGAGGGCCGCCTTAGCCGGATTCTTGAAGAGTCAGAGAAAACGAAAACACAAGGAGACACCGAAATGCTTCCCGAGTTCCAGTACCAGCTCATCGTCGACCGAGTGGCCGAGCTTCACCAGGAGGCCAGCGACCACCGCCGCGCCAACCTCGCGGTAGCCGGCAAGAAGGCGCGGGAGCGCAGCTCGCAGCAGCGCCTGCGCACCGCCTTCGGCAAGCTTCGCACCTCGTGATCACGCCGCACCACGTTCGCGCCGCCGGCAGGCACCGTGAGGCGGAGCGAGCGGACCTCTGGAGTCCAGGCCGGTCCCGGTCCCGGTGGGCGAATCGCGGAACCACCGCGAGCGCCCACGCCGGGCAGGGGGATCCTGGGGGCACGAGACGGGGGGATCCTGGAGACGCCCGGAGCCCCTGTGCCACACGAGAGAAACCGTGGACGATGACGCCCGGCCGGAGCCTCCCTCCCGGCCGGGCCACCGAGCCACCCTGACCGGGCCCGGGGCCTTCAGCGAATGACGCGCCCCGCGGCCCGCCAGGCATGTCCGAAGTCGGGTGGAGGCCGCTGAGAAGACGCCTCACAGCGTGCTTAAGCCGACGGATAAATGCCGCGAACGACGACATAGGTCATGACATGCTGGCAGACATGGTGGGTCGGATGGTTAGTCCCGTTTTCGTAGGACGGGAAGGTGAGCTGGCGACACTGTCCGATGCTTTTGAGCAGGCGCGTAAGGGGGCCGCGTCGGCCGTGCTCCTGGGCGGTGAGGCCGGTGGCGGCAAGACCCGCCTGGTCAGCCGCTTCACCGAGGAGGCCGCCTCTCTGGGGGCGCACATCCTCGTGGGCGGATGCGTGGAGTTGTCCGCCGAAGGCCTCGCCTACGCTCCCTTCACCGCGGCCCTGCGCCAGCTCGTCAAGGAGATCGGCGCCACAGAGGTGGCCGCACTGCTCCCCGGCGGCGCGGCGCGCGACCTGGCGAGGCTGCTGCCCGAGTTCGGCGAGCCGAGCGGCGACAAGGAGACCGATACGGGCCGGGCCCGTCTCTTCGAGCAGTTCCTCACCCTGCTCGAACGGCTTGCCGAGCGGCGCTCGGTGATCCTGGTGATCGAGGACATCCACTGGGCCGACCGGTCGAGCCGCGACCTGATCGCCTTCCTCAGCCGCAACCTCAGGACCGCACCGGTCCTCATGATCATGACGTACCGCTCGGACGAGTTGCACCGCCAGCACCCCCTGCGCCCGGTCCTCGCCGAGCTCGGCCGGGTCGACGGCGTGGTCCGGCTCGACCTGCCGAGGCTCAGCCAGAGTGAGGTCGCCGCGCAGATCGCCGGGATCCGGGGGGACGTCCCCGAGCTGGCGCTGGTGCGGAACGTCTACCAGCGCAGCGAGGGCATCCCGCTGTTCGTCGAGGCGCTGATGGAGCGCGAGGACGAGTGCAGCGTCCCGGAATCCCTCCACGACCTGATCATCGGCTCGGTCGAACGGCTGCCCGAGGAGACCCAGCGCGTACTCCGCATCGCAGCGGCCGGGGGCAACCGGGTCGGTCACGAGCTCCTGGCCGCGGTCACCGACCTGTCGGACGTGGACCTGGAGAACGCCGTACGCCCCGCCATCTCCGGCAACGTCCTGCAGGTGGCCGACGGGCGGGCGTACGTCTTCCGCCACTCGCTGATCCGCGAGGCCGTGCACGACGAGATGCTTCCCGGCGAGCACAACCGCATCCACGCCAGGTTCGCCGAGGAGATCGACCGCGATCGCCGGCTCGTGCCGCCGGGGCGGGCCGCCATCGAGATCGCCCACCACTGGTACTCCGCGCGCGACCACCTGTGGGCGCTCATCTCCGCATGGGAGGCGTCG
Source organism: Sphaerisporangium flaviroseum (assembly GCF_039537005.1). Classification (NCBI taxonomy): domain Bacteria; kingdom Bacillati; phylum Actinomycetota; class Actinomycetes; order Streptosporangiales; family Streptosporangiaceae; genus Sphaerisporangium; species Sphaerisporangium flaviroseum. The sequence goes on along the minus strand of NZ_BAAAZR010000001.1, from coordinate 1,167,751 downwards.
GCCAAGGCCGCCAAGGCCTTCGCCTACACCGAGCAGATCCAGCTCCTCGAACGGGTGCTGTCGCTCTGGGACAGGGTGCCGGACGCCGCCGAGCGCATCGGTGTGGACCACACCACGGTCTTGGAGCAGGCATCCGAGGCCGCTGTGATCACCGGCGAGACCGATCGTGGCCTGAAGTTCGTGAAGGGCGCCCTGGCCGAGCTCGACGAGACGACCCACCCCGAGCGCGTCGCGCAACTGCTGGTGCGCCGGAGCCAGCTCAAGATCCACAAGGGGCGGCGGGGCGGTCTAGAGGACCTCCGCTACGCGGAGCGGCTGGTCGGCGCACCCAGCTCCGCGCGGGTCAACGTCCTCACACGGCTCGGCTCGTTCCTGATGTTCACCAACCAGACGAGCGAGGGCACCGCGCTCACCCGCGAGGCGCTGAGGATCGCCCGCGAGATCGGGGACGAGTGCCTGGAGGCCGAGCTGCTGACCAACCTCGCCCTCGGGCAGTCGCTCGCCGGTGAGCTGGAGGCGACGCTGCTGACGAACGAGCGCGCCATGGAGATCGGCAAAAGACTCCGCTCGGGGCGCATCGTGCTGCGGGCCATGTCCAACAACGTCGACGCGCTCAACAACCTCGGCCGTTCGGAGCAGGCGGTGCAGCTTGCCCTGGAAGGCGAGGCTCTGGCGAAGAAGTACGGCCGGTACCGCGTGTCGGGCACGTTCACCGCCAACAACCGCGCCGAGGCGCTCGAGGCCCTCGGCCGCTGGGACGAGGCCGTCGAGGCGGTCGAGCACGCCCTGGCCATGGACCCGATCCAGAGGACGCGCGGGCACCTGCTCCGCGTACGGGCGGACGTGGCGGCCGGCCGCGGGGAGACCGATCTTCTGGAACGCATCCTCGGCGAGGTCGGCGCCCTGCACGGCGAGCGCGACCAGTACGCACAGGAGTGGATGACCAACCTGCGCCTCGTCGCCGAGCTTCACCTGCTCCGCGGGCACCCGATCGAGGCGCTCAAGGCCGCCGAGGAACTGCTGACCGCGCCCGGCGGCCCGCACTCCAGCAAGCCCATGCTCGGATGGCGGGCGATGGCCCAGAACCGGCTGATCTGCGATGTGGCGGCCGCCGCGGCTCCCCAGCTCGCACAGCAGGTCCGCGTCAAGGCCGAGGCGCTGATGGCGACGATGACATCGGACGGCCCGGTCTCCGACGCGTACCGCTTCATGAGCTCGGGCCGGTTCGACGCGGCCGCCGCCGCCTGGCGGGCCATCGGACGGCCGTACCCCCAGGCGAGGTCGCTCACCCAGGCGGCGGCGGTGGCCGCGAAGCTGGGCGACCGGGACGGGGCGTCGGCGCGGCTGCGCGAGGCCCACCCCATCGCACAGGCCCTCGGCGCCCTGCCGCTCCTCACCGACATCGAGGCGCTGGGCCGCCGGATCGGGGCCCCGCTCACCACGACCGACGGGGTCACCGAGGGGAACGGCCTCGCCGGCCGGAACGGCTCGGCCGGCGTCGACCTGACACCTCGGGAGCTGGAGGTGCTCCGGCTGGTCACCCTTGGCCGCTCGAACCGGGACATCGCGTCCGAGCTGTTCATCTCGGCCAAGACGGTCAGCGTGCACGTCTCCAACATCCTCGGCAAGCTCGGCGTCTCCACCCGAGGCGAGGCGGCGGCCGCCGCACACCGCCGCTCCATCCTCGGCTGAGGTCCTCCCCGCGTCGCAGGCCGCCGCGAGCCCGAACTCGACACGGCCGTGGAGACGATCGGATCGCGGTGGTGGAATCTTCGATCTTGACGTGGCGGACCTTGCCGGGAGGTGGATGCCGGTAGGTCCGTCCGTGAAGCTTTACCCGGGACGCCGATCCCGGCGGGACCGGGCTTTCCTCGCCTCGGGACGGTTCGCGCGAGTCGCGCCGACGCCTCCGCTGGCTGCGACCCTCTAAGATGGACGAAACACCCGAAGGGGAGTAGTCCCAATCGCGTTGATCGACATGCTGGCGTAAGCCCGGTCGCGCGGGCCTCGGTCACCGAGGCGGACGAGACCTTCGGCCCCGCAGCTGTGCACACGTACGCTGCCGGGCCGAGGTCGACGTGCCCGCAAATCCCCGTGGTGCTCGCTTCTGGTCCGGTCGCGCAACAAGGAAGGGCGACCCCCCTGTGGAAGCGTTCTGGATCAGTCTCGTCGTCATCTTCGTGGCCGAGCTGGGCGACAAGAGCCAGCTCATGGCCATGACCTTCGCGACGAGGTTCCGGCCGTGGCCGGTGCTCGCGGGCATCACCCTGGCGACGGCCGTCGTGCACCTCTTCAGCGTCGGGCTGGGCGGTCTCGCCGGTGACGCGCTCCCGAAGACCGCCATCTCCATCGTGGCGGGCATCGCGTTCCTGGGCTTCGCGCTGTGGACGCTCCGGGGTGACGAGCTGAGCGAGAAGGAGTCGCGGAAGGCCGAGCGGACCACGCGCAGCGCTTTGGTCGCGGTGACCGTGGCCTTCTTCCTCAGCGAGCTGGGCGACAAGACCATGCTGGCCACGATCACCCTGGCGACGCAGCACGGCTGGCTCGGCACCTGGATCGGCTCCACGGTTGGCATGGTGGCCGCCGACGCGCTGGCCATCGTCGTCGGACGGATGCTGGGCAGGCACCTGCCCGAAAAGGTGATCCGCTACGGCGCCGCCGCCGCCTTCGCCCTCTTCGGCATCATCCTGCTCGCCGAAACCCTGCTCTAGAACCCTCACTGCAAGCGCCCGCAACCCGCCGACCTTGAAGGTCGCGCGCTCTCACACCCCCGGACCACCCACGAAGATCACGAGTCTTTCGCCGGTGTGGTGCTCTGTATCCGGCGCCGGGTCGGCGGGGTGTGGTGCGGTGATGGCGGCGCCGCGTACGGCGGCTCACAGGCTGAGGCCCACCAGCACGGGCTCGTTCACCAAGGTGACGCCGAACTTGGCCTCGACGCCCTCCTTGACCTCTCTGGCCAGCGCCAGCAGATCGGCCGCGGTGGCCGCCCCGTCGGTGCTGGAATGATCGGCGCGGTCCGGTCCCATCCCCTCGGGGTCGGTGGGGAAGCCGGTGAGGTGGAGGCCGCCGGGGTTGGTCAGGGCGAGCGTGTGCTTGGTGGAGATGCGCGCAGGCCCCCGCCGGTAGCCCTTCGGAAAGCCCGCGTGCTCGATCAGCCAAGCGGCCGGCACCTTCACCGCGCCCCCGGGCATGTCCCAGCGGGGGAAGCCCGGCGCCCGGCGCTCCAGCTCGGCGGCCTCCGGCCCGTCCAGGATGGGGTTGGTGAAGAACGACCCCGCGCTGCAGGTGTCGGGGTCGGCGGCGTCGAGGACCATGCCCTTGCCGCGGCGCAGCTCCAGCACGGCCGTACGGGCCTCGTGCAGGGCCACCCGGTCACCGATCTCCACGCCGAGCTTGGTGGCCAGCTCCTTGTACGCGACAAGTCCCGACTTATCGGACTTCTCCAGCGAGTAGGTCACGGACACCACCACAAACCTGGCGAGATCCGCTTTGAAGGAACTGTGCCGGTAGGCGAAGCCGCACTGTCCCGCGTCGAGATCGAGCACCTCACGCGCCCGCCGGTCATACACACGGACGCCGGCGACCGTCTGCGAGACGTCCTGCCCGTACGCGCCGACGTTCTGGATCGGGGTCGACCCGACCAGCCCGGGGATGCCGGACAGGCACTCGACCCCCGACCAGCCCTCGGCCACGGCCCGGGCCACCAGAGCGTCCCAGTCCTCCCCGGCCTCGGCGGTCACCACCACATGGTCTCCGTCGTCCCGGACGTCCACTCCACGCGAGGAGACCCGGATCACCAGGCCGTCGAAGCCCTCGTCGGAGACGACCAGGTTGCTCCCGCCGCCGAGGACGAGCACGGGCTCGCCGGCGCTGTCGGCCTGGGCCACCAGCTCCACGAGCTCCTCGCCCGAACGGGCCTCCACGAAGGCACGGGCCGCCCCGCCCACTCTCAACGTGGTGTACGGCGCGAGCCGCACACCTGCCACACGGTCAGCCATGCACCTTCCCCAGCACGTGAAGAGCCGGCGCGCGAAGGCCGCGCGCCGGCCCTCAGCCTAGACCGCCCGACCGGCGGGGCTCCGCCTCGGAGGTACGGAACACCCCCTGCGGGTCAGCGGTCGGGCGTCGGCCCCTCGCCCGCACCGACGGTCATCGGCCGGTCGAGCGCAGCCGCTCCATGACGCGCTCGTAGGTCCGGCGCGACTCACGGTCGCGGTACTCCTCGTCGACATCGTGATAGCCCCGGTGCCGCTCCTGGTGGACGGGCAGGTCCTTCTCGGGCACCACCATCTTGCCGGGCAGCGTGAGCGAGAACTCCAGGTCGGCGTTGCGGTAGTAGCGCGCCTTCTCGGGGAAACCGCCCACCGACAGCGCCTTGTCGCGGCGGACCGCGAGGAGGTAGCCGAGCAGGCCTCTCACCTCACCCGGCCCGGCCTCGTGCCAGTCGCGGCCACCATCATCGGGATCGACGCCCTTCCATCCCGCGGCCACCACATCGCCGGTGACGGCGGACACCAGCGGGGTGATCGCGTCACCGTCCAGGATGGTCGAGGTCTCCATCGCCACGTGGACGTCACCGGTGTCCAGCTCGAGAAGCTTGTTGCGGCTCGCGCCCCAGCCGGCCGAGCCACCCCGCCAGTGCGGGGTCTCGGCGACGTGCCAGGCCTTGATGCGGTCGGGATGCCGCTCGACCAGTTCGTTCAGGGCCGTCCCCGCTCCGTCGACGTTCCCCAGATCGAGCGCGAGGATCTTCGCGTCGCTGTGGGCGATCAGAGCGTCCACGCACTTTCGCAGGTCGGAGGGGTGGCCGTCGACGATCAGTGCCACCGTCGCCACCGTGGGCGGCGCCTTGTCATGGTCCTCAACGGTCGTGGCGACGCTCAGCCCCTCGTCCATCCTGGAGGTGGCGAGGGAGGAGTCCCACAGCACCTGCGAGGCGACCATGCTGTCGACACCGGTCTCCTCCGCCGTGCCGTCGTCCACGCCGGGGGGCCTGGCCGCGTCGCCCACCACGGCCTGCCGGCCGCCGGGGTGGCTGGCCTCGAACGAGGCCGCCGGCAGGCCCTTGCCGTCGCGGCCGCCGCCCTCGTCATCCCGCCTGCCGGCGTCGCCCGTGGACGCGCCGCCGCCCCCAGGTCCGGCGTCACCGGTCGGGACGGCCGCGGGACCGCCTGTCGTGCCCTCACGCGTCCGGGCGGACGGCACGGGAACCGACGCCACCGTGGGATAGACCGTGAAGGACGGCTTGGGGGTCAGCTCGAAGCCCTCGCCGGCGTCCCTGACCACCCAGCCCGCGTCCTCGATCTGGTCACGGAGATCGTCCGCCATCGCGAAGTCCTGCTCCGACCTGGCCTTCGCCCGCTGTTCAGCGAGTACATATACGTGCTTCGGTGCCTGATTCACGCAAGCCCAGTACCCATCTCGCACGGAAGCATTCAGGCCGCGGGCCGGCCGGGTCGCCTCAGGCGAGCCGGACCGTCGCGCGGGCCTTGGAGAGCACCCGGGAGTCACCCGACTTCGCCGTCAGCGCGACGACCACCTGGTTGTCGTCGAGCTTGGCCTCGACGACCCCGCTCACCGTGATCACGGCGCCCTCGTCGTTGTCCGGGACGACCACCATGGACGAGAACCGGACGCCGTAGTCGACGATGGCCCCGGGGTCGCCCGTCCAGTCGGTGATGAACCGGCCGGCCTCGGCCATGGTGAACATGCCGTGCGCGATCACGTCCGGCAGGCCGACCGCCTTGGCGTACCGCTCGTTCCAGTGGATCGGGTTGAAGTCGCCCGAGGCTCCTGCGTACATCACCAGGTTGACGCGGTGGACGGAGTAGTCGGCGGCCGGGATCTCCTGGCCCACTTCGATCTCGTCGTACTTCACGATCGCGGTCATGGGTTACGCCGCCCCTCCGCGCTCGATGATGGTGTTGTAGGTCGTGCAGACCGGCTCGCCTTGCACGGTGGTCACCTCGCTGGTGACCGTCAGCAGCTCGTTGCGGCCGACGCTGCGGATCTCGCTGATGGTCGAGCTGCACACCAGCTCGTCGCCGGCGTAGATCGGGCGGGCGAACTCGAAGCGCTGCTCACCGTGGACGACCATGGCGAAGTTCAGTCCGAGGTCGGGGTCGGCGAGCGCCTCGCCGGCGCCTGAGAGGCTGAACACGATGGGGAAGGTCGGCGGGGCGACGACATCAGGGTGACCCGCCGCCCTGGCGGCTTCGGGGTCACGGTAGATCGGATTGTGGTCGCCGATCGCGGCGGCGAACTCTTTGATCTTTACGCGGCATACCTCGTAGGAGGTGGACGCCGGGTAGGTCCGTCCGACGAAATCACGGTTCAAAGCCATCGTGCCGATGCCCTTTCGCAACACAGAGCTGACGACGCCGACGGTAACAGAACTGCCGACAGCCCTGAACGCGACAAACCGGCGTCCCCTAGGGAGAACGCCGGTCGCGCGATCATGCCGAGTGTCGCTGAAGGTGCCCGGCGGACCGGGATCGCCTGCCCTCCGGCACGCGCCCCGCGATCGGCCCGTGGTTCGGGGCCATGGATGCGCGAGAGCCACATGCGGCACGCGGCCGGTCCGTGAAACGGCCATGCCCTGGGAGAGGACACGACGCCCGCCCGGCGAGCGCGGTCGACGGAACGACCGCAACGCTGCTCACGCCTGCTACGACGACGCTCACCCAGCCTGGTCGACGCGACGATCGATACGTCCTGCTGCGCGTCTCACGGTGTGGCGATGATCCGCCCCATCGATCGACCGCCGTCAGTACGTTCCTAGCGCGTCTCGCGGTGCGGGCGGTGGCACTTGCAGTTGGGGCAGTACTTCTTCAGCTCAAGCCGGTCCGGGTCGTTACGCCGGTTCTTCCGCGTGATGTAGTTGCGGTGCTTGCACTCCTGGCAGGCCAGCGTGATCTTTGGCCTAACGTCGGTGGCAGCCACGTGGGAGTGCCTTTCTACGTTTGGGACACATGGACAACCCGAACCCGGCCATCCCATTACAGGAAGACCCGGCAGGGTAGTAGCGGAGGCCGGACTTGAACCGGCGACACAGCGATTATGAGCCGCTTGCTCTGCCTGACTGAGCTACTCCGCCTCAGGCCGGCGAACTCAACCGGCCTCGAAAGGATACCCGACCTGTACGACGATCGCGCACGCGCATTCGCGTGCCCGATCAGGGCTAGGTGCTCCCAGTATGCCTGATCGCCGGACCCCTGCACTTCCCCTATTCCAGGCCGACCAGTGAGCACGGTCGGATGCCCACAAGCGAAAAGCCCCACCCGAGAATCCGGAAAGGGCATTTACGCTGTCGAGCCCCTTTACGGAATCGAACCGTAGACCTTCTCCTTACCATGGAGACGCTCTGCCGACTGAGCTAAAGGGGCCGGTCTCGCCTGCGTTCGCGTTACCGCGCCGCGCTGCGGACAGGTGTAACCATACACGGACCCCGCGGCCGATGCGAATCAGAACACCCATCCCGGAACAGCGGCCTGGGCACCCATCGCGCCGTCCCAGGTCGCCCGTCCGCGACGAACCGCGCAGCCGCAGGCAGACGGCCCCACACTGATCCATCCAGACGTGCGGGCGCCCTCATCGGCTCCGCGGCCGATCTACCGGAGCGCCTCCTGCCGCCCGCGAGAGGAGCGGCCGCCGAACGGGAGAGAGATCACTTCGCAGAGGTCGGCGAGGTCGACGTACCGGCGAAGCTCCTCGATCGAGAAGCAGTCGGCCACATGCTCGCCATGCCGCCGGAGGCGGAGGACCTGGCGGTCACCGCGCGTCGCGGCTGTGATCTCGTAGCCATCGGGCCCGACCCAGCGCGTCTCCATAGCCGCACAGAGTATTCCGAAACATCAGCGGTTTCTGGAAATGACACGCATCTCGGCGCCCCCGGTTTCCCCTCCCGTGACGAACACCTGCGCGTCCCATGACCCCCTTCTGCCTACCACGGCACACCACCTCGCGGCCCGCGTCCCGCGGAGCGCGCATGGATTTCCTTGCCGGCCGGGCCGGTGATCAGGTCTGGTGAACGTCCCCCATGGTGTCGGCCAGAGCGTTGAAACGCGCGAGCATCTGCGCCAGCAGCCGCACGTCCTCCTCCGGCCAGGTGCCGAGCAGCGCGTAGAAGCGCTTCTGACGGGCCGAGCGCGCGCGCTGGAGCCTCAGGCGCCCCTCCTCGGTGAGGGCGAGCCGGTGCGCGCGGCCGTCCAGCGGGTCGGGCTCGCGCCCGATCAGGCCCAGCTCCTCCAGCACCTTGAGCTGGCGGCTGATCGTCGCCTTGCCGACGCCGAAGTAGGCCGCCAGGTCACTGGAGCGCGCCGGAGCGGCCTCCCCTATGCGCACCAGGAGGCCGTACGCGCCCGGCTCGAGCTCGGGGTGCACCTCACGCCCCATCTCCGCCGACAGCGCGCGAGAGCGCCGGAAGAGGACGCCGAGCTGGTGCTCGACCGCGCAGTACGCCTCGTACTCCTCCGCGGGTACGGACACCGGCTCGCCGACCGGTGGGGCCGCCTGTGCCTCGGTCATCGTGCCGCCTCCTCCTTCCCGCAGTCTTTCGTGTCAGGCGCCCGCGCCCTGCGACCGGGCCCTGACCGTAGCCAGAACGATCAGGTCTGGGACGAAGGTTCCCCAAGCGCGGCCTGAATGTCCAGCTCCACCTTCAGCGTCGCACCGATGAGCGAGATCCCCGCCTGCACCACCTGGTTGTAGTTCATCGCGAAGTCCTCCCGGCGCAGCTCCGTCACCGCGTGGAACGCCGCCCGAAGGCCGCCCCACGGGTCAGGAGAGGTGCCCAGGTAGGAAAGCTCCAGGTCCACCGGACGGGCGATTCCCGCCATCGTCAGCGTGCCGTGCACCGTCCACCGATCCGGGCCCGTGACCGACAGCCCGGTGCTCCGGTAGGAGATGACCGGGTGTGATCCCACATCCAGGAAATCGGCCGAACGCAGGTGATCGTCGCGCGTCCCGTTGCCGGTGTCGATCGACGCCGCGTCGATCTCGGCCACGACCGAGGACGCCTCCGCGGTCGCGCCGATGTCGATGCGCCCGGCGAACCGGGAGAACCGGCCCTGCACGCTGGACAGCCCGAGATGCTGCGCGGTCGCGGCCACCTTCGAATGGGCGGGGTCGATGGTCCACACGCCTGGAGGCGGCAGTTCGACGCCGCCCTGCCGGGCGAGCACGAGCACGCCCAGCTCGGCGGCGCCGGACGCGGTGGCGATCGCGGTCGAGGCGATGGGGGCGTACCCCACCGCGGTGACCACCACCGTGTAGACGCCCGGGCGCAGTGGCGCCGTCAGGACCGAGCCGTCCTCGTCCGCCTCGGCCCGTACGACCTGTTTGCCGGCCATGTCGGTCACGGTGACGATCGCGTGCCGCACCGCCCAGCCATCCTTCGTGCGCACCACGGCACGCAGTCCGTGACGGCCTGCCGGGGCGCCGCTCTCCGTGACGTGAGAGGTGGTGTACATCATTCCGCTCCCGCTTCCTGGCTCTCGATCATTCCGAGTGACCGAGCCACAGGTCGTGCGCGTCCTCACTCTGCCCGGTCAGGTTGAGCGCGGTCGCCACGGGCGGGTACCCGGTGGCGATGACGGTGTACCGGCCGCCTGTCAGGTCGGCGAAGGCGTACTCCCCGTCCTCGCCGGTGGTCGCGGAACCGACCACGTTGCCGGCGGCGTCGAGCAGCGTGACGCGGGCATCGGTGAGCGGGCCGCCCTCCCTGACACGGACCGTGCCCCTGAGCCGGACTCCAGGCAGCAGCTCGACATCCTGCCTGGTCTGCCCGGTTCCTACCTCGACGGGCACGGCAGCCGGACGGTGCCCGGCCGCGCTCACCGCGAGGGTGTAGCCGCCCGCGACGACCCCCGCGAAGCCGAACGTGCCGTCGGCGCCGGTCACGCCGGTGGTCACGACCTCGCCTCGCGCATCGGTGACGATGACCATCGCCTGGATGACCGGCCGGCCTTCCGCGTCCCGCACGGTGCCGGCGAGCCTTCCGGAACCCGCGAGCACGAGATCGAAGTCCAGCGGCCGGTCACCGACGGCCAGGGTCGCCACCTGCGGTTCGTGGTCGCCGGCGGAGGCGATCAGCACGTACGTGCCGCCACCGGGCGTCCACAGGCTGTACCCGCCGTCGGCCCGCGTGACCGCGCGCCCTAGTTGGTGGCCGCGTACGTCGATCAGGGTGAGGGTCGCCTCGCCGATGGGAGAGCCGTCGACTGCGCGGATGAACCCGCGGATCCCGCTGCCGCCCTCCGCGTCCGCGTCCGCGTCCCGCGCCGGGGCGTACGCCGCCTGCCGGGTCGCCGCCTGGGCGGGAACGAACCCGTCGAACGCGGCCCTGGCATCGGCGCCCACGGACACCAGCTCCTGGTTCTCCTGCTGCACATGCCGGCCGGGGCCGGCGCCGTTCCGCGCCGCCACGCCGTTGCGCGCCGGCTCGTGCCCGTCCGAGCCCGCACGCATCTGCTCGGCGTTGGCCGTGCGCAGCGGGATCTCCTTGATGAACAGGATGGTGATCAGTGCCAGCAACGCGAACGGGGCCGCGTACAGGAACAGGTCGCCGACGCCGTGCCCGTACGCGCCCTTGACCACGATCCGCACGGGAGCGGGCAGATCGGACAGCCGGGGAACCGAACCGTCGCTCAAGCTGCTGGTGACCCCCAGCTTGGCCAGGCCCTCCTCCATGTACTGGATGACCCGGTGGCCGAGCACGGCTCCGAGCGCCCCGACGCCGACGGCGCCGCCGAGCGTACGGAAGAACGCCACGAGCGAGCTGGCGGCGCCGAGCTCCTCTGGCCTGACCTGGTTCTGGACGGACAGGACGAGGTTCTGCATGGTCAGGCCCACGCCGACGCCGATGAAGAACATGTAGACGGCGAGCAGCCAGTAGTCGGTGTCGTAGCGCAACGACCCCATGAGCCCGAACCCGGCGGTCAGGAAGACGCCGCCGATGACCAGGAAGATCTTCCAGCGCCCGGTACGGGTGATGATCTGACCGGCGACCGTGGACGACAGGGCCAGACCGAAGATCATCGGCAGGGTCATGACACCCGCCATCGTCGGCGTCTCGCCGCGTGCCAGCTGGAAGTACTGGCTGAGGAAGGTCGTCGCGCCGAACATGGCCACGCCGACCAGCAGACTGGACACCACGGCCAGGCTGATCGCGCTGTTGCGGAACAGGCGCAGCGGGACGATCGGCTCGCGGGCCTTCGACTCCACGAACACGAAGATCAGCGCCAGGAGGATCGAGCCGCCCACCATCGCACCGGTCTGCCAGGAGATCCAGTCGTACTTGTGCCCCGCGAACGAGACCCACACGAGGAGCAGGGAGACCGCGGCGCTGATCAGCACCGCGCCGGACCAGTCGATCCTGACCTCGCGCTTGTACACGGGCAGGTGGAGCGTCTTCTGCAGGACGACCAGCGCGATGAGCGCGAACGGCACGCCCACGTAGAAGCACCAGCGCCAGCCGAGCCAGGAGGTGTCCACGATCACGCCGCCGATGAGCGGGCCGCCGATGGTGGCGAGGGCGAAGACCGCGCCGAGATAGCCGGAGTACCGGCCGCGCTCACGCGGTGAGATGATCGCCGCCATGATCACCTGAGCCAGGGCGGTGAGGCCGCCGGCTCCGAGACCCTGGACCACCCGGGCGCCGATGAGCATCCCGGGATTCTGCGAGACACCCGCGATGGCCGAACCGATGACGAAGACGACCAGGCCGGACTGTACCAGGATCTTCTTGCTCATCAGGTCGGCGAGCTTGCCCCAGATGGGGGTGGAGACCGTGGTGGCGAGCAGGGAGGCGGTGATCACCCAGGTGTAGGTGGTCTCATCCGCGTGCAGGTCGGCGATGATCGTGGGCAGGGCGTTCGACACGACGGTCGATGACAGGATGGCCACGAACATGCCGAGCAGCAGCCCCGACAGCGCTTCCAGGATCTCTCGGTGCGACATCGGAGCGGCCGATTCGGGTGCCGCCTCCCGCGTCTCGGCGGGTACTGCGGTTGTCATCGATTACTTTCACTTTCTGAGCCGAGCGGGCGGTGGCGCGGCTCGCTTCCTGAGCCGAGCGGGCGGTGGCGCGGCGCGCGTCCAAGCTCGTGATCCGCATCCGCCCGGCCAATCTGGTTGCCTGAGGCAAATATATATATCATTGCCTGAGGCAACCTTATGGGGGATATGTCTGTTCCCGTGATGGGAGATCGATGTGAGGGTCGCCGGGCTTCTGCCGCGAAGCAGAAACCGCCCCGGCCCGAGTGGGGCCGAGGCGGCTTCTGTTGGTGCTGGTCAGGCGCCCAGTGGCGCGGGGGGTGCCGACCGGGGCGGTGGTGGCCCTCAGGCGCCGCGGCGCCAGGGGCCGGTGATGGCGAAGACGTAACCGGGAGCCTGGATGTTGGCGAACAGGATCTTCCCGTCCTCGCTGAAGGTCGGGCCGGTGAACTCACCGTTGTCGATCTCGTTGCGGGCCAGCGGGTACGGGACGCCCTTCTTGGTCACACCGACCAGGTGCGAGAGGCCCTCGCCGTCCTCCGCCAGGATGATCCCGCCGTACGGGGAGACGGTGATGTTGTCCGGCCCGTCGTAGTCGGTGTCCTTGTCGGGGTCGGGGTTGACGCCGAAGATGGTCTTGAGGGTGATCGTGTCGGACCTGGGGTCGTAGAACCACACCTGACCGTCGTGCTCGTTGACGCTGCCGTCGGAGGTGCGGGCGAAGCTCGCGACGAAGTACGCACCACCGTCAGTCCACCAGGAGCCCTCCAGCTTGCGGCTGCGGGTCACCTGGTCGTCGGTGAACTGCTTGCGCACGGAGACGGTCGCGGCGTCACGGTCGGGGACGTCGACCCACTCGACGTTGTACCGGGTGCCCGGCTGGGTGGCCTCGGACAGGTCGGCGATGTGCTTGCCGCCCTTGGAACAGCTCATGGCCTGGAGGGAACCGGCGGTGGCGCCGCCCGCTCCGAGCGCGAGCGCCCGGAGCGCGCCCTTGCGCCCGCGGAAGCCCTTCGGCGGGGTCCAGCGGAAGTACAGGCCGTTCGGGGTGCCCGCGTCCTCGGTCAGGTAGATCGCGGAGGTGCGCGGGTCGACCGCGACGGCCTCGTGCGAGTACCGGCCGAGGAACTTCAGCGGCACCGGATCACGGTTGGCGTCCCGGTCGAAGGGGTCGACCTCGAAGACGTATCCGTGGTCCTTCTGGAAGACTCCACCAGCGCGCTGCTCGGTCTCCTCGCAGGTCAGCCACGTGTCCCAGGGCGTGATGCCACCGGCGCAGTTGTTGTGCGTCCCCGCCACGCTGACGTACTCGCGGATGCGGTTCCCGTGCTTGTCGACTTCGATGTTGGTGGTACCGCCGCGCGCGCCCGGGTCGTAGGTCAGCCCCGGCAGGGCCGGCACGCCGTAGGGCTCGGTGCCGCCGATCTCGTGGTTGTTCACCAGGACGGAACCCTTGCGGGTGGGGAAGCAACCCGTCCCGTCGGCGTCGCTCGGCGTCGGCTGGCCCGTCTCGAGCAGCGTCTTGCCGGCCTCGGCCACGATCTTGTACGAGAAACCGCGGGGCAGCGCCAGCAGACCGGCCGGGTCGGCGACGAGAGGACCGTAGCCGGCCACCCCTTGCGCGCCGGCCTGGGCGAAGGCGGGGCCTGCGATCGCCTCGAGACTGCCGGCGATCGCAATGCCCAGGCCGCCCACCGCCCCGGTACGGAGCGCGTCACGGCGAGACATGGAGGTCATAAGAGCACCTTTTCACTTTTGCTTGCACGTACTTCTGGACCCAAGTCCCCTGCTATGAATGCTTTCTCCTCTCTTACGAACATTGGGGTGAAGGCATGGCTAACGTCACCTGTACGAACCGGCGGTGCCACGGCGCGCCGTCCTGAACGGAGGTCATCCGAGTACGGCATCGGTGCCGGTCACCGGTGGGCGGGTGCTCTTTGCGTTCAACCGACGGCCACCACGGGACGAAGCTCCTCGACGGCCGCATGCCCGGCCTTCTCCAGCAACCTGCCCAGCACGATGTCCTCGTGGTCCACATCGACCGGCCATCGGTCCATCGCCGCACTCACGACCGGGTGAACCCGCAGGTAGCGGTCACCGATGAGAATTCCCGAATGCGGGGGAACGCGCCCGGGATACGTAAGCGGCCGTGCCATGGGATCCGCGCCGAACAGATGTAAGGGTATTCCGCTCACCACACATTCGACCCCTGGATGAGGGCGGGCCGGCAACATGCCGATTGTTACATTTGACCCGCCGTTCATCTAGGTCTTCGTCGCCGTCAATGGGCAGCATGCGCGGACCGATCCGTCGCGCCACGAAGAGCCTTCACCAGCGAGACGAGGGTCCTGATCTTCACCTCTGTCCTCTGCGGCAGAACAGGACGGTCACCATCCGGCGCCTGGGGACCAGGCTCCGCCTGGGAGGCCTGGAGCTCCCGGCGCAGCGTCGGAAGCTGTGCCATGGTGATCAGCGCGTCCATCGGCCCTCCTCGGATGAGGGCCAGAAACTATGAGATTCACCGCGACACCGCAGGTCGCAAGGCCCAAAGATGAAGCACCCTTACCAAGACCAGTACCACCAGGAGATCTTCCCCCGGCCCACTTTGCGATCCGCTGGCGAGATCCACGGCTTTCGAAGGCTCAGCACAGCGCGGACTGTCGCTGCGCGTATTGACTGGGTGGCAGGGTTCGCGCATGGTGCTGGTGTGGCGAGCCCAAGGCCTTTTCCCGCCGTCCTTTTCTATGAGGATCTCGCGCTGCGCGAGCTGTACATGAAGGCGTTGAGCAGGACCCTGAAGGCTTCCGAGATCCGCGACGGCTTCGACAACGTCGGGGTGAAGCCGCTGCACATCAGGATGGAGATGCTCCGGGACGCCGCGGACATCTTCGCCGTCGTCCCCGAGTACGAGGCCTACCTCGCCGCCCGCCAGCGGGTCAGGGTGAGGCTGGACGTGTTCATCGACGACCTCCGCGCCACCCTTCGGGAGGACCAGCTCAGGGGTCCGCTGGCCGGGGTGGGATACACCGTCACGGTGGCCGGGCTCGTGGCGGCCACGCTCAGCATGATCATCGATTGGGGTGTCCCCTGGATCGTCGGAGTCCCAATGGTGCTGGTGGGGGGCTTGGCCTTGTTCGCATCGTGGGCGAGCACCCGGCCGATGGCGTTCGCCTTCCTCGACCGTCTGCACGGGCTGATCCAACCGCTGGCGAACGGTCCATGGCGTGCCCGTACCGCTCGCGTCATGCTCATCGCCGCCCTGGAGAAGGACGAACTCGCGGCCCAGATACGGCAGCGCATCAACGCGCTACGGTGGAACCGTTTCGACCACGACTTCCGCGTGGCGGCCAGCCCAGGGCTCAGCGAGGCGTTCGACAGTGCTTACCATGTGCCGACCATGGTCGCCCGCGAGCTCGACGGCCTGCTCGGCCGCCTGTCCGGTGCGAGCATCGGCATCGCCGGGCCACGCGGCTCGGGCAAGTCGACCCTCATCCGCCGCTACTGCGAGGAACACGCCGAGGTGGCGGACCAGGGCGATCTGAGGTGTCAGGTTTCCGCCCCGGTGGAGTACGCCCCGCGCGATTTCGTCCTGCACCTGTTCGCCACGTTCTGCCGCCACTCGCTGCGCTACTTCGCCACCGTCGGCAGGCCACGCTTCGGACCCCGCCTCGCTCGTACGGTGCTGGCGTACTGGCTGGTGGCGTGGGCGATCGTTGAGTGGCCTGAGCAGGTCCTGTCGATCCTGACGAACCTGTCCTCCCTTCTGGCACCACTCCTGGAGCCGCTCTTCGAGGTGGCGGCACGAGAGATCCCAGAAGGACTCGCCGACGAACTGTTGGGGTCGGCCGAGGCCGTCGCCCGGCTTCTGTCCATCCTGGTCATCGGAGCGGGCATCATCCACGTGCTTGTCAGGGCACACCGTCACGGCAGGGCACGGCGGAGCGGTCCGCCAGCCCGGTTGGTCGCACAGGCGCGCGGTCATCTCGTACAGATCCGTTACCTGCAGACATTCACGTCGGGCTGGTCGGGCACGGTGAAGCTGCCTGCCTGGGTGGAAGGCCAGGCTTCACGCGGCCACTCGCGCGCCGAGCAGCCGCTCAGCTACCCGGAGATCGTGTCGGCGTTCCGCGCCCACGCTCAGGACGTGGCCGCGCACCTCCAGCCCCGGCACAGCGTCTACATCGGCATCGACGAGCTCGACAAGCTGGGATCGGGCGCCGACGCCGAGCGTTTCCTCAACGAGATCAAAGGCATCTTCGGGCTCCCTACACCTATTTCATGATCTCCGTCTCCGACGACGCGATGAACGCCTTCGAACGCCGAGGGCTGCCGTTCCGCGACGCGTTCGACAGCTCCTTCGACGAGATCATCCGGGTCGGTCCTCTTGCCTACGACGAGTCGCTCCGGTTGCTGAACCGCCGGGTCGTGGGCCTGACCGAGCCGTTCGTCGCGTTCTGTCACTGCCTGTCCGGCGGCCTGTCGCGCGACCTGATCCGAGCGGCGCGCAGCGTGATCCGCACGGGCCTCGCGCTGCCGGATGGCACGGCAGCACTCGAGTCGATCTGTGCTGAGGTGATCCAGGAGGAACTGCGCAGCAAGGCGCGCGCCATCGTGGAGTCGGCGCGTGAGCACCCCACGGCGATGGAGGTGCTCGACCTGCTGCATGGCCTCGCTCATCGCGACGTGATGCGCCCGACGCAGGAGGTGCTGAAATCGATGCTGAGCCGGCCTTTGGGTGGGCCTGCGCTGGAGTTCGCCACCTATGCCTACTTCTGCGCCACACTCGGGGAGGTCTTCACCGACGGCTTGACCGCCGATCGCGTGCGCAGCAGCCCCATCTTCGATGATCTGGCCGCCGCCCGGCACGCCTTCGCGCTGGATACGCGGCTCGCCTGGCGGTTGATCTCTTCGATACGGCAGGGCTGGGCCCTGAGCGTATTGGAAGCACCTGACTGAGCACGCCTACGGTGGCACTGTGCGGATGCCGGTGGTCAATCGCGGGGGCGCGTCGCGGTGTGGGCCGAGGGATCCTGCGGCGCGATGTCGGTGACGATCTGGCAGGTGTCGGTGACCGGGTCCAGGCTCTGGGCGCGAGCGGCCAGCCGTCGCAGCAGTTCCCGGAACACCGCGCGATCGGCGGGGTCCAGCGCGGCCAGGATGTGCTCCTCGGCATGATCGAGCCTGACCTGCGTCGCCTGCCAGGTCGTACGGCCGCGCTCGGTGGCGACGATGCGCTTGTTACGCCGGTCGGCAGGGTCGGGGCGGCGCTGGACCAGCCCCGCGTTCTCGAGATCGTCGACAAGGTAGGTCATGACCGCCTTGTCGATGCCGAGCCGCTGGGCCAGGGCGCCCTGAGCGCCCGGCGGCTGCTGGGTGGCGGCGGCCAGCACCTGGTAGCCCCGCGGGCCACCCGGCAGATCGTGGAAGAGGACGTCGGCGGACCGGACGTACGCCCGGAAGACCACCCCGAGGGTCCAGCCCAGGTCGGCGCCGAGGGCGTCCGGCGGCTCCGGTCCACTCGCCGGCGTCGGCGCGTGCACAGCGGGCGGGGGCTCTTGCATGACGCCAGCATAGCAACTAGGCGGTGTTCCAGATCTTTTGGTTGACAACCATTCTGTGTAGCATATTATCTACTGTGCACCAATACTTCTGAGATTGAGACGGCGGGACGTGACATGGCCGACTACGGGCATGAGCTGCTGTTCGGAACGTTCATCACCCCACAGGCGGACCAGGCCGACCGGGTCGTCGCCCTCGCCCGGCTCACCGAGCAGGTCGGGCTTGATCTGGTCACCGTCCAAGACCATCCCTACCAGGCCCGGTTCCTGGACACCTGGACCCTGCTGTCGGTCATCGCGGCCGGCACCACGACCCTGCGGGTCTCACCGAACGTGGCCAACCTCCCGCTGCGGCCGCCGGCCGTACTGGCCCGCAGCGTCGCCACACTCGACATCCTCAGCGGCGGGCGGGTCGAACTCGGCCTCGGCGCCGGAGCGTTCTGGGACGGCGTCGCCGCGATGGGCGGACGGCGGCTCGACCCGGCGCAGGGCGTCGAAGCCCTGGAGGAGGGCATCCGGATCATCCGGTCGATATGGTCCACCGACGGCGGGGCGGTCCGGGTGGACGGCACGCACTACCGCGTGTGGGGGGCTCACCCCGGGCCCGTGCCGGCCCACGATGTCGGCATCTGGGTCGGGTCGTACAAGAAGCGGATGCTCGCGCTGACCGGACGGCTCGCCGACGGGTGGCTGCCCAGCAGCCCGTACGCCGCCCCGGACGCGCTGCCCGCGATGAACGCGAGGATCGACGAAGCCGCGGTGGAGGCCGGACGCCGTCCGGCCGACGTGCGGCGGCTGTACAACATCTCCGGCTCGTTCACGAACCACGGGACCGGCTTCCTCAACGGGCCGGCGCACATGTGGGCCGAGCAACTCGCCGAGCTCACCCTGACGCAGGGCATGAGCGGCTACATCGTGATGGGCGACGACCCGGACATGATCCGCCGCTTCGCGTCAGAGGTCGCTCCGGCCGTACAGGAGCTGGTGGCGAACGAGCGGGCCCTGCGCACCGACCGGCCGTCGCCGGCCGAACGAGCCGGACGGACGAGCGAACCGCCGCCCACCGAACAAGCCGGACGGACGAGCGAACCGCCGCCCACCGAACAAGCCGGGCCCACGAACCGGCCGTCGCCGAGCGGCACAGATGGTGACCGCGAGCGAGCCTCGCTGACCACCGCCTCACCGGCCTCGGGAACGCCCACCCCGCCTGCCGTCCCCACATCGGCGTTCTCGGTCGTGCCGACTCCCGACGACGGCACCCGGCTCAGCGATGTAGCGGTGTGGGACGAGACGACCCGCCCGACCGGTCCGGCGCCCGACCCGAATCGCCGCTACACCGCGCATGAGCAGGCCTCGGGCCGGCACCTCATCGAGGTGCACGATCATCTCCGGGAGGAGCTGGACAACGTCCGCCGGCTCGTCGAGCAGGTCGCGGCCGGAACGATGGACCCAGGGACCGCGCGATCCCACATCAACGAGATGACCATGCGGCAGAACAACTGGACGCTCGGCGTCTACTGCCAGTCGTACTGCCGGGTCGTCACCACCCACCACACCATCGAGGACGTCAGCTTCTTCCCGCACCTCCGCCAAGCCATGCCCGAGCTCGTGCCGGTCGTCGACCGCCTGGAGCAGGAACATCACACCATCCACGACGTTCTCGAACGCGTCGACCAGGCGCTGGTCGCCCTGGTGACCGAGCCGGACGGGATGAAGTCCGTCCGCGCCGCCGTCGACCTGCTCACCGACACGCTGCTGTCCCACCTGTCGTACGAGGAACGAGAACTGATCGAACCACTCGCCCGACTCGGTCTCTCCTGAATCCGCGGCCGCACGTCGCGGCCAGGGCTCAGCCGCACAGCCGGGAACGCTACACGACAACGGCGACCTGCCACAGATCGAACAAACTCCTCAGCCCGGCACTCGGCCATGGTGGGTACGGCTTGGGACCGTTAGCGTGGCACAACAGCGCTCAGTGGTCGAGGTTGTACGCCACTGGATGCCGTGGTTGGTAGAGCGACAGGTGGGACCCGCTCGGTAGCTTGATCGAGGCCAGCGACCCCCAGCCCGCGTTTGTGACCGGGGAGACCTCGACTCCCTTTGCGCTCAGCGTTACCAGCGTGGTCTCGATGTCGTCACACATCAAGTACAACTCGTGTTGGGTCTGTCCATCGGTGGGATGCACAGCGACCTCGGCCGGCGGCAGCTTGAAGATCAGCCAGCCATCACCGGCATCGACATGGGCGAACCCGAGCACGTCGCGGATGAACGTCCGGTCGGCCTCCGCATCCCGACTATAAACGATCACATGCGCGCCGTTGATCATGCGTCCTCCAGTCTCAGGTTGATCATGCTTCCTGCAGTTCCGACCAGAGTGTCAGATACAGCCCTAGGACGCCGCACCGTGGTAGCCATCGTCGAGCTCGACGAAGGACCGTGGCTACACGCTCAGATCATCGGACCGAACCGTAGGCGGTCGCCTCCGGGTATGCGCATGATCCCTGACTTCGAGCAGCCCGAAGACGGCGAGGGCGTACCCGTGTACTCATCTTCCGGCCCTCACCCTTCAGGTGACGCTCCGCGGGTGAAGGCTCTCCGAAGCCGTCTGGGAACCTTCGCGTCGGGCTGCCCGGCTGCTTGCTGTTGGGCTTGAGGCAGCCGGCCGATCGCTCAGAACAGCCAGTCGAGCACCCCGCCGCCCTGGGACTTCGTCGGGCTGGGAGCAGGCTTGGGCGCCTGCGTGGTTGGCGCGGGTGTGGGGGACGGCTTGGGGTTGTCCTCGGTTGGCTGGTCCTCCGGCTGCGGGCGGCTGCTGGACCTCGGCGACGACGGCTTGGGCGAGTGGACGCGGGTGCGCGTCGGTGTCGGCCGGGACGTGGGCTGGCGGGTCTGTCGTACCTGGGATGTCGTCGGCGTGGGCGTCTCGCTGGGTGACGTCGTCTCCTCCGGGCCGGCGGTGGACTCGGCGGCCGGGTCGGTGAGGCTGGGGCCGACGGTCGGGCTGTCGGTCAGCGCGGGGTCCTGCTGCTCGACCGAGGCGCAGTTGCCGGGGGTCGAGCACGCCGCCTCCGGACTGGAGCCGACCGAGGACGACACGATCCAGCCGCCCGCGACCGCGAGCACGACGATCGCCACCAGGGCGAGGATGAGCTGCTTGTTCTTGTTGCCCTTCTCCTCCTCCAGATCGCCGGTCCAGCCCGGACCGAGGAAGCCGCGGCCCCCTTCCCCATCGGGGTCGTGCTCCCCGTCAGGGTCCCAGTTCTCGTCGTCGGACCGCTCGTAGCCGTCGGACCGCTCGTCGTCGTGGGACACCTCGTAGCCTTCGGGGCGGTAGAGATGCTCGTAGCCTTCGAGGCTTTCGGACTGTTCGGGGTCCTCGGCCCGCTCCTGGTCCGCCCAGACGAGGTCGGACGAGTCGTCGCTCCCGGCACGAGCGGGTTCGTCTCCGGGCGTCCAACCGTCGGACAGCACGTCGCCGCGCGGGCGCTCCGGTTCGCTCTTCCACTCGATACCTAAAGGATCGATCTGCTGGAGAGGATCCTCTTCGTGGGAACTCGGGGGGCCGTCGCGGTCCATGCCGAACCTCTCTGCTCTAAATCGTGGCGCGCAACTTCAGCAGTTCCGAAAGCACCTTGTCCGGAAACTCCACATACTTTCCCAGCATTCGCAATCCTCCCACAGGTCACCCCTGTCACGC
Source organism: Sphaerisporangium flaviroseum (assembly GCF_039537005.1). Lineage (NCBI taxonomy): Bacteria > Bacillati > Actinomycetota > Actinomycetes > Streptosporangiales > Streptosporangiaceae > Sphaerisporangium > Sphaerisporangium flaviroseum. The sequence goes on along the minus strand of NZ_BAAAZR010000001.1, from coordinate 1,146,499 downwards.
CGGAGACAGCGCATCTACATTCCGACCCGGTGCGCCACCCTTTCCGCCTGGTCGGACGATGACACTCAGCGCCGGGGCGCGACGTCCGCGACGAACCGCGGGCTGCCGATGTGCTGCGAGGTCAGCCGCACGCCGGTGACGCGTTCGGCGAGTGCCAGGCCGGCGAGGATGGAGTCGCCCTCGTACTCCTCGCCGTCCGTCGGCATGCCGAGAGCATGCAGGTGGGGTAGCAGCTCGGCCACGTCGGTCTCCGGGTAGTCGGGCTCGAAGGTCTCGACGACCCGGCCGTCGACGGCGTAGACGAAGCTCTGGTCAAGGTTGACGTTGACGAACACGGCGGCGAGCACCGTGCCCTCCGACAGCCGGGACGCGTTCTCGTCCTGCGCCGGATGGCGCGCCGGGAGTCGGGGTCCAGGGTGGCCGAGCGCCGCGAGAAGGCCCTTCAGCGAATGGGGTAAGGCAAGCGACGAGGGCACGGTGGCCGTATCAAGCCGTCGATCCAACGCTTTACCGGAGGAGCTGGGTCAGGTTGACCATGTTTCCGTCAGGGTCGTGGATGTGGGCCACTCGTTGTCCCCATGGCATATCGTTCGATGGGCCGAGCAGGCGTCCGCCGGCCGCCTCCACCCGGTCCAGCAACCCGTCGACATCGTCGACGTCCACACTCAGCAGGATCCGCTGGGCTGCGGACAGATCCGTCGCCGCCTCGTTGACCAGTCCGAGCTCCGAGTCGCCCACCTTCAGGCCGACGAAGAAGACGGGTCCATCGCCGGGGAAGCGGCGCACTTCCACCGCCCCGAGCAGGCGCTCGTAGAATGTTTGCAGCCGGGCCACGTCGGGCGTGGTGATGATGGCCTGGACAGTCGTCATGTCCGCTCCTCCGGTTCGCATTTCGAGCAGCTGTCCACAGTGATACGCCGTGGCGTCACGAAACTCATCGGCGTCACAGCAGCGTTTCGAGCGGCTGGGAGACCACCGGAGGGCCGAACAGCCGGATCAGCCGGTCGGCGTCGAGGTATGTGGTGATGCCGCTGACCAGACCCTCGAACACATCGAGGATGATCAGCCCGAAGGGCGCGTAGCCACCGTCGGGTCCGGGCCGCATCTGCCAGAACGCCGGCGAGCCGTTCGCCGCGGTCGGGACGAGGCGTGCGCCCGCGCAGGACGCCTCCGGGTCCAGCAGCGCCAGCCTGATCTGGTCACGGCCACGAAGCCACCAGGTGAAGGGAGGCATCGACATCGTGGCGTCCTCGTGGATCAGTGCCACGAGCGCGGCGACATCGTGACGCTCGAACGCGCCGCAGTAACGAGTGAGCAGCTCGCGCTGAGTGGGGTCGGACGGCCGGAACGGCTCGCCAGGCATGACGTCGACCGTTTTCAGCGTCGACCTCGCCCGCTGCAACGCGCTGTTCACCGATGCGGTGGTGGTCTCCAGGAGATGTGCGACCTCCTCGGCCTTCCAGGCCAGCACATCGCGCAGGATCAGCACAGCCCTCTGCCGCGGCGGCAGGTGCTGCAGCGCGGCGACGAACGCCAGGCGAATCGTTTCGCGCTGCACGGCCAGCCCTTCCGGATCGCTGCCCATCGGCAGCACAAGGGCGTCCGGAATAGGGTGGATCAAGATCTGCTCCGACGCCGGCTCGCCGATGCCCGACCCGGCCTCCACCGCCCGGCTGAGATCCATGGCGAGGGCGCGGCGCTGTGAGCTGCGCAGCATGTCGAGGCAGATGTTGGTGGCGATGCTGTAGAGCCACGTTCGTAACGACGCCCGCTGCTCGTCGTAGCGATCGAACGACCGCCAGGCACGCAGCAGCGTCTCCTGCACCGCGTCTTCGGCGTCGAAGCCGGAGCCGAGCATCCGGTAGCAGTAACCGGTCAGTTCAGACCGAAACGGCTCCAGCCGGGAGCCTTCGTCGGTCGAGGTATCCACCACCCCTCGACCATATGCACCGTCACCGACAGTACGGCGCCGACCGATGACTTTCCGGCGCCGCGCTCGTACCCATACAGAGAGCGCGCGACTGACCTGTGCGCTGAACCACAGGAGGCAAGTAATGAATGAAGATGATGTTCGGGCCGCGGTGGTCGCGGAACGCGGCGAACAGGCAGACCTGCTCGCCAGCCTTCGGCCAGAACAGTGGGACGCGCCCACGTTGTGTGACAACTGGAGGGTCCGCGAGGTGGTCGCCCACACCACGATGCCCTTCCGGACCTCGCTCGGCCGGACCTTGCTCGAACTGGCGAAGGCTCGCGGAAACTTCAATCGCATGGCCGATCAGTGCGCGCGCCGCGACGCCGCCAAGTTGTCACCCGAGAAGCTGCTCGCGTCGCTGCGGGACAACGTCGCACACCCATGGGCACCTCCCGGTGGAGGCGTCCACGGAGCCCTCTCGCACGACGTCATCCACGGACTCGACATCACGGTGGGTGCGGGGCTGAACCGTCAGGTTCCGCCCGAGCGGGTCGCCATGGTGCTGACCGGCATGCGGCCCAAGAACATCGCGTTCTTCGGCACCGACCTTGCGGGGGTCTCGTTGCAGGCGACCGACCTCGACTGGAGCCACGGCACAGGAACACCCCTCAGGGGCCTCGCACAGGACCTGCTCCTCGTCCTCTGCGGCCGACGCCTGCCACCAGGCCGACTCGAGGGCGAAGCCGCGCCGCGGTTCTCCCAATAGCCGCGCACAGCGTGAAGGTGCTCCTGCGGGTCTACGCCAAGTGCATCTCGGGTCAGGACGCCACAGCCAGAAAGCTGATCAGCGAGGCCCTGCGACTGCCCCAAGAGGCCGACTGACGCCGACGCGCATCAGATCGCGCGCGTAAGCCGGCTCAGTGATCTCCAGCTCGGTGGTGCGGGGGCCGGCTCACCGTCGTCATCAGGAGTTGTCCTCGATCCAGCGGTCGAGCTCCGACCGCGGCAGCCCACCAGCCCAGCCCCGTCATCGCGGCGAGCGGGGATCAGAGGCCACAGCACGAACACCGCGCCCTCGACCACGGCACCGGTCAGGAGTAGCAGGCAGGAGGCCCGGACACTGGCCTTCTCCCCCGCCCAAGTCGCCTCACCGCTGGCGCGCCGGCCGTACGACCTTCGGCACGCGGCCGTCTCACTCTGGCTGAACGCAGGCGTGCCGACTCCCGACGTGGCAGAGCGGGCCGGGCACAACGTTGACGTCCTGCTCCGCGTGTACGCCAAGTGCGTCGACGGACAGCGGGAGATCGCCAACCGCAGGATCGATAACGCCCTGGCGGCGTGACGCGCAAGAGGTACAGGCAAACCGCGAGGTGACTCTCCAGCGTGCTTGCCAACACGTGACCGACGGTTTCCCATCTTCAGCGACACAACTACCGAAGATCTCTTTTCGGCATAAAGCCACTATAAGTCAGCGTGTCACCGTACTTCCGACAACAGTAGGGGTATCCCCCATTGTGCTGATCCGCTACTTCACGAAGGATAGGCGATGAAAAAATATACACGTCTAGGCATCACAGCTGTTTCAATAGCGTTTCTCTCGATTGCAGCGCCATCCGCCGCTCGCGCTGAGTCCGATGACGACAAGCAATCCGAGCAAAAGGCATCCGTGCAGCCAGCGGGTGATCTTGCCGACAACACCACTGACGCAGCAGACATGGATGAACAGGCACCGGCCGTAGACCCGGAACCTGCCCCGGAGCCAGCCGACTTCGACCCGGGGCCACCCGCCCCCGCCCCAGCCGACTTCGACCCGGGGCCACCCGACCCCGCCCCAGCCGACTTCGACCCGGGGCCACCCGCCACCGCCCTGGGGCCACCCGCTGCGTCCGTCGACATCCCGACAGGGATCGGCGACGTGTGGGGAGGCACGGAGCGGCCTGAAGTCCCCCCGGTCGCCGTCAGCGTCCCGATCGCCGACATTTGGGGAGGCCCGGAATCTATGGACTTCATCTCCGAGTCCGTGCCACTCGACGACTACGACGAGTTGGATGACGAGGATCTGTTCGAGGACTACTACGAGCCCTCAAACCCACTCGACGCCGTACCGTAAATAGTCGATGGACAATAGGTGATCGCCAATCGGAGAAATCAATGATGCCCTAGCGGCATGAAGCTCGCACTCCCATACCTGTCGGAGTTGGGCATCGGAGGGTTACGATCACGCCCATGTCAGACACAACGGTTAGTGAGTACGCGTACACATACGCATCACGTCCGGCCCCTGAGGGCGAGTGCATCTGGTACCGGTCACACGAAGGGTCCTATGACCTGATCCGCACGGGCAAGGAAGGCAAGCGTCGGTATCACATCTTCGATGCCCAGAGTGGCGAGCACTTGGAGCAGTTCACGAGTTGGGATGCCGGCCATCAATGGATCGCGGAGCGTCTGAGGTCCGCGTGAAGACTGCACAAGACGAGGGGTCCTGGCAGAGGCTGGGACCCTTCGGCGTTCACGGCCTACGATCGCAGGACTGCGGTTTCATCCCGCAGCCATCCCGTACATGAGCCCTGACCTGGGAAGACGCACCAAGATCCATCCCGCGTATATCCCTGAGCGGCTACAACAGGGGGGCCTACGCTGCATGTCCCCGAAAACCCCGGAGGGCCTCTGAACTGGGGTTTCTGCTGGTGGCAGGTCCAGGGTTCGAACCTGGGTAGGCTGAGCCGACGGTTTACAGGGCGTTACCGTTCCAGCTCAAACAAGTGCGCTGGACTGCGGCTGAGCCATATATGCGGCTCGCCCCGCAGAGGTGCGTTCCGGAAATATTCCGGATTTTGAAGCGACCCTCGTCCGAGGTCCTCCTCTCGGCCTAGCGGCCGGCAGGGCCATGCTTCAAACCTTGAACCCCCAGACCTGCGGATTAAAAAGACGATTCGATCAAGCTTTGGGGCCTCGACCGGCGCGCGTGCTGTCCGTGGACGGTTCGCGGACATCCGTCGTTGCCCGCCCTCTTGGCTGTACTTGTGATTATCCGGCATGCCACCGCTAGCCAATTCGCTCTGCCCGGACAACTACTCACAGGCCGCATCGGGAACCGCATAACCCGCAATCGACGGCCACCGGACAGTAAGCACGACTGACTCCTCTTCGGCGAACCAGGAGTGATCGACGCCACGCCCCCACACCACGTAATCACCCTGCCTCGCCAGAAGCACGCTACGGCCAGGCAGTTCAACACGAAAACGACCGCTGATCAATATGAGGAGCGCGGTACGCTTCTCGCCGGTGACCCATTGCGCACGCTGATCACCGCGAGGATACACGTACCACTTGACCTCGACATCCTCACTATGCGTCACGTCACCCGCTGACTTGAAATGCCCAAGCAACCAGCCACGATCAGCGACCGAATCCACATGAGCGTTCCCAACATAGACGTTCTCTTTCACGAACCTGGACGCTAGCACTGACCCTCTCGACGAGATGGAATAACGGCCTCCGGCGGGGCCTGGGCTTCGGGATGATCATCGGATCAGGGCGAGGCCCGCAGTTGGCTGAGGTGGAAGCCTGTTCGTCCCGCCTGCCATCGCCCCAGAACAAACCGAGCAGACCAGGGCCAGGGGTCAAGGTCGTTCGTCCGGTAGAGGCGCTCCACCTTGACCCCCTGACCCGGCCCGCTCCCCTGACGGGTGGGACGACGGCAGACAGGACGATCAGGCAGGCGGAACTGTGCGCGTTCACGCGAGATACAGGGCTTGGTCACGTGCCACCCGCGTGCCGGATCCCACGGGATACAGCGGGGAAGGACGGTCACTCAGGGGCACGAAAAGAAGAGGCCCTGACCGGCATCTCTGCTGGTCAGGGCCTCTTTACGCTGGTGTGGCAGGTGCAAGGTTCGAACTTGCGTAGGCTGAGCCGACGGTTTTACAGACCGCTCCCTTTGGCCACTCGGGCAACCTGCCGTGTCATCCGCTCTCGCAGCGACAGGAAGAAGAATAGCGGACTTCCGACGTGGCTGTGACACCGGTTTGTCCGTGCCCTGATCCCCACGCCACCCGCCTCGGGTCGCTAGGGTCGGAGGGACGAGAGAGGACACCTATACCGATGGCCGACAGCAGTTTCGACGTGGTGAGCAAGATCGACCGACAGGAGGTCGACAACGCACTGAACCAGACGGTCAAGGAAGTCGGGCATCGCTTCGACTTCAAGGGCACAGGCGCGGGCATCGCTTGGTCGGGTCAGAACAACATCGAGATCAAGGCCAACAGCGAGGAACGCGCGAACGCCGTCCTGGACGTGTTCAAGGAAAAGATCATCAAGCGGGGCCTGTCCCTGAAGGTGCTGGACGCGGGCGAACCCAAGCTGTCCGGCAAGGAGTACCACCTGGTCATCGGCCTCAAGGAGGGCATCGACCAGGAGAACGCCAAGAAGATCTCGAAGATCATCCGGGACGAGGGTCCTAAGGGGATCAAGGCGCAGATCCAGGGGGAAGAGCTCCGGGTCAGCTCCAAGAAGAAGGACGAGCTCCAGGACGTCATCGCCTTGCTCAAGGGCAAGGATCTCGACATCGCCCTGCAGTTCACGAACTACCGTTGATCAGCTGCTTCCCAAGACATTGATCTGGTGGTTCATCAGGTCGAAGTCTGCCGAGGGCACATCCGGGGCACACGGCCGAGCGCGCCGTCCACCAGGGCAAGCGTTCCCCTGTGCCTCGGGCCCCGCTCCCCTGCGGACGTGCAAGCGTGACCATGGCCGGCAACGGGAGCGCTCGGGGGCGGGTGCTAAGGGATGGGGTCGATCATTATGCGGGGGTCCAGGAGGGTTAGTTGGTCGCCTCGGTCGGTGAGGATGGGCCAGTGGGTGTTGCGTGCGCACCAGACCACGTGGCCGGCGACGACGTCGTTGGCGCCGTCCAGGAGTTCGCCGATGTCGGGGGCCTTGCCTGCTGTGAGGTCGTCGATGGTGACCCCCGGGCCCATGATCAGGTCGAACAGCTCCGCCTGCGTGTCGAGCGGTGCGATGGAGTACACGGCGGCCAGCGCGGTCGACGGCACACACAGGCCGCCTCCCCGGTAGAGACACATCGCCACGACGTGGCGTGAGTAGCGCGTCTTGGCGACGGCGATGTCCACAAGAGCACTGACATCGAGGACACGTCCCGGGATCATGACACCCGGGTCCGGGTCATGGGCGGGCGGATGGCCTGTGTCCACTCTTCGTCGGTCAAGGGTGGTACGTCGAGCGCGGCGGCCGCCGCTTCGAGGTCTTCGCGGTCCAGGCTCCAGCGCGACATGAGAGTGATCGCCGCCTGCCGGGCTTCGATGTGCCGTTGTACGGCACTGCGAATGATGTCTTCGACCCGGCGTCCTTCGAGATGCGCTTGGCGTACCAGGGCCTCGGTCTGGACGTCGTTCAGTCTGATGGTGAAGGAGGAGTGCCCCATACCGTGACGGTAGACGCCACGCGCTCGTCAGGCACCCCCTTCACCGCAGTCCGTGTGGCACCACCGTGTAGGTCGTCGCCGAATTGTGACTGAACATTTCATGCGTTCATGGCATCTATTGGGGGGACGAAAGGATCGCGCCATGAAGCAAGCGCGCAGAATCGCCCTCCTCGCGGTGGCTACAGCCGTTACGGCCAACGCGCTAGCCGTCCCAGTGGAGGCGCAAACGGGAGCCGCCTCCACTACGAAGGCCACAAAAGCCACCAACACCAAGAAGATCGCCAACGGTACGAAAGCCGCTCAAGGCACAAAGCGCATTAACCGCTAAATCCGGAAAAGCCGTGCGTTATGCCTCCTTGGACAGGTGTGCCAAGGGTGATACGCCCGTGCCTTGTGGTGTCTGGGAGCTGACGCTGCGCAGCGGGAAGATCGTGAAGTTCCCCGACGCCACCGTCTTCCCAAGAACCGCCAGTGGCAAGGTCGACAAGGAGAGCAGCGCCCCGTTCGCCATCAGCGGGGATGGCACGCAGATCGTGTACTTCCGCAAGTCCGACCGCAAGCTGGTCCGCAAGGACGTGATCAGCGGCAAGGTTCGCAGCCTTCCGGGCGGTACCTCGAAGGTCCCGAAGGGCCTCGGCATGTTGGATCTGGAGATCACCCTCTCCTCCGACGGCGACGTGGTGGTCATCGACTATCTGGACAGCGGCGACAAGAAGCCCACGCTCGCCGTCGACCTGAGAGGCGGGCAGGTCGGGAAACTTCCCGGAGCCGACACCGTCCAGGGCTTCAGCCCTGATGGCCGGCGGATCCTCCTGTCCCGGTTCACCGGTGACAACACGACGGAGTTCGCGGTCTACGACACCGACGGCGAGGAGGCGGAGCGCCGCGAGGTCCCGCAGGTGGTGTCGAACAATTCGCCGGTCGCGCTCGCGGACGACGGGGTGACCGTGGGGGTCGTGATCAAACCCTCTTCCGGCAAGCCGCGCCTGCGGCAGTACGACCTGTCGACGGACGCGGTCTCCCCGGCCGTCGACCTCCCGATTCGCTCCGACAACATGGCGTACCAGATCTTCTGGGATGAGTCCGGCAAGCTCACGCTCTGGCATCTCACGGTGAGGGGCGAGGGTGGCGGGATCGTCCGGGCCACGGCCAGCACGGTGAACCCGTCGACCGGCGACCTGAAGAAGATCGACTCCTTCAAGGTCCGGACCGACCCCTGGATCTGGTGGCTCCCCGGCGAGTGATCGACAGGCCCTCCGGTCCTTCTCCACCCCTCGATCTTGCGGCTGGCCAGCGACACACCCTCCGGTAAAGTCCCAAAGAGCGGGGCTAGGAGGGGAAATGGGCAAAGTCCATGAAACGCTGAACGACCGGCTGCGTGAGTTCATCTCCAAGCAGCCGGTCTACTTCGTGGCGACGGCTCCTGAGCACGGCGGGCACGTCAACATGTCTCCCAAGGGCTATCCCGACACGTTCGCCATCGTGGACGACACCACGGTCGCCTACCTCGATCTCGACGGCAGCGGTGTGGAGACCATCGCCCACATCCGCGACAACGGCCGCGTCACCATCATGTTCGCCGCGTTCCAGGGCCCGCCGAACATCGTCCGCCTGTACGGCCGCGGCCGGGTCGTCACCCCGCACGACGAGGACTTCGACGAGCTGATCAAGCTCTTCGGCCCGCACCCAGGCGTCCGGTCCGTCATCGTCGTCGAGTGCGACCGCATCTCCGACTCGTGCGGGTACTCGGTCCCGTTCATGACCTTCGACAAGGACCGCCCGCTGCTCGACCAGTGGGCGCAGCGCAAGGACGTCCAGCAGAAGCGCGCCTACCGCGCCAAGCACAACAGGGAGAGCATCGACGGCCTGCCCGGGCTGACCACCGACGAGACCGATCCCGTGACCCGCCACTCCTGAGTACACCGGGTACGCATCCTGTCCGACGGTCCGGCGCCGAGAGGAGCCCGCACCGTGGTGGATCAGCGGCGGTAGCCGGCCATGCGTTCGAGGCGAGCGACCCGGGCGGCGGTGGAGGGATGGGTCGAGAACAACCGCCCGACCCCCGCGCCGCGAAACGGGTTGGCGATCATCAGATGGGACGCCGAGGTCAGGCGGCTCTCCTCGGGAAGCGGCAGCCTGCGCGTGCCCAGCTCGATCTTGCGCAGCGCCGAGGCGAGCCCCAGCGGGTCACCGGTCAGCATGGCGCCCGACTCGTCGGCCTGGAACTCCCGGGACCGGGAGATCGCCATCTGGATCATCCCGGCGGCCACCGGGCCGAGGATCATCATCAGCAGCGCCCCGATGTAGCCGGGCCCATCGTCGTCGTCGGCCGAGCCGCCGAAGAAGACCGCGATGTAGCTGCAGTACGTGATGATCGTGGCGAGCGCCGCCGCGATCGAGGAGATCAGGATGTCGCGGTTGTAGACGTGCGACAGCTCGTGGGCGACCACGCCCCTGAGCTCGCGCTCGCTCAGCGCCTGCAGGACGCCGTAGGTGACACAGATGGACGCCCTGCGCGGGTTGCGCCCGGTGGCGAAGGCGTTCGGCTGCATGGTCGGCGAGATGTACAGCCTCGGCATGGGCTGCCGCGCGTCGGTGGAGAGCTCCCGCACGATGCGGTAGAGCGCGGGCTGCTCCACCTCGCTGACCGGTCGCGCCCGCATGGCGGACAGGGCGATGCGGTCGGAGAAGAAGTAGGAGACCCCGTTGATCAACAGAGCGATGAGGACGGCGAGCTGCACACCACGACCGCCTCCGAGCCACGCTCCCACGGTGAGGATCAGGGCGGACATGACGCCCAGAAGGGCGGCGGTACGCAGGCCGTTGTTGTGCACCCTTCCCCCTCTCGGATGTTGCGCTCTTTCCTGGCAACGTACGCGGCCTGCCCGAACGTTCCCGCACCTGGTCAGAAGCGACCGGCCTAGGGGTTGTCAGCCGACTGCGGACAGGACCAGTTGGGGTGCGACGGAAAGGGCCACCGATGCCACCACCGCGACCGCGATGGCGATCGTGACCGGCCGCGCGGTGGTACGGCCGGCATCCGCGGCGAGCCCGGGTGCGGGGGTGAACAGGCGGGCGGTCCAGGCGATGTAGTAGTAGAGCCCGATCACGGTGTTGACCGCCATGACCACGGCCAGCCAGCCCGCGCCGCCGTGGACGATCTCCCGGAAGACCACGATCTTCGCGAACAGCCCGGCGAGTCCCGGCGGCAGGCCGGCCAGGCAGATCAGGAAGAAGCCGAGCGCGAGCGCCGCGGCGGGACTGCGGAACGCCAGCCCGCGATAGTCGTCCAGCTCGTTGCGCTCCCGGGTGCGGCTCACCAGCATGACGACCGCGAAGGCGCCGATGTTCATCGCCGCGTAGATGGCCAGGTACGCGGTGGAGGCCGCCGCCGCCGTCTTCCCCGCCACCCCCAGCGGAGCCAGGATGTAGCCGGACTGGGCGACCGACGACCACGCCAGCAGCCGTACGGCGTGGCGTTGCCGTAGGGCCAGCAGGTTGCCGGCGGTCATGGTCAGCGCGGCGAGCACCGCCACGAGCGGCGCCCATAGCCCTGCCTGGCCGGCCAGCGCGATGGTGAGCACCAGGATGAGGCCGGCGAACCCGGCGGCCTTGGAGATCACCGACAGCAGCGCCGCCACGGGGACGGGCGCGCCCTGGTAGACGTCCCCCGCCCAGAAGTGGAACGGAACCGCGGCGACCTTGAACCCGAACCCGGCGAGCACGAGCACGACGGCGACCGTGAGCACGCCGCCGGGCACCTCACCGAGCCCGCCGGCCAGGATGCCGGCCGATCCGGCGTCGGGCGTCGTGCCGTCGAGCCGCGCCGCGATGCGGTCGAGGTGGACCGAGCCGGTCAGGCCGTAGAGGAGCGAGACGCCGAAGAGCATGACGGCCGTGGAGATCACCGAGACGAGGAACAGCTTCAGCGCGGCCTCGGAGCCTCGGGCGTCGTACCTCTTCAGGGCGGTCAGCGCGAAGACCGGAAGCGAGACGAGCTCGAGCGCGACCACGAGCATGATCAGATCGCGGGACGCGGGGAGCGTGACGGCGCCGGTCAGCGTGCACAACAGGAGGAAGTACCACTCCCCCGTGGGGATGGCCCGTTCTGCCAGTTGCGCCCATGACAGCAGGACCACGACCACGGCGGCGGCGAGGATGACGCCGCCGAAGATGAGCGTCAGGCCGTCGACGACGAACGAGCACGACACCTGAGCCCCCGGAAGCCCGGCGGGGACGCAGAAGGTACGCAGCCTGGCGCCCTGTACGGCCTGCGCCACGACGGCGGCCAGGGCTCCAAGCACGCCGGCCATCGTGACGAGGCCGAGCGTGAGCGGGGTGCGGGGAGTGCGCGGCAGGAACGCGTCGAGCAGCAGGACCATCCCGGCCACCAGCGCCAGGATCAGAGGAGGCGCGATCGCCGCGTAGTCGATCGACTGGATCATCGTGCCCCCAGGAATGCCTGTACCGCCGGATCGGTCACGGCCAGGAGCGCCTTGGGCCACAGACCCAGCACCACGGTGAGGACGACCAGGGGCGTCCAGGCGGCCAGCTCGTACGGGGTCACGTCCCGCAGCCGCCCGAACCCGAGTACCGGGAGAGGACCGGCGCCCTCACCGGGAGGCGGAACCCCGGCCGCTTCGGAGGCCGTGGGCGCCTGGGCGGCCTCGGTGGCCACCGGCTCGACCGGGAGGCCGGACGGTTCCTCCGGCAGGGCGGCCGTTTCCACGAAGGACGGCTCCTCCGCGAAGGCCGGTCGCTCCTCCCCACCGGTTCCGGGCTCCTCGATGATGCGAACGCGAGGCTCCTCGTCGGCCTCGGCGGTCGAGACGAGCGGCTCCTCCGCCGGTCCTGGCGCCTCGCCGCCGGGGCCGTCCGGCCTGCCCTCAGGCTCGTCCGGCCTGCCGTGCGTCACGCGGGAGAGCATGAGCAGGAAGTACGCGGCGGTCAGCACCGTGCCGAGGCCGCCGATGGCCATGAAGACGAGGAAGAGCGGCCGGGACAGTCCCGGAGCCGGGCGGAAGGCGCCGAGCAGGGCGAGCATCTCCCCCCAGAACCCGGCGAGACCGGGCAGCCCCAGCGAGGCGACGCAGGCGAACGTCAGCAGGGATCCGAGATACGGCAGCCGACCCAGCATGCCGCCTCCCAGCCGGGACATCTCCGCCGTGCCGTACCGCTCCTTGATGGCCCCGGCGATGAAGAACAGCAGCCCGGTGATCAGACCGTGGGCGACATTTCCGAACAACGCGGCGTTCATTCCGACAGGCGTCAGCGTCGCCAGCCCCAGCAGCACGAACCCCATGTGGCCCACCGACGAGTAGGCGATCATGCGTTTCAGGTCGCGCTGCGCCAGGCAGGCCAGCGAGCCGTACACGATCCCCATGACGGCGAAGGCGCCCAGCCACGGGGCGAGCGCCGCTGCCCCCTCGGGGAGGACGGGGATCGCGATGCGCGCGAAGCCGTACGTGCCCATCTTGAGCAGCACGCCCGCGAGCAGCACCGATCCCACCGTCGGGGCCTCGGTGTGGGCGGCGGGGAGCCAGGTGTGCAGCGGCCACATCGGCGCCTTGACGGCCAGGCCCAGGCCCACCGCGAGGAACGCCAGGATCTGCGCCGCCCGGGACATCCCCGAACCGTGTGCCTGCGCGAGCCGGACCATGTCCAGGGTGCCGGTGTGAACCCAGATCAGGAGCAGGCCGAGAAGCAGTACGGCGGAGCCGAGCAGCGTGTACAGGATGAACTTGACCGCCGCCGCCCTGCGCTCCTTGCCGCCCCAGACGGCGATCACGAAGTACATGGGGATCAGCACGATCTCGAAGAAGACGAAGAACAGCAGCAGGTCGAGGGCGAGGAACGTCCCGATCATGCCGACTTCGAGCACCAGCAGCGTGAAGACCAGCGCCCCGAACCGTTCGCCGTCGGGCTTGTGCCGTACGAGGTAGAGGAAGCAGAGGAACGTCAGCAGCGCGGTGAGCACCACGAGCGGGAGCGAAATGCCGTCCACGCCGAGGTGGAAGCGGAGGTCCAGCCCGGGGATCCAGGCCCGGTCGATCTCGAACTGCGGCCGCGCGGCCCTGCCGTAGTCGAACGACACCGCGAGCACGATGGCGAGCACCAGCGTCACACCGGAGACCACCGGGCCGTACCACCGCATGAACGGCACGGAAAGCCCGGGGGCTCCGGACAAGACCGAGAGACCCTCCCGGTCACCGGCCGCCGACGGCGCGGAAAGACCCTCCCGGCCGCCGGCCCCGGACGACACCGAAAGACTCACCAGGTCGCCGGCTTCGGATGGCTGGGAGGGCCGGGCGAGCAGCATGAGGACGACCGCCCCGGCCAGCGGGACCGCCAGAAGGCCGATCAGCAGCGCGCTCATCCCAGCACCACCGCTCCCACGACGATGATCAGCACACCGGCCAGGACGCCGGTCAGGTAGAGCTGGGCGTTGCCCGTCTGCGCGCGTCTCAGCAGCCCCGATACGCCCACCGCGACGCTGCCCGACCCGCGCACCGCCCCGTCTACGACCGTGTCATCCGTACGGGCCACAAGGCGGGCCAGCCACAGCACCGGGGCGACCAGGACCCGGGAGTACACCGCGTCCACGTAGAACGCCTGCTCGGCCGGGACCCGGAGCGGCCCGAGCACGCGAGCCGGGTCGGTCACCGGGTCGGAGCGCCAGGCCGCGTAGACGGCGCTCGCACCGAGCAGCGCCACGACCAGGCTGATCACCGCGGACGACCATTCGACCAGGCCGACGCCGGCGAGCCCTAGGAGGAGCGCGGGGATCGCGAGCACGCCTATCGGCCACAGCATCGTCGCCGGGGCCTCGCGGCCGTCCCATACGTGCGCGACCCCGGGCTCGGGCTCGGGCAGCGCGACGCTCTGCACCCGGCTCTCGCCGAAGAAGGTGCGAAGCCATGCGCGGGTCGCGTAGGCGCCGGTCACGGCCACGGTCAGCAGCGCGCAGCCGTACAGCAGCCAGGCGGCGGCGTCGGTCAGCCGCCCCGGTTCGATGGCGGCGTGCTCGATCGAGGCCAGCACGGCATCCTTACTGAAGAAGCCGCTGGCGGGAGGCAGTCCCATCAGAGCGGCGAAGCCGATGGTCATGGCGGGAAAGGTGATGGTCATGGTGCGCCGGAGCCCGCCCATGTCGCTCATCAGGTTCGATCCGACGGCGTGGATCACCGCGCCCGCGCACAGGAACAGCAGCGCCTTGAACGCGCCGTGGGTGATCAGGTGGAAGATCGCGGCCTGGTCGGACCCGGCCGCCAGGGCTCCCGCCATGTACGCGAGCTGGCTGATCGTGGAGTAGGCGAGCACCCGTTTGAGGTCGTCCTGCGCCAGAGCCGCCAGCGCGGCGCCGAGCATTCCCAGGGCGGCGATCACCGCGAGGAGGTCCAGCGTGGGCCGGGCGCCCAGGAAGGCGGGGTAGAGGCGGGCGACGACGAAGATGCCCGCGGCGACCATCGTGGCGGCGTGGATCAGCGCGCTGATCGGCGTGGGACCGGCCATCGCGTCGGGCAGCCAGGTGTGCAGGGGCACCTGGGCGCTCTTGCCCGCCACCCCGAGCAGGAGCAGCATCGTCGCCGCCACCAGGATGCCGGTGGGCATCTGCGGCACCCGCGCGAGGACGTCGTCGATCCGGAAGCTGCCTGCGGCCAGGCCGAGCGTGAAGATGCCGAAGAGGAAGCCGACGTCGCCGATACGGGTGACGAGGAACGCCTTGACCGCGGCCCGCGAGTTCGCCCGGTCCTCCCACCAGTGGCCGATCAACAGGTAGGAGCACAGGCCCATGATCTCCCAGCCCACGTACAGGACCAGCAGGTCATCGGCGTAGACGACCAGGAGCATGGCGCTGGTGAACAGGCTGATGAAGGCGCTGAAGGAGGGGTAGCGCGGCTCGTGGCGCATGTATCCGACCGAATACACCTGCACGGCGAGCGCCACCACGGTCACCAGGACGGCGATGAGGGCGGCGAGGCCGTCCACGCGCAGGCCGACGCTGATGGGGATCCCGCCGGTGCCGATCACCGACAGCGTGCCCTGGACGACCCCGGGCAGCGTGTCACCCCACCACGGCGAGCCGGCACCACCGTAGGAGGCCGTGCCGCGGGGCAGGGCGTTGCCCGCCCAGAGGCCGGCCAGCAGCCAGATCGCCAGCACGGTGGAGATCGCGGTGGGCAGGACGGCCGTCCACGCCGCCCTACGGTAGACCGGTGGGAGGATCGCCCCGGGTGGGCCGCCGCCGCCCCAGAGCCTCCGGGTCCCGAGCAGGCCGGCCACCGCCGCCAGAAACGGCAGCAGCACAACGGCCGCGGCCACACCGACCATGCCGGTCATGACGCACCGTCCCTACCGACCACGCCGATCATGACAGCACCGTCTCCACGGACAACGCCGATCATGACAGCACCGTCTCCACGGACAACGCCGGTCATGACAGCACCGCCCCTACCGACCACGCCGGTCATGACGCACCGTCCCTGGCCGATAACACTTCCGGTGACCCGCTCGTCCGCCGTGAAGCGCCGGGTTCCGCCGAGGGGCCCGCGGTGGCCGGGCCGCCCGGGAAGGGGTCCCCTTGGGGCGGATCACCGGGCGCGGGGCCGTCGTCGCCTGGACCGCCGGGCTCGGTGAGATCGCGGATGCGGTCGATCTCGATGGTCTGCCGGTTGCGATACACCGCGAGGACGATCGCCAGGCCCACTCCAAGCTCGGCGGCGGCGATCACGATGACGAACAGGGTCAGCACCTGACCCCCGTGGATCCTGTCCCTGAGCCACACGTCAAAGGCGACGAGGTTGAGGTTGACCGCGTTGAGCATCAACTCCACCGACATCAGCACGAGGATCGTGTTACGCCGGGCCAGCACGCCGTACACGCCGATGGAGAACAGCAGCGCGGCGAGCACGGCGGGGTAGACGACGTGCACGTCAGTCCTTTCCGCCGATGTCGGTACGGGAGAGCACGATCGCGCCGATCAGTGCGGCGAGCAGCAGCACCGACAGCGCTTCGAAGGGCAGGACCCAGTTCCTGAAGATGCTCGCCCCGAGCGGTTCGGCGCCGCCCTGACCCGGCACCAGCGGGGTGTAGGCGGTGTGGAAACCGCCGATCACGGTGGTGACCAGGACGGCCGCGGTCGCCAGCGCGACCACCAGGGCCGCGACCTTGTTTCCGGAGTTCAGGTCGGTGGACGGGCCGATCGGCGCGCGCGTCAGCATGATGCCGAACAGCAGCAGCACGACGACCGCTCCGACGTAGATCAGCACCTGCACCCAGGCGACGAACTCGGCGGTGAGCACCAGATAGCACCCGGCGAGCGCGCCGAAGGAGACGACGAGCCACAGGGCCGCGTGCACGATCTGCCGGGTGGTGACGACCAGCAGCGCCGATCCGCCCGCCACCACGCCCAGCAGCAGGAAGACGATCTCCTGCGGGGTCGGCGGCCACAGGCCCGGCGCCGCGAACGTCACGACTCCTCCGCCGGTCCGGACGACTCCGGCGGCTCCTCCGCTCTTCGAGGCCCCTTGGGCGGCGGCGACCCGGTGTCCTCGGGCCCCTTCGGGCCCTCGGCCCTCGCGGACGGCTCACCCGCCACCGGCCCGGCCGACGCGGGCTCGGTGGACGCCGGTTCGCCGCTGTCGGGCGCGGTGGACGCCGGTTCGATGCGAGGAGGCTCGCTCGACGCCGGTTCACTACGAGCGGGCGCGGTGGACGCCGGTTCGCCGCTGTCGGGCGCGGTGGACGCCGGTTCGATGCGAGAAGCCTCGCTCGACGCCGGTTCACTACGAGCGGGCTCGGTGGACGCCGGTTCGCCGCTGGCGGGCGCGGTGGATGCCGGTTCGGTGGGAGTCGGTTTCTTCGGTAGGGCGCCGGGGGGTCTGATCGCCCGTACGGCGGCGTGGCCCGCATGGGGACCCGTGACCGGCCGGGCGGGCTCGGTCGTACCGGAAGCGGCCCCCCCGGTCGTACCGGAGGCAGCCCCACTGGTTGTACCGGAGGCAATCCCACTGGTCGTACCGGAAGCAGCACCCCTGGTCGTGCCCCCTTGAGGGCCGGGGCGCTCGCGGGGGGGCCGGGAGGCGGCGGCGATCTCCTTGGGAGGTTCGGCGTTAGGTTCGTGCGGGGGTGGGATCGGGATCGTCTGCGCCCATTCCCCGAGCCTGTCCTTCTCATGGAGGAGGTTACGGATGTCGTGCTCGGCGTACTCGAACTCGGGTGACCAGAAGAGCGCGTCGAACGGGCACACCTCGATGCAGATCCCGCAGTACATGCACAGCGAGAAGTCGATGGCGAACCGGTCGAGCACGTTGTGGGCGCGCGGGCGTCCGCCCTCGGGGGCCGGTGCCGTCTCCTTGTGGGAGTCGATGTAGATGCACCAGTCGGGGCACTCCCTGGCGCACAGCATGCAGACCGTGCAGTTCTCCTCGACCAGGCCGATGACACCACGGCTACGGGGAGGCAGATCAGGTCGTACCTCAGGGTATTGCTGCGTGTCCGCCCTGCTCAGCATGTGGCGAAGAGTGACAGCCAGTCCCTTCGCCAGCCCTTCTCCTGGTATACGAGCCACGGTTCAACATCATGGCGCACATAAGCGTCCTCGTGAATGCGCAGGCGCCCCTCGTCCCCCGGTTTTCCACAATCATCACGATTTTTAGGTAGTTATCCGGCTTGGCATGTGGTCCTTGTGGCCGATGCACGACGACAGGGAACGCCGTATTCTTCGCGTTATGCACTCGACCAACGGCCACGGGGGCCCGGGATCGGGGCCACCAGGAAGCCCGCCCCCTGATCCCGGTGATCCGAACGGTCCAACCGCTCCGCGTCGGCGCCAGACGGGCCGGCCGTTACCGGGCCGCGCGCCTCAGACGCCACCACACCAGGACAACCGGCGCGTTCCGCTCGCCGACCCCCGCCCCGGCCAGGGCCGTTCGCCGTACGGCCGGCCGGGTCCCGAGCAGGGGCCTTCACCGTACGACCGGCCGGGTCCCGAGCAGGGGCCTTCACCGTACGGTGGCCAGGCCCGTCCCGACGCCGGTCGCCCGCCGTACGCGCCGCCGGACCCTCGGCACGGCAACCCGCCGTTCCTCCCGCCGCTCCGCGACCAGCACGGTGTCACGCCGTACAACCGGCCCACCCCGGGTCCGTACGGCCCGACGGGGCCAGGTGATCCACGCGGCCGCCCCCAGCCCCCGTTCCCGCCCCACATTCCGCCGCCCCACGTCCCGCCACCCCAGCCCTCCAGCGCGGGCAGCGTGTTCTGGGCCCTCGCACCCCTGTTCACCTGCGGTGCCGCGACACCGTTCACCATCGGATACGCGGCGGCGAAGCTGCGCAGCACGATGCTGTGGATCTCGGCGGGCATCTACGCGCTCGGCATGGTGGCCTTCCTGCTGGCCGTGGTGACGGACGACGTCGGCCCCACACCGGCGTGGCTGGCGCTGCTCGCGTTCCTCGGATCGGGCGGAAGCTGGCTCGGGGGCACGATCCACTCGCTGATCATCCGCAACAAGGTCTTCGATCGCTCCGATTCGCCCAACGACTACGCCGTGGCCTTCGCCCAGCACCGCCGTGAGCTGCGGCAGCAGGCTCGCGAGCTCGTCGAACGCGACCCGGCGCTGGCGCGCGAGCTGCGCATCGGCCGCCCCGACCTGCCGCGCCACTACGACGACGGCGGGCTCGTGGACGTGAACCACGCGTCTGCGGAGGTGATCGCGGGTCTGCCCGGGATGAACGCCGAGCTGGCGGCGCGCGTGGTCGAGGCGCGGGCCAGCGTCGGAAGCTTCATCTCCGCCGAGGACGTGTCCATCGCCGTCGATCTCCCCCCGCAACTCACCGCCGACCTGGTGGAGCTCACCATCTACCTTCCCTGACCATTCACCGCCGGCGTCACCGTCTCATCGGGGTACCCCGTTGTCGCTCACCGGGGTCAAGGGCCATCTGGGACCAGGACGCGTGTGGTCATCGGTGGACGCAGCATGCCGGGTCACCGCGTGTGAACGAGGGAAGCCATGGTCATCGGTGGACGCAGTATGCCGGGGTCACCGGTGTGAACCAAGGAAGCCGGAGCCGCCGGCGAAAGAGGGAAGCCGAGGCCACCGGCGGATGAGGCAGGCCGAGGATCTTCCTGGTATAGGTGAGCGTGACGCGGGCGGGATTCCCTAGGTGAGGATCAATGCTTAGGCGCCTGGTGTGGGTGGCATCGGGACATGGTCCGAGTGTTTGATCAACCGAGGAGAGGCCCTCCCGGCACCCGTTTGATCGGGGTACCCAGGTGTCGCCCACCCAGGTTGGGATCAATCACAGTCCGCGAGGACGCAAGTCCCTCGGCCCCAAAGACGCAGTCCGTGCCCACGACCGCGCAGAATTCCTCCACCCCGAAGGCACCGCTCCTCCTCCGTGACCGCGCAGAACTCCCTCCACCCCAAAGACGCCGTCCGTGCCCACGACCGCGCAGAACTCCTCCGTCCGTGACAGCCCGGCCTCCCCCTCCCTCCGGGAACCCCCACTCCCGCCTCCCGATCAACCCTCCACCTGGGCGGGCATCAACCGGGTACCCCAATCAAACGGGTGCCGGGAGGGCCACAACAGATTGATCAAACACTCCAACCATCCCCCCACCCCCCCGACCCCACCCACCCCGACGAGCCACCGCACCGATCCCCATCCAGCACAAATCGCCTCCGTCCAGCTCTCCGCGACAGCACCGCTCCTCCTCCGTGACCGCGCGGGACCCCTCCACCCCAACCGTGCCCGCGACCGCGCAGGACCCCTCCACCCCAAAGACGCAGTCCGTGCCCACGACCGCGCAGAACTCCTCCGTCCGTGACAGCCCGGCCTCCCCTCGCTCCGGGAACCCCCACTCCCGCCTCCCGATGGACCCCCACCCGGGGTGGGCATCAACCGGGCACCCCAATCAAACGGGTGCCGGGAGGGCCAAACAGGTTGATCAAACACTCCAACCATCCCCCCACCCCGACGAGCCACAGCACCAATCCCCATCCGGCACAGATCGCCTCCGTCCATCCCCCGACCCCACCCACCCCGACGAGCCACCGCACCACCCCGCAGCCAACACAGAACCCCTCCGTCCACGACAGCACAGCTCTCCGCGACGGCACCGCTCCTCCTCCGTCACGGCGCAGAACTCCTCCCGTTACCGTGCCGGCAAAAACATGCGTGTTACGGCCTATCTCCGTATTCTTCGCGATATGCAGCTAGCCAGGCCCTCGCAGTCCACCACCGCGATCAGCGTCGTCTGGGCCCTTGCTCCGCTGTTCACCTGTGGGGCCGCCACGCCGTTCACCATCGGTTACGCGGCCTACCGGAAGCGCGCCCCGATGATCGCGGTGGCCGCGCTGCTCTATCTCCTGAGCTTCTTAATGCTCTTCGTACTCGTCATCGCCTATGCCGAGGCACAGGATTTCCCCGACTGGGCCGCGCTCCTCGTCGTCGCCTGCCTGTTCACCACCTGGATCGGCGGGCTCATCCACTCGCTGGCGATCCGCTCGGCCGTCTTCGCGCCCGGGGCGCCGCGCGGCGCCTCCTTCCCTCCTCCCCCGCAGGGCTACCGCCCGGCGCACTTCCCGCCGGTGCCGTACCCGCCGCACCATGTGCGGCCACCGCAGCACCCCCGGCCGCCGTACCAGAACCAGCCCCGCCCCGGCACGGGCCCGGACCAGCAGCGCCCCAACGCCGCTCCGCCGGACCAGCAGCGCCCCAACGCCGCTCCGATGGGGCAGCGTCCCCCCACCGCACCGAACCAGCACCGTCCGGGCGCCGCTCCCCAGCGGCACCCGCACGCACCGCCGCGGGACCAACCGGCGCGCCCGCCCCAGCAACGGCAGCAGCACACCCCGAGCACGCACACCCCGAGCACGCACACTCCGCAGAGTCTGCACAACGCCTCGACGCTTCCCACGCAGACGCCGGGGCCCCTGCCGGCCGGGGAACCAGACCACATCGGGCGCTACCGGCTGATCGGCGTCCTGGGCCACGGCGGCCAGGGCGCCGTCTACCTGGCAGAGACCCCCGAGGGCACACGTGTGGCGATCAAGGTCCTGCACGCCCGGCTCGCCACGGAGACCGGAGCCCAGCAGCGGTTCCTCCGGGAAGTCGAAGCGGCCCGCCGGGTCGCGCCGTTCTCGACCGCCCGGGTGATCGACGCGGACATCGCGGGCCAGCGGCTGTACATCGTCAGCGAGTACGTCGAAGGGTCGTCGCTCGAACAGCTCGTACGGGACCGCGGGCCACGCGGCCACGACGGGCTGGTACGGCTGGCGCTGGGCACGGTGGGCGCGCTCGCCGCCATCCACCGTGCCGGCATCGTCCATCGCGACTTCAAGCCGAGCAACGTCCTGATCGGCGCCGACGGTCCCCGAGTGGTCGACTTCGGCATCGCGCGCGTGCTCGACAACGCCACCGCCACCTCCAGCGGTGTACTGGGCACGCCTGCCTACATGTCTCCCGAGCAGGTCTCCGGCGAGCGCGTCGGACCGGAGTCTGACGTGTTCAGCTGGGCGGCGACCATGGTGTTCGCCGCCACCGGCCGGCCGGCGTTCGGCGAGGACAACATCGCCGCGGTGTTCAACCGCATCTTCACCAAGCAGCCCGACCTGTCCGCGCTGCCGCCCACGCTGGCCACGGTGGTGGGCAGGTGCCTGGAGAAGCGTCCGGAGAACCGCCCCGTCGCGTCCGACGTCATGCTCGCCATCGTCCAGTAGACCCCGCGGCTCGGTAATTCCGATTTCCAGAACGTAGAAGCCTGGTGACCTGATACGCGCTTCGCCTAGGTTTACAGGCGGTGTCAGCACGCGCCCGAGTGACGCCGCTGGGAGGAGTTCGCATGGCGCCATCCGAGGCCGCTCAGTGCCAGGCGGACATGGCCGCCGCCGCCGAAATGGTGCACGACCTTCTCCGCGCGCTGGCGACCGTGCCCCCGATGTTCGGCACCCAGACCTGGCACGGCGTGGCGGCCGACCAGTGGGCCGCCGGCTGGAACGCTCGCCGAGGCCAGCTCGTCGCCCTGCTCCATACGGTTCTCGCCGAACAGCCCCGCCTGGTCGCGCGTCTGGAGGAGGCGGAGCGCCGCAAGCTCGCGTCGTAGGCCCCGTCAGGAGAGGGATGGCATGAGCGAGTTCGTAGGAGTCGACCCCGCCGGCCTTCAGGAACTGGCCGGCCGGCTCCAGCGACTGCACACCCTGCTGGCCCGGCACGGTCCGATGATCCAGCAGAAGATGCAGAAGTGGGACAGCGGCGTGAGCTTCGCCGCGCTGCCCCGCCTGATCGACGAGGCGCTGAACGACGCCCGCGACATGCAGGCGCGAACCACCAAGGCCTACGACCTGGCGCGGGAGAAAGGGTGGAAGGGCCTTGGCGGCGACGCGTTCCACCACGACCGCGCTCACCCGCCCACCGTGCACCTCGACTGGACGACCACCGGGCAGAGCGGCACCGAGGCGACCCAGGACGCCCAGGCGCTGGCCGGGGCCGTCACCTCCAAGGACCCGGAGCAGGCGAGCGCCGGCCTGCCTGCGCTGGCGGAGAACCTCTCACGGCACCTCGGCGACAAGGCCTACCTGGCGGCCTTCTGGGCGGAGGCCTGCCCGCAGGCGCTCCAGGCGGCGCGGGCCCTGACGAACCGGGCGGGCGCGACGCTGTTCAGCGCCGAGAGCGCGAGCATCCTCCGCGCCCTCGGCTCTTCCCTGGCCGCGGCGACCCAGATGCGCCTCGGCACCGGCAAGGAGAGGCGGCCCCTGCTCTCGGAGGCGACCCGGGCGGCGATCACGAGGAATCCGGACCCGTGGTCGGTCGGCATGCTGTTCAAGTACGGCCCGGACGGCAAGATCTGGGACTCCCGCTTTCTCGCGGAGGTCACCCGCTCCATGCTGGACGCCCGAGCGGCCGGCGAGATCGAGATACCGATCCCCGGATCCACGAGCGCGGACCTGCTGGAAGCCGAAAGCCGCACCTTCAGCGGCCCCAAGCTACGGGCCGAGTTCGACCCGGTCGTCGCGGTCATCGATCGGGCGAGCCAGAACGGGCAGGCCGCACGTCACGTGCTCGGGGATCCGCCGTCGGGGTTCCGATACGCCACGATGCTGGTCAGCGACCAGTGGCACACCCAGGGCAGCAGCACCGAGCCGTTCACCAGGTTCGCCCGCGTGCCCGTCCCGGCACGGCTCAACGACCAGGTCGACCTCAGCTCCCACGCCGCCGACTTCCTGCGGGCCGCCGTGTCGGCCGGTCGAGGCGCCACCGAGGACGCCTCGGAATCGGCCTGGTCCGTCGTGAACATCGTCAGGGCCGCTTCCGCCTTCTCCACCCGCCACCCGGGCGAGGCCCTCCCCTGCGACATCCGCCGGGCCCTGGTCTTCACCGCAGGCCGCTACCTGCCCGATCTCGCCGCGTCGGCGGCGGCGCGCGATGCCGTCAACGAGGCGCGACTCGACGGCGCGGAGGGCGTGTGGAGGGCCCATCTGAGCCGCGACGATCTCAGCAGGTTCCTTCGGGCGGCACACGGGTCGAGTACGGAATACTAGGCAAGGTCCTCATCGTCCTGGTCCGGTCCCTGAGGTGCGGGGGCCGCGCCGGGGCGGTCCGTCGAGGTCGAGGCAGGTGTGACGATCGTTTCCCCGAAACAGCCCTCATCCCCGGCCGGAGCGCCGGGCACGCTGCACGAGGTCGTCCCCGGGGTGCTGGCGTGGGTGCAGCCCGACGGCTCCTGGTGGTTGAACAACGCCGGGGTGGTGACCGGCGGCGACGGCTGCATCGTGATCGACACGTGTGCCACCGAGCAGCGCACGCGCCGGTTCCTCGACGCCGTGGGGACGGCCACCGGGGACGCTCCCATCCGCATGGCCGTCAACACCCACCAGCACGGCGACCACTCGTACGGCAACAGCCTCCTGCCCGACGCGACCGTCATCATCGGGCACGAGGCCATGCGGGACGGGCTCCTGGTCGATCCCATCATCGACGGCTGTCCTCCGGTCTGGACGCCGGTGCCTGACTGGGGAGGGGTGACCCGGCGCGTGCCGGCCATCACCCTGCGTTCCGAGCTCACCGTGTTCGCCGGTGACCGCAGGGTCGAGCTACGCCACCCGGGCTCGCCCGCGCACACCACCGGGGACGTCGTCGCCTGGCTCCCGGAGGAGCGGGTGCTCTTCAGCGGTGACCTGATCTTCCACGGCCTCACGCCGCTGGTCTTCATGGGTTCGCTGGAGGGAGCGCTGCGGTCGCTCGACTGGATGGCCGCCTTCGAGCCGGCCCACGTCGTGCCTGGGCACGGCCCGCTCCTCGACGCCGCGACGCTCCCCGACGTGCTGGGGGCCCATGAACGTTACTACCGGCTCATCCTGGACACCGCCGAGAGCGGCCGCCGAGCCGGGCTCTCGCCGCTGGAGGCCGCGCGAGCGTGCGATCTCGGAGAATTCGCCGGCTGGGCGGACTCCGAGCGCCTCGTGCTCAACCTGCACCGGGCCTACCTCGACGCGGCGGGGGGCGGCGAGCTCGACCTCCTCCAGGCCTTCGTCGATGCCATGGCCTACAACGGCGGCCCGCTGCCGACCTCCGTCTGACCCTCCGCGGTGACCGGCCCGAGGGCCGCCGTGACGCTTCGCAGGGCCTGGATCAGCTCGCGGCCTGACAGCGCGCTGTCTGGATCCAGGAGCCACTGGGACGCCACACCGCTGAGCAGCGCCTGGTAGAGCGAGCCGATCTTCTCCGCCTGCTTCTCGTCACCGTCGGATCCGATGTTCCGGAACAGCTCGACCAGGCCCAGGCGCGCCTGCCTGCCGGCCGCGGTGAAGGCCTGGCGCACCTCCGGCATCCGCTCGATGTGCGCGATGAGCTCGAACTGGATGGCCCACAACGGCCGGTTGGCCGCGAACGACTGGATGATGGCGGCCCATGTCGCCTCGAACTGGTCCTCCGGGGTGGCGTCCGGGGCGCCCTCGACCTCCAGGATGCGCCCGAGATCCTCGCCCCACTCCTCCAGTGCCTGGTAGAGCGCCGCGTTCAGCAGCGCCTCCTTGGACCCGTAGTGGTAGCCGATGGCGGCGAGGCTCACCACCCCCGAGGCGGCCGCGATGTCCCGGGCGGTCGTGCGGGCGTACCCCTTCTCGTACAGGCAGCGCTTGGCCCCGGCCAGCAGGTCTTCACGATTTCCCATGCCTGGAGTCTACATCGGTATGAGACAACTGTCTCGTACAAACGTATTGCACATTCATCTGATACATCTGTATCGTTCGACGCGAGGACGACGAACGAGGAGGCCCCCATGAAGAACCGCACCATCCTGATCTCAGGCGCCGGCATCGCGGGCACCGCGCTGGCCTACTGGCTGCGCCGCCACGGCTTCACCCCCACGGTGGTCGAGCGTGCGTCCGAGCTCCGGGAAGGCGGCTACAAGATCGACATCCGTGGCGCGGCGCTCGACGTGGTCGGCCGCATGGGCGTCCTGGACGAGATCCGCCGCCAGCGCACCGACGTGCAGGGCGGTTCGATCGTCAACGCCGCCGGCAAGAGGGTGGCGAGCCTGGACGGCGACACGTTCGGCGGTCGCGGAGAGGAGGACGCCGAGATCCTGCGCGGCGACCTCAACCGCATCCTCTACGACCTGACCAAGGGCGAGGTCGAGTACCTCTTCGGCGACGCCGTCTCCAGCGCCACCGACACGGGCGCGGGGGTGCGGGTCACCTTCGAGAGCGGCGAGACGCGCACGTTCGACCTGGTGGTGGGCGCCGACGGTCTGCATTCCAGCACCCGCGCGCTGTTCTTCGGCCCCGAGGAGGACTACGTCCGCGACCTCGGCTACCACGTCTCGATCTTCAGCGTCCCCAACCACCTGGACCTCGACCGCTGGGAGCTCACCTACGTCTCTCCCGGCCGCACGGCCCTGATGTACAGCACGGCCAAGGACACCGGCGCCAAGGCGATGTTCCTGTTCGCCTCCGAGCCGCTGACGTACGACCACCGCGACCGCGCCCGGCAGCAGAGGCTCCTGGCCGACGCCTACGCGCAGGACGCGTGGGAGATCCCCCGCCTGCTCGGCGCGATGGACTCCGCTCCCGACTTCTACTTCGACTCCCTGAGCCAGGTCCACATGGACCGCTGGTCGAAGGGCCGCGTCGTGCTGCTGGGCGACGCCGGCTACTGCGCCTCCCCCGCCTCAGGGCAGGGCACGAGCCTGGCCCTGGTCGGCGCCTACGTCCTGGCGGGGGAACTAGCCGCCGCCGGTGGCGACCACGAGGCCGGTTTCGACGGCTACGAGCGGGAGCTGCGGCACTTCGCCGAGCAGAACCAGAACCTCGGGCCGCAGAACATCAAGCACATGGTGCTGGGCGGCAAGTGGCTGATCTGGTTCCAGATGAAGATGCTGAGGATCATGCCTTACATGCCGGGCAAGGACCGCGTGATCACCAAGATCCTCGAGCCGATCCACAAGGCGGCCACCGCCATCACCCTCAAAAGCTACTGAAATGATCTAATGGGTGAACCGAAAAGGAGGCACAGCATGGAGCAGCGACGCGTGGTGGTGTCCGGAGGAGGCACCGGCATCGGGCTGGCGACGGCTGAGGCCTTCGCCGGCGAGGGAGCACAAGTGATCATCCTTGGCCGCCGTGCCGAGGTGCTGAGCGAGGCGGCCGCGAAGCTGAACACCGCGTTCGACGCCGACCTGGTCAGCTGGACCACCGCCGACCTGTCCGATGTGCGGCAGGCGCAGGCCGCGGTGGAGGCGATCGCCCTGCACGGACCGGTGGACGTGATCGTCACGAACGCGGGCGGCAACGTCGCCGCCGGCGACGACGGCACGCTGGCCGGGATCGCCGAGGGCTACCGGCGCAACTTCGAGGCCAACGTGCTCACGGCGGTGCTCCTGACCGAGGGCCTGCTGCCGTTCATCCGGCGACCCGGTGGCCGCATCGTGCACCTGTCGTCGATCGCGGCGCTCCGCGGCCCCGGCTCGTACGGGGGCGCGAAGGCGGCGCTGCACGCCTACACCTTCGAGTTGGCGCAGCGCCTCGGGCCCGACGGGGTCACGGTGAACGCGGTGGCCCCCGGGTACATCGGCGACACCGAGTTCTTCGGCGACCGGGCGACGCCGGAGTTCGTCAAGGCCCGCGTCGACGGAACCCTGGTCGGCAAGGCCGGCACACCGAGCGAGGTGGCCGCGGCCATCAGGTATCTCGCCTCCCCCGAAGCGGGATACGTCACCGGCCAGATCCTGCACATCAACGGCGGGACCATGCTGGGCCGCTGACGGCCGGGCGGAGCCGCGGAGGTCAGCCGGCCAGCAGCACCCGCACGACGCCGGTGAGCGCGAGCTGGAACAGCGCAAGGGGGACCAGGCCGATCCAGGCGAGCTTCTGCAACTGGTCCGCGCGGAGACGGGGAAAGCTGACGCGGACCCAGATCACCACGAAGGCCAGCGCGAAGATCTTGATCAGCGTCCAGACCGGTCCGGGCAGCAGCGGCCCGTGCCATCCCCCGAGGAACAGCACGGTGGTCAGGGCGGACAGCACCACGATCCCGACGTACTCGGCGAGCATGAACAGCGCGAAGCGGATCCCGGTGTACTCGGTCATCGGGCCCATGATGATCTCGGACTCGGCGATCGGCATGTCGAAGGGCGGCCTGCGCAGCTCGGCGAGCCCCGCGACGAAGAACACCACCGCGCCGATGGCCTGCCAGGGCAGCCACCACCACTGCCACGCCTCCACGATGCCCGGCAGCGACAGCGTGCCCGCCGCCATCGCGACCGACGAGGCCGCGAGGACGAGCGGCAGCTCGTAGGACATCAGCTGCGCCGCCGAGCGGATGCCCCCCAGCACCGAGTACTTGTTGGCCGACGACCAGCCGGCCATGATCGAGCCGAGCACGCCCACGCCCATCACGGCGAGCACGAAGAACAGGCCCGTATCCAGGTCGGCGCCGAACAGCCCCGGGCCGACAGGGATGACGATCATCACGACGAGGTACGGGACCAGCGCCACGGCCGGGGCGATGGAGAACACCCGGCGGTCGGCCGCCCTGGGGATGACGTCCTCCTTCTGGGCGAACTTCACGCCGTCGGCGATGAGCTGGGCCCAGCCGTGGAACCCCCCGGCGTACATGGGACCGAGGCGGGACTGCATGTGGGCCATGGCCTTGTGCTCGGTCTGGCCGATGATCAGCGGCAGCGTGAGGAACGCGATGACGATCACCAAGAGGCGGAGCGCGACGTCGAGCACCTCAGCCATCTCCGTCCTCCCGGCCTTCCGGGCGCGCGGGCGGCCGTACGGCCCGGGGGCCCCGGACCGGTGGCGGTGTGGCGGCGGATGGGCCCCAGTCGGTGGGGACGCCGGGCGGAAGCGTCTTCCTGCGGCTGGGCGAGCCCTGCCCCGACTCGCCGGGCTCCTTGGCCCCGGGCCACGGCTTGGCGACGCGGGAGGCGAGGACGAAGTCCTTGCGGAGCGGGTGGCCCTCGAAGCCGTCGGGCAGCAGCAGGGGGACCAGATAGGGATGGTCCTCGAAGATCACCCCGAACATCTCGAAGGTCTCGCGCTCGTGCCACTCGGCACCCCGGAACACCGGCGTGGCACTCGGCAGCCTGGGGTCGTCGCGGGACACCCTGGTGCGGGCCAGCAGGTGGACGTGCTCGACGGGGTCGAAGAGGTGGGCGACGACGGAGAAGCCGTCCGGCGGGTCGTCGACCCCGGTCAGCCAGTCGAAGAACACGCATCCGAGGCCGTCACGGGCGAAGGTCAGCAGGTCGATCCAGTCGCCGGTGCCGACGTCCACGGTCGTCTCGCCGAACGACTCGGACACCTGGGCGCGGGAGCCGTACCGCTCCTCGATCGCGGCCCTCACGTGGGCACGCCCGGCACAGGCCGCGGGGAGGCGTAACGCTCGCCGAGCGACTCGGCGGCGATCTTCTCCTGGAGCTTCATGATCCCGTACAGCAGCGCCTCGGGCCGGGGCGGGCACCCGGGCACGTAGACGTCGACCGGAATGATCTGGTCGACGCCCTTGGTCACGCAGTAGGAGTCCCAGTAGGGGCCACCGCAGTTGGAGCAGGCGCCGAACGAGATGACGTACTTGGGGTCGGGCATCTGCTCGTACAGGCGCTTGACGGCCGGCGCCATCTTGTCCGTGACGGTCCCTGAGACGATCATGAGGTCGGCCTGCCTGGGGCCGTTCGCGAACGGGATCACCCCGAACCGGATGAAGTCGTGACGGCTCGTCGAGGTGGCGATGAACTCGATCGCGCAGCAGGCCAGCCCGAAGTTGAACACCCAGAGCGAGTAGCGCCGCCCCCAGTTGAGTATGAAACGCATCGGTTTGGGGGCGAGCCGGGACACCGGCCCCACGGTGGGCATCGGAAGATCGCTGGCGGCCATGACAGGCATTCTCCCCTCTTCCTCACGTCCAGGCGAGTACGCGTTTGCGCCAGGCGTACAGGATGCCGAGGGCGATGAAGGCCAGGAAGACGAACATCTCGACCAGCGTGGCCATGCCGAAGCCCGGCGCGGCGAAGACCGTCGCCCAGGGGAACAGGAACACCGCGTCCACGGCGAAGACGACGTAGAGGTAGGCGAAGACGTAGTACCTGATCTGCGACTGCGCCCAGCCCTCGCCCACGGGATCGACGCCGCACTCGTAGGTCGTGAGCTTCTCGCGCGTGGGGTTGTTCGGGCGGAGCATCCGGTTGGCCAGAAGCGCTCCGGCGAAGACGGCGATGCCGATCGCGAAAAGTACGGCTACGACAACGTAAGAACCGAAATATCCGCTCATACAGCCTCCGGCCTCGATCGTAAACCAGTGCCCCGGCCGACCCCGGCGCAACCTTGCCAGAGGTTCGACCTTGTGGCGGGGAGTCGCTTACCGTCACCTTTGAGCTACCCCTCGCGGTCAAAAGACAGCCCCCGATCACACAAAATCACCGTAAATCGCTATTTGGGCGTGCACGGCGTCACGGCCCAGGTCGCGACCGCGGCCCGCGCCCTGAACCTTTCAGTCATCGGATGGAACGTGGACGCCTCCGACGCCGGGGATTCCGACCCGGAGGCCGTCGCCCGCCGGGCGGTGGACCGGGCACGGCCGGGTTCGATCATCCTCATGCACGAGGGCGGCCCGGCGACGATCACGGCGCTACCGGCCATTCTGCGGGGGCCGGCGGCGCATGGCTACGCCCTTGTGACCGTCCCGGAACTGTTCGGCTCGCGCGGGTTGGAACCAGGGCGCGTCTATGACGCGGGAATAGTGGACAGTGGCCAAGGCTCTGAGCCATAGCGAGAAGGGACATATAGTTGGTCAGCGTGACCTCAAACGTGCTCTACTCCCGCTTGCACGTTGACCTGTGCAGGATTGCCGCCGGGCTGTGTACGAGGAGCCGTTTCCGGTCGTGACCATGTGTTCGGCACTGGTCGCCGACCGCGTCTCCCGTTGAGGCTCCCCGCCTCAGGACGCACCCGCGGACAGCCGGCATCTCCCCGATGCCTCGTGGACCGCGGCCTGACGAAAGATCGCTGCCGTCGCATGGACAAACGTCACATGGCCTTCGACGCGCATGCGTAAAGAAGCCCGCGCAGCCCAAGGGATCTAGCATGGAATTGAATACGTGCCACGAGCGACGGCGCCCAGGCGCGTCGAGGAGGACCGAGCTGTGACCAAGCAGGTTCAACAACTCGACCGCGTGATCATCCGCTTCGCGGGCGACTCCGGCGACGGTATGCAGCTGACCGGTGATCGTTTCACGGCGGAGACCGCGCAGTTCGGGAACGACCTTTCCACCCTGCCCAACTTCCCCGCGGAGATCCGCGCTCCCGCAGGCACGCTTCCCGGGGTGTCGAGCTTCCAGCTCCACTTCGCCGACCACGACATCCTCACCCCCGGCGACGCTCCCAACGTCCTGGTGGCGATGAACCCCGCGGCCCTGAAGGCCAACCTCGGCGACCTGCCGCGCGGGGCCGACATCATCGTCAACACCGACGAGTTCTCCAAGCGCAACCTGCAGAAGGTCGGCTACACCCAGAGCCCGGTCGACGACGGCTCGCTCGGGGAGTGGCGCGTGCACGCCGTTCCGCTCACCTCGCTGACGGTCAAGTCGCTCGAGGGCTTCGACATCTCCAAGAAGGACGCCGAGCGGGCGAAGAACATGTTCGCGCTCGGCCTGCTGTCCTGGCTCTACCACCGGCCCACCGAGGCGACGGTCAAGTTCCTCGAGGCCAAGTTCGCCAAGAAGCCCGACATCGCGAAGGCCAACGTCGCGGCCTTCCAGGCGGGGTGGAACTACGGCGAGACCACCGAGTCCTTCTCGGTGTCGTACGAGATCAAGCCCGCCAAGCTGACCCCGGGCCTCTACCGCAACATCTCCGGCAACCAGGCCCTGGCCTACGGCCTCATCGCCGCCTCGGTGCAGTCGAGGCTGCCGCTGTTCCTCGGGTCCTACCCCATCACCCCCGCCTCCGACATCCTCCACGAGCTGTCCAAGCACAAGCGGTTCGGCATCCGCACCTTCCAGGCGGAGGACGAGATCGCGGGCGTGGGCGCCGCCCTGGGCGCGGCGTTCGGCGGCGCGCTCGGCGTCACCACCACCTCGGGGCCGGGGGTCGCGCTCAAGGCGGAGACCGTCGGACTGGCCGTCACCACCGAGCTTCCGCTGCTCGTGATCGACGTCCAGCGGGCCGGGCCCTCGACGGGCATGCCGACCAAGACCGAGCAGACCGACCTGCTCATGGCGATGTTCGGCCGCAACGGCGAGTCGCCGTTGCCGATCATCGCGCCCTCGACCCCGTCCGACTGCTTCGACGCCGCGCTCGAAGCGGCGCGCATCGCCGTGAAGTACCGCACGCCGGTCATGCTGCTCTCCGACGGCTACCTCGCGAACGGCTCCGAGCCGTGGCGGCTGCCGGAGATCGACGACCTGCCCGACCTGTCGGTCGACTTCACGGTGGAGCCGAACGGCGACGACGGTGAGACCTACCTGCCCTTCAAGCGGGACCCGCAGACGCTGGCGCGGCCGTGGGCCGTTCCCGGCACTCCGGGCCTGGAGCACCGCATCGGCGGCATCGAGAAGGCCGACGGCACGGGGAACATCTCCTACGACCCCAACAACCACGACCTCATGGTCCGGCTCCGTCAGGCCAAGATCGACGGGATCACGCAGGACATCCCGCCGCTGACCATCGACGACCCGGAGGGCGACGCCCGGGTGCTCGTGCTCGGCTGGGGCTCGACGTACGGACCCATCGCGGCGGCCGTGCGACGGGTGCGCAAGGCCGGCGGGAAGGTCGCGCAGGCCCACATCCGCCACCTCAACCCGCTGCCGTCCAACACCGGCGAGGTGCTGCGCTCGTACGACAGGGTGCTTCTGCCGGAGATCAACCTCGGCCAGCTCGCGCTGCTGCTACGGGCGCGCTTCCTGGTCGACATCATCAGTTACAACCGCGTGCGCGGTCTTCCTTTCAAGGCCGAAGAGCTCGCCGGAGTGATCCAGGACGTGATCGACAGTGAGTGATATCGCGACGAACGGGCACATCACCGGCCCGATCGGAAGCGGCACGGGGCTCGCTCTCATTCCCCGCGCTACCGAGAAGCAGACACTCAAGGACTTCAAGAGCGACCAGGAGGTGCGCTGGTGCCCCGGCTGTGGTGACTACGCCATCCTCGCCGCGGTCCAGAGCTTCCTGCCCGAGCTGGGGCTCAAGCGCGAGAACATCGTGTTCGTCTCGGGCATCGGCTGCTCGTCCCGGTTCCCGTACTACCTGAACACCTACGGGTTCCACTCCATCCACGGCCGCGCCCCGGCGATCGCGACCGGCCTGGCCGCGTCCCGCCCCGACCTGTCCGTCTGGGTGATCACCGGAGACGGCGACGCGCTGTCGATCGGCGGCAACCACCTGATCCACGCCCTGCGCCGCAACGTCAACCTGAACATCCTGCTGTTCAACAACCGGATCTACGGGCTGACCAAGGGCCAGTACTCCCCGACCTCCGAGGTCGGCAAGATCACCAAGTCCACGCCGATGGGCTCGCTGGACAAGCCGTTCAACCCGATCTCGCTCGCCCTCGGCGCGGAGGCGGGCTTCGTCGCCCGCACGCTCGACTCCGACCGCAAGCACCTTCAGTCGGTGCTGCGCGAGGCCACGGCCCACCGGGGCACGAGCCTGGTCGAGATCTACCAGAACTGCAACATCTTCAACGACGGCGCGTTCGAGCCGCTCAAGGATCCCGCGCTGCGCGACGACATCACGCTGCGCCTGGAGCACGGCCTGCCGATCACCTCCGCTTCCAAGGCGGTGCGCCGCGCGGCCAACGGCGGCATCGAGGTCGTCGACCGGGCGAGCCTGTCCGAGGACGAGATCCTGGTCCACGACGCCCACCACCCCGACCCCTCGCTGGCGTTCGCGCTGTCCCGGCTCGACGAGCCCGCGTTCGACCACGTGCCGATCGGGGTCTTCCGGTCCGTCGACCGCCCGGCGTACGACACGCTGATGGCCGAGCAGCTTGCCGAGGCCGTCTCCGAGCGCGGCCCCGGACGGCTGAGCGACCTGCTGCGCGGCGGCGACACCTGGCGCGTGGGCTGATCGCCACGACCTCGCCGCCGGCCTCCTGAGGCCTGCCACAGGTCACCAGAGCACAAGGGAAGGCCCTCCACGGAGATCCGTGGAGGGCCTTCCCTTTACCGCTACCTCCGGGCCGGCGGTCGCACAGCCGCGGTACGGCCGCCGGGCGCTCGGATCAGCCGCCCTCGGGCACGACCTTTCCGTCCTCCCAGACGTTGCCCTTCCACTCGTTCCCGGGCGCGCCCTTGTCCCAGTAGGCCACCGGGCCGTTGTACCCGCCCTTGGCCCACACGTCGCGGCTGAAGACGTTGTTGACGACCTTGATGTTGGACGAGGTGCCCTTGCTGCCCGCGCCGCCGTAGAGGGTGTAGCCCCCGCCGGCCAGGAAGTTGCGCTCGACCGTCACGTTACGGACCACGCCGAAGTCCTGGAAGAGGGCGACCGCACCGGTCTGCTCCAGCGTGTTGATGACCGTGTTGCCGCGGATCACCAGCGTCGCCCCGGACGGCGGCCCGCTCGTGCACATGATCATGTCGGTGTGGTCGCCGGAGAAGTACTTGGGGTCGTGGAGGTAGGAGTCCTCCACCAGCCCCTGCTCGGTCAGGATGCCGTTGCTGATCGTGTGGATGTCGACGCGCCTGACCGTCAGGTCGCGGCCCTGGTTCAGGATGGCGAACTGGGTGCGTTCCTTGCCGTTGCCGAAGATCTCGCTGTCCTCGACGGTGAGGCCGGTGTGTCCCTGCCGCTGGATGATGCCCCAGTCACCGGGCGCCGCCGCCAGACGCGTGTTGCGGATGGTGACGTTGTCGGCCTCGACGTTGATCTCGCCGTGCACCTCCAGGCCGTCGATCTCCGTGCCGTCCTTGGTGATCGTGATCGACTTGCTCTGCTTCAGGGTCGTGCCCGAGGGCACCCCGGTGTCGGCTGCGCCGGGGAAACCACCGGTCGGCGGGGGCGTCGTCGTCCGGGTCGGGGTCGAGGAGGGCACCTTGGTCGGCTGGTTCGTCGGGTTCGGCGTCAGCGACGGCTTCGGCGAGTGACTCGCCGAAGGGCTCGACGAGGACGACCGCGTCGGGGTCGACGTCGGCGTGCTCGTGCCGGAGTTCGAGGGAGTCGCGGACGGCGACGCGGATCCGGAGGTCGTGGGCGTCGAGGTGACGCCGTCCGACGGCTGCCCGGTGAGCGTCGGCGAAGGGCTCGGGGAACCCTCGGGCTGGGACGCCGTCGGCTCGGCCGTGACGCCGCCCGTCGGTTGCGCGGACGGGCGGGGACGGCGCTCCCGGTGCCGGAAGACGACGTCCACCCAGTAGTTGACGTGCGCCCGGTGCCGCCGGAAGGGGAAGGCCCCCTTCGCGGAGGGCGCGAAGACCCCGGCCTGGGCGGTCAGCGGGCCCACGGTGACGGGGTCGGCCAGGGCTCCGGGCGCGGCGACGTATCCGCCGTGCTTGGTGTGGTAGGAGACGGTGTAGACGCGGCCGGCGACGATCGGCACCGGCTCGGAGAACAGCGCCTGCTGCCAGCCGCTGCGCGTCTCGTCGGTGAAGGTCACCTTGGCGAGCAGCTTCTTGTCGGAGTCCCACAGGCTGCCGCGGTGCGTGCCACGCTCGGAGGCGGGCTTGTAGAACCGCACGCCCGCCACCTCGCCGTTACGGCTGGCCTTGAAGCGCGTGCCGAGCTCCAGGGGCGTGTTCTCGGACCGCGCCTTGCCCTTCACGGCCTTCTGTGACTTCCACAGGCTGGACTCCAGCGTCACGTCGGCCGAGACGGGCGCGGCGTTCGCCGTCGGGGCGGGAGCGGGCTCCCGGTTGATGACCACCACCGTGACGGTCGCCCCCAGCACCGCGGCGGCGGCCAGCAACGACACCCGTCCCACCATGGGGAACCCGGGCGACCCAGCGGATCGAGATCTCGCGGAAGAGGAACGACGCCGTTCGCGCCGCCCGTCCGCATGCCGGGAACTGCTCACTGGCACAAGCCTCCACCTCCGGCACTCGTGGCGCCGGACTCCGATCATGTTTCAGTGCGAGGCTATTGTTGCGGTTGGGAAACGATGAGACAACCGGATCGCTGGTTTTATCCGGTTAATGGGCCTAATTCAGTATGGAGACCGTGATTTCGGCACCGGAATTGGCGGATCCATCACGGCCAAAACCCGCGGTCACAGCGTCGTCACAGCGGGTACGGCCGGCGGGTCTCCGTCACAGGCCCGTTCCACGCATCTTGGCGTAGAAGGCGACGCACTCGTCGTACACCGGCAGCATGCCCTTCTCCCGCGCTTCCGCCAGCGTCGGCGCCGCGGCGTCCTTCCGGGAAAGCCGAGGCTCCAGGTCGGCGGGCCAGGCGATGGCCAGGTCAGGGTCCAGCGGGTGCACCCCGTGCTCCCGGCCGGGAGCGTAGGACTCGGAGCACATGTAGACCACGGTGGCCCGGTCGGACAGCGCCATGAAGGCGTGACCCAGCCCTTCGCCCACGTAGAGACCCTGTCCCAAGCGGTCGTCCATCTCGACGGCCTGCCATTGGCCGAAGGTCGGGGACCCCACCCTGATGTCCACGACGACGTCGAGCACGGCGCCGCTGACGCAGGTGACGTACTTGGCCTGGCCCGGTGGCACATCCGCGAAGTGCACACCGCGCAGGACGCCGCGCCGCGAGACCGAGCAGTTGGCCTGGGCGAGGTTCAGACGGTGACCGATGACCTCGGACAGCCGGTCGCCGCGGAACCATTCCCGGAACGTTCCCCTCTCGTCCTCATGGACGGATGGGGTGTACAAGTAGGCGTCTTCGATACTCAGTTGCTCCACGACGCCAAGGGTCGCATCTCTCATCTCAGTGCGCTATCGAATGGTGCCGGAGCGCACTTCGGCCTGAGGCCGTCTGCGATAGTTGGGCGGTCTCGTTGGAACGTGCCGAACTCGGCAGATCAATGGTCACCCGCTGCTGTGCCCCCCACGAACTCCCCGCCAAGGAGAGACCATGAGCCGTCTGAACGCTCTTCGGAGCCGCTTCGTCGACGCCCCCGACTCGCTCGGCGCCAAGGCCCGCGCCCGTCGCTGGAACTGGTTCGCGCAGAGCTTTCCCGATCTGGAGAGCATGTCGGTGATCGACCTCGGCGGCACGGCCGGCGCCTGGCTCCGCGCGCCCGTACAGCCCGCGCACGTGCAGATCGTGAACCTGGAAACGCCCCCGGCCGACCTGCCGGAGTGGCTGCGGGCCGATGTGGCGGACGCCTGCGACCTGCCGTCGAAAATCCTCGACACCAAGTATGACCTGGTGTTCTCCAACGCCGTCATCGAGCACGTGGGCGGGCACCTGCGAAGGCGGCTGTTCGCCGACTCCGTCCACCGGCTGGCCGAACGCCACTGGGTGCAGACGCCCTACCGCTACTTCCCCGTGGAGCCGCACTTCCTGTTCCCCGGCTTCCAGTACCTCCCCATCGCCGCACGTACATCGCTTCTGCGCCGCTGGCCGCTGGTGCACACCCCGACCTCCGACCGGGAGGCGGCCCGCAACATCGTCATGGAAGTGGAGCTGCTCAGCATTACCGAGATGAGGCACTACTTCCCCTCTTCTGAAATACGTTTCGAGCGGCTCGCGGGTCTGGTGAAATCCGTCCTCGCCATCAAGGGCGAATAGCGCGTGAGGCGCCGGGATCCGGCGCCGTCCCCCATTTTCGATTTATCGCGATATCAGTGGATACGACCAGAGAATCCCTTCAAGTGACGCAGAGCGATGACTCGGCTTGGTTCAGTGACAATCGGCGTCTTCCATACCACGACCTCGGTCTTTACAGGTGTGACCACGGAGACGCGAGTTGGCGCAGTCACGTAAACCGAGCTCATCCTCCGGGCGTCGATTCGTCGGGACCACGCTCCGCAGCGTGAGCACCACCGGGGTACTCGACCCTCCGAATCACGTGGGAGCACCATGAAACCGCGCAGTGCCGGGCGCCGACGCAGATCGGCAATCGCAGCAGCAGCGTTAACGTTCGCCGCACTTCTCATCGCCCCCGCCGCGCCCGCGCAGGCGATGGGCCCCTGCGACGCCGGCGGCAACAAGATCACCTGCGAGAACCAGAACACGGGCAACGACCGGACCGAGTGGGAGACCAATCCGCACGGCACCGTCGAGGGCTACGGCGACAAGATGAGCGTCAACCTCGGCCAGACGGTGAACTTCAAGGTGCGGTCGGCGGCCCTGACGCTGCAGGTCGACATCTACCGGATGGGCTACTACCAGGGGAAGGGCGCCCGCAAGATCATCACGGTGCCGGCCACGACCTCGGTGTCCCGCAACCAGCCGAGCTGCCCGGAGAACACCACCACCGGCGAGGTCGCCTGCAACTGGGGCACCGTGGCGAGCTGGACCGTTCCCGCCACGGCCGTCTCGGGCATCTACTTCGCCCACGTGATCCGTACCGACACCAACGACGACACGCACATCGTCTTCGTCGTCCGTGACGACGCGAGCACCTCCGACCTGCTCTTCAGGACCTCCGACAGCACCTGGCAGGCCTACAACTCCTGGGGCGACATCCCCGCCACGGAGGAGAACCCCACCAAGGCGCTGAACAGCCTCTACCGCGGCGACAGCGTCGTGGCGCCCGGCCGGGCCGTCAAGGTCAGCTACAACCGGCCGTTCAACACCCGCGAGTCCACCCCGTGGGGCCGTGACTTCGTCTTCGCCAACGAGTACCCGATGGTGCGCTGGCTGGAGGCCAACGGCTACGACGTGTCCTACATGTCGTCCCTGGACGCGGCACGAGCGCCGGCCACCCTCCTCGACCACAAGTCGTTGCTGTCGGTCGGCCACGACGAATACTGGTCGGCCGAGGAGCGCACCGCCTTCGAGAACGCCAGGGACAGCGGCGTGAACCTCGCGTTCTTCAGCGGCAACGAGGTCTACTGGAAGACCCGCTGGGAGAACAACTACCGCACGCTGGTCTCCTACAAGGAGACCCACGCGAACGCCAAGATCGACCCGACCCCCGGCGTGTGGACGGGCACCTGGCGCGACACGCGGTTCAGCCCGCCGGCGGACGGCGGCAAGCCCGAGAACGCCCTCACCGGCACCCTGTTCACCGTCAACTGCACCACCTCCGACAACGGCTGCGCGGCGATCCCGCTGACCGTGCCGGCCTCCGACGGCAAGATGCGCTTCTGGCGCGGCACGCCCGTCGCCGGCCAGTTCTCCGGGTCGATCAGCATCCCCGGCGTCGTCGGCTACGAGTGGGACGAGGACATCGACAACGGCTTCCGGCCCAAGGGCCTGGTCCCGATGTCGAGCACGACGGCCACGGCCGAGCAGGTGCTCATCGACTACGGCACCCAGGTGGTCGAGAAGAGCGCCACCCACCGCCTGACCCTCTACCGCGCGGCGAGCGGGGCCCTGGTCTTCGGCGCGGGCACGGTTCAGTGGTCGTGGGGTCTCGACGGTGAGCACGACAGCTACAGCGCGACCGACTTCTCCGACGACCGCATCAAGCAGGCGACGGTCAACCTGTTCGCCGACATGGGCGTTCAGCCCAAGTCGCTCACCGCGGGGCTGAACACGGCCGCCAAGTCGACCGACGTCACGGCGCCCACCGCGACGATCGGCGCTCCCGCCGTGAACGCCGCGGTGAACAACGGCTCGACCGTCACCGTCAGCGGCACCGCCGCCGACACCGGCGGGCAGGTCGGCGGTGTGGAGGTCTCCACCGACGGCGGGACCACCTGGCACCCCGCCACCGGCCGCGTCAACTGGACCTACTCCTGGAAGGTCAC
Source organism: Sphaerisporangium flaviroseum (assembly GCF_039537005.1). NCBI lineage: Bacteria > Bacillati > Actinomycetota > Actinomycetes > Streptosporangiales > Streptosporangiaceae > Sphaerisporangium > Sphaerisporangium flaviroseum. The sequence continues at coordinate 1,106,833 of NZ_BAAAZR010000001.1, read as the reverse complement.
CGGAGTGGGCGCGACGACCCTCAAGGTCCGCGCGGCCGACGACAGCGGCAACGTCGGCGCCGAGGTGTCGAGGAACGTCACCGTCGAGTGCCCCTGCAGTCTGTTCACCTCCTCGGCCGTCCCCGCCAACCCGTCGGAGAACGACGGCAGCGCGCTGGAGCTCGGCGTGCGGTTCAAGCCGTCCGTCAACGGCTACCTGACCGGCGTCAAGTTCTACAAGGGCACCGGCAACACCGGCACGCACACCGGCACCCTGTGGGCGAGCGACGGCACGCCCCTGGCCACCGGGACCTTCGTCGGGGAGACGGCCGGCGGCTGGCAGAAGCTCACCTTCCCCTCGCCGGTCCCGGTCTCGGCCAACACCGAGTACGTCGCCTCGTACTACGCGCCGAACGGCCACTACGCCGCCGACGCGAACTACTTCCGCTACCAGCCCATGGTGAACGCGCCGCTCACCGCGCCGATGGCGACGCAGACGGCGGGCAACGGCGTCTACCGCTCGGGCGCGGGCTTCCCCCAGCAGACCTACAACGGCGGCAACTACTACGTCGACGTCGTCTTCACCGTCAACGACATCTACCCGCCGGCGGCCACCTCGGCCACCCCGGTGCCCGGCTCCTCCAGCGTGCCGACCACGGTCCAGCCGAAGGTCACCTTCGGCGAGCCCATCCAGGCCGGTACCGCGGCGTTCACGCTCAAGGACTCCACGCAGGCGAGCGTGGCCGGCACGCTGTCCCTGGACGCCTCGCGCAAGACGCTCACCTTCGTGCCCGCCGCGCCGCTGGCGCCGGGTGAGCCGTTCACGGTCTCGGTCTCCGGCGCCATGGACGACGCGGGCAACACGATGGCCCAGCCGTACACCTTCTCCTTCACCACGGCGAAGGCCTGGGCGGCCGGGGTCTGCCCGTGCAGCGTGTGGCCCGACGTCACCGTCCCCGATGTGCCGAGTGTCAACGACGCAGGCTCGCTGGAGCTCGGCGTGAAGTTCCAGGCCACCACGGACGGCTTCATCGAGGGCGTCCGGTTCTACAAGGGGGCCGGCAACACCGGCACCCACACCGGCACCCTGTGGAACGCGGCGGGCCAGGAACTGGCCACGGCGACGTTCACCGACGAGTCGACGCAAGGCTGGCAGGAGGTGTACTTCAACACCCCGGTGCCGGTGACGGCGAACACCACGTACGTCGCCTCGTACCACGCGCCCAACGGCCACTACGCGGGCACCTCCAACGGGCTGGCCTCGGCCGTGACGGCGACTCCGCTGCGCACGCTCGCGAGCGCGACCAGCGGCGGCAACGGCGTCTACAAGTACGGCCCGCGGTCCTTCCCGACGGACTCGTGGTCGGCCACCAACTACTGGGTGGACGTCGTGTTCAGCAAGCTGGCCGACACGACGGCGCCCTACCTCACGCTGAGGTCGCCCGACCACGGCGGCACCGGCGTGGCCACCGGGACCGCGGTGACCGCGACGTTCAGCGAGCCCATCCAGGAGAGCACCGCCACGCTCACGGTGAAGAACGCCGCGAACCAGACGGTGGCGGGCACCCGGACGCTCAACGAGGCACGCACGCTGCTCACCTTCACCCCCAACGATCCGCTGGCCCAGAGCACCACGTACACGGTCACGGTGAGCGGCGCCCAGGACGACGCCGGCAACGCCATGACCACGACCTCGTGGTCCTTCACCACCGGCGGCACGACGAGCTGCCCGTGCTCCATCTGGGCGAGCAACGCCACCCCGGCCAACCCGTCCAACAACGACCCCGACGCGGTCGAGGTGGGCGTCAAGTTCACCGCCGAGATGGACGGCGTGGTCAACGGGGTGCGGTTCTACAAGGGGGCGGGCAACACCGGCACCCACGTGGGCAACCTGTGGAGCTCCACCGGCACCCCGCTGGCGACCGGCACCTTCGTCAACGAGACGGCCTCCGGCTGGCAGACGCTGATGTTCACCACACCCGTCAACGTCATCGCCGGCCAGGTGTACGTGGCCTCCTACCTCGCGCCCAACGGGCACTACGCGGGCGACGGCGGTTACTTCAACTCCGGGCAGTACGACAACTCGCCGCTGCACGCGCTGGTCAACAACGGCCCGGCGGGCGGCAACGGCGTCTACCGGTATGGGACGTCCTCGGGCTTCCCGACCGCCAGCTTCAACGGCGCCAACTACTGGGTGGACGTGCTGTTCACTCCGACGAGCTAGTCCCTTCATCCGCATGCGGTTCGATCGCCTGGGCGACAGGCGATCGAACCGCCCCGACAGACGAGAGGAGATCCGCGTGACGATCGGCCTTGCCGTGATCGGTGCGGGCTACTGGGGCCCGAACCTGGTGCGGAACGCCATGGCCACCCCGGAGCTGCGCCTGGAGTGGCTGTGCGATCTCGACGAGGACCGGGCCGAGGCGGTGCTCGGCCGCTACACCACGGTCAGGCCGACCTCCTCGGTCGAGCAGGTGCTCCAGGACCCGGCGGTGGACGCCGTGGCCATCGCCACCCCGGCCCGGACCCACTTCGACCTGGTCCGCGCCGCCCTGGACGCCGGCAAGCACGTGCTGGTCGAGAAGCCGCTGACCCCCACCTACGACGAGGGCGCCAAGCTGGTCGCCCTCGCCGAGGAGCGGGGACGGGTGCTCATGCTCGACCACACCTTCTGCTACACGCCGGTCGTCCGCCGGATCCGCGACCTCATCGCCTCCGGAGAGCTCGGCGACGTGCAGTTCGTCGACTCGGTCCGCATCAATCTGGGCCTGGTCCAGCAGGACGTGGACGTGCTGTGGGACCTCGCGCCGCACGACCTGTCCATCCTGGACTTCGTGCTGCCGGAGGGCGTCACGCCGATCGCGGTGGCGGCCCACACCTCCGACCCGATCGGGGCGGGGCGGCCGTGCCTGGCGTACCTGACCCTGTGGCTCTCCTCGGGCGCCATCGCGCACATCCATGTCAACTGGCTGAGCCCGACCAAGATCCGTACAACCGTGATCGGCGGCTCGCGCCGCACGATCGTGTGGGACGACGTCAACCCCGCCCAGCGCCTCGCGGTGTACGACCGGGGGGTCGACCTCTCGGCGGCCGGGGAGGACGAGCGCAGGGCGGCCCTCATCTCCTATCGGACCGGTGACGTCGTCGTACCCGCACTGCCCGAGCGAGAGGCCCTGCGGGGCGTGATGGGGGAGTTCGCGGCGGCCATCCAGGAGGGCCGGGCCCCGCTCACCGACGGGCGGTCCGGGCTCCGCGTGCTCGCTCTTCTGGAAGCCGCGGGACAGAGCATCCAAAATGACGGCAGAAGAATCGAACTGGGGGGAACCGCTCGATGATCGAGAACAGCCGCTGCCTGGTGACCGGGGGCGCGGGCACGATCGGCTCCACCATCGTGGACCAGCTTCTCGCGGCGGGCGCCGGCGAGGTGGTCGTGCTCGACAACTTCGTCCGTGGCCGCCGGGCCAACCTCGCCGCCGCCGAGGCGGTGGCCGGGAGCACCGGCCGCCTGCGCGTGGTCGAGGGCGACATCCGCGACACCGCGCTCGTGCGCTCGCTGACCCAGGGCATGGACCTGGTGTTCCACCTGGCCGCGATCCGCATCACGCAGTGCGCCGAGGAGCCGCGCCTCGCCCTGGAGGTGCTGGTCGACGGCACCTACGAGGTCGTCGAGGCCGCGGCCGACGCCGGGGTCCGCAAGGTGATCGCCTCCTCGTCGGCCTCCGTGTACGGCCTGGCCACCGAGTTCCCCACCCGCGAAGACCACCACCCCTACGCCAACGACACCCTGTACGGCGCGGCCAAGACCTTCAATGAAGGGCTGCTGCGCAGCTTCCACGCCATGCGCGGGCTCGACTACGTCGCCCTGCGCTACTTCAACGTCTACGGCCCCCGCATGGACGTCCACGGCCTCTACACCGAGGTGCTGATCCGCTGGATGGACCGCATCGAGGCCGGCCGGCCGCCGCTGATCCTGGGCGACGGGCTGCAGACCATGGACTTCGTCTACACCGAGGACATCGCCCGCGCCAACCTGCTTGCGGCGGCGAGCGACGCGACCGACCAGGTCTTCAACATCGCGAGCTCCACCGAGACCAGCTTGCGCGGGCTGGCGGAGACCCTGATGTCGGTCATGGACGCGACCGAGCTCGGCCTGGAGTTCGGCCCGGCCCGCGCGGTCAACGGCGTGACCCGCCGCCTGGCCGACGTCGGCGCGGCGGCCGAGCGGCTCGGCTGGAAGGCCGAGGTCGGCCTCGAGGAGGGCCTGCGTCGCCTCGTCGCCTGGTGGCGCGCCGAGAAGACCCGGTGAAAGATCTGCTCGTATACGGCGGAGGCACGCGCTACGACGGGGTGAGCGGTACGGACCGGCACATGGCCGACCGGCTGAGCGCGTTCGTCGACGTCCTCTACGTCGACCCGCCGCGCCCCATCCGTTCCGGGTGGCGCGACCCGCGGACCGGGGAGGCCGGGCACCTCCTGCGCCGGGTCCGGCCGGGCCTGTGGCGGCTGAGCCCGGTCGCCCCGCCCGCCGCGTACCGGCCCGGCGTGGACCGCGTCACCGCGGTGCTCGCCCGCCAGGCCGTACGGGCCGCCGCGCGCAAGGCCGGGGCCACGATCGCGGCCGTCGTCGTGGCCGGGACCACCGACCTTTTGGAGGTGGCGCGGGGCGCCCGCACGCTCAGGTACGTCACCGACGACCTCGTGGCGGGCGCCTCGCTGATCCGGATGTCGCCCTCCCGGCTGGCCAAGGCCGAGGCCCGCATGACCGCACGGGCGGGCGCGGTCGCCGTCGTCTCCCCCGATCTGGTCGAGCGCGTCGCGCGGCTCGGGCGCACCGCGACGCTCGTGCCCAACGGCTGCGACGTGTCCACATACGACGCGATCGACGACGCTCCCCTGCCCGCCGACCTCCCGCCGGAGCTGGCGCGGACGCCGGTCGCCGGGTTCGTGGGGCACGTCAACGCCCGCATCGACATCGCCCTGCTGGAGGCCGTGGCCGCCACGGGGGCGCCGCTGGTGCTCGTCGGGCCCCGCTCCGGCGACTACGAGCCCGAGCGGTGGCCGCGGCTCGTGGGCCGGCCGAACGTGCACTGGGTGGGCCCCAAGCCGTACGAGGAGCTGCCGTCGTACCTGCGTCTCATGGACGTCGGCCTGACGCCCTACGCCGACAGCGCCTTCAACCGGGCGAGCTTCCCGCTGAAGACGCTCGAGTACCTCGCGGCCGGGCGCGGGGTGGTCTCCACCGACCTCCCCGCCACCGCATGGCTGGACGCCGGGTCGCTGATCCCCGTCGCGCGGACCCCGGCGGAGTTCGCCACCGCCGTGACCGAAGAGCTGCGCACCACCAGGACCGACGCGCTCGCCGGGCGGCGGCGGGCCTTCGCGGCAGGGCACGACTGGAACCAAAGGGTCCGCCGGCTGGCGGACCTTCTCGACGTGGACACCAAGGAGGTGGCCGGGCGATGATCCCGGTGATGCGGCCGTGGTTCGGCCCGGAGGAAGAAGCCGCCGTGGGCGAGGTCATCGCCTCCGGCTGGGTCGCGCAGGGGCCGAGGGTGGCCGAGTTCGAGCGCGCGTTCGCGCAGAGCGTCCAGGCCGGCCACGGCGTGGCCGCCTCCTCCTGCACGACCGCGCTGCACCTCGCCCTGGTGCTCGCGGGGGTCGGCCCCGGCGACGAGGTCGTGGTGCCGTCGCTGTCGTTCATCGCGACCGCGAACGTGGTGCGGTACACCGGCGCCACGCCGGTGTTCGCCGACATCGACCCGTCGACGGGGAACCTCACCGCCAAGACCGTCGACGCCGCCCGCACGCCCCGCACCCGCGCGGTGATCGTCGTCCACCAGGCGGGCGTGCCCGCGGACGTCGAGGAGATCCGCGCCGCCCACCCCGGTCTGACGCTCGTCGAGGACGCCGCCTGCGCCGCCGGGTCGATCTACCGCGACCGGCCCGTGGGCGCGGGCTCGGCGGTCTCCGCCTGGTCCTTCCACCCCCGCAAGCTGCTCACCACCGGCGAGGGCGGGATGCTCACCACCGACGACCCGGAGTGGACGGCCCGGGCACGGCGGCTGCGCGAGCACGGCATGAGCGTGAGCGCCGCGGAACGGCACGCCACCGGGTCGACCGCGCCAGAGGAGTACACCGAGGTCGGGTTCAACTACCGCATGACCGACCTGCAGGCGGCCGTGGGCCTCGTACAGCTCCGCAGGCTCCCCGAGCTGATCGCCCGGCGCCGTGCGCTGGCGGCGCGCTACCAGGAGCTGCTGGCCGGCATCCCGGGGCTCACCACGGTGCGCGACCCCGAGTACGGAAGGTCGAACTTCCAGTCGTTCTGGATCGCGCTGCCCGGCGACTTCCCCATGGACCGCAACCGGCTGCTGGGCTTCCTGGCCGAGCGGGGCGTCTCCGCCCGCCGTGGCATCATGGCCGCCCACATGGAGCCGGCCTACGCGGACGTGCCCGCCGCCGAGCTTCCCGCCACCGAATGGCTGACCGGCAACTCGCTGATCCTTCCGCTCTTCCACGCCATGACCGAGGCCGAGCAGGACCAGGTCGTCGAGGCCGTGCACGCCGCCGCGGGAGCCTGACCGTGCGTGTTCCGGTGTACCCCCATGCCATGGAGAGATGACCGTGCGCATCCTGGTGTATCCCCACGCCATGGAGATCGGCGGCAGCCAGCTCAACGCCGTCGAGCTCGCCGCCGCCGTCCAGCGGCTGGGCCACGAGGTCAGCGTGATCGGCGAGCCCGGCCCGCTGGCCGGGTACCTCACCGACGCGGGCCTGGAGCACCTGCCGCTGAGCCCCGGCCGGCGCAGGCCGTCCGCCGCCACGGTACGGCTGCTGCGCGACCTGGCCGTCCGGCGTGGCCTGGACGTGGTCCACGGGTACGAGTGGCCGCCGGGCGTGGAGGCGTTCTACGCGAGCCTGCGAGGGCCCGCCGCGGCCGTCTGCACGGTCATGTCGATGGCCGTGGCGCCCTTCCTGCCGCCGTCGCTTCCCCTGGTCGTCGGCACCCGGGAGATCCAGGACCAGGCCGCTCCCGGGCGGCGTCACGTCCATCTCATCGAACCGCCGGTCGACGTGGTCGCCAACGCACCCGGGCACGCGGCCGGCGACTTCCGCCGGGACTTCGACCTGCCCGAAGGGCCGCTGGATCTCGTCGTCGTCGGGCGCCTTGTGTCCGAGCTCAAGCTGGAGGGCGTGCTCACCGCGATCGACGTCGTCGGCCGCCTGGCGAGCGAGCTGGACGTACGGCTCATCGTGGTCGGCGACGGCCCGGCCCGCGCCGAGGTGGAGCAGCGTGCCGCCGCCGCCAACGCCGCCGCCGGGCGGCGCGCGGTCGTGGTGACGGGACAGCTCCTCGACCCGAGGCCCGCCTACGCCGCGGCCACCGTCTGCCTCGGCATGGGCGGCTCGGCGCTCCGGTCGCTGGCCTTCGCCAAGCCCCTCATCGTGCAGGGCGAGCACGGTTTCTTCGAGCTGCTGACCCCCGACAGCGAGAAGACCTTCCTGAGCCAGGGCTGGTACGGCCTCGGCGCCGGCCGGGAGGAGGGTGCCCCGCGCCTGGAGACCCTGCTGCGCAGGCTGTACGCCGGCCCCGGTCTGCGGCGCGAGCTGGGCGAGTACGGCAGGCGGCTCGTCGTGGAGCGCTTCAGCCTGGAGCGCGCGGCCCGGGTGCAGGTGGAGATCTACGAACGGGCCGTCACCGAGCGACCGGCCACCCTGGACGCCCTCGGGACCGCGGCGGGCGTGCTGAACTACAAGCTGCGCCGCCGCTACGACCGCCTGCGCGGCACCCACGCCCGCGACGACTTCAACGCCGTCGCGCGGGGGCGCGGATGAGCGCGGACGGCTCCGGCCCCGTCACCGGGAGACGCCCGTGACCGACGTCGACGGTTCCTCCCTGCGCACCAAGGCGGGGAAGGCGCTCGGGTGGAGCTTCGTCAGCACCCTGGCCGCCCGCTTCGGCACGCTGGCCATCGGCATCACGCTGGCCAGGGTTCTCGGGCCCGGCGAGTTCGGCACCTTCGCCGTCGCGCTGGTCGCGCTGCTCGCCATGCTGAGCATCAACGAGCTGGGCGTCAGCCTCGCCATCGTGCGGTGGCCCGACGACCCGCGCGCCATCGTCCCGACCGTCGCCACGTTGTCGGCCGGATTCAGCGTGCTGGTCTGCGCGGGGTTCTACCTCGCCGCCCCCGCGTTCGCCGAGGCCATGGGCAACCCCGGCGCGACCGGCCCCGTGCGGGTGCTCGCGCTCAGCGTGGTCACCAACGGCCTGGTCTCGACCTCGGCGGCGTTGATGCAACGCGAGTTCATGCAGGGGCGGAAGATGATCGCCGACCAGGTGGACAACTGGCTCGGCGCGCTGATCTCGCTCGCGCTGGCCCTCCTCGGGTGGGGGGCGATGAGCCTGGCGATCGGACGGGTATGCGGCTCGCTCGCGGGCGGGGTCCTGCTGATCTCCTTCGCGCCCCAGCGGCTGCGGTTCGGCTTCGACCGGGCGGTGGCCCGGCGGCTGGTCAGGTTCGGCCTGCCGCTCGCCGGGGCGTCGCTGCTGGTCTTCGCGGTCGGGTACGCGGACCAGATCGTCGTCGGGCACGTGCTGGGCTCCACGGCCCTGGGCTTCTACGTCCTGGCCGTGAACCTGTCCGGATGGCCGGTGGCGGTGTTCTCCCAGCCGGTACGCGCGGTCGCGCCCGCCGCGTTCGCGCGGCTCCAGCATGACCGCCCCACGCTCAACCGGTCGTTCGTGGCGGTGGCGGCGCTGCTCGTCGGGCTGACGCTTCCGGTGTGCCTGCTGCTCAGCGGGGCCGCGCCCGCGATCATCCGCTTCGTCTACGGAGACGAGTGGGAGCCGGCCGCCATCGCGCTCGCCGGGCTGGGCGTGCTCGCCGGGCTGCGCATCTTCTTCGAGCTGGTCTACGACTACCTGGTCGTGCTCGAACGGTCGCGCGCGGTCCTCGCGGTGCAGGGGCTCTGGCTGGTCGTCCTCATCCCGGCCATGTGGGTCGGCGTCCACCAGGACGGGCTGCGCGGCGCCGCCGTCGCGCTGGTGGCCGTGGCGGGCGTCGTGGTGCTGCCCGCCTACCTGTGGCAGCTCGGCCGCACCGGTGTCCCCCTTCTCGGCCTCGCCCGCTCCCTCTGGCCGGCCGTACTGGCCGCGCTCGCCGTCGGCGGGTTCGCCGTGTTCGCCCTGCGGGCGGCCGGCCCCGACATCGCGGTGCTCGCGGCGGCCGGGTCGTTCGCCCTGCTGGTCGTGGGCCTGTACGGCTACCGCAAGCGCGGCGTGCTGCGGAACATCAAGGAGGCGGCATGACCCCGCTGCTCATCGTCGGAGCCGGTGGCTTCGCCCGGGAGACCGCGCAGCTCGTGCACGCGATCAACGACGTCTCCCCCACCTGGGAACTGCTCGGCCACCTGGACGACGACCCCGCCAAGCACGGCACCGCCGTCGACGGCGTGCCCGTGCTCGCCGGCTCCGGCGAGGCCGTCAGGCGCGAGAACGCCCAGGTCGTGGTCTGCACCGGAAGCCCCCGCGACTACGCCAGCCGCGCACGCATCGTCGCCCGTCTCGCCCTTCCGCCTGAGCGGTACGCCACCCTGGTCCACCCCAGCGTGAGCCTGTCCCGGTCGTCCTCGATCGGCCCGGGATCGGTCGTGCTGGCGCAGGCGGTGCTGACCGCCGCGGTCACCGTGGGGGCGCACGTGAGCGTGATGCCCCACGTGACGCTCACCCACGACGACGTCGTCGCGGACTTCGCCACACTGGCCGCCGGTGCGCGGCTGGCCGGCGGCGTCCACGTCGCGCGCGGAGCCTACGTGGGCTCCGGCGCCCTCGTCCGGGAGGCGCTGACGATCGGTTCCTACGCCCTGGTCGGCATGGGGTCCGTCGTCACCAGGGACATCCCTCCCCGCGAGGTCTGGGCCGGTGTGCCCGCCCGTTTCGTCCGTCCAAGCCAAGTGAATGATGGAGCACCGACATGATCCCGTTCGTCGATCTGAGAGCCGCCCACGCCGAGGTGGCCGAGGAGGTGCTCCAGGGCTTCGACCGGGTGCTCCAGAACACGGCCTTCGTCCAGGGACCTGACGTCGCCGCCTTCGAGGAGGAGTTCGCCGCCTTCTCCGGCGTGCCGTACTGCGTGGGCGCGGGCAACGGCACCGACGCCATCGAGATGGCCCTCCGCGCGTGCGAGCTGCCCCCCGGCGCCGGGGCGGTGCTGCCGGCCAACACGTTCGTCGCCACGGCCGAGGCCGTCGTCCGCGCCGGGCTGCGGCCTGTCCTGGCCGACTGCGACGACGACCATCTCCTGCTCGATCCCGGGTCGGCCGCCTCCGCCGTCGGCGCGGACACCGCCGCGATCCTCCCGGTCCACCTGTACGGCCAGCAGGCCCCCATGGCGGCCGTGCACGAGCTCGCAGGAAGGCATGGCCTGACCGTCGTCGAGGACGGAGCGCAGTCCCAGGGCTCCGAGCAGGCCGGGCGCCCGCCGGTCGGCCTGGCCGCGACCAGCTTCTACCCGGGCAAGAACCTCGGCGCGTACGGCGAGGCGGGAGCCGTGCTCACCTCCTCCCCCGGGCTGGCCCGTGCGGTCCGGCTGCTGACCAGCCACGGCAGCGAGGTGAAGTACCAGCACGAGACGCTCGGCTTCAACTCCCGGCTGGACACCCTGCAGGCGGTGGTGCTGCGCGCCAAGCTCAAGCGCCTGGCCGGGTGGAACGAACAGCGCCGGGCGGCGGCCGATCGGTACCAGGAGCTCCTGTCCGGCATCGACGGGGTGCGGCTGCCACGGGCGGCGCCGGGCAACGTCCATGTCTGGCACCTGTACGTCATCCGGGTGCCCGAGCGGGACAGGGTGCTGGCCGGGCTCCAGGAGGCCGGAGTACAGGCGCAGATCCACTATCCGGTGCCGGTGCACCTCCAGCCGGCGTTCCGCCATCTCGGCCACGGCCCCGGCGACTTCCCGGTCACCGAGAAGGCGGCCGGCGAGATCCTGTCCCTCCCGATCCACCCCCACCTGTCCCCCGAGCAGCAGGAACAGGTGGCGGAAACCCTCGCCAAAGTGCTGAGTCAGCTATGACCGCGGGGTGATCACCCCTAGGGCGGCGCGGGGCCGGGCTCCTCTCAGCGGCGGCCTGAGGCCAGGCCGGGAGGGGCAGAGGCCAGGGCCTTCTGTATGGCCTCGACCAGCGCCAGCGCCGACTCCTCGGTGAGCTCGACCGCCACCCGGGCCGAAGGGCCTTCGCCCGGGTTGGTGAAGTCGATGTTCACCGTGTGCTCGTGGCAGGCGTGGTAAGGGTGGTCGACGTAGACCGCGCCCTGGCTCAAAGTGAACCAGCCGGATCCTCCCTTCCCGGCGCCGTCGAGCTCGATCTTCTCGGTGACATAGGTGCACATGCCAGACTCTCCCGTCAGACGCTGAGGTGGCGACCGTAGAAATCGAAGATCTTCTTCCAGCCCTGCACCGCGGCGGCCGGGCGGTAGGCGGGCCGGTCGGTGGCGAAGAACCCGTGCCCCGCGTCGGGGAAGGTGTGGAACTCGTGCTCCTTGCCCAGCTTCTCCAGCTCGGCGGAGAGTACGGCCACCTCCTCGGGCGCAGGATAGGCGTCCTCGGCGCCGAACAGGCCAAGCAGCGGGCAGGACAGATCAGGCGCCTTGGCGACCAGCGGCGTCGCCTTGAACGGGGACTGCGCGGGTGGCTCGTTCACCACGAACGCGCCGTAACAGTCAACCGCCGCGTCGATCTCGAGCGAGCAGGCCACCAGGAAGCTCTGCCTGCCGCCCGAACAGTATCCGATCACGCCGATCTTGCCGTTGGCGTGGTCAAGGGAGTTGAGATAGGCGGCGGCGCCCGCTATGTCGCCGACGACCTGCTCGTCCGGGACGCCACCCTTGGCCCGTGCGGCGGCGGCCTGGTCGTCAGGGCCGACCCCGGCGCCCTCGCGGGAGAAGAGGTTCGGGCAGATCGCGGCGTACCCGTGCGCCGCGAACCTGCGGGCGATCTCCTTGGTGGCGTCGTCATATCCGGGCAGGTGGTGGATCACCACCACGCCGCCGCGCGGAGCGTCACCCAGTGGCCGGGCAAGGTAGGCCTCTAGCTCGGCCCGCTCATGCCCGGTGACCGTGACCGTACCGGCCCACATCGCGTCGTTCATATGCGCTGACTCCTCGTGCTCCGCGAAAGTCGGTATCTACGTGTCTATAGGTGTATCGGTCGATGTACCGGTCGCACGAGCAGGGCGGAGATCGGCCCATGCTCCTGCCCGTCTTGGCCGTGTGCCCGCTCTAATCCCAGACCTCACGTGCGGGCTGTGTCTGGATGCGCCACAGGGCGCCGCAGCAGCCGAAGATCAGGAACATCACGTTCGTGATCATGGGGAAGCTGAAGGCATCGAAGGTGCCGAAGCCGAAGAGGGCGACGGCCATGGACGCGGCGAAGCACTGGGCGAGGTGGCGGGTCTCCTCGTCGGCCGCGGCCCGTCTGGCCCCTCTGGCCAGCATCCATCCGGCCAGCAGGAACACGATCAGCGCCAGCAGGCCGACGAGGCCGGTCTCCAGCGCCGACATGAGGTACTGGTTGTCGATCACACGGTAGATGCGCGGAAGGTAGGTGGCGAAGCCCTGCCCGAACAGCGGACGTTGCGTCACGGCCTCGACGACCGCGTCGTAGTCGCCGGTGCGCGTGGTCGAGTTCTCGTCGGACCCGATCACGGACACCAGATTGAGCACGGTGCCGATGAGCCCGGGGATCACCAGGCGCATCACGATCGAGGCGGCCCCGAAGATCAGCAGGGCACGCAGCCGCCACTCCGGCGGCCAGGTGGGCAGCAGCACGATCATCACGACGAACAGGCCGAGGATGGCCGAGCGTGAGACGCTCATCGGCAGCGCGCCGGCGATGAGCGCGACCATCAGCCACCGCTTGCGGCGCTGCTCGGGAATGCGGCAGAAGATCGCTCCATGCAGGGCCAGCGGCAGCACGGCGGCCAGGACCACGCCGAGCTCGATGGGGTGGGTGGCGGTGCCGGCCGGGCGGAAGAAGCCTTCCCGCTCGAACAGCACGGCCGAGCCCTTCTCCACCAGACCGGGCAGGGCCAGATAGCGGGTGACCTCGATGCCGGTGAAGAACTGGATCATCGCGACGAGCGCGGGGAACGACGCCCCCAGCACGATGCGGTGCCGCAGCGTCTCCAGCCGGTCCATGCCGTTGATGCCGTCGGCGGTGACCAGGGCGATGCCCGCCCAGCCGCCGACCAGCACGAGCCCGAGGTCGGCGGCGTTCACCTCGTCCGCCGAGAGCGGCCGGGTGGCGGCGGCGACGTAGCTGGCCAGAACGGCCAGCGCGAAGAAGACGATGACGGGACGGACCGGCTGCCGGCCGCGGAGCGGGGTCCACCGCGGGGAGAGCGTGGACAGCAGGTACCACACCAGCAGCAGCACGGCCACCATCGACGAGGGCGACCCCGCTCCGCCGAGAGGACCCACGACGTACCTGGCCGGCATCACGAAAAGGACGATCAGGAAGAACGTCATGATCGTCACCGGGTCGACGCGGACCTTGGCCGGCTTGGACCGGCGTTGAGGCGGCCGCGTGGACGAGCGCGCCCTCGCGGCCTCGGACGTGCTGGTCACCGACCAGGTCGGGTGGGGTCGAACACGACGTACGGCTCGTCGTCTGAGTCGCCTCCGGCGGGGTGCGACCCGGAGCCGGACCCCTGCCGGGCTCCGCCGCCCGCGGTGGAGCCCCGATCGGACGACGAGCGTGACCCGTTGGCCTGTCGTCCCCCGTTGCCCGTGTCTCTCGATGAGGACGTGGAGCCCGACGGCGGGGCGCCTCGCGGCCGGTCCTTGTCGTCGGACCAGACGTACAGGTCGTCCTCGACCTTGATCACCGGCATGGGGGCCGTGTAGCCCTCCTCGATGCGCTGCTGGCCGGCCCACGGGTCACGGGGCTCGGGAGCCGAGGCGTGCTTGGCCGGGGAGGGCGTGGAGGTCACCCGGCGGTCGTAGATGCGGGGCTCGGGCGGCTCGATCGGCCGCGGGACGCGCGCCGAGGGCCTGCTGCGCTGGACGTTGCCGCCTCCGGGACGCGGCGCGGCGGCGGAACGCTGCGCACGCTGCGGACGGGCCGGGCCGGCAGGAGGCTGACCCGCGCTCGCCGTCACAGGGTCGGGCTGGGCGAGCCTACGGCGCTTCTGCGCCAGCGACTCCAGGAACAGCGGCACGCCGATGGTCAGCAGCGCGCCTCCGGCGAAGACGATCACAAGGAGCCGGATCTTCTTCTCCGGGGTCAGCTCGGCCTGGTCGCTGGAGGTGACCAGCTCGGCCCGGATCGTCGCGTCGGGGAGGATGGAGGACTTCTGCTGCATATCGGTCAGCCGCTCCTGGCTGAGCGTCGCGAGCGTCTCCATCGTGGCCTGGGCGACCTTCGGGTCGGCTCCCGTGGCCGTGATGTCGAGCAGCGGCCCCCGGGAGTCCTGGGCGAGGCCGACGGTGTACTCGGCGGTCTTGCCCTCGTCCTTGAGCTTCTGCAGCGTGCGCTCGTCGCTCATGCCACGCGAGATGACCTCTGCCGTGATGGTCAGCGAGGCGTCGAACGCGAGCCAGGGGTTTCCCCCCACCGGCTGGGATCCCTTCCTTGACGACAGGAAGACGATTGTGGCCTTCGACTCGTACTGCCAGGGAATCGCTATGAGCGCCCCGACCGTCGCCGCGATGGTGACCGCCAGCAATGCCAGCGTCACTGGCCACCGCCGGAGCAGCGCACGCAGCGAATCAAGCAGGTCCATTGTTTCCCTTCACCCCCGCCCGGTCGGCCACATCTGCCATTCCCACCTCGCCGAGCCGCCGAGATAGGACGCCCGAGCATCTCGGCGCGTTGTCATCGCACTCAAGTGTTTCCTCTGAGTGCTTTCTTTACCAGGCCCGTCCCAAAATCCCGCACGCCTGTGCCACCATGTGTCGGTGCGAAGGCGAGTGGTTGTGCGGTGCTGCTGCCTGGTGCTGATCTTCCTGGTCGCCGCCTGCGCGGTGGTCTGGGTCCGATATAGGTCCCCTCTTTACCAGAGTTCGGTCACGGTCGCTTTCATGACCAAGACCAACCACTTCAAGGGTGAGGTCTACGACCACTTCACCGACAACCACATCTACATGGCGCTGGCCACCGCCCGGTTCTTCGACAATCCGAGCACCAAGGAGCGTCTGCGCGCCATGGGAGGCACCGCCGCCTTCCATTACGAGGTGGCCCACTGGGGCAACGAGGAGCTTCCGGTCTACGGCCAGCCGTACGCCACCATGCAGGCGCTCTCCGACAACCCCAAAGAGTCGATCGACACGGTCAATCTGGCACTCCAGGTTCTCACCCAGAAGCTCCACCGGCTGCAGACCTCGGCGGGCGCCAGCGGGCGCGTGATGATCAAGATGGAGCCCATCGGCTCGGTCATGGGACCCGATCGGCAAGGGCTCCAAAAGGGCCGCGCCACCGTCGGCGTCGCCCTCATCGCCGCTCTGTCCTCCGCCGCGGTCCTGTACTCCACCCGCGACCGGAGCGGCGAGGGTGGCGGACGTTCCCCCGCACCACACCAGACGACGGCGGACACGGGCCCGATCCGGCGCGCACGACCGCCGCGCCTCGGAGCCCGCACGACCCCGTAGATGTGATCCACGACAGGTGACAGCGCTCCCGGCGGGCCCGCTGGAGCGTTCCGCAGACTTATGAGCTGGAGTTCTCGGTGTCCTCTTCGCTACCCGGCCGGTACGCACTGTTCGTCGCCTTCGTCGCTTTCAGTGGCCTGGCCGTCGCAGGATGTAGCGCCGGCGGTGCGGCGGACGACGGGCGCGACCCCATCCCCGGGCACAGCTCACAGCCAGACGTCAGTGCGTCCCCGGCCCGCGACGGCTTCCCCTCCGCGGAGAACACGGGCCTGCGCAAGGGGGTCGCGCTCAAGAAGGTCGGCGAGGTCACCGTGCTCAAGCCGGGCGCCGTGGTGGAGAACCTCGAGGTGCACGGGAAGCTGAACATCAAGGCCGACAAGGTGACGGTCCGCAACGTGCGGGTGATCGGCGAGGGCGACTGGTCGATCATCCAGGCGCAGGGCGCGTCGGGCGCCGTGATCGAAGACTGCGAGATCTCCGGCGACGGCGTCGTCAAGGCCCAGTGGGGCGTCCTGAACCAGGGGGGCGACATCACGGTGCGGCGCGCGAACATCCACACCGTGTCGAACTCCGTCGGCACCGACCACGGCCTCATCGAGGACTCCTACATGCACGACTTCAAGGAGTACCCCGGCGACCACGTGACCGGTCCCCAGGCCAACGGATCCCCCCAGAAGGGATTGAGCCTCACGATCCGCCACAACACCATCCTGAACCAGATCTCGCAGACCTCCGCGATCTCGATCTATCAGGACTTCAGCCGTGCGCACGACGTACTCATCGAGCGCAACCTGCTCGGTGGCGGCGGCTACACGATCTACGGCGGTGAGGGGAAGTTCGGTGTCCCCACCGACATCCGGATCATCGGCAACGTCTTCACCCGGCGCCTGTTCCCCAAGGGCGGCTTCTGGGGGCCGGTGACCTACTTCAACAGCAAGGCCAAGGGGAACCGCTTCGAGAACAACGTGTGGGAGAACACCGGCGAACCGGTCGCCTCCTGACCGGACCGGCCGTACGGGTCGCCGCCTCGGCGTCGAGCGCGGGGCCGGGCGCACCCACGCCGGCCACGTTCCCGCGCCGTCCACGCACCCGCGCCGTCCACGTTCCCGCGCCGACGCCCGATCGCCCGCCGGGGCGCCCATCACGTCGCGGCGGGAGAGTAGGCGTCGCGCAGGAGGAGCTCCGGCCGCCCCCAGCCGTCGGCGGGCACCGTCCACACGTCCGAGCTGTCGCCCCGCAGCCTGCTGTACATCAGCGTACGAGCGTCGAGCCACGCGGCCTGGTCGTCCACGTTCGCGGGCTCGGCGAGCGCGGTCTCCCGGCCCGACCTCAGGTCCAGCACGTACAGCCGCCAGGGATCGCCGGCGCCGCCCATCCGCTTCTTGTACGCCACACGGGTGCCGTCCGGGGAGAGCGAGGGGCACTCGGCGTTCTCACGCAGCGTGCGCATCCGGCGCTCGGCGAAGTCGCCCTGCACCAGGTAGGTCCTGCCCTCGCTGGACACCGTGGCGTAGAAGCGGTTGTCGTCGGCCGCGAAGGTGACACCCCAGTAATTGAGGTCAGGCGCAGTGAAGTCGTGCCCGTCCTTCTCCAGCGTGAACTCCTCCAGGTTCTTGACCAGCGTGCCCGTGCGGGTGTCCAGGATGCCCGCGCGGGTGGAGAACCCGACGCTCAGGTAGGAGTCACCCGCCACGAAGAAGGTCCAGGCCGCCATGCGCCCGCTCGCGGAGACCCGCGCCCGGCTGGGGATCCCGGACAGGGCGACCTTCCGCCCCTCGCGAAGGTGATCGTCGACCACGATGGCCTCCGACCGGGCCGCCAGGCCGCTGGTGACCCGCAGGCACAGGCCCGTACCGGCCGCGGCGTAGAAGCGCTTGCAGTGGAGTCCTGTGGTGCGCGCCTGGCCCTTTCCGCGTGCGGGCAGCGCCAGTACCCTGCCGCTGTCCGGCGAGGCGCCCGCACGCACCGTGAACAGGTCGCCCGCCTCCAGGGCCGTCTGGCGCGGCAGCGGCGCCGCGCTCCGCACGGCCGCCGCCCGCGCCGAGCCCTTCGCGGCCGACCTGGCCTTGAGGACGTACACCGTTCCCGCCGCGCCGAACAGTAGGACCGCGACCGCGAGGATCGCGATCCTGGCGCGCCCGGACAGAGACGCGACGTTCACGCCGGCCCGATGGACGGGCCGTCGCCGCGCCCGCCCGTCTCGCCCGGCCGGCCCTCGTGCTCCGCCTCAGCGGGCCCGCTCAACCGGCCGTCGTGCTCGGTGTAGACCTCTCCGGTCTCCGGGCAGCTCCAGCGTCCGGGCGCGCTCTCGCGCAGCGTCACCCCCGCACGTCCGACCCAGCCGATCCGGCGGGCCGGAACGCCCGCCACCAGGGCGAAGTCGGGAACGTCCCTGGTGACGACCGCCCCGGCGGCGACCAGGGCGTGCCGCCCGATGGTGCGCCCGGCGACGACCACGGCCCGCGCCCCGATGGAGGCGCCCACGCGTACGACCACGCCCTCGGCGGTCCAGTGACCGTCGCGCTTCACCTCGCCGTCCACATCGGTCGATCGGGGGTACATGTCGTTGGTCAGCACGGCCGCGGGCCCGACGAACACACCGTCCTCCAGGACCGCGGGCTCGTACACCAAGGAGTAGTTCTGCAGCTTGACCCGGTCGCCGACCCGGACGCCCGGACCGACGTACGCGCCGCGCCCGAGGATGCATCCCTCACCCAGCACGGCCTGCTCGCGGACCTGGGCGAGATGCCAGATCCGGCTGCCCGAACCGATCTTCGCGCTGGGGTCGACGTCGGCGGTGGGCGCTATTCGCGGTTCGGTCATCGAACACTCCCGTTGAGGGTGAATACTTCGGAACTATGCCAAGCGCGAGCGTCATCATCCCGGCCCACAACGAGGCCCGGGTAATCGGCCGGCTCCTTTCGCGCCTGCTCGGCGGGGCGGCCCCCGGAGAGTTCGACGTGGTCGTCGTGGCCAACGGCTGTGAGGACGACACCGCCTCGGTCGCACGTGACTTCGGCGTCCGCGTGATCGAGACGCCGGTGCCCTCCAAGCGGGAGGCACTGCGCCTCGGCGACGAGGCGGCCGTCGGCCATCCCCGCATCTACGTGGACGCCGACGTCGAGGTGGGCACCGCCGACGTGCGGGCACTCCGCGACACGCTCCTGCACGGCGGCTCGGGGGCCCTCGCCGCCGCCCCTGAGAGG
Organism: Sphaerisporangium flaviroseum; assembly: GCF_039537005.1. NCBI lineage: Bacteria > Bacillati > Actinomycetota > Actinomycetes > Streptosporangiales > Streptosporangiaceae > Sphaerisporangium > Sphaerisporangium flaviroseum. Next base: position 1,088,002 of record NZ_BAAAZR010000001.1, on the reverse strand, counting down.
GCGCTGGAGCTGCGCGACCGGCCATGGCCGGTGCGCGCCTACTACGCCGTCTGGAACCGCCTCCCGGCCGTGCGAGAAGGGCTCTTCGGCCGGGGTGTGATCGCGGTGTCCGAGGAGGGCAACCGGCGCATCATGGACCTGCCGCCGGTCATGGGGGACGACCTCGCGGCCTCGCTCGCCTTCGCGCCCGGCGAGCGTCAGGTGGTGCGCACGGCCCACGCGGTCATCCACCCGCCGCGTACCCTCGCCGACCTGATGCGGCGCCGGGTCCGCGCCGTGACGGTCGTCGCGGAGATCGAGCAGGGCCCGATGGCCGGGCAGGACGCCCGCACGGGCCTTCGCGACCTGCTCGCCATCGCCGCGCGCGCGCCGTGGCTCGCGCCGCACCTCGGCGTGTTCCTCGCCGTCACGCTCGTCGCGCGGGCCAGGGCGCGCCGTGCCGTACGGGCCAAGGACTACACGACGTGGCTGCGGGACGAGAGCAGCAGGACCTGAGCAGTCAGGCACCCCTCCGATGGCCCTGGACGTACTCCTTCACCACCATCCAGGCGAACCGGGTGTTGGTGGAGACGTAGCGAGGTCCCAGCCGTAAGGGCTCCTGGAGGAACCTGTAGGCCCATTCGAGGCCGAGCCTCTGCCACAGCGCGGGAGCCCGGCGCACCTTCCCGGCCAGCACGTCGAACGACCCGCCGACGCCGTGGATCACTCCGGCCCTGATGTCCTCGGCGAACCGCGCCTGGAAGATCTCCTTCTTCGGCGAGGTCATCCCGAGGAACAGCAGGTCGGGCTTGGCCTCCCCGATCCGTGCCGCCACCTCGGCGGCCTCCTCGTCGGTGAAGTAGCCGTCGCGCGCCCCCGCGATCTCCAGGCCCGGATAGCGGTGGCGCACCTCCGCGACCACCCGTTCGAGCACCTCTGGCCGGGCCCCCAGGAAGTACGCGCGGTACGACCGCCGGGCGCCCTCCTCCATCAGCGAGGTGAACAGGTCGATGCCGGCCACCCGCTCGGGCAGCGGCCTGCCGAGGAATCGGGAGGCCCACACGATCGACTGGCCGTCGGCGACCACCAGATCGCACGAGGTCACCGAGTCGCGCAGCACCTGGTCCTGGCCCATGCGGACGGCCTTGGCGGCGTTCACCACGCCGATGGTGAGGTTCTCCCGGCCCTCGACCGCCGCCACGCACCGCGCCACGGTCTGCTCCATGGTGAGAGCGTCGAGGGACATCCCCAAAAGCGCCCTGCGCGGCGCCGGGACGCCGGTCACCCCTGCGTCCCCGGCGTGTCGCGGGGCAGCGAGAACACCCACGCGTACAGCAGCCATCCGAGCTCGTAAGGACGGCACTCGCGGTCGACGGCGAGCGGCGGGTAGATGCGGTCGAGCACGCCGAGGCGCGAGCCCTGGTTGATCGCGGTGGCCACGGCGCGCACGCCTCTCACGATCTTCTTCGGATCGTCCCTGGCGGCCTTGCGCCAGGTCAGGTCGAGCTCTTCGACGATCAGCTCGTCGTCGATCTCGGGCCGGGAGGTCATCCAGTGCAGGCCGAGCGCTATCTCCTTCATGTAGGAGGTGCCGCCGGCGTCGGCGAGGTCGAGCAGCGCCATCGGCGCCATCGAGAGCTGGTGGACGCTGTAGACCGGATAGCCCTCGACCACGCCACCCGTGCGCGCGTCGTAGTGCCACCACCACTGGCCCTGCGGCCCTTGTGCCGCGCAGATGCCCGCGGCGATCCGCTCGGCCGCCTTGAGCGCCGCCGCGTCGCCGGTGTGGGCGTGCAGGCGGGCGAGGGCCTGCAGCGGGTAGACCTGGTCGGCGAAGCAGCCGACGTGGGCGCGGTACCAGGAGGCGGGGCCGAGGACGTGCCGGTAGAGCCGGTCGTCGCCCAGGCCCGTGAGCAGCCTCTCCCTCGCGTGGTCCAGCCGCCGGTCCAGGTCCGCGGCGCCGTGGCTCACCCGGTGCGCCGCGACCAGGGCCGCCAGCGCCCACGACGCCTCGACGGTGTGGACCGGGTCGCCTGGGCGCAGTGCGCCTTCGAGCTCCGCCAGCCGCTGGAGAGCCCTGTCGAGCCCGGGGTGGCCGGCCTCGGCCGCCGCCCATGCGACGAGGGCCACGTCGCCCAGGTTGCCGACGTCCGGCAGGCCCTTGACCAGGTTTCCCACCAGATCGAGGACGGTGTCGCCCGCCAGGGCGGCTCGCTGCGCGTCCTCCGGGAGCGCGGCGACGCCGAGGGCCACGATGGCGCTGTAGCGCACGCTCCGCCCTTCGGGGACGGCCGTCCAGCGCCCGTCGCCGCCGAGCCTGCCCCGCCTGGTGAAGACGAACTCACCGTTGACGTACCCCGGAGGAAGCCCGCGGACCGACAGGCCGACCATGCGGTCGGCAAGCTCGGCTGCGGATGAATCGATCTCGGCGAGCGCACCGAGACGACCCTCGTGGCGAGTCATCACTCACCCCCCAAACTGTGTAAGCAACACACCGAATATGACTGAAGATGACATGTCATGATCTTTGGGCGT